>NZ_AP028654.1:0-650625 GCF_033097505.1 Helicovermis profundi | reverse complement strand
TTGCGACTGCAAGATTACTTTTATCTCCAAAATCAATTTCTTTTCTAATTTTACGAAGAAAATTTCCCTCCCCATTTGTTTCATCTGGTACTCTAAACGTTTTATAACCATAGAAATTACATAGATCAGTTATATAATCTCCTCTAGAATCGGCAGTAGTAATTACATACAAGCTCTCACCTTTTAAAAAAGGATTAAGAGAATAACTATCACCATGCCAAAAAAGCACAATATACTTTTCTTTATTCTCATTTTTAAGCAAATTAAAATTTTCATTTTTTATTATTTTACTTGTCTTAAACACAAAATCTATATATTTAATAAAAATTTTACTTATTATCTTTTTATAATATACATCAAATCTCCCCACTAATTTATCTCACCTTTCAAATATAACAGTATTATTAAAACAATCTAATTTTATACTATATATTCATTTGTTTTTTATTCATAATTATTCATGCTAATTTTTGCCATTTAGAAATTCAAAATCATTATAGTTTTCTATAGATTTTTTATAAATACTAATAATTCTTTTTACAATTTCTTCTTTTGAATAATTTTTTGAAAATTTATATGCATTTTCACCTAACTTATCTAATACTAATTTATTTTTCATTAAATAGATTAACTTTTCTGACCAATCTTTTATATCATCTTTTGTTTTATAACCATTAAAATTATTTTCAATTAAATCATCAATTCCACTTGAACGAATTGCTACTGTAGGACACCCACCAGCCATTGCTTCAAGTATTACCATGCCCTGTGTTTCTGATTTAGAACTGAATACAAAAATATCAGATGCTATATAGTATTTACTAACTTCTTTCGGCTTAACAAGTCCAACGAGTTCTACTTCTGTAGTCAATTTATATTGTTTTATTTTTTCATAAATTCTACTCTTTTCAGGACCATCTCCAACAATTAGACATTTAAAAGGCACTCTCGTGTGTTCTTTAATATATTTAATGCCATCAATTAAAAAATCAATATTTTTTTCCTTAGAAAGCCTTAAGACAGAACACAGCACAATTTCATTGTTTGCTTTGTTCATATTTATTAATTCATTAAGTTCATCTTCCTTAACATTTTGATAAACATCTAAATCGACACCTGTTTGAATTACATCTATATACCTACTTACTCCAATGTTTCTTAAATACTCACTTACAGTATTTGTTGGCGCTATAATACTAGTACAGTTTTGAGCAAATCTTTTTATTAATTTATGTGAAATAGTATTTTTAAATAAATTTCTGAAAAACGGTAATAAATGTGCATAATCTTCAAACTTAGTATGATATGTTAATACTACTGGTATATTATATTTCAGTCCTAATTTCAATCCTTTTTTTCCCATCCAAAATGGGTGTTGTACATGTATAATATCAAATTTATGCTTTATAAATTGTTTTTCGATTTCAGGTAAAAATGCATTTACAATTGGAAAATTCAAATTATTATTTTTATAATGAAAAATTGCTTTAAATCTATAAATATTCTTTTCTTCTATAATAATTTTAGCTCTATTCATTCCATAATCTGGTGCAAAAATATATACATCATGACCATTATCTCTTAAACTATTAACGGTTCTTTTTATAGAAATTGGTACACCACCAACAAAAGGAAAATAATTGTTAGTAAAAATAGCAATACACAATTTTTTTTCATTATAATTTTCTGTATTTTCAGCATTAAAATCTCTATAAAAATTTTTTTCGACAAATGCTAGGGAATAGATAAATATTCCAATAGCTAGTATAATTGATAATATAAATAATAAACTTATCCAATTTGTATAGAAAATAGAATGAATAAAAATCCAAATATTTTCAGTTATTCTATAAAAAGAATTTCTACTAAGTTCCTGTTTAACAACTAAATATTTTACTCCACTTGACGAAAAAGTTACTTTAATATAATGATAAAAATTTTCAGGACTATTTAAAATAAATCCACCCGCTCCTCCAGTTATAAAATAATTTACATTTTTTATTATTTTATTCTCATATGTATTTACTGAAGATGCAAAGACTGCTGTTACCTGATACTTTGAAAAAGTATTAATCAAAAACTCACTGTAGTCTTTGTCTTTAATATAGCTATCACTATTACCTATTATCATCGAATTTTCTTCAATCTTAAAAGGCGGCTTGTTCATTACTACAAATTTATATTTATATTCTTTTGCATTATCAAGCTCATTTACAAGCCATTTTTTTTGCCACTCTTTAGAAGTTTTAACCGTAGTATCTAAGAAAATAAAAACTGAATCATTTAAGCTATACGAAAAATAATATGGTCCAAAATGTTTATAAAATCTTACATCACCGCCATCAGATAATTCGTTTTCTCCAAAACAATCAACAAAAGGAACATTAAGTTTTTTTAGACTCTTATTGATTATTCTATATTTATCTTCTGCACCATCAAGCACTGCATTCCCTGTAGATATTACAAAATCAATACTTTTATCATCATTTATATTTTTTACTATTTGCTTATCAAAAATATCAATAGAATTGTTAATATTTCCTGCTACGGCAAAAGATATATTGTTGCTATCTTTGTTTTTATTTTCAATTCTATTTATACTATTAATATTTATTGACTCAAAATTGCTTTCATAAACACTTAAGTAGCCTTTATAAAGCGCTACAATTAGTATAAGTACAATATTTATATGAATTAGTATTTTTAAAATCTTTTTTTTATTCATTTAAATTCCCCATTATCATCTTCTTGTTTTTTAAATTTCTAAAATAATATCGCTTTAATTTTGTTTATTACTTACTCATTATTTATTACTAAATTTACTTTTAACTATTCCTGTAAAAAATATCAACATTCCAATAAATACCCCAATATACATAGTAAAAAATCTCCAAATAAATATTACAGATAAAATATTGGATTTATCTACAAATTGCGCAAAAATAATCGCAAAACTACCTTCTGCAATTCCTGTTGCACCTGGTGTCGGTGCAAAATACATAATAAATGTTACTATGATTTGAATTCCAATAATAGAAGCTAAAGAAACATTGTAACCAAGATCATTAACTATTAGTACTGGAAATAAAAACAATGAAAATAAAAACAATAATGAAAATAATACTGATAAAAATATATTTTTGGAATCAGAATGGAAGAATTTTTTTATACTTTTTATAAAATTATCAAGCTCTTTAAAAACTATTCTAATCACCTTTTTAAATGTTTTTTTAGAAATTATTCTTTTCTTTATAGCAAATTTTAGTAGTTTATAAAAAAACCACTTAATTGATTTTATATTATTTAAAAGCTTATAAAATACTAGAGCAATTGCAACATAAATTAAAACCCCTATGGTGATTATTGGAAGTGAAAATCCATTTGAAAACAAATTTATATAGTCCTTATCAACAATCAGTACTATAGGAGTCATAATAATAAAAAATACAATTGGAATTGCAGTTCTAATTGTTGTTGAAACAACAGCATCTCCTAAAGATATACCCTTTTTAATAAGATAATAAACTTGTACAAATCCTCCACCTGTCGCAAGAGGAGTTATACCTGAAATAAACATATTTACAAAAACTAATTTCATCAAATATTTCACTTCAATATTTTGATGAATAGATTTTAAAATATAATATAATCTTAAAGCATCCATAGCAAAATAAATTAACATTAAAACGGTTAATTTAATAAATAAATCATATGTAAATATTTTAAAATTAATACTAGTAATACTCGTATTTACTAAATGAGAAATAAATATAAATGATAGAAGTGAAAGAAAAATAAATAGTACACTAAACGCAGTATATTTCCATTTATTAGAAGAAAGCAATATGTCAAAATCAGTTGTTTTTTTCATAAAATCACCTTTTTTACTAAATACAGCTAGTAATAATTTCAAATTAATATCTTCGCAAAAGGAGAGAAATACCCAGTATTTTCTCTCCTTTTGTTTGAATCTTATTCTCTCTTAAGTTCGTTTCGCATGCTATTTAATATCATAAACCCATTTTCATTTTTTAAAGTTTTTCCATCGTAACATATGGCTTTGCCATTAAGGTCAGTAAAAACACCCCCTGCTTCTTTAACTACTATTTCCATCGCAGCAGTGTCCCATATATTTGTTTTGTTTCCAAAGTTATAGTAAACATCATACTCACCTTTTGCAATTGAACATCCCTTTAAAGAGCTTCCCATTTTAGTTGCTTGTAGTATTTTTTCATCATTTAGATTCTTAAATTCTTCAAACCTTTTACTATGATGACTACGGCTAGATAGTACTTTTAAATTACTTGTTCTTTTGGATACATGTATTTTTTTAACAATTTCATTTTTTTCAATAAAAGCTCCATTTCCTTTAGTTGCAAAATAAAGTTCATTCAGCATTGGAGCATATACCACTCCAAGAATAACTTCACCCTTATAAGAAAGTGCTATATTTACTGTAAATTCATCATTTCTTTTAACAAATTCTTTTGTTCCATCAAGTGGATCAATAATAAAACAAAACTCACTACTTAATACTCTTCTTTCATCGTCTTCTTCACTGATAATATCATATAGTGGAAATTCTTTTTTTAACTGAGTCACTATTATAGTGTTAGCTTCCAGATCTGCCTTTGTTAATGGTGTTTTATCATCTTTGTAATACACATCAAAAGACTCACTATATATTTCAGCTATTTTTTTACCAGCGAGAAGCGAAATTTCTTTAGCAACTTTTAATTCTCTTTCTAAATTCATAAAAACACTTCCTTCATTTATCCCATTATATATATTTCTAATTTATTTTTATTTGAAGCGATGAGCCCTTAATACCTGCAGCGGCTTCATTTACTAGTAGTGCAATTGGAACTCTAGTCTTTAATTCTTCAACGTGTGATATAATACCAATTGATAGATTGTCTGAATGAAGTTTCTCTAAAGAACTCATAACCGTATCAAGTAAATCTTTATCAAGTGAGCCAAATCCTTCATCCAAAATAAAGAATTCTAAATTCACATTACCTTTTAGTTGTATTTGACTTGAAAGTGCTAGAGCAAGAGAGAGAGAAGTCATAAAAGTTTCCCCGCCCGAAAGCGTACTTGTGCTTCTTTTTACTCCGCCATTATAATTATCACAAATAATAAAATTACCCTTTGAATCAATTTCAAGTGAATATCTATCATTTGTAATATTCAGTAACCTAATTGATGCGTCTTTTACAATATATTTCATATGCTTTGTAGCGATGTATTCAACGAACTTATTACCATGAAGTAATTTTTGTATTTCCATTACTAAATCGTATTTTCTATTCTTTTCTTTTTCTAAATTGCTTATTACAATATAACTTTCTTTATCTTTGTTTATGCTATCAATAATACTCGAAATTTTACCCATTTCACCTATTTTTTCTTCTTTCTCCTTTTTACTACTTTCAAGTAAATTTTGAGTAGAAATATAATCAAAATCTTTCTCAGCTTTTCCACTAATAATTTTACTAAGTTCTAAAAAATTTTGATTAATAGTTCTAAATTCATTTTCAAAATTTTCTATTTCAATTTTAAGGTTCTCTACTCTTTTTTCGCTTACAAGGTATTTTTCTATTTCATTGTCACTTTCAAAAATACTTTTATTTACTAAATCTAGCAATCTACTCTTAACTTCTACTGATTTTTCATTATAAATATCTAAATTCCCTTCTAAAGATGAAATAACATTCTGCGTTTTTAAAATTAGTTCTTTTTCATTTTCAGTTTTTTGTTTTAATTCATTATACTCTTCACTTATTCTAGTCTTTTTATTTATAGCATTTTTTAAAACTTTTTCTAAAGAATCATTATAAGAATATTTATTTAACTTTTCCTTATTTATCTTTATTATTTCAGATATACCCTTTCCTTTTTCAATTGCAACATCAATTTCATTTGTCTTTTGATTTATTTCTTCTTTAAGAGTTTCTATTTTAGATATATTAAGAGCAATTAGTTTATCAATATTAATTAGTTCTTTATCATTTTTTTGATAGAATTTGTCTTTCTTTTCAATAGTATTTTTTTCATTAATAATCTCATTAAATATATTTACACATCTTTTTTGATCATATTCTAAAATATTTTTATCAAATATTAAGTCTATATTTTTGTCAATATCACTAGTCAATTTGATATTATTTTCTTTATCCTTCACTGTTTCTTTTAAAACTTCAATTAATTGTTTTCTATTTTCAATAAATGAATTGTTTTCAATTATATACTTTTCTTTATCTAATCTATTATTTTCTATTTTTTTTTCTACTATCGCTTGTTCCTTCAATGAATTTTTAAGAATTTCATTTTTACTATTTAGAACTTTTTCCTTTAATTCTTTATCTTGAGTAATTTTAGTGTAAACCTTAGAATCTATATCTTCAAAAGCTTTTAAATTGTGATTTGCTTTAGCAACACTCTTCTCAAAGCTTTCATTTTCAAGTTCTAAACGTGTAATTTTAGTTGTTAATTTGATTAATTCTTTATTTAAAGAATCAAGTTTGTCTTTATAATCAATACCATTATCTTCTTTCTTTTTAAAAACTTTTGGATGATGTATATTACCACACAAAGGACATTCATTGTTTTCAGTTAATTTATGAGATAAGACCTCTAAAACATTATTAACTCTTACTCTATTAACATCTTCTTCATACATTTTTATCTTATCTAATAATATTTCCTTTTCTTTTTCATATGAAAGAAGTCTTTCGTTTCCCAGTACTTTTTTATTTTTAAAGTCTTTTATTTCTTTAACTAATAAGTCTTTATTTTCTAAGCGTTCTTTAATATAGGGAATTTTAGAATTAATCTTAACTATATCTTCATTAATCTTAGAAATTTCTATTTTAATATTCTCTATATTATCTTTAATTTCTATCTCTTCTTTTATATTATTTTCTAGTTCTAAAGCCATTTTATCAAGATTTTTTCCACTTTCACTTAAGTTTTTTTCAAGTTCTTGTAAAGCTTTTGATGAGTATTCCTCTTTTTCTATAATATTTTTATTTAAATTTTCTAGTTTTAATTTCTCCGTTTTCAATTCATAAAGTTTATTAATAAAAACTCTAAATTCAGATGAAACATAATTTTCTTCTTTAGAAATATTAATTGATTCTTTTTTACTTTTATTCTCAAAAAGCTCCTTATTAAGTTTTTCATATTCAATACTTAACTCTTCTCTTTTTTTATTTATTTTAGAATAATTTTCTCTCAAATTTTTTATTTCAATTTCTAATTCATTTGTCCTTTTTTCTAAAATAATATTTTCTTTTAATTTCTCTATTTCTATATCTAGTTTTGGAAGTTCGGTATTTTTTTCATTTTCAATATTTTCAAATTTAATTTTATTTTCATTGTAGCTTTTTAAGATTTTTTCTTTTTCTTTTGATTTATTTTCTAAACTTTTTTTAACACTAATAATATCTTCATTAAGTTTATCTAGATCTTTTTTATATGGGTAAATCTTTATTGCCTCTTCATATTTTAAAACCAAGTCTTTTTTCACTTCCATGTCTTTTTTCTCTAAAGACAATTTACTTAATGTTTCAGAAACCTTATTAAATTCTTCTCTTTTTTTAAATAATTCTTTTTTTTCTAATTTTTCTTTTTCTAATTTTTCAATCAAAGTTTGTAAAGATTCTTCTTCTTTTTTAAGCTGTGCGTTTTTCAAAGTATATTGATCAAGTTTTTCAAATTCTTCAATATTAAAAACACTTAACTGTCCCTTTAATACGTCTAACTCTTTTGTTAATTTATTTTTTTTAAGTCTAACTTTATTGCTTAATTCGCTTCCAAATTCACCTAAATTAAGAAGTCTTTCAAGCATATTTCTTTTGTCTTTTCCGCTCATATTTAAGAAATCACTAAATTTACCCTGTGGAAGTACAACGCTTTTCATAAAATCATCAGGTTTCAAACCAATCTCTGAAACAACTATTTCGTTTACATCACTTGCACCCTCTCTAATCTCAATTAGTTCACCGTTTATACTTTTTTTTGTAAATCTCGCCATATCGTTAATAACACCCGATTTTGATCTTTTAAAACTTCTGTTTATTTCGAAAATACATCTTCCGCTAGATGTGTTAAGTTCAAATTTAAAGTATAACTTCATATGACTAACATCAGTATTAATAAATTCTTTTGTACTTCTAGCAATCGCATTTGTTCCAAATAAAGAAATTGTAATTGCATCAAGAATAGTTGATTTACCTGAACCAGTAGTTCCAAATATACCAAATAATCCCCTAGATGAAAGCTTTTCAAAATCAACACTTTCTTCTTCTATATAACTATTGAGTCCTGCTAATTTAAGAAATATCGGTTTCATCTTCATCACCTCTTACAATCTCATAAAACATCTTTGTTAATTCTTGACTTGCTTTAGCCATATTTTCACTAAAATAGTATTCATCAAATAATTCATAAATATCTTTATCATCTGTATTAAACTCTTCACTCTCTCTTTCACTTTCTGAAAAGATTGGTACAATTGATAAAATATCATTTTTAAGATTTTTAATTTCTTTTATCTCGGAAAGCTCAATTACTTTGTCAGTTTTTATTTCTAAATAAACATAGCTTTCTTTTTGGCTATTTTCTCTTGCTTTTTCAATAGCCTCGGTAATTGAATTACATTTCCATACTTCAATTGGTTTATAAGTATTTAACCATATTTCATCAATAACTGGAGCCTTTCCAGCTTTAAAATCTACTATAAAGACTGACTTTGAATACCCAATTTCGCTTTTTGAATACTGAATAGGTGAACCCGAATATATAATATTTGAAAACTCCGATTTAATTCTTTGAGGTCTATGCAAATGTCCGAGTGCTATATAGTCAGCTTTTTTAGATAAATCACTAGCGTGAACTAAAAGACCTCCTCCAATTTGAATTGGTCTTTCACTATCGGTAGAAAGTCCGCCCATTACAAATAAATGTGATGCGACTATATTTATAGTGTCTTCTCTAAAATAAGAATCAAAGTAATCCATAATAAGTCCAATTCTCTTTGAATATTCTCTCTGTGCATCTTCCTCTTTAAAATAGTAATCAAATACCTCTTCAAGCCTAGATTCACTTGGATATGGAAGAAGGGCAAATATAGTTTTTTCTCCCTTTATATCTATTTCTACTAAACCTTTATCACTCTTTAAAACATCAAAATTACCTACTTTACCAGTTTCTAAAATCTTACCTGGCTTTCCTACTATAATAATTCCAAGTTCTTTTGCAAGTGGATATACAGCATCTAGTCTTGATGGATTATCATGATTACCTGCAATAATAACAATTAATCTTTCTCCGCCATTTGACAATTTTTTAACTGTATCATAATACAGTGTTTCTGCTTTTGAAGATGGATTTACCGTATCGAAAATATCCCCAGAAATCAAAACTACATCAACACTATTTTTATTTGTAATATTTATTAAATCTTCTAAAAATTTTTCTTGTTCATCAAGTCTACTTTTACCTTCCAAATGCTTTCCAAGATGCCAATCTGATGTATGAAGTAATTTCATTTATACCTCCACTTTTACAAGTTCACTTTTATCTATAAAGTAAATATACGTATCTTTTACAATCATATCTGTTGATTTTAAAAGAGCTTCTTTATAAATAGATAATTGACCTTTATATTTATTAACAAATGTTGAAATATTAGAAGTAATTTTATCGCTCTTATAATCCACTAAAACAATTTCATTATTTTCAATATAAAAAAGATCTATAATACCTTGAACTAAAACTTTTTCACCATTAATATTTTTACTAAATACAAATGGTTCTTCTTTAAAATACTTTTCAGATTCTGCAATCCTATTATACAAGTCTGATTCTAGAAATTTTAATATTTTATTAATTTTTATATAAGAAACAAGTTCTTTATCTATTAGATTTTTGCTTACTAATTTATCTATTAAATTAATTATATAATCCTTAGATTTTAACCCATTTTTAAAATCAATATTTTGAAAAATCTTATGATAAGTAGTTCCAATTAATGCACCATCTATTTTCTCTGTAGTCATAAATTTTGGAGAAGATATAAGGCTTGGTATTTTATAATTTAAATCTTTATAATCCATATTTTCTATTTTTTTCATATCAGTAGCAACAAGTTTAGATGGAAGCATAACATTTTGCTCATATTTGTATTTAAAATTAAATTTTTCGTCCACAAATTTAAGATTATTTTCATCTAAAGTAAAATCACAATTAATAAGTTTTGATTTTAAAGATGAATCAATTTCTTCTTTTTTTACAATATTTTTTACAATATCATATTTTGGATATATATTAATATTCCATTTCGACTCATTTTCAATAAGTTCATAATCTTCTAGTCCTTCTCTTAATATATAGGCATCTTTATGTTTTATAAGTACTGTCATAATTAAATCAAGGTATGAATTTGATTCTAAAATTAGAAAAGGAGAAATTGTCTTCTTCCACTTTTGAACTGATGAATCTAATTTTTTTACATAACCAACGATTATTAGTTTATCAACTGCTCTTGTTAGAGCAACATATAAAATCCTTAGTTCCTCAGCAATAGTTGCTTTTTTAAGTCTATGTTTTATTGCATTTTGAGGCAAGCTTTCCTTGTAATATCTTTCTTTATAATTAATATATTTAAGACCAAAGCCTAAATCTTTATCTATTAAAATATTTCCACTTAAATCCATTAAATTAAATTTATTTCCGCTTCCAGAAAGTATTACTACAGGAAATTCTAAGCCTTTAGATTTATGAATACTCATAAGCCGTGCAACATTATCGTTTTCACTAATAGACACGGCACTTCCCATATCACCAGATGATTTTTCTAATTTTTCAATATACTTTATAAAGCTAAAAATTCCACTTGAAGTCGATTTTTCAAAATAATCCGCTTTTTCTATTAATAACTTTAAATTTCCTTGTCTATTTTCACCATCAATACTCGCACCAACGAAATTGTAAAAGCCTGAATCTTTTAAGACTTTCCAAAGAAATTCATCTAGTTTCATATATGACGCTTCAAAGGACCAATTATCAATTTTTTTAGTAAATTCTATAATTTTTTTTCTTAATAAATCATCTTTATTATAGTTATAAAAATTATTAAAAAATCTTTCATCTAAATTGAATTCTCTTATGCTTATTAATTCTTCAATAGAAAAATTTCCTATAGATGATCTTAAAACTGTAATTAATGGAATATCTTGAAATCTATTATCTATTAATCTAAGTAAATTTATAAAAATTTTAATCTCTAATACTTCAAAATATTTATTTCCTACATCACTAAATAGAGGTATACCTTCATTTGCAAATATTTCTGCAAAAACACTTGCACGGCTTTTAGTTGCACGAAGAAGTATTACTATATCTCTATACTCAATGGCTTTGTATTCATTTTTTTTAGCAATATATATTTTCTCACCTAATATGCTTTTTATTTTTTTTGCTATATGAAGTGCTTCAATTTCAGTTTTTTGCATATCTAAAAGTAAAGAATTTACTTCATTATTATTTTCACCTTCAACTATATCATCTGTATTGCCCTCTATAATATCTACATCAACAGATGAATTATAGTTTTCTTTAAAGTCCATTCCATTATATAAAAATGCATTTTCATCATAATCAATATTACCTATTTCCTCTAACATAATATTATCAAAGATAAAATTTATAGCATTTAATATTTCTTTTCTACTTCTAAAATTCATAGATAAATCAATTTTTACATCATTTTTACCTTCGTCTAAATTATAATTTTTATATTTTTCAATAAAAAGGTCAGGATCTGCTAGTCTAAATCTATATATACTTTGCTTAACATCACCAACTAAAAATAAATTATTGTCTCTTTTTATTGAATTTATAATAGTTTCCTGTACAATATTGGAATCTTGATATTCATCGAGTACAATATAATCAAACTTTTCTTGATAATATTTTCTAATATCTTCATATTTTAATAGTTCAATAGAAAACTGCTCTAAGTCATTAAAATCAAGAAATGATTTTTCTTTTTTTAATTCAAGATATTTTTCATATACTAAAGAAACTAATTTATAAATATATTTCACATATGGATACATTTCATTCATTACTTTTATAATTTCTTTTGTATTTTTTTCTCCAAGTGATTTTGAAAGCTTTCTTATAATTTTTTTATAATCATCTCTAAGTTTTTTAGTTTTTTCGATTTTTAATAAATCTACTTCTTCTTTTCTTTTTTTAGAAACTGATTTCATCCTTAAAAATTCAATTTTTTTAATTATATTTGTAAAATCATCATAATTTTCTTCTAAACTTTCTTCTAAATCTTCTAAAGATTCATAATCACTTAAAAGAGCATCTAGATACTCACTTGGTCCATCTTCCTCACTTGCAGTTTCAATTGCTTCGTGAAGTATACTTTTTAGGGATTCAAGTGAATATTTTATGTTTTCTTTTACTGATTTAACCCATATATGGGAATCAAATTCTTCTTTTTCAATACTATAGAGTTCAATTGCGTCTTTAAGCCAGCCAAGTGGATTTGGCTTACTTTGAATAAAATAGTACAATTTGATTATTATTTCTTTTAGTGCTTTATCATCTCTATTTGTTCCATAAGCTTCAACTAAAGAAATAAAATCGCTCTTTTCATTCATATATTCATTTTCAAATACTTGGTCAATTGATTCTGAAAGCATTATTTGAAGTTCAGTAGTATCACCTATTTTAAAATTAGGATCAATATCTATTTTATAATAATTTTTTTTCACAATATCAAGACAAAATGAATGCATTGTAGTAATAAGTGCTTTATTTACTAATCCAATCTGCTCTCTTATAAAAGAACTATCTTCTTTTTCAATTTCTATTTTTTTAACTAAAGAATTTAATATTCTCTCTCTCATCTCACTTGCAGCCGCATTGGTAAATGTTACAATTAACATATTTTCTAAACTAACTTTATCTTTTATAATAATATTAATAATTCTTTCAACTAATACAGCTGTTTTACCAGAACCAGCAGCAGCTGAAACTAGTATATTTCTATCTCTAACCTCTATAGCTTTTTTTTGATCTTCAGTCCATTTAACCATAATTAGCCCCTATTAATTATTTCTATTACTTCATCTTTTTTGTATTTTTTAATTCTTCTATAAAAATTATCTTCAAATCTAGTATCAAATTGACAGATTGCACTATACGAACAATACTCACATGCTTTAAAATTGTTTGTAAGTATGGGCTCTATTCTAATGTTTCCATCCGTAATTTCGCTAGCACTTTCAATAACCTTATCTTTAACATAGTCTATAAGTTTATTAAAATCTTCTTCATCTAAAACTGCAGACCTAGCTGAAAACGTTCCATCTTTTTTTAGTTCTACAGGGACTACCTTCGATTTATTTTCATTTAATAAATTTCGATCTATTGAATTAACTATATTAACTTTGCTTATAGCAAGTCCATCAAGTTTAAGCGAACTATATATTTCACTTTCAATTTTTGAAATATCAATATCTTCACCATTTAAGAGCGGATCGTCTATTTTAAAATAAAATACGCCCGCTGGATTTAATTTTTCGCACCTAAAATAATCTGGATTTTCAAGCACTGCATCCATATATATAAGAAGCTGAATTTGTATACCATTTATAACATCAGAAAGATCAAATTTTTTACTTCCAGATTTATAATCAATAATTTTTACATACATCTGACCATCATTATCTAATAAATCTACTCTATCTATTCTACCTTCTAAAAATAACTTTTCACCTGTTTTAAGCTCAATTATAATAGATGGTATAGCATTAAAACCTTCTCCAAATTTAAGTTCATATGACTTTGGAAAAAAATCACCTTCTTTAACATGTTTAATTATTGTCCAAGCAGCTCTTCTTCCAACTCTTTTGATTTTATTAATTAAATATTTGTATTTGTAACTAGAATCAAATACTTTTTTACCATAATCTCTTGCCATGTCATCAATTATCTTTTCAATCATGCTATAGGCTTCATTTTCTTTTAAATCAATAAAAACATCCTGATTTGAAAATACTTGTCTACCAAATTTTTCAATAGATTCATGAAATATTATACCGATATCTGGAAGTTCAACAGTATATTCTTCACGTTTTTTTGGTTTAAGCCCATAGTCAATAAAATGAGAAAATGGGCACCTATTGAAATTTTCAATTCTTGATACATTTGCTTTAAGAGGTAATTTATATAAATCATTTGCTCCAATTTTACCAATACTCTTAACTTGATTTTTGTGAAATAATCCATCAATAATGTTTAGTAGTTTTTCTCTATATTCAGCTTTATTATAAAACCATCTATACACCGAAAACCAAAGCTCATCAATATCTTTACCATCTATCCACATTCTTAAATTTTCCGTTAAATATCTAAATGAAGCCTCGCTTTCAATAATATAATTTTTACCTTTATTATTTTTTCTTTTTATAGTATCATCAACTTTAATACTCGGAAAAATTTTAAGAAGTTTATCTAAATAAATTGACGGTCTAAGCGCTTTGCCTGAATTTGATGAAAGTGAATAAGAAAAGAATATCCTTTCTTTTGTTTTAGAAAGAAGTGAATAAAATGCTAATTCTTCGTCATTTTCAACACTTGATAAATCAGATTTTAACTGAAGTCCAGTATTAATTAATTCATTTTTTTCATCATCTATTAATATGCCATAATCGTTTCTACTTACTGGAATTCTACCATCATTTAAACCTATCACAAATAAATTTTTAATATTATTTGATTTAATTCTTTCAATTTTAGCTATTGTTACTTTATCAATCGTTGGTGGAATTATACCAACTTTATATTCTTCGAATCCAGATTCAAGCATATCTATAAAATCTTTTAATTCCATCTTTTCATCGCCGTTTATTTCTACAATTTGATCAAAAATATCAATTAAAATATTCCATATTTGTGAATATTCATTTGCAATATCATTTTTACCATCATTAATTAATTTATCAATTGTTCCACTTAGTTTTTCAAAAATATTTATTTGACTCATATATTTATATATAGCTTCAGTCATATTTTTAACAGTATTTTTGTTTGCTAAATTTTTTTCAAGTTCCATCAAAGGAATTACAATAATTTTTTTATATGACTCGTATATTTCATTATCATTATTTTCACTTTCAATATCAACGAGCCATCTCTTACCTTTAATACCATATGAAAGAGCATAATTTTCAAGAAGTTCTCCTTCTTCCCTTGTAAGACCAACATAGTTTGTTTTGATTAATTTAAACATATCTTCATATCTATAATATTTTTGTATTGATTTTAATGCAAATAGTATGACCTTTATAATAGGGCTATTAGTTATACTTCTTTTGTCATCAATAAAATATGGAATATTATATTCATCAAATACACGTTTAAGAATAATATCATAATCCTCAATATGTCCTGAAACGACTGCAAAATCTCTCCACCTATAGCCATTATTTCTAACCAAATTAGAAACTTCTATAGCAAGCCTTTCAATTTCTTCTTCATAATTTAAATCTACATCGATTTTAACTGAATTATTTTCACCACTAAAAACTTTAAAAGGATATTTGAACATATTTTTTTCAATATGACCAATTTCTAAGTCTTTAATAGGATAAGAAAATACTTTCTTACTCTCTTTTACCTTATTCTTTTTGGCAATTTTACTTAGCATATTAAAGTACTTTAATGATGGAGAAAAAACTTCTAAATCATTACTACTTCCTTCAGCAATTTTTTCATCAAGTAAAAAAGTTATTGTAAGGTTTTTAGAATACTTCATTAATTGCTCTATTATTTTAATCTCCTGGTATGTATATCCCATAAAACTATCAATATAAAAATAAGAATTCTTAATTAACTCTGACTCTTTAATAATCTCAATAAAATAATTAAATTTATCTTCTTCATCAATATATTTATCTTCCATATTTGTTTCAAACTCTTTAAAAACAAGAGCAATATCCTTAAGTTTTGAAGTCAAAAGTATATTGTTACTACTCTCTGTATATTCCATTAAAGAATTACTTGAAATTCCTGCTCTTTTAAACTCTTTAATAAGACTACTAAATAAATCTAAAAACCCTCTCTTTTTATATATACTTCCAAATACATTTAACTTAGAACTAGATTTATTAAATAATTTTTTTAAAATCATTATTTTTCCAATTTCATTAATATCTGTTCTGTCTAGCTTTCCTAGTTCATCAAAGACCCTCTCCATAAGACGTGTAAAACTAATTACTTCAACATTTAGAAGGCCTTCTTTATCTAAATTATTAATTAAATCCATTTCGGACTCTAATGTAAATTGTTCTGGAACAATTAGAACGATTTTACCATTCACTTTTTCATTTATAAATTTATTTACTTCTTTATATATTTGGTCTGTTTTACCGCTAGAAGAACGCCCGATAAAATATCTTAACATTTATATCACATCCATTTAATTTATCCGATGCCTTAGAGTTCTTTCTCCACCCACTTCTTAAAAAAGTGGGGGATAAAGAACTCTAAAAAGGCCCTGGATTATGTTTTCTAAGATTCAATGGGAGTAAAAACTCCATCTGAATCTTAGAAATTCATTTATCTATATCTACCTATTTAATTATAGTATAATATAGCTTTGTATACAAAAAGGATCCTTATCAATATTTAAATATATTAATAAAAATCCTTAGTATCTAAAGCAAGTATTTAATTAATTTATACTTTTCGTTTAAAATTAGCATTAATCAGCTTGTAAATTTATGTCTATATATTAAATAAACCAAAGCGGTTAGAGTAGTTGTAATAATACCATAAAGTTCTAATATTTTTACTGTTATATCAATAAAAAATTGTTCAGGTAATAACTGAATCAGTACATCTTTAGATGGATCTAAAATCCAAAGTTTATTTGAGAAAAACATTTGATGAAACTTAATAAAATACTTTGTAAAATCAATATTAACTAATATAAATAAACCTATAAATATAGTAAGCATAAAAATAAAACTAACTATAAAAATATTTTTTATATCTTTTTTTCTTAAAAAATCATACTTAAGTCCTAGGACTAAATATAGAAAAATAATCCCAATAGAAACATCCTTAAATTTATTTAAATTTCTAAATATATTTTTCACATCAACCATATGTGATTTTTCTTTTTCATTAAAAACTTCTCTTATCTTTCCACTAATATTAAGTTTTAGATCTAGAGACTCATTTTTATATTTTAAATATTTTGTAAGTTTATCAGCAGCTTTAACTATTCCATCATCAGTAAGTCCAGAAAGGTCTTTAACCGAAAATTCAACAAACTTATTAACATAATAATTTGAACTAAATGTATAATGATCAACAGAAAATACCAAAATAGATATTGAAAGCAAAATTCCAATAATAATCATGCCTATAGTTTTTATGGTTTTACTCAATTTTACCACCTCTTTTTTCTTTTAGTTGAATTTTATTCTTATACATTTTTTCATCAGCAGAATTAATAACTTCAAGAATATGCTTTTCACCTGTATATACGTCATAACCTAAGCTAAGTTCTAGTCTATGATTAATTAAATCATTATCATAATTAAATTCAAAAATTAAAAGCCTAAGTCTATTTACATAAGACTGTGCAACAATTGCATCTGCATTATAAAGTATAACTAAAAATTCATCGCCTCCATACCTTACAACAAAATCGGATTCTCTTACAGCCTTAGTAAGTAAATCTGCAACAGTTTTTAATATTTCATCGCCAATGTTATGTCCATAATTATCATTAATATACTTAAAATCATTTACGTCAATCATAATCAAAGTAATATTTTCACTAGAATCGTTTAAAACATCATTTACATATTGATTAAAATAATGACGATTGTATATTCCTGTAAGAGGGTCTATTTGTGCCATTTTTTTTATTTTTTCATTCATTTTTTCAAGTTCCTTAGTCCTATCTCTTACTCTTTTCTCAATTTGATGATAAATGGAACTAAGTTCTAATGCCATTTTTTTTATTTCATAAGCCAATATATTGATTTCACTACCACTATCTTTATCTACATCAAAATGAACATCAAAATTTCCTTTACCTATTTCAATTACAGCATCAACAATTTTATATATAGGATTAGTTATTATTTTTGATAAAAAATAACTAATAATAAATATTAAAATCAATATAATAATCATTTGATAAACAAGTTTCTTAAAAAATTCATTTACATTGTTCAGAAAATCATTATTATCAATAGCACTTATAATCGTAACATATGATTCATTTGAGGACGTTATATAGTATTTTTTCCAAAAATAACTTTTTGAATCAGTAATAATATGTCCATTATTAACGTCTTTTAAAATTTTTTTAGAAATTACAGGATAATCCTTCATAAAACTTTCACCTGTTTTAAGGTTATTAGGACCTCCCCATTCTTTTAACTTATTACTATTTACAATGTAAAAGCCTTTTTCATCAATTAAATAAGTATCATTAAATTCGTTATTTTTAATTAAATTTCGTAATTCATTAAATATATGATTCGTATTTACATTTAAAATTAAAACATATTTAGGTTTATTTTCTATATAAACTACTTTAGCAAACCTTATAACACTTTTATTTGGTTTTTCAATTTCTCCATGTTCCACATTTAAATCAATGGGTGAAGTAAAAATATCATTTTCTCTTAGTTTAATTGTATCTTTAAAGTAATATCTATTTGATTTATCCTGAAGTTCATTTTTGGGAACTATAGTAACACCATTAGAATTATTAATTCGAATTTTTTCCATTCCACTTAAATCTAACAATCTAATTTGATCATACCTAGTATTAATACTTATAAAGTCATCATACATTTTTTCAATATTTTTTAACGACGTTTCATCACTATCTATGCTTGAATGTGTCTTAGTTATTTTTTCTAAATAGAGCAAATCTTTTTCCGAGGAATAAAAATAATTATTTGAATTATTTATTATTCTAGAGTAAAAAGTGTCTATTTTTTCAATTTCAACATCAGTTAATAACTTTTTTGAACTATTATAACTTTTATATGAGAAGAAAATTAATGGAATTATTGATATCAATACTATAGCACCAATAAATTTATATCTAAATTTTATTTGAATTTTTTTCATATTTTTCACCACTTTATGTATTTAGTCTCTAAGACTAAGTAACTTGCAATCAGATTTAATTCATATACTAGTATTATACCAAAACTTATATCCATTTAATCAAAAAAATAATCATACCTTAAAGCTATATTCAACTTTAAGGTATGATTTATTATATATTATTTAATTATCTGATGTATTATTAAGAATATCTACTGATTCTTTTAAATAATCATCTATTACATTTTGTACATTTGAGTCCTTTAGTATTACTGATATTTCGATTCTTCTATTTTTAGAATAGGCGTCTTCATTTTTTTCATCAATAAGTGGCCTAAAATAAGAAAATCCACTTGCCATAAAAAATTTACCATATCTTTTTTCTAAAGTTGGATCAGACTGCATAAAATAATTAACAACTGACGTTGCTCTATCTGTTGACAATTTTCTATTAGCATCAGCTGTTCCTCTAATGTCAGCATGACCCTGTATATTAATTGCATCTATATTTTTACTAACATTAGGATCATCTAATACTTTTTCAAAAGATTTTGCAAGTTTTGCAAGTAATGGTTTTCCTTCATCTTTTATAATAGATTTTCCGTAATCGAATACTAATCCTTCATTGATAATAATATTACCATTATCACCAATAAGAACAAGTTCTTCACCTTTTGCATTTTTATTACCTAAATTTTCTTCAATTGAAACTTTTACTTTATTTAATACATCTAATCTAAGTAATGCTATACCTTTAAGTTTAGTTCTTAACTGCCCAAGTTCTTGATTACTCGATGCTATTATTTCCTTTTGCTTATCAATTTCCTCTTCAGAAAGTTTTAGTTCTATTTCACCTTTTTTTACTTCAGCAGCAGTTTTTTCAAGATCATTTTTTAAAAGTCTAAGCTGATCTTCAGCATTTGATATTTCTGCTTTACTTATTTCAAGTTTCGACTGAGTATCTTCTAATTGTTTAACTGCATATTCTAAATTTTTTCCAGTAACAATATTATTTACGTAAGCAATAAGCATTAAGAAAAATAGTATTAAAGCTATAGTTGAAATCATATCTGTAAAAGCAGGCCAAAAGTTTTCACTTTCTTCCTTATGTCTATACTTTCTGTATCTCTTTTTCATAAAATCACCCCTAACTTTCTTTATTATTAGAAGTTATTTCGCCAACTTTTTCATTAAATTCTTTTACAATCGGGAATCCATTTTTTAAAACTGATGTGTGATTTTTAATCTCTAAAGCATTATCATCAAAAACTAAGCTCATTCTTTCTATATTATTTTTCAAATGATAATTAAACTCCGAAAAATCTCTAACATTTTCGCCAAATACATCTAAACTTTTATCAAATTTATCAATTGAACTTCCAATTGTTTCAGCTGTATTTTTCATTTCTTTTGTTGCTTCAGTAAGTCTATAGGCTAAAGTTGAAGTCAATTCATTTAAGCTTACTTCAAGATTTGTACCTAAATTTTCAAATGATACCTCTAATACACTTTTTCCTTCTTCATCAACAGTTTCTAAATCTAAAGATTTTTTACCAAGATTATTATCTAAGTATTCTTCTATATGAATAATAATTGATTCTCGCATTTCTCCTAAATGAAATAATATACTAATAAGATTTACAATTATTGAAGATGCTATACCAAAAAGTGAGGTTACAAAAGCAACGCTCATACCTGTAACAGAATTAATTAATCCACCTGTAATATTTGCAACGTTTCCAGTGGCTGCATTTTCAGTAGTTGAAAGTAAATTAACTATATTTCCTATAGAAAGTGTAAGCCCATAAAACGTTCCAAGAAGCCCCAATATAATCATAAGTGAAGTTGATTTGTTAACAAATCTCTCTCCAATAAGTTCATTTTTTAAATATTTATGAATATTTTTTTCAATCATAGCCTCAGTATTAACTTCACTAATATTTTCCTTAATGCTATCTTTAAAATCTTCTATAATTTCATTAAGCATTGGTGAATCAAATTTCTTTTCTTTTCTAAAATTTGTATTTGTTATGTCTTTAAGAATTTTTTTATATTTACTTCTAATTGATAATGACAAAATAATTGTTATAAAAAGAATTGTTAATATGGCTATAATTATTGCATATGCAATGGGATTGAGTCTACTTAATAGATTTAACATTTTTGCCTCCTTTGAAAGCTTTTTATTTTTTCTTGTCTTTCCCTAATATTATCTTAACATCAATAATAATTTCTTCAATAAAATATGACATATTGTAAGATAATAGTAACTCTTCTTTAACTTTTATGTAACCTTTGAGTAAAAATATTGATTTATATATTTTAAATGAATTATAATTTAAATATATAATTAAAAGAAATATAGTTTAAAATGACAAGCAGAATAAATATAAATATATATATTTGATTATTTACATGCATGTAAGCCGCATTAAATTGCAAATGCAACTGGTGGTTGACAAATTTCAAACTTAACTTTATGGTTTATAGCTGAATATTTTGTTAGAATTTAGTTATCGAAAGATGACAAGGAGGAAGAAAATGATATTAGCCGATAAAATTGTAAATTTAAGAAAGAAATCAGGATGGTCTCAAGAAGAGCTTGCATTTAAAATGAATGTTTCTAGACAGTCTATCTCTAAATGGGAAAGTGCAAGAAGTATACCCGATTTAAACAAGATACTTTTGCTAAGCAATATATTTGGTGTAACAACAGACTACCTAGTTAAAGACGAAATAGAAGATATTACTGAAGTGGTGGAAGACAATGATTTAGTTTTAAAAAGACTATCTTTAGAAGAAATTACGGATTTTTTAGAAAGGAAAGTAGAATACTCTAAGTATGTTTCTAAAGGTGCATTTATTATAATATCATCAGTAACACCCTTATTATTTTTATTGGCACTTTCGGATCAATATAATTTCTCCTCAAGTACAGCAGCTGCTTTTGGACTTATATTATTAATGTCAATACTAATATATGGTATTATTCAACTCATTAAAGTTAACAATTATAATGATGATTTTAACAAGTTCAAACTAAATCGATTTGAATTAGATTATGGCGTATCCGGCATTATTAGAGAAAAGATGAAAGAGTTTAAACCAATTTACACAAGAAGACTTTCAATTAGTATTATATTATTTTTAACAAGTTTTTTACCACTAATAACAATTTCTATTTTAACCAATTCAGGCAATTTAGCTCTATACATGGTTATTGTTTTAATTTTGATGATAGCAATTGGTGTTTATAATATTATTCCCGTTTCAGATTACTACAAGGCACTCAATTTTATTTTAGGAGAAGGTGATTATGCACCGCATAAGAGAAAAGAAGTTAAAAAAACTGAACAATTAGCATCATTTTATTGGCCACTTGTAGTTGCAGTCTATTTAGCTTGGAGTTTATGGACAATGGATTGGGGAATTACATGGATTGTCTGGCCAGTTGCTGCGGTTGGATTCGCTGCACTTATTGGACTTGTTGGTTTATTTGATAAAAAAAATATAGACTTTTAATACTAGGAGCACTTTTGGTGCTCCTTTTTATATTTAAATACATCTTGTTTATATAATTTTACTTAAAATTTTCTTTAATAACATCTAAAAATTTATCTTGATTTCTTATAATCGACATATTGCTAGAGCCTTTAAATTCAATATAGGATGAATTTATAAAAAGTGTTTTTAAAGCTTCTTTTTCAGGCATATCATGTATAACATCAGTTTCAGATTCAATTATTATAGCTTTTCCGATAAAATTAACAAAGTCTTTTTTTTCAAATGAATACGATTTCCAAAATTCTTCAAGACAATTATAAATTGATAAAAGACCTTTTTTAGATGATTCACTAAGTATCTTAGCATAAATTTCTTCCCAAAACTCAAAATTATCAACATTAGAAGCTACTACACCTTTTCTAATTCTCTTAATGAAATTTCTAATAAACAATTTATAAAACATACCTTTAATAGAATTAGTAAAACGCTGAATACTTGCAAGATTTTCTTTTCTTATTTTTTTACTAATAGTATTATTAATGGTACTTGAATGCGCAATAATAAGACCTTTTACCTTTTCACCAATTTCTTTAAGTATAAACTGTGATAAAATTCCACCTAGAGAGTGAGAAAAAATATAAAATTCACTTGTAATTTCTTTTTCAATAACCTTCAAAATACCATTTTTTAATTCTTCAATTGAATTTACTTGAGGATAATTAACTAATATAAGTTTATAATCCTTAGAAAGCTCACTAATGTATCTTAAAAATGTAACTGAATTACCTGTAGTACCTGGAAGCATAAGAAGTGTTTTTTTAGAATCACCTATAACTAAATAACTAATACTAGTGCCCTCAAAGTCAAGTGTCCTCTCTTCTTCCTTATTATAAAATTCTGCTTCTTTTGCAAGATTTTCATCATGAATAACTTTAAAAATATATTCATCTATTTTAGTCATAAAACTCTCCTATATGTTTATTTATATAAATTAATATTAATAGCATTTTTACCTTCAGTTTTACTCTTGTAAAGAGCATTATCCGCCCTCCTTAAAAGTTCAACCATTTCAGATTCTTTTTGTATATCAGCAATACCTACACTAATGGTTTTTTTTATATTTATTTCATCTTTTAAATTTTCAAACTCATATTTAAGTAATTTTAACTTTTTAATTAAATCGTCCAATGTTCCATAAAAAATTATAGCGAATTCATCACCACCCCACCTAGAAATTATACTAGGAGAAGTAAAATATTTATTTGATATTTCAACAAATTTATATAAAATTTCATCACCTTTAACATGACCATAATTATCATTAATATACTTAAAATTATCAAAATCAATTAATAATACATAAACATCCATATTTTTTTTATCTTTTATCACCTTTTCTAAATTTTTATCAAACATTCTTCTATTTGCAGCTAATGTTAGCTTATCATAATTTGCATAAAAATTTAATTCTTCATTTGCCTTTTCAAGTTCTATTTGACTACTAATAAGAGCATTCTTCTCTACATTATATGCAGTATCAAATCTTTTAATTAAAAAATATGCACCCAAAATTATAATAGGAATTTGAATCATCCTATCTGTAAATTGTGAACTTTCCGAATACGTCTTAATAAGTTTAGGATAAAAATGTTCAATATAAATTAAAAAATCAAACATTAATATAATGGATGCAATTAAAAAACTTCGTTTATATTTTTTAAAAAGATAAGTTGTTGTTATAATTAAAATAAATATATATCCAATTGTGTTATTACTACTACCACCAGAATCAATCCAAGCAAAAGGAATAAATAAGTAGATTATAAATAAAAAATAAACAAATTTAATATTATCACTATATTTTTTATAATTTTCACGTTTTACTACAAAATATGAGAAAAAACTAATACTAATAAGTAATATCCACTTAATTTGAACTTCAAATGGAAATTTTGCAACAATATTAGTTAAAATACTAATGAAGGATATTGCAATAGCAAATACTAAAATTATTTTATAAATCTTTTTTTCAAGCATGTTTTCACTCACCCACGTATTCAATAAAATTAATATTAATAATAACATTAATTTTTCTACATTTAATTATACCTTATATTAATTTTAGCAAACTTTTTTGAAATGCATTTTAATATAATTTATTTGATAGACCTAATAAAATCAATTATACTCATCCACTCTATTCCATCTTTATTTACAATTTGCATGCGGTCCATTGAGATAACAATTTTCTTATAATTATCATTTACATTCGCGAGTGGTGTGAATTCTCTTGCAATCACCTGATTAAATGATAATAAATATATTACTTGAACATAGATTTTCCCACCTTGGCATATCGCTATAAAATCATAGCACTCTCTAATGCCTAAATATAACTTTAAACAGATTCTATACCGACTTTTCTTCCTTGACTTCTAAGATAATCCGCGATTTTCTTAGCGCTAAAAATCTGTCCAATATTATCCATGATATAGATGAAAATTCTCTCTAGCAACTCTGTATCTCTAATTTTGTTTCTTTGTATAACATCTTTGAGTACAACAGAATTATATATACCCTTTATATACTGAACTTTCAAATCATCCTCTTTAGGCATATGATATAATCCAGGAAATCCACCATACTTTAAATAATCATTAAATGCTTTTTCCACATCATTTGGATTATTTTCAACAACTTCATAAAAATCAATATACTCATTAAATGACAAGGGATATAGTTCAAGCTCTACGTATCGACCTGTAAGATATGTATCCAGCTCACCAGATAATAAATGAGCATTGGATCCAGTCAAATAAATATCACAATCTAAGTCGACCATAAATGATCTAACTGCCTTTTCACATTCACGCACTTCTTGTATTTCATCAATAAGTATATAAGTTTTTAATTTATTATCAGTTACTTTATCAGTAACATAATTATAGAGAGCTTTGTAATCTTTATATGATTCATATTGAATAGATTCAAAATCAATTTTTATTATTTGCTTTTCAAACACGCCCTTATTCATAAGATGATTCGACAATAATTTTAATAAATAAGACTTTCCGCAACGTCTAATGCCTTTTATTATCTTTATTACAGGTGTATCAATATAATCAATTAACTGATTTATATATAATTCTCGACTTTTCATGTCACACCTCTATATTAGTTCTGTTGTATCGAAATTAAATCTATATTTGTTGATATAATTCTATTATAATAGAATTATATCAATTTGTAATATTACCGTCAATCCATTAGTTCTACTATAATAGAACTAATTCTTATTAAATGCATATAATTCTATTATAATAATTTTGTAATCATTACACTGTTTGTATTTATTATATTCTCAATAATATGTAAGTTTTATCCTTACCTTTTTAGAATTAAAAAAATATATATTAAAACGCAGTGCCTCACGCATGGATGTGCGGTGTGGCGGAGCTTTTAATATATATTTTTTCTCTTATTTCAAAAACAATTTCGGAGCATGACTCGCACGTAATCTATGAGCAACTTTATAACCAGAACCTACAAGTGGTCTTAAATAATATTTGAATGCGTCAGTGACGTGATTGCCTTCTTCATTAATAAATTCATCAGGCATATATCTTGTTTTTCCTGCAATTTTATCAAGAGGAACAAAATCATAATCCACTGAATAAAAACCCGTTCTATTAATTACAATAGATCCATCAGAATTATTCCACATAGCATATTGAGCTGCTTTTTCACCTACTTCTCTGGCTTCTCTTTGATCAATATCTGAAACACATTCCATAAAAGAACGTTGTAAATATCCAAATGTATCACTTCTAACTCTTGAAACTCCTAATTTTTCTTTAAGTAAATCTGACAAAGATTCTCCTAAAGTACCATTTCCAGAAAGTTGAACATTTCCATGTTCATCATACTCAATATCATCTCTTAAAGTTGTAACAATCGGTCTACCTTCTTCATCTGTTATTCCCTCAGATACAGCAATAACACATCTTCCATATTTGTCATAAACGTTTTTTACATCCTTAACAAATTTATCAATTGAAAATGCTCTTTCAGGAACATATACAAGATGAGGACCATCATCTGGATATTTTTTAGCAATGGCAGATGCTGCAGTTAAAAATCCAGCATGTCTTCCCATTACTACACCAATATAAATACCACCCATTGCTCTATTATCAAGATTTACACCAGTAAAAGCTGATGCAATAAATCTCGCAGCAGAACCATATCCTGGAGTATGATCATTTAAAACTAAGTCATTATCGATAGTTTTAGGAATATGAATTGCTCTAAAATCATACTTTTCTTTGACTGCATTTTCAGCAATTAATCTTAGTGTTTCAGAAGAATCATTACCACCAATATAAAAGAAATATCTAATATCATGTGCTTTCATAACCTTAAACATCCGTCTACAAGATTCTTCATCAGGTTTAACCCTTGTAGATAAAAGAGCAGAAGATGGAGTTTGAGCAACTAATTCCATATTGTTAGTAGTCTCCTGAGATAAATCGATAAAATCCTCGTTAAGAATTCCTTCAACACCTCTAATCGCACCATAAACTTTAGTAACTTGAGCAAATTTTCTAGCTTCAAGAGCAGCACCAACCATAGATTGATTAATAACAGCAGTAGGTCCACCGCCCTGAGCAATAAGAACTTTTCCAGTTAAAATCATATAAACACCCCGTTTTTATAGTATGTACACAAACGTCCCGCCTAATACAAAACGTCCCGCTATACCTATTATACAATTTTTCAGAATATTTACAATATTCATTTCAAAAAAGCAGTGCAAAAAACAAAAATAATTCTCGAAAAGAAGGCTTGCCTTCAAAGAGAAGAATTAATTTTGTTTTTTATAGGGCTAAAAGCCCGTGACCAAGCAAATTACGAAGTGATTTGATGGGTCGCACTGCCTTTTAAACCATAAACCTTTGACACATAGTCTCGAAAAGAAGGCTTGCCTTCAAAGAGAAGAATTAATTTTGTTTTTTATAGGGCTAAAAGCCCGTGACCAAGCAAATTACGAAGTGATTTGATGGGTCGCACTGCCTTTTAAACCATAAACCTTTGACACATAGTCTCGAAAAGAAGGCTTGCCTTCAAAGAGAAGAATTAATTTTGTTTTTTATAGGGCTAAAAGCCCGTGACCAAGCAAATTACGAAGTGATTTGATGGGTCGCACTGCCTTTTAAACCATAAACCTTTGACACATAGTCTCGAAAAGAAGGCTTGCCTTCAAAGAGAAGAATTAATTTTGTTTTTTATCCGATACCTTAGTGTTCTAATATCCACAGCTTACTTCATAAGCTGAGAATAAAGAACTCTATAAGGTCCTGGATTGTTTTTTCTAAACTTCAGAAGGAATAAAACACCTTCTCAAGCTAAGAAATGCACTGATCCGATACCTTAGTGTTCTTAATACCCTCAGCTTACTTCATAAGCTGAGAATAAAGAACTCTATAAGGTCCTGGATTGTTTTTTCTAAACTTCAGAAGGAATAAAACACCTTCTCAAGCTAAGAAATGCACTGATCCGATACCTTAGTGTTCTAATATCCACAGCTTACTTCATAAGCTGAGAATAAAGAACTCTATAAGGTCCTGGATTGTTTTTTCTAAACTTCAGAAGGAATAAAACGCCTTCTGAAGCTAAGAAATGCACTGATCCGATACCTTAGTGTTCTTAATACCCTCAACTTACTTCATAAGCTGAGAATAAAGAACTCTATAAAGTCCTGGATTGTTTTTTCTAAACTTCTGAAGGAATAAAACGCCTTCTGAAGCTAAGAAATGCACTCGATACCTAAAAAATGTTACTATTTTACCTTATCTTGTCTTCATCAATTTCACTTAAATTACTTGCTCCCGTCATAATCATAGCTTCAGCTAATTCTCTTCCAATTTTTTCAGTATATAATTCAACACCTTCTTCACCTGCTCCATACACAGAAATTGCATATGGTCTAGCAATGAGCGCTGCATCTGCTCCGAGTGCTATTGCCTTAAAAACATCAATTCCACTTCTGAAGCCACCATCAATAAACACTTTAATTTTACCTTGTACTTCTTCTACTATTTCAGGCAAAACTTCTATTGTTGAAGGTGTTTCATCTAAAACTCTTCCTCCGTGATTAGATACAATTACCCCATATACACCAGCCTCTATTGCTTTTCTAGCAACGTTTGCGCTCATAACACCTTTTAAAATAAAAGGAAGCTTTGTAGAATTTACTATTTCTTTTAAATCTTCTTTCGAAAGTGGCGATACTGGTTTTCCTTGAGCTGCTAATATGCTTAATCCTGCTGCATCAATATCCATTGCTACTGCAAATGCACCTGCATTTTCACTAAGTTTTATTTTCTTTATAACTTCTTCTTTACTCCAAGGCTTAATAGTTGGAACACCCCATCCATCATTAGCTTTTATAGCCTTAAGAGTTCCTGTAAAAACTTCGTCTTTAACTCCATCTCCCGTAAAAGCAATTGTACCTGCTTTGTGACATCCATTTATCACAGCTTTTGAGTAAGTAAGATCATTATATAAATCGCTATAATGAATTTGAACTCCTCCTACTGGTGCCGCAAACACAGGATACTTAAATTTCTTTCCAAAAAGTTCTATTTCAGTATTAGTGCCTTTATTTAAATAAACAGTGTCCATATTTAATCTGATTTTTCTTAAATCTTCGTAATTTCTAATAAAACCAAGCCCAAGTCCCTTTCCACCAGGTCCTGGAATTTTACCTTTACATGATATACCATTACATTCCTTACAAACTTTACAAAATTCACCTATATTTTTTTTAGAATTTTCAAGCATTTCCAAATAGTTCATCTTATAACCACCTTTTATATTTTCTAAAATAATTATATCAAATTTAAATGTAAATATGCATTTTTCACCTAATAAAAATATTAATTATTCTTGATGTTAAGTAAGTTAGTATGATAATATAAGAAAGACTAATAAAGGAATGAAAGGTGGAAAAATGAGTTTATTTAAAGAATGGGAAGAGATAGCTGAAAACGCTGCAGATTCACAAGAATTTTGGAAAAATTATTTAGCTCTTGAACAAACAGTATATGATGCTATTTTAATTGAGAAAGAAACTTCTCTAAAAGGCAGTATCAAAGATTTGGCTGAAAAATATAAATTGAAACCTGTAATGTTTGCAGGCTTTTTAGATGGAATCAATACAAGTCTTAAAGAAGAAATCAATTTAGATGAATTAGAAGATGAAAATACATCTATTGATGCAGAAATTGATTATGATAAATTATATTACAATATGCATGAAGCTAAAGCAGATTGGTTATATAATTTACCAGCATGGGATGATATATTTACAAAAGAAAAAAGAAAAGAAATTAAAAAAGCTTATAATGCAACTAAAACAGTTGTTAAAGGCGAAAAAATTGGTAGAAATGATCCATGTCCATGTGGAAGTGGAAAAAAATATAAAAAATGTTGCTTAAATAAATAGATTTCATAACTTCTAAGTATTAAGTAAATAAAATCAATAATTTTCAAATTGAAAAAATCTATAATTAAAACATTAACCTATGTTTTTTTATAGATTTTTTTATAGATTTTTTTATATAATAACATATAACAAGAACAAATATAAATGAATTTCTTGGATTCAGAGGGAGTTTTTACTCCCACTGAATCTTAGAAAACATAATCCAGGGCCTTTTTAGAGTTCTTTATCCCCCACTTTTTTAAGTAGAGGGGGTATTAGAACTCTAAGGCATCGGATAAAATGCGATTTATAAACTATCTTATTAAAAAGGAATAATTATGTTAAATTTATATGCTTTTATAACCTACGTATTTATTGTTACTTTTACACCTGGTCCAAATAATATAATGACTATGGCTCATTCAAGTAAATATGGATTGAAAAAAACATTAAGATTTATATTTGGAGTTATAACAGGATTTTTTGCTATAATTTTGTTCAGTAGCTATTTTAATCTACTACTTTTTGATTACATACCAAAAGTAAAAAAATATATGAGTATTATTGCTTCAATCTACATGCTTTACTTAGCTTATAAAATTATAAAATCAAAGCCATCTTCAAGTGAAAATTCTTCGACTGAATTAAGTTACAAATCAGGTATCGTACTTCAATTTATAAATGCTAAATTTATTATGTACGCCGTAACTGTGACTTCAACATTCATAGTGCCTTTTTACAATGAAAATTATCAACTAGTTTTATTTACAATCCTTTTAACTTTTATTGCATTTCTTTCTCTAATCTCATGGGGATTACTAGGTTCATTTTTCAATAAGTTCTTAAATAAATACTACAAGCCATTTAATATATTTCTTGCAGCGCTTTTAATTTATACCGCGATATCAATATCAGATTTATTTCTTTAAATATATTAAATATGATAACTAAATGTAAAATTATAAAGACATATACTTGAACAATTACAAAAAAATAAACATTATAAGTTTATAATGTTTATTCAATTTCTAGAATGGGTAGAAAAATAATATTATTATTTTATTTCTAGGGGGAAAATATATGAACCTAAAATCTATTAAATCAAAATCTATTTTTATAACATTTGTAGTTATTTTACTAATTTTAATATTAGTAGTAACTTCAATCAATATGCTTAGTATTATTGAAAACAACTACACTAAATTTTCAAAATACACTTTATCTGATTTAGAAGATATCAATAATTTAAGGAAAGATGTTATTCAAATTCAACAATGGCTTTCTGATATTTCAGCAACTAGAGGAAAACCCGGTTATGACGATGGTCTAGATGAAGCTAAAAATTATTACGATGATGCAAAATCTTTAATAAAAAAACTTGAAAATAATGATAACTATAAAAACAAACTATCATTAATCAAAGATTTTAATAGTAAATTAGATGAGTTTTATACACTAGGTATACAAATGGCTAACACATATATTAATAAAGGAACTGAAGAAGGAAATAAATACATGGGCAAATTTGATCCATATGTTGAAACTTTAAATGATTCTTTAAAAGTTTTAGAAGATGATGTAAATAAAGAAGTTTCTGAAAACAGTATGTATATTTCTGAATTTATTAAAGGCATGAAAACTAAAGCAATCATTTTCACACTAATTACTATAATTTTTACTATTTTGGCTCTTTTTTTAGTTTTCAAATCAATTCTGAAATCTATTAATAATACTAGCAATTTGCTAAATGAAATAAATAACGGAAATGGAGATTTGACTATGAGAATTAATCCACTTCCAAAAGATGAAATTGGAAATTTATCTAATCAAATTAATATTTTTATTGAAAATACTCAAATTATTGTTAAGGACATTAAAAACACATCAAAATCTATGGTAAGTAAATACGATGATTTAGAGGATTCTTCTACAAAATCTTCAGAAATCAACAGAGAGATAACTGCAAATGTAGATCAATTAAATTCAGTAATTGGTGATCAAAGTAAGTATATAGAAAACACCATGTATGAAATGGAGGAAATTGGAAATATTTCTTCAAAAACTACTTCCTTAATCGATAGTATTCACTTAATTTCTAAAGAATCTAAATTACTTAGTGAAAAAGGACTTATCGTAGTTACAGAATTAAAAGAAAAAAATTCTGAAAGTATTGAAAATACAAATAATATTATATCAACAATATCAAAAATCGATAATTATGCAAATAGTGCAAATGAAATAACAAGTATTATATCTGGCATATCTGAACAAACAAATTTACTTGCATTAAATGCTAGCATTGAAGCTGCTAGAGCTGGAGATGCTGGTAAAGGTTTTGCTGTTGTTGCTAATGAAATTAAAGTCTTAGCTGAACAAACTCAAGACTCTACAGAAAAAATTAACAATTTAATAAATAATATTATTTCTGTTTCAAATGATGCAGTTGAAATGACTAATTCTATTAAACTTACAAATGAAGAACAAAATAACTCTGTTAATTCAACTGAAAACATTTTCAATAACACCTCAGAATCTTTACTTAAATTAAACAAGCACATTGATAATGTTAACAATTTAAGTAATTCTTTAAATGAGAGCATTTCAGAAATAATTAAAAAAATAGAATTTATTTCTTCTTCTATAGAAGAATTATCAGCAACTTCAACTGAAGTAAATTCTGGGTCTCAAGATTCATTAGAAATAACTACACATATTAATTCATTAATTGATGAAACAAAACTTGAAATACAAAACCTTGTAGATGATATTTCTAAATTTACAATTTAACCTTATAACTTGATATAAATTTAATTACGTGATAAACAAATAAAAAGCATATTATTAGTATTTTTACTAGTAATATGCTTTTTTATAGAAAAATATATATTTATGTAAAACAATATAACCTAATAATCCATTAGCAATAATCTAAATTCAAAAGCACATTGATTATGCCTTTTTCATCTTTGTTCGTTAAACTCTTTTTTGTTTTATTATATTTACTAATATATTCAATTAACTGCTCATTTTTTAATATTGGTATATTAGAATTTTTAATATTAAATCTTAAATCTTTATTTGTAAAAACAATTATTTGATTAATATATGGAGTTAAACTCCTTTCACTTAAAATACTCTTAAGGATATCTAATTGCCTTTCACTTTGTTTAATAGGATTTTTAATATTTTTCTTTTTCAAATTACCATCCGTAATAGCTTTTTCATGAATTAATTCATTTTCCTTAGCATCACCATAAATATAACCTCTATGATTTTTTGCTTCAATAATAAATAAATTTCCATTTCCAATAACGACCGCATCTATTTCAGTAATTCTACCCTTTGAATTGACTAATTTAAGACCACTAATAATCGTGTAATCATTAGATAATTCTTTTAATTTTAAAACTAAATTTTTCTCTCCATTAACACCTGACTTTAAAATTTTTACTTTTATTTTATTTTTCTTATACTTTATTCTAAACACAATAACTACAATTAATGAAATTTCCCAAATTTTTAATGCCAATATTAAACTCAATATTATTATAGCTAAAAATAAAAATGACATAAATCTAGCTTTATTATATTCTTTAATTAAATCTTTACTTTTATTGATTACCTTTGCCATTTTCGTCGAGTAGACAACTCTCGACTCCACCTCCTTATTTAGCAAGGGTAGTCTATTTGCCCCTCACAGAACCCAACGTGCCCTATTAAGGCATTAGGCTCTTCATATAATTCTTACAAAATTACCATATATCCACATAAATCTTAGGTTCTTTTATTGGAAAATGCTCCAATAATAATCTATAACGTTTAACATTCAAATAACTTCTTTGACTACGTCTTGTTAAAACTTTATAAAACGCTTCTAGTATGAACCTTCGAAAGTTAACAAGGCTTCTATAGTTTCCAGATATACCATAATATGCATAGTGACCAATTAATTTCTTATTTATTTTCTTAATAAGTTCAGGTATTCCTATATGCATATTTACTTTCAACCAATTTTTAACATTTGCCTTCTTAACTTTTAATTTCTTCATACTTGTTTTATGCATCACTCTATATCTACCGGTAAGCGTTTTACCATTAATATGTGTGAAACCAAGAAAATCGAAGCTTTCAGTTTTACCATCCAAACTATTATCTCTAGCGAATCTACCAAATTTTATTATCTTACTTTTATCTTCTGATAATTCCAATCCAAATTTATTTAATCGCTTTATTAACGATTGATAGAATTTATTTGCTTCATTTTCATACTGAAAGAAACACACAAAGTCGTCTGCATATCTTACGATATAAGCGTCACCTTTAAGTTTTGATTTTACAACTTTTTCAAACCAAATATCAAGTACATAATGCAAGTAAACATTTGCAAGTACTGGCGATATTATTCCTCCTTGAGGTGTACCTTTATCACTTTCATAGTAATTCATTTCCTCAATTATTCCTGCTTTTAGGAATCTTTTGATATATCTAATAAAATTTTTATCTTCAATATCATGTTCGAGAAACTTTATTAACCACTTATGGTCTACATTATCAAAGAAGCCCTTAATATCCGCATCTACAATGAAATTAATTTTCTTTCTCATTATTATTTCATTAACTTTCTTTATTGCTTGATGAGCATTTCGGCCTTTTCTGAAACCATATGAGAAATTGTAAAACTTATTTTCATATATTTCATCTAATATATTTCTCATTGAACCTTGGACAAGTTTATCCTCATACGAAGGTATACCCAATGGACGCATTTTATCACTTGCATCTTTTGGAATATAGGTTCTTCTAACTGCTTTTGGCTTATAACTAAATCTTTTCATTCTACTAATTAGATTACTCACATTATCATCTAAATTTGCATCATAACTTTCTTTTGTTATGCCATCAATACCTGCTGTCTTCCCTTTGATTTGCCTATTATGTTCTTCCTTAATAGTCTTTTCATTAACGTAGTGCATTAAAGTTTGAACCTTTTTATGCTTTCTTGTTAATTTTGCTATTCCACTAAACTCATTTTCCATCTTTTCTTTACCTCTAGTGTAATTGATGTTTCATCTAACAAAACGATTTATATGTTAGTCCCTTCCCTCCACCTTCGTTACGGGTTTCATTAGTACTATGAACTAATCCGACTTCTTATATATCTTTTCCAATACCTTAGATTAAATGATCCTTGTGTACTAGATACTCCTTTGAAAAAAAAAACATTAGAGAACATATAAGATCTCACAGGTATGCAGTGTGTAACACTCTTAGACTCGCCATGCTCTAGGACCCCGGTGGACTTAAGTTATTCTCGCATTTTACGAACAACTTATTTTGCTTACTATCGAGGTGACAATATCAGCTTCCACTTTCTATAATCTAACGAGGCTCAATCACTTCACGCTTTCGCATTACGGCTCGAATAGTTTCTTGTCTACGCTTAAACCTTATCTCGCGACTTCGGCTCCAAGACTAGATACTAGCGATTTGCTAAATCTTACTAGGTTGGATTTCCACCAACTATACACACGACACCGAACTGTCGCACCACCTCTAAATTTATTATAAATATTCCTAACACACTTAGCAATCAATAGTCATATTTGCTATATATTTGTAATAAGTTAGTATTAACATTATTAATAGCAAAGTAAATAGTATATAATTAAATCAATATTATATTTTAGTATACCTATAGCAAAGGAGAATCGTAAATGAAAAAATATATTTGTCTTGTTTGTGGACATATTGAACTTAGAGAAAAACCTGAAGTTTGTCCTATCTGTTTTGCTGGACCACATGAATTTGTTGAAATGTGTAAAGAAAATGAACATTTATATGCGCATTTTTCTGATATTTTGTAATAAAAGAGGAATATCGATTAAAGTCGGTATTCCTCTTTTTGTTTGATAACTTATAGAAATTCATCTATTAATATTCAATTTTATTGTTAATTTTAAGCATAATTTCTTTTTCAATTTCACTACCTTCCCTACTGTCATATGGATTATTTTTTAATGCGGTAAAAAACAAATATGGATAAGCCATTTGTAGTTGTTCCATATAGACTACCCACTCAATTGATAAAAATTCATATACCCTTTTTGCATCCACTTTCATATGGTCATTATCTTCTTTTGATAATTTTTTATAATCTCTACTTTCAAGTTCATCTAGCAAATGAAAAATACTCATTAAAACATCTGAAAAGTATTCTTTTTCTAATAACACTGGATTAGTAATTAAATTTACAATTAAATCTCTATTTTTCTTGAGTAATAAATGAAGTTTATCAAGCTTAATTTTATTAAAATCAATATCATGAGAATGTTTTTTGACTATATTTTTTAAATTCTTGTAGTTTTCTTTTTTCCAATCAAAATTTATCATTAGGCAATCTTTATTTTTTTCAAGTTCTATATCCGCATTCACAAAAAATGTTAGTAGCTCATTACCAATTTCTTGATAAAACATCCCAACTAACATATTCATTTTTTTGATTATTTTCTGTTCCTCTTGCTTTTCAATTAATTGCTCAATAACTAATGAAACTAAGAAAACTTCAAGAGGCACAAATGCAATATCTGATATTAAAAATATAAATAAATGCTCCAGGTTTCTAAATATCAAAAAATGTGTAATATACATTATAATAGAAAATGTTATTAGTAATGCTCCTAGTTTAATATGTTCTTTTTTCATTCTGCCTCCATATTTTTCTATGTATTAAATTTAAGTAACCTATTCATTATATACTATTTTCAATTTTATTAAATAGCAAATATGAATAAAAAAGAATTGCTATAATTACAAATCTATACTCAAAAACGTCCATCAAAGTAAACACTTAATAGACGTTTGATAAAAAATTCATATTTGCATTGTAGACATAAATGCTAGAGCACCAATTGGAATGAATATTATACATTGGAACAACTTCACAATTCTTTTTAAGCCTTTAAATCTAAGAGCCATTACAATTTGTAAAATACAACAAACAAGATAAAATTGAATTGAAATTTGGTTTCCCGTAGATTAATTTTTAAGCAAATTACAAAAAATATAATTTTCAAATACTTTAAAGTATTCTTCATCTTTAGTAAGCTTTGAAAACATTGTAACACCTTCAAATAATGACAAAATTATTTTTGCTTTACTTAAGTAATCATCAATGTTTTCATTTTTTAGTACTTCAATAATCCAATTTTCTATTAAATTATTCCATTCAAGTAGCTTCAATCTATATATTTCTTTTTCATCCGATAATTCTAAAATCAAATTCCCAACTGGGCATCCACCACGTAGTCCCATTGAAATTAAACGTTCGAAATACGTATGAAAAAATTTTTTTATACCTTCAACAGTATTAGGTGAATTTACAATTAAATGTTGAGTATCAGAAATGTATAAATCCATTATATGATAAATTAAATCATCTTTACTTTTAAAAAAATGATAAAATGACCCTTTTGGAATACCTAATTCATCTAATATTTTTTTTATACCCACATTATTAAACCCGTGTTCATGAAATAACCTTGATGCAGTTTCAATAATCACTTGTTTTTTTTCTGTCATATTTTCACCTACTCTTTTTTCCTATACGATAACGTCAGTATGTCCAAAACTTATTGAATTATCTGTAAGTAAAATTTCTTCTAACTTTACTTCATATACATTTATAAGGCTAGGATCACCTGTTAAATTTTCAAGATAAGGATATTTTTGCAATAGCAACCCCATTGCTTTTTTTATTTTCTCTTCTTCAAGCAAAAGGTTTGCTTTTCCACTTCCCTTAATATAACATATTTTAGATAATTCCTCCATAGAATTTGCTTCTTTATCCATTGTTATATAGACATTATTATTATTATTTAGTTCTTCTACTTTTTCTGTGTTTTTGAATGTCATAAAGTAAAATTTTCTTAAATCTTCTTTATCTACTGCGAAATCAACTGATCTTACTTTAGGCATTCCTTCTTTTGTAACTGTTGCTATACTCACAAGTCCACTAGTTGTTAAAACTTTTTTTAATTTTTCAGTTATCATATTCTATTTCTCCTTTTCAATTTATTATTAGACCGGTCGTATACTGGTATATACTATAAATAGAATTTGTCAAATTTTTATTGTTTTTATCAAATTAAAACACTATAAAACGAAAGTAAATAAAGCAAACTAATCCATATTCCAAGAGATGTATCTTCAATTATTAATTTTATTCTATTTTAGTTTATTAGTAAATTTCTCTCCAATTGCCTCTTCTAAATACGGTCTTATTCCCCAAAATTCTGTAAATTCCTTATATTCTTTTATTGCTTTTTTATTATTATTTCCAGTTTTGTACGCTCTAATGAGTATATTTTTTGGAGTGTGTTCCATATCAATAAATTCTAAAACTTGGGTATTATAACCCATTACTTCAAGAGCATTCACCCTTACACTATCTGTTATTAGCGAAGAAATTCTTTCCTTAATTAATCCATGATTTTCAAGAGGTGCCATTACATCGTTATGAATCTTCTTAAATAATTCATGCTGACAACATGGCACTGCAAATATTACGTCGGCATCCCATTCGATAGACTTTGCTAATGCTGCATCTGTTGCAGTGTCGCATGCATGAAGCGATACTACCATATCTACTTTTTCAAGACCCTCATAATTCTTTATGTCACCTTGAACAAAATTAAGACCGTCATATTTCAGCTTTACCGCAAGATTTTTACATAGTTCAATAACGTCTGTTTTCAAATCAAGGCCAATGATATTTACATTTAATTTTTTAATCACAACAAAATAATAATACATTGCAAATGTAAGATAAGCCTTACCTGAACCAAAATCAACTATTTGTAAAGTTTTGTTTTGCTTTAAGTATGGCAAAGAATCTGAAATAAATTCTAAATATCTATTTATTTGTCTAAATTTATCATAACTTTTCTTGAAAACTTTACCAGTTTCGTCCATTACGCCAAGTGTAAATAAAAATGGACAAGGTATATTTTCTTCTATAATATAGTTTTTCTTCCTATTATGAGATAGATCAAAAGAATTTCTTGAAGGGGCTTTTTTAATTATTTTAGCTACTCCTTTTTTACTTATCAATATTTGGTAATCTGCGCTTATGGTATAAATGATAGCTTGCTTGAAATATGTTTTTAATAATCTATCTAACTCTTCAATTGCATGCTCTTTTTCTAAATTATCATGTTTTACTTTGTCAGTGTAATGATATTCTACTTGAATAACTTTATTGTTTTTAATAAGCATTGGTTTAATTTTAACTGTAGAAAATTCTTTTTCAACACCTTTTTTAACGTTTGTAAATACTGCATAAATAATTTTATCATTATCTATTATTTCTTTTATAATACTGTATACCTTTTCCATTTAACTCTCCCATTTTCTAGATTCAAAAAATTTATTTATCATCAATTAAGTATAACCTATCTTGTTTTAGTTTCCAATTACAATTATCTAAAACATAAAAAAACTCACCTCCAAAATTTCTTGCGTTAATAGATTTTGGGATGAGTTTTTTTATATTTGTAAATTAAGATATTGTGCTTACAAAAAATACTTAAAATGGTAATGTACAATACCGCAAACGATTTCTCTTTTCTATTCCACTGTAACAGATTTAGCCAAATTTCTTGGCTTATCTACGTCATTTCCTTTTGCAAGTGATACATAATATGCAAATAGTTGAAGTGGTATTATCCCTAGAATTGGAGTAAGTAAATCTAAAGTTTTAGGAATCCAAATAACCTTATCTGCTACTTTTTCAATTTCCTTATGGCCTTCTTGTGCTATTGCTACTACGTATGCTCCCCTAGCTTTTACTTCTTTTATATTTGACAATATTTTTTGAAATAAATTTTCTTGGTTTGCAATAGCTATAACTAAAGTGTTTTTTTCAATTAATGCAATTGTTCCATGTTTTAATTCACCAGCAGGTATTGCAAATGAGTTAACATAAGATATTTCTTTAAATTTTAAAGATCCCTCATAAGCAGTATAAACATCAAGACCCCTTCCCATAAAAAATACACTTTCATTATTAAATTGCTCTGCTGCTAGTTGCTTAGATACTTCAGAACTATCTAATGTTTCTTTTACCTTATTAGGCATTGTTTTAAGTTCATTTAAAATTTTAAAATATTCATCATCAGAAATTTTCTCACTAACTTTTCCCATATAAAGAGAAAGCAAATAAAATGCTGCTAACTGCGTAGTATAAGCCTTTGTAGATGCAACACCAATTTCTGGACCTGCCCAAGTATAAAAAACATCATCGCTTTCTCTTGCAACTGAACTACCAACAACATTTACAACACTTAGTATTCTTGCACCTTTCCTTTTAGCTTCTCTAAGCGCTGCTAATGTATCAAGCGTTTCACCTGACTGAGAAACTGCAATAAACAAAGTATTTTCATCTACTATAGGATCGCTATACCTAAATTCCGAAGCAACTTCTGTAACTACTGGAATTTTCAAGATTTTTTCTATAGCATATTTACCAACAAGTCCTGCGTGATATGCTGTGCCACATGCAATAATATATATCTTATTAATATTTTCTATATCTTTTTTTGATATCTTAATACCGTCTAAATTAATATAATCATCATTATCAAGCCTTCTAGATACTGTCTCTTCAACACATTTAGGTTGTTCATAAATTTCTTTTAAAGTAAAATGCTCAAATCCTTCTTTTTCAGCAGAAGAAGCATCCCAAGTTACTTTATAAATTTCTCTATTAACAATTTGTCCAAATTTATCATATATTTTCACTTCATTTTTTGTTAATTCAACAACTTCATCATTTTCAATTAAGTAAACATTTCTAGTATAATTTAGAATTGCTGGAATATCTGATGCAATAAAGTTTTCGCCTTCTCCAACTCCAACAATAAGTGGGCTATCTTTTCTAACTGCAATTATACGATCAGGTTCTTTTGAGCAAATTACACCTATTGCATATGCACCCTCCATTTTATCTATGGCTTTATTAACCGCTTCAAGAATATCTCCATCATAGAAGTATCCTATAAGATGTGCAATAACCTCAGTATCTGTTTCTGATTTAAAATCTGTACCATACTCCTCTATCATCCATTCTTTAAGTTTTAGATAATTTTCAATTATACCATTATGAATTACTGCAATACTTGAATCACCATTTATATGCGGATGAGCATTTAATACGTTTGGCTCACCATGAGTAGCCCATCTTGTATGACCAATTCCAATATTTGTTTTTATATCCATTCCATTTAATTTGTTAGATAAAACTGAAAGCCTTCCTTTTTCTTTATTTACCACAATTTTATTTTCAGAAAAATATGCAACTCCTGCAGAGTCATATCCTCTATATTCTAATTTACTAAGACCATTTATTAAAACAGGAATTGCCTGTTTATCACCTATATATCCTACAATACCACACATATAATTCTCCTCACTATATAATTTATAATCTATATTCATTATTATTAATTCTTAACTATAATAAACCATCAAGTTTTCTTTGTCCTTAAAATCACTTTTAAGTTTTTAAAAACCGTTAACGGCGATGGATCGCCGCAGAGCATCCGCCGAATTTTCGATAACTCTGAACCTCGTCAACTAATATATTATTAGTTCTGGCGCTTATCAATATACATATTTTTTATATCCCCCCTAACTTAAATATTTTTTACTTCATTAACCCCCCTTTACTTTTAGTCACTACAAAATTATACCATACTATTAAGTAAATATATGACTAAATACTACACATATATTCTACCAAATAAAAAAGATTTCTTCTCAAATTTAAATGAAAAGAAACCATTTTGTATTTTTTTGTTATAGGTGAGGTACCCTTACGCCAGATTTCGGCAGTGAAGCAACGAACCACATTGCACTTAATCGGCAAGTTTTTTATTATATGTTTAGTGCGACTTACGCCTGATTTTGGCGTGAAGCAATAAACACAGTGCTCCTATATCGCAAGTTTTTTATTATATATTTAGTGCGACTTACGCCTGATTTTGGCGTGAAGCAATAAACACAGTGCTCCTATATCGCAAGTTTTTTATTATATATTTAGTGCGACTTACGCCTGATTTTGGCGTGAAGCAATAAGTATATAATAAAAAATTACTTTAAACGTTCCTCAATTATTTCGACTAATTCATCTGCATAAGTTTCAAGCTCTAAGTAATTTTCTCCTTCAATCATAACTCTTACAAGAGGCTCAGTTCCAGAAGGTCTAATCAATACTCTTCCTTCACCACTAAATTTATCTTCAACTTTTTTTATACTCTTAAGAATAATCTCATCTTTATCATAATCAAACTTAGTTTTATTTGATACCTTTGCGTTTTTTAGAACTTGCGGATAAATTTTCATCATTTTCGAAAGTTCACTCATCTTTTTACCACGTTTTTTAAGAACAGATAAAAGTTGTATAGCTGTAAGAAGACCATCACCAGTCGTATTATGCTCTAAAAATATAATATGTCCTGATTGTTCACCACCTAAATCGTATCCTTTATCAACCATTTCTTTTAAAACATATCTATCTCCAACTTGTGTTTTTACATTTTTCATTCCATTCTCTTTACAAGCAATATCAAATCCAATATTACTCATAACTGTTGTAACGATTGTATTATTTCTAAGTTTGCCTTTATTTTTTAAATATAATCCACAAATTGCCATTATTTTATCACCATCAATAAGTACTCCATTTTCATCAACAGCAAGTAATCTATCCGCATCTCCATCAAATGAAATACCAATATCTGCTCCAACTTCTCTTGTGTAATTACTAATAACTGCCATATGAGTTGAACCACAATTTTTATTAATATTAAATCCATCTGGCGCATTATTTATGATATTAAGAGTTGCACCCATTTCCCTTAAAGTTTTATAAGCAACTTCAGAAGCTGCACCATTAGCACAATCTACCGCTACCCTAAGACCCTTAAAATCCATATTTGTTGTTGATTTTACAAATTTCGAGTATATATCCATACCATGATAAATTTGAGTTTTCCTTCCTAATTCTTCACCAGTCGGAATATGATCAATATCTTTTTCATTCAATATATAATCTTCTATTTCTTCTTCTATTTCATCTCTTAGTTTAAAGCCTTTTTTATTAAAAAATTTAATTCCATTATATTCAAGTGGATTATGAGAAGCTGAAATCATAACACCAGCATTTAAATCAAAATGTCTTACTAAATAAGCAATAGCCGGTGTAGGTAGTACGCCTACTTTTATAACATCACATCCAGCTGAAAGAACTCCAGAAATAAGTGCTGATTCCAACATATCACCTGAAACTCTTGTATCTTTTCCTACTAAAATTTTAGCTTTTTTATCACCCTTACTTAATACATGAGCTCCAAATCTACCTAATTTATAGGCTAATTCATTAGTAAGTTCTTCATTTGCAATTCCTCTTACACCATCTGTTCCAAATAATTTACCCATAAAAATCTCCTTTATTTTATAGCACTTTATTATTATATATTAGTTTGACTTTTTTGTGAATAACAAAAGCTGTATTAAAGTTTTTTTACTTCACATTTAATTTGAGTAAAAAAATCATCAAATTCTAATGGTCTATAATAGTAATACCCTTGAACAAAGTCGGAAGTTTGACAGTTGCATAAACAAAATTCTACCTCAAAGCCAATTATAGGCTTATTTTTTTGTCAAATTTTCCGTTTTACTATTGCGTAGTTTGTCGTATTGTGGTATAATGTAAGGAACAGGAGGTATTATGCTTATGAGACTTTCAACTTCTAAATCAAAAAATGCTACTTCACTTTACGTTATTAAAGATATTACTATTAAAAATAAACGAACAACTAAAATTGTAGAAAAACTTGGTACTGAAGCACAATTACGTGAAAAATTAAATGGACAAGATCCTTATGAATGGGCAAAAAAATATATAAGTGAACTTAATAAAAAAGAAAAAGAAAATAAAGTTGAGATTATTGCTAAATTTTCTGAAACTAAACAAATACCAATGGATTCTAAGGTTCATTTCAATGGTGGATATCTTTTTTTACAAGATATTTATTATGATTTAGGCCTTCATAAAATTTCAAAGCAAATTTCTGATAAATATAAATTTTCTTTTGATTTAAACAGTATTCTTTCTAGACTCATTTATACTAGAATGCTTAATCCGTCTTCTAAGCTTTCTTCTTTTAAAGCCTCTAATGACTTTATTGAACAGCCTAATTTTGAATTACAGCATATTTATAGAGCTTTAGAAATAATTTCTAAAGAATCTGATTTTATTGAATCAACTGTTTATAAAAATAGTTTAAAATTATCTAAAAGAAATACAAAAGTGCTTTATTACGATTGTACAAATTATTTCTTTGAAACTGAAAAAGCCGATGGGTTAAAACAATATGGACTTTCCAAAGAACATCGCCCTAATCCAATTGTACAAATGGGATTATTTATGGATGGGGATGGCATACCACTTGCATTTTCTATATTTGATGGAAATAAAAATGAACAGCCAAGTTTAAAACCACTAGAAAAGCGCATATTATCTGATTTTGATTTATCTAAATTTGTTGTATGTACAGATGCAGGATTAGCATCTAATACCAATAGAATATTTAATAATAAAAACGATAGAGCTTTTATTGTTACACAATCATTAAAAAAGCTTAAAAAACATCTTAAAGATTGGGCTCTTGCCCCAAATGGATGGCATTTATCAAATGAGACAAAAAATATTAATTTAGAAAATATAGATCATTCTTCAAACAATAAAGCTATTTATTACAAAGAACGTTGGATAAATGAAAATGAATTACCACAAAAATTAATAGTAACATATTCACCAAAATATAGAGCTTATCAAGAGTACATTCGAAGCACTCAAATACAACGTGCAGAAAAACTTGTTAAAAAACCTTCTAGTATCAATAAAAAGAAACAGAATGATCCAAAGAGATTTATAGATTCTATTCACTGCACTAATGAAGGTGAAATCGCTGAAAAACAGGTACTTACAATAAATAGAGACACTATTTCTGATGAAGAAAAATATGATGGATTCTACGGAGTATGTACAAATCTTGATGATAATGCTGAAACAATTATTAAAGTAAATAAAAGAAGATGGGAAATAGAAGAATCATTTAGAATTCTAAAAACTGAGTTTAAAGCAAGACCAGTATATTTAAGTAGAGATGATAGAATAAAAGCTCATTTTACAACATGTTTTCTTTCTTTACTGATATATAGGCTTTTAGAAAAGAAGCTTGATGAAAAATACACTACAAAAGAATTAATAGAAACGTTAAAAAATCATAACTTTATGGAGTTAAAAGGCGAAGGATATATTCCGACATACACACGAACTGATATAACAGATGAATTACATGATAAATTTGGATTTAGAACGGATACCCAAATAATTAGTAATGCTAAAATGAAAAAAATATTAAAACAAACGAAAAAGTAAAAAAAGGTACGCACTTTTTACTACATTAAGAAACCGTGATAAACTGCTATTTGCAATAGATATCACGGTTTTTACGCTCTACAACTGTCAAAGACGAGATTATATATTAGTTTGACTTTTTTGTGAATAACAAAAGCTGTATTAAAGTTTTTTTACTTCACATTTAATTTGAGTAAAAAAATCATCAAATTCTAATGGTCTATAATAGTAATACCCTTGAACAAAGTCACAATTTGCTTCTTTTAAAACTCTTACATCTTCTTCAGTTTCAATTCCTTCTGCAATTGTTTTAATTTTTATATTATGTGCAAGCTCAATAACTGACTTTAATACCTCTTCGTTCTTACTTGATTCAATAGTGTCTAAAAATGATTTATCTAATTTTATAAAATCAATAGGTAATTTTTGCAAATAGCTAAGCGATGAATATCCTGTTCCAAAATCATCAAGAGAAATACAAATATTTTTTTCTCTAAGAATTGATAGTTTTTTTGCGCTTTCATCTAAATTTCCTACAACAGTTCTCTCTGTAATTTCGATTTCTATTTTGCTTGTGTCAACATTTTCAAGTTTTAAAATATTAAGAAAATTATCCACAAAATTTGTTTTACTAAACTCAACATATGAAATATTTATAGATATTCTAAAATCATTTCCTATAAACTTTTCTATTAGTTTAATTTTTTTACAAGTTTCAACAAGTACCCATAAAGATATTTTTTCAATATATCCAGTTTTCTCTGAAATTTCAATAAATTCGGAAGGAGAAATTAATCTATCATCTTTTTGCCATCTTATTAAAGACTCTGCTCCTACTATTTGATTCGTTCTTAAATCTATTTTAGGTTGGAATACCAGATAAAATTCATTATTTGGTATTGCTCCTTTTAAATTATTATAAATAAATAATTCTCTCATTTTTGTGTACTCTAGCACTTCATCAAAAATTCTGAAACTACCTTTTGTATTATTTTTAATTTCTTTTAACGCTATATCAGCTTTTTTAAGTAAATTAGAATAATCACTTGATAGTTTAGGAAATTCTGAAATACCTATACTAATTTCAATATGATGAAGGTTATCATCAATATTTACTGGTAATTGAAATATATTAATAATTTTTTTAGAAATATTTTCAAGCATAGTTTCAGTAATATCACCAGAATAAACAACAATAAATTCATCGCTTCCAAGTCTAGAAATAATTTCAAAATCCATATTTATAGATTTAATTCTCTTTGCAGTTTCAATTAAAATTTTGTCCCCAACTTCATATCCATATGATTCATTTATGTGACTAAAATTATCAATATCTATTAGAAAAAGAGCAAATGTTTTTCCTTCATTTATTAAACTTTGCACTTTTTCTTTAAATCTGTATCTATTGGGAAGAGATGTCAATTTATCAAAATATGCTAAATTATATATCCTCTTTTCATTTGATTTCTCTAAGGTTACATCAGATATAGATCCGTATATTCTTAAAATTCTTCCATCCTTTTTATTAATAATAGTTTTAGAATAAATTTTTACTACTCTTTGATTACTATTTTTTGCCTTTATATTCATAGTATACGTATTTTCACTAGTATCACTGTTTATAAAATAGTTAATCATAATTTTGAATTTTTCAATTTCTTCTTCATTAAATAAATGTGAAAAACATTTAGAGCTACCACAATTTAAATCTAATTTTATTCCAAAAATATTCTTCGCTTTATTAGATATATATAAATCGTCTTTTACTACATCCCAGTCAAAAATTCCATCGCTTGATAAATTAAGAATTATTTGAAGTTTATTTTTAAGTACTTTAAAATCATGTATTTTTCTATTTAATCTTCTATTATTATCTTTTATTATATTTATATTTTTATTTTTATTATATATACCTTTCATCATTATTGTTACCATAATCAATACATTCAAAGTAATATATGAAATTCTATGAACAATTGGAATTTCACCAAAAATATTAACAAATATTTTTTCGATTGTTAATGTATATACTAATATCACTACGATATATACTAAAATAAATTTTAAGGTTTTTTGAAAGCTATATTTTAATAAATCTAAATCTATTTTATTTTTTCTTTTCATATTTATCCCTTTTCAAGTATTTTTTTATAGATTACTTTACACTACCAATATTTTTATTTCACTTTATTATTATATCACATCATTTCTCTTCAAATAATTACAATTAAGCTATTTAATATTAGGTTTATATTACAAATGCTGAGGTTATTGCTATAAAATGTAAGAAGTTGTACTTTATTCACAAATTTCAAGCTGTACACGCCCTGCCGAACCTTCGGTTCGTCTAGTCGCGGGCTTTTTTTTAAAGTATTTTCTTATTTTTCATATATAAGCCGTGCGCGCCCTGCCGAACCTTCGGTTCGTCTAGTCGCGGGCTTTTAGCCCTATAGTAAAAAATTATAAAAAATGAAAAATTAAAACAAGGTTCGCGTTTTATTTTTTCATTTTTTATAATTTTTTACTGCACTGCTTTCTTTTTTCACGCAAAAAAAAGGAAGCAGTAATTTATACTGCTTCTAAAAAAATGTAGAGAGATTAAAGAAGTCTATTACTAGACGTCTTTAAAGCAATTTTATATAAAAAGGATATTATCCTATTTATAAACTTTAAAGTAAATCTATTTTACTGATTCTGCTCCTCTAAGTAGAGCTGCTTCATTTAGTGGTATAAATTTAGCCTTTGTTGGTCCAAATACTTTTTGAAGTGTTTCTTTAATAGTATCCATTGTAACTGGGTGTAGTAGCTGTATATATGCTCCTAACATTACCATGTTTGCTATTTTAGTATTTCCTAATTCATTTGCTATTTCATTTGCTGGTACATAATAAGCTTTTATGTCATCTCTTTGAGCTTTCTTTTCAATTAGAGAACTATTTATTAGTATTATACCATCTTTTTTTACATCAATCTCAAATTTATCTAATGATGGTAAATTCATAATTATTGCTGCTGTTGCATCTTTATCAATAACTGGAGATCCTATCATTTTTTCTGAAATCATAACACTACAGTTTGCAGTTCCACCACGCATCTCTGGTCCATATGATGGTAACCATGATACTTCTTTTTCTTCAAGCATTCCTGCATATGCTAATAATTTACCAAGTGACATTACTCCTTGTCCACCAAATCCCGCACAAATAATTTTTTCATTTATCATTTATTTATCCTCCTCTGGTCTTCTTAAGTTGCCTAATGGATAATAAGGTATCATATTATCTTTTAACCAACCTAATGATTCAACTGGTGACATTCCCCAGTTTGTTGGACAAGTAGAAAGTACTTCGACTATTGAAAATCCTTTTCCTGCTAACTGGCACTCAAATGCCGCTTTAATAGCTTTTTTTGCTTTTCTAACGTTTGCTGGACTATCAACTGTAACTCTTTCAACAAAAGCTGCTCCATCTATCGTAGCAAGCATTTCTGATACTTTAAGTGGCATTCCAGAGTGTTCAACTGTTCTTCCAAGTGGTGCCGTTGTTGCCTTTTGTCCAATCAAAGTAGTTGGAGCCATTTGTCCACCTGTCATTCCGTATATTGCATTATTCACAAAAATAGTTGTGATTTTTTCACCTCTATGAGCAACATGAACAATCTCTGCTGTACCTATAGAAGCTAAATCTCCATCACCTTGATAAGTAAATACAACGTTTTCTGGTCTAACTCTTTTAATACCAGTTGCAACTGCTGGTGCACGTCCATGTGATGCTTCATGCATATCACAATTTAAATAATCATAAGCAAGTACAGAGCATCCAACTGGTGCTACACCTATTGCATCGCCTAATACATCTAATTCCTCTAGTACTTCTGCAACTAATCTATGAATAATACCATGAGTACATCCTGGACAATAATGCATTTCTTTATCAGTAAGTCCTTTTGTTTTTTGGAATACTACTGCCATTATTTAGCACCTCCTAACATTTCTTTCACAGCATTTTTAACACCTGTTGGAGTTGGAATTACTCCGCCACTTCTTCCGAAAAATCCTACCGGCCATCTTCCATTTACTGCAATTTTAACATCATCAATCATTTGACCCATAGACATTTCAACTGACATAAATCCTTTACATGACTCCGGAATATCTTCAAATGCTTTTTCTGGGAATGGGAATAATGTAATTGGTCTAATAAGTCCAATGTTTATTCCTTCTTCTTTTAATTCATCTATTGCATTTTTAACAATTCTTGAAGTAGTTCCATATGCGACTAAAACTAATTCTGGATTTTCCATATTATAGTTTTCGTATCTTGCTTCTTTTTCTTTCATTTCTGCGTATTTAGCTTGAAGTCTAATATTATGATCTTCTAGTTCTCCTGCATCAAGAAATAAAGAATTAATAATATTTGGTTTTCTATTTCCTTTTGTTCCATCTGTTATCCACGGTTTACTTGGAAGTTCTCTTCTAGTTTTAACTTCTTTAAATTCAATTGGTTCCATCATTTGGCCAATCATACCATCACCCATTACCATAACTGGGTTTCTATAGTAATCCGCTGCATCAAATGCTTCTTGAACTAAATCTACCATTTCTTGAACGTTAGCTGGAGCGTATACTAATAATTTATAGTCTCCATTTCCCCCGCCTCTTGTTGCTTGATTATAATCCGATTGTGCTGGCTGAATTCCACCAAGTCCCGGACCACCTCTTACTATGTTAACTATAACGCAAGGAAGCTCAGCTCCTGCTATATAAGTAATTCCTTCTTGTTTTAATGCGATTCCAGGAGATGATGATGACGTCATAACTCTTCCGCCTGCTCCCGCGGCACCATATACCATATTTATTGCTGAAACTTCACTTTCTGCTTGTAAAAATACTCCGCCAACCTTAGGTAGTTCTTTTGACATATATTCAGGTATCTCGTTCTGAGGTGTTATAGGATAACCAAAGAAATATTTACAACCTGCTTTTATAGCTGCTGCTCCTATTGCTTCATTACCTTTCATTAATATTTTAGCCATTAAGTGTTTTCCTCCTTAAATTAGTTTTACTTTATTATTAAACCATTTCTCTTTCAACAGTAATTACTGAATCCGGACACATTGTAGCGCAATTTGCACATCCTATACATTTATCCATTTCTGCTACAAACGCTGGATGATAACCCTTAACGTTAATTCTGTCATTATCTAAAGAAATAATGTTAACTGGACAAGCATTCACACAAAGTCCACAGCCTTTACAAATATCTTCTTTAAATTCCACTTTACCCTTAGCCTTTGCCACTTTAATACCTCCTTATAGTAACTAATAAGTTTATTAATTTTTGATATATAAGAGTGCACATAAATGAATTTCTTGGATTCAGAGGGAGTTTTTACTCCCACTGAATCTTAAAAAACATAATCCAGAGCCTTTTTAGAGTTCTTTATCCTCCACTTTTTTAGAAGTGGGGGTATTAGAACTCTAAGGCATCGGATAAAATATGCACTCAAATAGTATCTAGTCTACATCCATTCCTCACGCATAAACATTTTAATGGGAAATACTTCACCATTTATGTCATCTGGTAGTTGTTGGGCAACCTTTTCCAGGGTACTTATATACTTTATTGGAATATCAAGTATTTTCGATACTTTTTCAACGATTTCTTGACCATACATAACATCTTCCTTCGTAGTTTCACGAAGCATATGCGTATTATTAATTAGCCCTGTAACTTTTGCGCCTATTGTTTCTTCAATATCTTTTATATGTTTAAGAACTCCATCAGCATCAACGGTATCTGGTCTATTACGATTTACAACAAAAAACATATCGTAATTACCACTAGTAAAATAATTTTTGTATCTAGCAATCGCGCGCGATCCCATAGAATCCCCACCAACATCAATAACTAAATCGTAAGTTTCATCTTGAAGTGGGGCTAATACTTCACCATTTAGCATAGGAATATCAATATTCGAATTATGTCCACGAGATCCGCTAATAACTCTAATACCTGCTTCTTCCATCATTTGTGCTTTTTCTCTAGATCTAAAATATGGGTTAACTATATCCATATCTGACAAAGCTACTTTTTTTCCCATTTTAGCTAATCTCATAGCATAATTAACCGAAAACTCTGTTTTGCCACTTCCATAATGTCCTATAATTATTCTTATTCGATTGTCCATATTTTCTCCAAATTAAATTTGTTATTTATAAATTTTGGCTTTTTCTTCTCCAGATAATACTCTAATTCCACCTTCTGCAAGAGCAGACATTTCATCTTCGCCAGGATAAACAATAACGTCTGAAATAAATTCAACACTATCCTTAATCCATCCAACAAGACCTTTATCGTAAGTAAGTCCACCAGTCAAAATTATTGCATCAACTTTTCCTTTAAGAACTGCTGCACATGCACCAATTTCTTTAGAAACTTGATAAGCCATAGCTTTATAAACAAGTTCTGCCTCTTTATCTCCATTTTCAATTTTTTCTTCTACAATTCTTCCATCATTAGTATCAAGATATGCTACAAGTCCGCCACTACCTTTAATCATTTTTTTAATTTCTGCATGAGAATATTTTCCTGAATAACAAAGTTTAGCAAGGTCACCAATAGGTAATCCACCAGATCTTTCAGGTGAAAATGGACCTTCACCGTCAAGAGCATTATTTACATCAATAACCGCTCCATCTCTATGCGCTCCAACAGAAATACCTCCACCTAAATGCGCAACAATATAATTACTTTTAGTGTAGTCTTTTCCAAGTTCTTTTGCAGCTCGCCTTGCAACAGCTTTTTGATTTAATGCGTGAAAAATAGATTTTCTATCTAATTCAGGCATACCAGAAACTCTTGCAACATCAATCATCTCGTCAACTACTACTGGATCTACTATAAATGATGGAATATTTAATTTACTTGCTATTTCATAAGCTAAAATTCCACCAAGATTTGAAGCATGTTCACCTAGAACTCCTACTTTTAAATCTTCTAACATATTTTCGTCTACTCTATATGTTCCGCCCTCAATTGGCTTAAGAAGTCCACCTCTACCAACTACTGCATCAAGTTTTGTCAAATTAATTTCTTTTTCTGTTAAACTTGAAAGTATTACGTCTTTTCTAAAATCGTATTGATCATAAATTTTATCATATTTATTTATTTCATCAGATGAATGTCTTAAAGTTGTTTCAAAAACTGAAATGTCATTATCAAAAATAGCAATTTTTGTAGATGTCGACCCCGGATTTATTGCTAATACTCTGTAATTATTCATATTCACACCCCTATTATTTGTTTTATAAAATATAATTCATTTTCTCTCTATTTTTATATTATAAACGTACACCCTTTTATTTTTTTACATGAATTAATTATTTAAAGCTGCCATTAATACTCCAAGTGCAATTGAATATAGTTTCGCTTCCTCACTATCTGCTCTCGAAGTTAATACGATTGGTGCTTTTGCTCCTACAATAATTCCTGCACTTTTTGATTTTGCTAAGAAATTAAGTGCTTTATAAAGAACATTTCCAGCTTCAATTGTAGGACAAAGAAGAATATCTGCTTTTCCAGCAACAGGATGGTCAATTCCTTTTATCTTCGCAGCTTCAACTGAGACCGCATTATCAAGTGCAAATGGTCCACCAACTATACAATTTTTAATTTCGCCATTTTCGTTCATTTTAACTAATTCTCCTGCATCAACAGTTGCAGGCATTTTAGGATTAACTTTCTCTTTTGCACAAATAACTCCAACTTTAGGAACTTCTATATCAAGTGCATTTGCTACTATTAATGAATTTTCAAGTATTTGCTTTTTACCCTTTAAATCAGGTGCAATATTCATAGCTGCATCTGTAACAAGTAATAATCTTGGATAATCATTTACATCAAAAACTGCTACATGACTAAGTACATTACCTGTTCTAAGTCCAATATTTTTATCAAGAACAGCTTTTAATATGATAGAAGTATCAACTAACCCTTTCATAACCATATGAGCTTTTCCGCTTGAAACTAATTCAACAGCTTTTAAAGAAGCTTCTTTTAAATCAACAATATCAATTACTTCATAATTACTTAAATCTAAATTAATAGTTTTTGAAATAAATTCGATCTTTGATTTATCGCCAACTAATATTGCATTTGCTATGCCTTTTTTTCTAGCATTTTCTACTGCTAAAAGTACATCTTCGTCCTGTGCACATGCAACAGAAAGTATTTTAGGACCTCTCTCTTTTGCTATTTTTAATACTTCATCAAAAGACTTAATCATTATTTCACCTCGTTTTCATAAATTTTAACTATATCAACATTATTAATTATTCTTAGCACACCTTCATTGAGTGCTTTCATTTCATCTTCACCTGGTTTAACAATAACAGGTGCTATAAAACCAACCATATCAGTAATATAATCAGTTAAATACTTAGAATATGCAACTCCACCCGTTAATACAACTGCATCCACTTTTCCATTAATAACAGTTGCCATTGAACCTATTTCTTTAGCAATTTGATAAGCCATAGCTTCAAAAATAAGCTTTGCATTTTTATCTCCGTTTTCTATCATCTTAAGAACTTCTCTTGCGTCATTAGTTCCTAAATATGCAACTAAGCCACCTTTGCCTCTAAGCTTTTGTTTAAGCTCCTTAAAAGTGTATTTTCCTGAGAAGCACATTTTTGCTATGTCACCAACCGGTAATCCACCTACTCTTTCTGGAGAAAAAGGTCCCATTTCATTAGCATTATTTGCATCAACCATTTTTCCTTTTCTAAGAGGAACTACTGAAATACCACCGCCTAAATGAGCGATTACTAAATTTAGATCTTCTACATCTTTTTTCATGTCATTAGCAACACTATAAGCGATAGCTTTAACATTAAGTGCATGAAGAAGTGATTTTCTTTTAATTTCTGGCATTCCTGAAACTCTTGCAATATCATCAAATTCGTCAACGCTCACTGGATCAACTATATATGATGAAATATTAACAGTATCAGCAATACTTCTAGCAATTAAACCTCCAAGGTTAGATGCATGTTCTCCTTGAACTCCTACTTGCAAATCTTCAATCATTTTATCTGTAACTGTATATACGCCACTTGGAATCGGACTAAGTAAACCACCTCTTCCTACAACCGCAATCAACTCTTCAACTTTGTATCCATTATCATTTAGCCATTTTACAATAATATCTTTCCTGTAAGTAAATTGGTCTGCAATTCTATCGTATTTTGCTAATTCTTCGCTAGAATGCGATAGATTTTCCTGAATAATATTTTCATTGTTTTTAAAAAGTGCAACCTTTGTTGAAGTTGAACCCGGATTAATAACTAACACATATCCTTTTGACATAAAGCACCTCCGTTAATATTTCCATATTAATATAACGCAATTTACGTGCCATTTCATTTTTAACATTATATTATTTCATGAGTTTATAAAAACATTCAAAACAATCCTAATGTACATGTTAAAAATGCTAAAATTAAAAACATAATAATTACTCATTTTTGTTAATTATTTTTCAATTAAGCTTAATTCTAAATACAAATCCAAGACAATACACATTATTTTGCACGCATATTTTTGCATTATTATTTATCACTGCACATTTTTGCATGGAATTTGCTAATTCAAAAAAAAAAAAAAATAATAGCATATATAAATATACTATTACTCTTTTTATCCCATATTTAATGAATTTTAAATTTTATCAAAAAATATTTATTACTTTAATATATCTTCATTAGGATGTATTATAATTTTCCCATTTATAATGCCTTCTAGAAATAATATTGACATATAATTTTTGTACATTTTAATCTCTGGAGTTTTTGTTTCCATTAACACACACGCACCAACAACTTTTGAATTAAGTTCTTTAACAATTTCTTCCATGCCTTTTATCGTTCCACCTGCACGCATAAAATCGTCAACTATTAAAACATTAGATCCATTTGGTATTGCTTTTTTAGCGACATACATTGTTTGAACTTTTCCAGTTGAACCAGAAACATAATTTATACTTAATTTTGATCCTTCTGATATCTTATTTTCATTTCTCGCTATTACAAGTGGTACATTTAATCTCTCAGCTGTTAAAGTAGCAAGCGGTATTCCTTTTGTTTCTACGGTCATAACATAATCTACACCAGAGTGCGAATATTTTTCGGCAAAAACTTCTCCAACCTCTTTTATATATCTTGGATTACATAATATGTCAGCAATATATAAAAAACCACCAGGAACAATTCTATTTAAATCACTTAATTCGCTAACTAAATTATTTAGCAACTTTTCTTTTTTTTCTTTATTTAATACTGGAATAAATTTAACTCCACCAGCAGCACCAGATATAGTTTCAACTTTTCCAAGATTTAACTCTTCCATAATGCTTTTAACTATAGCTATATCTTCACTTATTGTAGATTTCGCAGAATTAAATAACTCTGTAAAATAGCTTAATGTAAAAATTGCATTTGGTTTATCACTTAATACTTTTACAATCGCACCAATTCTTTCATTTCTTTTCATTTTTTTCATCAAATCACCATCCGAATATTAATTAGTTATATATTTGATTTTATTCGTTTTTTTCAAATAATTCAATATATTTTTTCACTATACTTTACTTTTTATCAATTCTCTAATAAAATAAGCTTTGAACGCAATTTTTAATAAATTCATTTTCAAATAAATTTACTGAACACGTAAATAGTGATATAATTTCAAAGTAATCATATTTTTAAGGAGAATAATAATGTTAGAGAATAAAAACCTGAAACATATTCATTTAATCGGAATAGGCGGGATTGGAGTAAGTGCTATCGCAGAAATACTTCATATGCAAAATTATATAGTAACGGGTTCTGATTTAAATAGTTCTCAAATTACTAAAAATTTAGAAAATAAAGGAATTAAAATATTTTACAAACATGAAAGCACAAATATAGAAGGCGCTGATTTAATTGTATATTCAGCAGCTGTATCAGACGAGAATGTTGAACTAATTAAAGCAAAAGAACTAAAGTTACCAACTGTAGGCAGAGCAAAAATGCTTGGTGAAATTCTTACAACTTATAAAAAGAGTGTTGCTATTTCAGGAGCACATGGTAAAACTACTACCACTTCAATGACATCTGTAATTCTTTCTGATAGCAATCTTGACCCAACACTTTTAGTTGGAGGTGAAGTTAAAGAACTTGGCGGAAATGCGAGATTCGGTCACGGTGATATTATTGTAACAGAGGCGTGTGAATATAAAGATAGTTTTCTGAATTTTATCCCAACGCTCGGAGTAATTCTTAATATCGATGAAGACCATTTAGATTATTATAAAAATTTAGAACATATAATATCTTCATTTATAAAATTTGCACAGTCAATTCCTAAAAAAGGTCATCTTATAATTAATAACGACGATTACAATGCAAAGAAAATCATTCCACATGTAAATTGTAATGTTATTACTTTTGGTATAAATATAGATTCTGATATTATGGCTAAAAACATTACTTTTAACGACGATGGACTACCATCATTCGAAGTATACATTAATGATGAAAAGTTTTGCGATATTAATCTTAATATCCCTGGAACACATAATATATATAACGCTCTAGCTTCAGTTGCCATTGCACATTTTAATGGAATTTCAGGAGAAAACATTTCATCTAGTCTTAATAGATTCGGCGGAGCAAAGAGACGTTTTGATATATTAGGCGAATATAAAAACGCAAAAATAATTGATGATTATGCTCATCATCCTACAGAAATCAAAGCTACGCTTAGTGCAGCTAAAAAAATACCTCATAATAAAATTATTTGTGTTTTTCAGCCTCACACTTATTCTAGAACAAGCGAACTTTTATCAGAATTCTCAATTGCATTTAAAGATAGCGATGAATTAATCATTACAGATATATATGCTTCTAGAGAAAAAGATACTGGAAAAATTCATTCTCAAATTTTAGTTGATCTTATTATTGAAGAAGGTCAAAATGCTAAATATATTAAAACTTTTGACGAAATTGAAGAATATCTCGATAATATTATTGAAAAAAATGATATTCTTTTTACTATGGGTGCAGGAAACATTGTTAATTTAGGAAATAAACTAGTTAATAAATAAATATTTATATATTATGTAATTCATGAGTAAGCCCAATCAGTATTTTAAAATATTGATTGGGCTTTTTATTGAAATTAATAAAAAAGTGCTCTCACAAGCGAACTCACACGACTTCGTCATGCTTCCATTCGCTTCGCGCACTGGAGTAAACTCCCTATAAAAAAAGCAATTAAAATAGATTTTAAAGCACGTTTTAATATTCTTGCCATAGATACTGCGGTGCAATCACAAACGAACTCACACGACTTCGTCATGCTTCCATTCGCTTTCGCGCACTAGAGTAAACTCCATATAAAAAAAAATAATTAAAATAGATTTTAAAGCAAGCTTCAATCTATTTCCATAGATAACGCGGTGCTTTCACAAGCGAACTCACACGACTTCGGAAGCTTCCATTCGCTTCGTGATAGGGAGTAAACTCCCTATAAAAAAATAATTAAAATAGATTTTAAAGCAAGCTTTAATCTATTTCCATAGATACAGCGGTGCTTTCACAAGCGAATTCACACGACTTCGTCATGCTTCCATTCGCTTCGTGATAGGGAGTAAACTCCCTATAAAAAAATAAGAATAATCTAAGAATTAAAAACTAGTTTTTAATTCTTAGATTATTCTTATTTTTTTGCACCGCTTTATAAGTCAAAGTACAAACTTCTTTTTATAAAGCAATGGGTTATTACTGTGCTTATTATGCAGGTAATAAATATCGGAAGCATTATTTCTTTGTTACCTGAGAGTTCTACTGCAAGTAATGTGGCTGCGAGTGGCGCTCCTGAAAATCCTGAAAACATTGCTGCCATCCCTACTAAAGCGTAGAGGGAATAATCTAAATTAATTCCAAAATTATTCATTAGTATTAAACTAAAAGCACCTCCAGAGGCTGCTCCTATAAATACTCCCGGCATAAATCCTCCACCAAATCCACCTGTTCCAAGTGTTATTGCTGTGGCTATTATTTTTATAAAAACAATAATTATAAGAAATTTCAGACTATAGTTATTTAAAAATATATGTTTTGTTGAATTAAAGTGTAAATCAAATATCTCTGGATAAAAATATCCTATTAAAGCTATTAAAATAGAGCCAATTAATGGTGCTAAATAATATGGAAGTTTTGATTTGATTTTAAAAAAAGTAACTTTTTTTATTAGGTAAATGTAGATTCCAGAAACAATTCCCATAAGTAATCCAAGTATTAAAAAAAGTATATACTCTTTATATGAACCAACTGCAAATGTACCGGATAAATTTACAAACGGTACGATTCCAAGAAACGCTCTTCTAATAAATACCGACATAGCAGCTGACATCATTATTGGAGTTGAATATGCAACGTAATCCCTAATAAGCAATACTTCTATAACAAAGATACTTGCAAATATTGGCTCATCAAAAACACCCGCAAGTGCACCAGAAACACCACAAAGTACAAGTATTTTAATTTCTTCATCATCTAATTTAAATAAATATCCTATATTTGAACCTACAGCACCACCTAAATGAACAATCGGACCTTGTTTACCCGCAGATAACCCACTTATAAGAGTTACTAACGTTCCAATTAATTTTATGGCAACACTTTTAGGTTTCATTAAAAATGTATGTATATGGTTTATTTCTTCATAAACTTCGTGAACTCCAAAGCCTGTTTCATTTTCATTTAAGGCAAATTTATATATTAAAGATAATAATATACCACCTATAATTGGAACAATAATAAACTTTAATTTATTGTTCATTAAATTACTTTCAGCAATGCTATGTGACGCATTAGTAATGATGTAATTAAATGCCATTCCAAGTATTCCTGTAACTATGCCAATAACCGCTGCTACAAGTAGTAGACGAACAAGCTTTCCACGTGTTATTTTCGTTTTATTTTTTATTAACATATTAACTCCTCAAACTTGTATATAAAAGTATCTTTATTATTCATATAAAAACATCATAATAGTATTATATAAAATTTTATATAAATAAAAAACCTATTTATCATTTTTAGTAATAATTTTTTATCATTTCAGTATTTTGAGGTAAAATTTCTATATTTACTAAAAAATACAGATTAAAAAAGCAGATAATTAATTAAAATTATCTGCTTAAAGTATTTATACTATTTTCTTTCATATATTTGTTCTAATAATTCTTCAGTCTTTGATGGATCATGGATATAAAAAGATCCATTTTCACTAGCTTCACCAGGAAGTCTATATGTTTTTAGATTACCAAAATCCATTCCTATAGCAGATGAACCATAATAAATCATCTCATCAAGTCCCGCATCAGTTTGAACATAATTAAATGCAGTTTTTATAACAGAAGGAAGTTTAAAGCCAAATGATTTTTTTACAACAGATTTCATAAAGTTTTGTTGTCTATTTATCCTTCCAAGATCGCCATCGCCATATTCTCCGTTATTTTTTCTCCACCTTAGATATTCAATTGATTTTTGTCCATCTAGTAGCTGTTTACCTTTTTTCAAATGAATATGAAGTTCTGGTTCTGCATATGGATCATCATAATCCATATCAAAAGGAACATTCACTTCAATTCCACCAAGTACATCAATAATATCTTTCACACCAGAGTATTTAATTTTAACGTAACTTTCAATTGGAATTCCAAGCAGTTTACTAACTTCATTTTTTAAACCTTTTGAACCACCTTTTTCTTTGTAACCATATACTGAGTTAATTTTTTTCTGATCTAAAGCATCATGTCCATCAACATAATTATAAGTATCACGAGGTACTGATATTAAATCAACGTATTTTTTCTTTGGATCATAACTCATAACTACTATAGTATCTGCTCTTCCACCGTCAATACCATAAAACAGTATATTTACCCTTTTACTATCATCTATTAACTTTTGAAGTTTAGTTCTATTATCTACTGGTTTTTCTTCTTTGGGCAAAATAACAACTGGTTTTTCTGCTATCTTTTTCTCACTTGCCTTGCTTACAGAAATGTAATGTTGATCAAATAAGTATAGTCCAGAACCTAAAATAAGTGAAAAACATATAAACGAAATAATAAAAACTTTAAAATGAAACTTCATTTGTATCTCCTCTCAAAATTACAATGTAACAAAATTTATATAATTATTAACAAAATACATTTTATCATATTTTAGTGTTTTTTTAATAACATTATTATTACATTTTAATTTTAATCGTTAATTATTTATATTCATAGAATCCTTTGCCAGACTTTCTTCCTAATAAACCACCTCTAACCATCTTTTTAAGCAATGGATGCGGTCTATATTTACTATCAGCAAATTCAGTATATAGAACTTCCATAATAGCTAGATTTACATCATTACCTATTAAATCTGCAAGTGCTAAAGGTCCAATAGGATGGTTTGCTCCAAGCATCATAGCATTATCTATATCTTTTGCAGAAGCAACACCTTCAGCGTAAATTCCTATAGCCTCATTAATCATAGGTATAAGAATTCTGTTTACCACAAAGCCCGGTGCCTCTTCAACTTTAATTGGCTCTTTTCCTATTGCTTTTGCAAGATTAAAAACTTTATCAAAAGTTTCTTCACTAGTTGCAATTCCGTCAATAACTTCAACTAATTTCATAACTGGAACCGGATTAAAAAAATGCATACCAATAACATTTTGTGGTCTATTTGTTACTGCTGCAATTTCTGTAATTGAAAGAGAAGAAGTGTTACTTGCAAGAATTGCTCCTTCTTTCGCAACCGAGTCCATATTTTCAAATATTTTTTTCTTAATTACTACATTTTCAGTTGCTGCTTCTATTAATAAATCGCAATCTGATAAAAAATTCATTTCCGAAACTCCAGAAATATTTGCTAAAATTTCTTCTTTTCTATCATTATCGATCTTTTCTTTACTTACTTTTCTATCTAATAATCTTGTAATATTTTTTAATCCTTTATCAATTGCTTCAGGATTAACATCCATCATATAGACTTCATAATTTGCTTCAGCAAATGCTTGTACTATACCGTTGCCCATTGTTCCAGCACCGATTACACCAATTTTCTTCATAAAATAATCCCCCTGATTTTACTTTTTCATAGACTGTTTTGCATATCTTTATTTAGTAATAAATTTTACTTTTTCTTTATTTAAAAAAGCTTTCATACCATTTTTTTGATCTTCACTAGAAAAACACATTCCAAAGTACGTGGCTTCAATTGAAGACGCTGAAACCATATCTTTATTAAAACCTTCATTAATTGATCGTTTTGCATTTCTAACAGCTAGCTGCGCATTTTTACTTATTTTTTTAGCTAAAGTTTTAGCATTTTCCATTAATTCGTCAGCTTCATAAATATAAGTAATAAGCCCAATAGATTTTGCCTCTTCACTAGAAATGATATCTCCTGTAAATATTAATTCCTTTGCTTTAGCTAAGCCAACTAATTTAGGCAATCTTTGAGTACCCGAGAAGCCTGGTATAATACCAAGTCCTACTTCCGGTTGACCAAATTTTGCTTTTGATGATGCAAGGCGAATATCACAAGCCATAGCAAATTCACACCCACCTCCAAGTGCATAACCATTAATAGCTGCAATTGTAGGTTTTTCTAAATTTTCTATCATAGTAAAAACTTCGCTACCTTTTTTTCCAAAAGCCATTCCCTCAAATGAATTCAATTTTTCCATCTCAGAGATATCAGCTCCAGCAATAAAAGCTTTACCTTTTCCAGTGAAAATAACAACGTTTACTTCTTCATCATTTTTAAGTAATTTTGTCATATCACTAATTTCATCAAGCATAGCTGAATTTAACGCATTTAGAGCTTTTTCCCTATTAAAAGAAACAATTGCAATACTTTCTTCCTTTTTTAATTCTAAAAACTTAAAATTCATTTTTCCTCCTTTTACCTCAATAATGTGTAAATCTCTCTCTATATATTTGCTTTTGCACACTTTTCATTATAATATTAATTGACAGCAATTATCAACTTATTTTAGGAGAAAAATATGATAAAAAAAAATAAAGGTATACTTTTTATACTTGCATCATCTTTATTCTTTGCATTAATGGCAACATCAGTAAAATCAGCACCTAATATTCCTCAAGTTGAAAAAATCTTCTTTAGAAATTTTATAGGATTAATAGTAATATCTTTTTCATTATATAAAAATAAAACACCTTTAAAACCAAACAATATAAAATTAATGTCACTTAGGTCTATTTTTGGTTTATTTGGCGTCGCGTTATATTACAATTCTTTAGCTCATTTAAAGCTTTCTGATGCAGTTATAATAAATAAATTATCACCATTTTTTGTCCTTATACTTTCTGTAATATTTCTTAAAGAAAAAATTACTAAATATAAATTAATTAGTCTTGTTCTGGCAGTTACTGGCGCTATACTTGTTTTAAAACCTAGCTTTGATTATACATTTTTACCTGCACTTAGCGGTTTATTTGGAGCTTTTTTTGCAGGTAGTGCTTACACTACTATAAGGAAATTAACAAAATATGATAAAGCAAAATTAATAGTATTCTATTTTTGTCTTTTTTCTTCTGTAGTTATGTTTCCCTTAATGCTAATGGGCAATTTTAAAATTCCAACATTATTTGAATTTATATCCCTAATATCAATCGGAGTAAGCGCGCTCATTGCTCAGCTCTTTATGACAAATGCCTACAAATATGCTCCAGCGTCTGAACTTGCAATTTATTCAAACGCTAATATAGTATTTTCAACATTAATAGGATTAATCTTTTGGAGCGAAATTCCAGATATATACTCCATTATTGGAGTTTTTATTATTGTTTTTGCGGTATATGTTAATACTAAAAACAAATGACAATCTATTCTTTTATCAAAATGGCGCGAACTGGTGAAGCTTCTGCGCCTTTTATTTTTAGGGGAAGTGCAATCAATTTATAAATGCCTTCTTCAATATCTTTTAAATCAAGTCCCTCTATAATATTAATATCATTTCCAAGAAGTATTTTATGAGTTTCATGATTTTTTTGACTCCTTTCAATACCGAGGCCATCCGTTCCAATTCCAATAACTCCGCATTTAAGAAGATACTCTGCTCCTGATTTATCTAGGTAAACAAAATTAGGATTAAATAATAAATTACTAGAATTACTAGTTTTAAAAAGAATAAATTCATTTTTTTTAATATGAAAATCCTCTAAATCTATTTTTGTAATTTTTTCTTTTATATGTGATAAATCAATCACTCTACAATCTGTAACTAATGTATCTAAATTAATTTCATCAATAGTTTTTCCCTCATTTAACATATGATACGGAGCATCTAAATGTGTTCCTGTATGCATTTCAAGAATAATCCTACTCTCACACATATTATCTTTTTCATGAGATTTTGTAAATTCTAATTTAGGGATTTTTTCTGCTTTATTCTTATAAACTTTCATGTTTTTATCTATACTCATAGAAATATCATAAATCAAATTAACACCCTCTTTTTTTTATTTACTCCACCATTTTAAATCATTTTTTTTCATCATAAGTTCAGCTTCTTTTGGCCCCCATGTACTTGATTTGTATTTTTTTAATAATCTACTTCTATCTAAGCAAGTTTTTGATATTTTATCAACAAAAGACCATGCAGCCTCTACTTCATCCCATCTTGCATAAAGTGACTGATCTCCACTAATAGCATCAATTATGAGTTTTTCATATGCCTCAGGTGACTTCATATCAATATCGCAACTTTGACAGTAATCCATTTCTTTTTGAACTATAATATTATCTGTAGATGGTTTTTTTACATTAAAACTTAGACTTATTCCTTCTTCAGGTTGAATCTTAATTCTAAGTAGATTTGCACTGTTTACGGCATTATCTTTGTTTTTAAGTAAATCATAATAAAATTTATTTACAGTTGTGTTTTTAAATTCTACAACAATCTCAGCTATTTTTTTCTTAAGCCTTTTTCCAGTTCTTAAATAAAATTTTGTACCTTTCCACCTTTTATTATTAATATCGATTCCAATAGCTACGAAAGTTTCTGTAAGCGAATTTGGATTAACTTTACTTTCATCTACATAGCTTTTTACATCAGAATTTCCTTCGTATTGACCAAGAACTAAATTATCTACAATATCCTTATTTGTAAAAAACTTCATAGCTTTTATAACTTTCACTTTTTCATTTCTTATATCTTCGGTTTCAAGAGAATTTGGAACATCCATAGCAAAAAGGGCTAATATTTGAATTAAATGGCTCTGAATCATATCTCTAAATGCACCTGAAGTTTCATAATAACCACCTCTTTCTTCAACTCCTATTGTTTCTGATACAGTGATTTGAACATTATCAATACATTCACTATTCCAAAGAGGCTCAAACAAAGCATTCGAAAACCTTAGTACCATAATATTTTGAATCATAGCTTTTCCTAGATAATGATCAGTTCTATAAATTTCATTTTCAGAAAATACTTTTCTTAAAGTTTTATTTATTGATTTTGCTTCAGCTAAATCTTTACCAAATGGTTTTTCAATTACAATTCTTTTATAGGCATCTTTTTTTATATCAAGAATCCCTGAAAGTTCTAAATTATTTGTAATAATTTCAAAATATCCTGGTGCAGTTGCCAAATAAAAAATTCTATTTTGAGGCATTTTTTCACTACATACGCAATCATCAATTCTACCTTTTAAAATCACATAATCATTAATTTTATCGAAATTAAGAATTTGATATTTAATAAAATCAACAAATCCATTTAAAACTTTTTCATTATATCCATTAGAAAATTGCTTTATTTTTAATTTAACTATATTCTTAAATTCTACGAGTTCTATATTTCTTCTTCCTAAACTTAGAATTACAAATTTATTTGGCATAAGATTTCTTTCGTATAATTTATAAAGAGCTGGATAAAGCTTCTTATATGCTAGATTTCCTGTTCCTCCAAATAAAACAATTACACAGTCTTTCATAAATCCACATCCTATTTTTTGTATATTTTATGACCACCAAATTCATTTCGTAGTGCAGCTACAACTTTATTTGAAAATCTTTCATTTTGCTTTGATTCAAATCTTTTCATTAGTGAAGCCGTAATTACATATGACGGAAGTTTTAATTTAAGCGCTTCTTCAACAGTCCAAAGTCCTTCACCAGATGAATCAATTTCATCAACAATACCTTCAAGTTTTTTATTTTTTGAAAATGCTTTATTTGCAGTGCTCATTAGATAACTTTCTATTATAGAACCATTCGACCACACTTTTGACACATCATAATTATCAAGCTCAAAATCACTCGCCTCTAAGATTTCGAAGCCTTCAGCAATAGCTTGCATCATTCCATATTCTACTCCGTTATGAATCATCTTAACAAAGTGTCCGCTTCCATTTTTACCAAGATACATTTGACCATCTGTAACGCAAACGGCTTCAAACATAGTTTTTAGTTCTTCGTAGTCTGACTTTTCTCCGCCAATCATCATACAAGCACCATTTCTAGCACCATTAGTTCCACCACTAGTTCCAACATCCATATAATGAATACCGTCCGTTTTAAGCATTTTTCCTCTTTTTATTGTATCAGTGTATTTTGAATTACCACCGTCTATCACAAGATCACCTTTTCTTAAAAATGGTTTTATTTGGCTAATTACCGTGTCAACTGCATGGCCAGAAGGCACCATTATCCAAACTATTTTTCTTTTATCATCCAATTTATCAATTAATTCTTTATAAGTAAAAGCACCTTCAATACCTTTTTCAATAAACTCCTTTGTTTTTTCACTGTTTCTATTATAAACAACAACATCAAATTTATTATCATGCATATTAAGTGCTAAATTTCTTCCCATCTTACCTAGTCCTACTAAACCAATTTTCATAAAAACCTCCACTTCACTTAGTTTATAATATTATAGATATACCCTTTTATAATTTTAATAACTAAAAAAATAAAGATGGTTAGATATATTAATATCTAACCATCTTTTAATAATGTGTTTGTGAAATTTCTACATTCAAAGTTTTTATAACAAATTTCGCTAATATTAAAAATTTTTAAACAACTCTTTTTTCTTTCCATTTTCCTTTTTTATAGAAAATATATATTGTTACAGATTCTGCAATATCTCCAAGAACAAAAGAAAACCATAACCAATTAATACTTAAATGCAGAAAGTAAACTGTAATAAGCGCAAATGGAATTGCAACAATCCATCTACCAACAACACTCGACACTAAAAATGGAAAATTGTAACCTGAACCAGAAAATAAGGTCGCAATTCCAAATAAAACAGCAATAAATATCGTGCTAATTACAAGAATCTTTAACATTGGAATTCCTATTAATATAATGCTCATATCATTAGTAAAGATCATCATAATTTGTTTACTGAATAAAAACGCAATACTTGAAGCAAATAATGAAAATAAAAGACCAAGTTTTGCTGCGGCAAATGCTGTTTTTTCAGCTCTATCAATTTGATTGTTTCCTATATTTTGTCCTACAATTGTTCCTCCACCCATCATAAGTCCAATAAGAGGCATAAATAGAAGACCTAATATCCTCATACCAATTCCAGCAGCTGCAATTGCAACTGATCCATATATGGCAATTAATTTTAGTACTACAAAGCTACTTAAATTTCTAGTCAATGAATCTGCACCATTTGGAAGTCCAATTGTAATTAATTTGAAATCAATTTCTTTATCTAGTCTAAACAGTTTTTTAAATTCTATTTTAATATGAGTTTTACCACCAAGAAGAATATACATACCAATTAAAAACGCAAATGTAATGCTAATAACTGTTGCAAGAGCTGCTCCAAACACACCCATGCCAAAACCTTTTAAAGTAAAATCTATAAAAAGAAATTTAATATGTAGACTTTTAAAAATAAAAATTGGATCTAATATTACATTCATAATGGAACTTACAAGCATTAAATAAAGAGGTTTTTTTGCGTCTCCAATACACCTAAGAGCTGTATTTACCGTAAAAGACGAAAACATAATTGGTACAAAATATATTCTTATATATCCGTAACTTATCACACTTTTAACAACAAGAGGATTACTATCAAAAAATAAGGCAAGTGGCTTAATAAATAAATACAAAAATATTGATGCAATAATAGCCACTAATGCTTTAAATGTTATAGTTTGTTCAATAATCTTTTTTGTTTTTTCTTTATCCCCTTCACCATAACTTTGTGATATTAAAGATATAGAGCTACTCCCGATAATTTCATTTAATACTTCTACTACCCAAAATATAGTTACAAAGATTGTTACTCCTGCAACTGCTTCAAATGAAATTCTTCCTATCCACATCATATCAACAACATCATATAAAGTTTGCGCAAAAAAACCCATCATGGTTGGAACAGACATAAATAGTAAATTTTTAGTAATACTTCCTTTTGTTAAATCTCTTTTTTTCATAATACCTTCCTAAATCAAATAGTTTATTGTATTCTACAAATATGACCATATAAATTAATTCATATAAATATATTAACCTTTATTGTAAGTAAAAGCCACATTTTGTAATATGATTGTTATACTTCAAACTATTATTAATAATATAAAAAAGCCAAAAGATTGCCACTTCTGGCATTTCTTTTAGCTTTAGTTATTAACATAAATGAATTTCTTGGATTCAGAGGGAGTTTTTCACTCCCACTGAATCTTAGAAAACATAATCCAGGGCCTTTTTAGAGTTCTTTATCCCCCACTTTTTTAAGAAGTGGGGGTATTAGAACTCTAAGGCATCGGATAGAAAAATTAAAATATTAAATAAGTTTACTCACAAGTTCACTAACAACTTTATCTTCATTCTTTAATTTATTTGTAATTTCACTTATCGATTTACAGTTCGGTTTATTTTTAATAAAACTTCCTCCCGAAACTAAAACTAAATCAATTTCTTCAAGTTTCCTATCTTCTAAAAAAAGTCTTGTAGCTGGTGGAAGAGATCCGGCCCAAAGAGGTGATACTACAATAATATTATCTTTATCTTCAATATTTCCTTTTAATTCAATTTTTACATTTTTATTTTTGCTTGTATAGTAACCCGCTTTAAAAAAACCTATAAAGCCTTTCCAGTTTTTATCATCACATAACTCTACTTTATCACAGTTAAGTTCTTTAGAAATTTTGTCAGCAACTCTTTTACACGATCCTGTTCTTGTAAAATACACAACTTTATAATTCATTGATACCTCCTAAATATATAGTCATCAGCTTATAAGAATATTATACCACCGTAAAATCATTTTAAACTGAAAATGTATCCTTTTCAAATCACAAAACCTTCTCTTAAAACCATATTAATATCTTCTTTAATATTACTGCCACTTGTAGTTAAAAAATTCCCAGTTAGTATGCCATTAACTCCTGATTTCAATCCTAAAGTTTGTTTATCTCTTAAAGCAATTCTACCACCTGCGTATCTAATAAAAGCATCTGTATTTATAAATCTATAAACCGACATTGTTTTAAGTATTTCAAGCGGAGGCAAAATTCTAATATTTTCAAATGGTGTTCCTTCTATAGGCATTAGAACATTTAAAGGGATGGACTTAATCCCTAAATTCTTTATTTCAAAAGCCATTTCAACTCTGTTTTGCCTTGTTTCCCCCATACCTAAAATTCCACCACAACATACATCCATGTTAACTGATAAAGCATTTTTTATAGTAATAATTCTATCTTCATATGTATGAGTAGAACAAATATTTGCATAATTACTTTTACAAGTTTCAATGTTATGGTGATATCTACTAACTCCTGCTTTTTTCAAATTTAAAATTTGCTTCTTTGTTGCTAGCCCATGAGATGCACAAATGTTAATATTAGTGTCTTTTTTTAAATTACTATATATATTCAATAATTTATCAAACTCTATATTATCTATGATTCCTCTACCACTAGTAACAAGTGAGTATCTATTAACACCTTTATTTTGAATTTTTAGTACATTTTTTAATATTTCATCATATTCCATTAAATCATACTCATTTACTCCAGTACTATAATAAACTGACTGTGCACAGTATTTACAATCCTCAGAACATTTTCCTGATTTTACATTTTCAATAGTACATAAATCAACTTTATTACCAACAAAATTTTCTCTTATCTGATTTGCACATGAAAATAGTGTATTTAGTGATTCGTCATCGGATATATCAATATTTATCAATCTTATAGCTTGATCAAATGTAATATTTTGACCATTTAAAATATTTTCTTTAAGATTTTCAATATAATTTTTCAAATTAACCTCTTTTATTAATTATTTTGAACTCATTTTATACAATCAATTCAATATTGTCAACCTTTACAGTGAATTGGTTAACAATAATAATGTGACGATACTGCTATATACTAAATGTATTATACTAACCACTAAAATATTACTATTTGTAACATTTTTCAAGTAATTGATGTTTTATAATTCATTATCTTAATAAAATGTAATTATTTAAACTTTACTATCTCAGTAACCATAAATATGTTACAATTTATATTGTTAACGATTAAATCATCGGACACACTAATAACGTACTAATAAAGGAGTATAAAATGACAAAGAAAAAACAATTACATACTAAAGTAGCACTGATTACATTACTCTTATTACTAATACTTTCACTTTTTAGCGGATGTAAACAGACCGATATAAGCGAAGAAACCATTTCAAATAACAAAGTAATTGAGCAAAACATCTACACTCCAACAGAAGAAGAAAATAAGCAAATAGATGCGCTGTTAAAGAGAATAGATGCTTCTGTACACACAAATAACGTTGTGGATTTTTCAAAGGAATTTACATTAACGGATTCTGATTACAGTGAATCTGAACTTAACGACATTAACACAAAATTATTATTACTTATAGAAAATAAACATGATTTCTTTTCATATGTAGTTAATTCAATATCAAAAGATAATGACAACAATATCGAAGTAAATGTAAATTTTGGTTATAAGAATTTAGATGATACTAAAGGTACTTCATATGATTTAAAATTAACCCTTGCAAACGACGAAACTGATAATACTTTTTTTGTTACAAAAGTTATTTTTTTAGATAAATAAATAAATTAATATACACTGCAAAAGGATTGTTTCTATTTTGAAACAATCCTTTACTATTTTCAAATCATATTAAAAGTGTACTATTTCCATGTACAAAATATATTCTTACTTTTTCTTTCCATGTACAAAATAATGCCAACTACTTGCTGTATCAAATATATCTTCAATATGTCTTACTTTTAAAATTTCATAATCAGCTAAAAGATTTTTTACATCATCTAGTTCACAGTAATAATGAGGCACATTCACTTCTTAAATACTCGTTAAAACGTAATCCATAGGCTCACAACCAATTTCTTCAGCGACCGACTTACATTTAGCCCGTAGCAAGAAAAAAATTGCTTTATTTTCAAAGTTACTTAATGTTTCAAAATTTGCTTGGCCCTTACTAATAACAAGATCGGAGTCTTCAAACTCATGTATAAATGTCTTCGAACATTTACTCAGTATTGTACCTTGAGCAGAATACCCATTGTCAATTACTCTTACTAAATCTACAACACCTGAACTAATTGCATCTTCCATTGTAGCATCATTAACTATAGGTCCACCTTTTACAACATATGTAACTTTTTCCAGTGGTAGTTGCTCAAGAAGAAATTTATCAAATATAATTTCGCCAGCATTATCTGAAATAAACATAATTTTTTTTGATTTTCCAATGGCAATTTTAAGGGCCTTTGATCCACTCCCATATAAATCCATTTTTATACTATCCTCAACTGATTTAACAATATCTGAATACTCTAAGTCTAAACCTACAGAAAAATCTATAATATTTCCAGCTATCGCTAATCTACATGCTATATCAAATGAGTCATTTGAGTTCTCTATCCATTTTTCGTCTTTTATTCTAAATGATACTTCCTTTGCAATCTGATTATACTGCTGCTTCAAATTTTTATAGGGATCTAAATTGCCAGTAATTTGCTTCGCATGTTGATGCATCTCGTAAGCCATTTCTGGAGCAGTCATGTTGAAGTCTATCTCACTAAGTGATTTTAATGATCTCTTTATAATTTCTTCTTGCTGATTTCCGAAAGTAGTAGCTTCTTTAGCAATTTCAACTGCTTGTCTAGCTAAACAATGGATACATTCATATGATATTTTCATTTTATTTCTCCTCAAATAGCGATTTTATATTGTCTAGCAAATTCTTCTAGCATCTTTTCTGATATATCAATTGCTATATAACGTCTTATTGGAATATTTCTTAATAGTGGATATAATACGCCTATTCCACAAGCTACATCAAGAACACTATCCTGTTTTCCTATACGAAGCAACTCAATAGACTGCTCCATTATTCTCAGCTTGTTCTTATCAACACTATTCACCCAATTTTCATATTGTTCATTAAAAAACACTCTTTGATTCTTGATTTTCATGTATCACCTTTCTTAATTTTTCCTTTCATATATAATTTTGATAATCATTTTCTAACAATTGATATTACTTCTGTATTAACAATTTCTATATTTTTGTCACTCCATTCAACGACTTCTAATTCTGGCCACCTATCAGTCCACTTTTGCACCTTATTCATATATATTGCTTCTGTTATTTGTATTGGATTTGCTTTAACTCTCATCTCAAATATATCGCGCAAACCGTACGGAGCATACACATTCCACTTGTTTTTTCTTTCTCTTTGAACTCCAAATGATGTTGAAGTAGTTGGCCAAGTTTTTATTGCATCTTCTAATGATTTATATGTTTCAATTTCATATCCAAATTTCTCTTTATACCACAAATGCACTCTTGCCTGATTTTTCACATCAAGCCATACTGGAAAATTTCCTAATTCTTTTTCAAGTTTTTTCCTAATTTTAGTTTCATCTTCTTCTAGCATATTAGGATTGAAATATATAATATCTACATCTGAAATACCATAATTCTGTGATCTTCCAGTCTCTATATTCCATACATTTTGAGCTAAAGCTCCCGCTCCTACATAATATTCAACAAGTCCAATTTTATCTAAAGCATCAAATACACGAATTAGGTCTTTATTCAACTCAATTATCTCAATTAATTTTTCAACTTCATTTAATTTCGTATTTTTAACTTTCCACCATAATAACTCATCAGTTTCTTTGTATTTAATAGCTCCTACTTTTTCTAACACCCTATGCGAAGAGGTGTTTACTTTGTCAATATCTACAATTACATATTTTGCTCTTGGACTTATGAAAATCCATTTTATTAACTTTTTAACAGCCTCAGTAGCATACCCATTGCCTCGATACTCTTTTTCAATACCGTATTCAATAGTTACTTCACCCATGTCGTTTGGACAACCTTTTATCGTAACAAAACCGACTATACAATTTTTGTCTTTAGAAATAATTGCCCAATTTGTTAGCCACAAATAGTTTCGTTCATCTTCAAGAACTTTTTTTAATCTTACCTTCGTAGCATATTGCATTTCTTCATCCAATTTTCTATCTGTAATAGTTACTCCTAATCTTTTCTCGAGTTCTTGAAAACTTTCTAATGATAGCAATAAGTTTATTGAATCAAGAGGATATAATATTACTCTTTCTGTTTCTAAATTTATCATTTTTCACTTCCTAATCTTTTTTCTCTACACTTAATAGTAGTTTTTTATTTAAATTATTTCCCCAATCAAAGTTGCACCAAGAGACCCACTTGCAATTATTTTGCATTTTTTTCCTACATGTTTCTTAATCATATCATTTGTCATTTTTACTACATCCTTTCTTTTAAGTTTTTATAATTCAATTTATAGTAATTTCCAAACAATACAAAATAATTGCTTGTTGCACAAATAAAAGATTTTCTTTGAATTTATGTCCAACAAAATAATCTGAATTTATTACTTCTTCACTAACTTCCTCGCCTCTAAAAAAAGGAGGACATGGATTTAACATTGAATTAGTCTTTGTTTGCTTCATTCTTTCTAATGTAATTTGGTATTTTTCTTTATATTCATCTATTTTTAATTCATTTGAAAGTGGATCTGTTAAAATTATATCACTTAGAGCTAACACTTGATTTAAATCTGTATAAAACGAATAATTTTTGTCATTTTCTTTAATTTCATTACCACTAACACAAACATGATTTAAATTTAGATTAAGTACCTCTGCAGCTATTCTCCATGAATTCGATATATTTCCATTTTCACCAACAAACGTATAAATTAAAGATTTGTAATTTCCCCTTATTTTACTTATTGAATATAAATCTGAAAGTATCTCACAAGGATGATTCTTTGATGTCATTGCATTTATTATTGGAATTTTGGAGTGTTTTGATATTTCATAAATTTTGTTATAATCTGAATGTCTTATAATAACTGAATCAGCCCAGTTTTCAATATATTTTATTACATCTTCAAGTTCTTCTCTCTTATCAAGAGTTGTCGGTGGAAATAGTATACAATTTCCACCCAAGTCAGTTATGCACTTCTCAAACGAAATTCTTGTTCTTATACTTGATTCAGGGAAAAAAAGTATAAATGATTTTCCTTTCAATAATTCTTGGTTTGGTTTTTCCTTTAATTTATCTGCTAATTCAAATATCTCAATTATTTGTTTCTCATTTAAATTGTTTATCTTCAGTAAATTCATTTTCTATAGCCTCCAAATATTTTTTAAAAATATAATATCTCTGTAGAAACTGCTTCTTAGTTAGTATTTCCAAAAACTTTTTTGCCTCTTCAAATAATGAATTTCACAACTAATTCTATTTTTGCAATCCTTGAATATATTCATTTCTAAGTAATCCCATCAGAATATCATCATAGTATTTACCATTTCTAAATATCTCTTGTCGCAATATACCCTCTTTCTTGAAGCCACATTTTTCGTAACTCTTGATTCCTCTTTCATTGAATGAAAATACTTTAAGTTTTATTTTATTTATATTCATCTGATCAAATATAAATCTAATTAAGATTTTCATAGCATCAGTTCCATAACCTTTACCCCACAAGTTTTTATCACCAATAAATATACCTACTTCTACAACGCTATTTTTCCAATCAATATTATTTATTCCACACCCACCTATATATTCTTTTTCTTTTATTGTTTCAATAGCAAAACTGTATACGTCTTTTGTCGCTGTTATAGTGTCAAACCATTTTTGTTCATCTTGATAAGTATATAAGTATGGAATTCCTGGATGTAACAACATCTTTACTTCTGAATCATTTATAAACTTTTGCGCTTTTTCAATATCATCAATTCTATATTCTCTTAATTCAACTTTTTTTCCAATATACATTTACTATCTCCTTTTTAAAACCTTTTTTAACTCTATAATGTTATTTATTATTAACTAGTTCTTCAAGAATCTGTCAATTACTATTATACACTAAGAAAATCATTTTCAATAATAAATTCAAATTTTAAAATTAATATTTAATCATTTTATAAATATTAACTCTATACGATTTTTAAATATTATGTTGGGTATAAATACTACAACATGTTGCAAGACGTGACTCATGTTGCAATTATATTTTTAGGCGAGTTTCAAATCAATTTATATTCTATCCAAAATAGGGGTGTTATATATGAGAGCTGTTCCAACAAAATTTATTAAAGGTTCTCCAATTTTAGGAGAAACACTTTATAATGCTAGAGGGCAAATATTAGTTAAAAGCGGCGCAACATTAACTGATATCTTAGTTGAAAAAATAAACAGCAATAGAATTTTCACTGTTTATCTGAAAGACGAGCATAGTAACAAAGACATCAATAGAGTCATAGAACAAACACTTAGACTTCAAGGCATAAATTTAATCAAAGATTTATTTGCAAAAGCTATAAATAACGAAGCCAGTTTACTTACTATTCACAACCAATTATCAGAATACGCGGAAGATGTTCTATATGAAACATCTTCTGTAAAAGAGAAACAAATTGAATATATTGATATTAAAAATGTTGACGACTATTTATATAGTTCTTCCTTGAACACTGCTATACTTTCTATGCTAATTGCATGGGAACTAAAAATATCAAGAGATATGGTTAAACAAATTTTTTTAGGAGGTATTTACCACGATATTGGACTAGCTTTTCTTCCTAATGAAATAACTAACAAGTCAAAAGAACTTACTATGGATGAAAAACGTATGATACTTATGCATCCATTAGAAGGCTATAAATTTTTGAAGGATAAAACCTATATTAATGCTTATATTAAAGCAATAACACTTCAACATCATGAACATTTAGATGGTTCTGGTTACCCTCATAGAGTTGATTCTTCAAAAATTAATCGTTATGCTTATATAATTGGAATTGCATATATATATGATGCCATGACATCCGATAGACCATATCGAAAAGCAGGAAGTCCAAAAGAAGCCATAGAATATATTATTGGTACTTCAGGTACTCATTTTCCTAAGGATATTGCAAGTACATTTCTTGATAAAATTGACCCTTACCCAAGAGGATCACTTGTAAAATTAAACGATGGAAGAATTGCAGTTGTAGATCAAGTTCCAAAAGGCTTTTCACTTCGACCTTCAATTAGAATCATATCAAAAATTAATGAAAAATTCGTTTATACTCCAATAAATTTACTTGAACATAATTCAATTATTATTGAATCTGAAGTGTACAATTTTGAATAATAATATGATCCAGTACCTTATAGAGTTCTTTATCCCCCACTTTTTTAAGAAGTGGGGGTATTAGAACTCTTAGGCATCGTACAAATTGAGAACTTTTGTTTTATATCTCGATATTAGATTTCGATATTTAATTTACTTTTCTTCGTTTTTCAAATATTGTTCTGAAAGTTTCTCCATATCTAAATAACCTTGAATATAATATGGATTTATTTCAGAGCCAGTTATTTTTTTTGATATATAAAAATCATCAAAACTCGCATAAATATGTATATGTGCTAGCTTTTCAATGTTTTCTAAATCATCGTTAGTTATTACTTGTTTTTTATGAATCATATTTAAGTAAGCCTTTGTTTCAAATAAATTCACATCAAATTTAGGATTTAGTAATCTTGTTTTTTCAAGAAGAGTATCATACCAAAATAAATTTGTTGACTCTTTTTCTAATGTCTTTTTAAATTCTTTATAACTAAAAATATTTTTTCTATAAAGTTCTACACCATTTTCAATATTATCCATAGAATTATTAATAAAACTACTTAATACTAAATTAGAATACATAAGATTCCTATCAATATTATGGTTTGTTTTTAAAATAAATCCAATTAATTGAATGTTTAAAAGTATTGAAATAGCTAAAAAAATGACAACAATTTGTCTTTTAAATTTCATTTAATTCTCCTTGTATAATTAGGTTAGAAATATTGCTTAAGTTTCTTGCGAATATTCTTACCTAATTCATTTATATTGTTTGTGATTAAAAATAAGTTCAACCACTTAACATACTGTAATTTTTCTATTATAGTTATCTCATAAAGAGTATATGCGTCTTCTCCTTGAATGACTCATTTCTTGAGTTTATATTCGTAACAAAGCTTGCATTATTGTGAGATTCTTTGATTTAGCTGGTTGAATTTCTCTTTGATCATAAATATTATTAGAGAATTATTCGTGTCACTTACAAGGTTAATTGACTCACTAATTATTGTTACTCTTTATTATTTTAAATGGGGGTTATTTTATGTCTAACTATTACCATTTGCCTGTTGTAGGCATTGATGTTGCTGCTAATTTTTCAGTAGTTACTGCTTTAAAACCTAATGGCGACGTATTCCGTAAGAACCTTAAAATTAGCCATACACTTGGGGGCTTCAATAAACTTCTTCTTTTTCTACAAAAAATTGAAGAAGAGTTTAACGATAGTCCCAAAGTATTTTGCGAATCCACGGGAATATATCATCTTACTCTTCTTCATTTTCTTGTTAAAAATCAGATTGATATACATGTAATAAATCCTCTGATAACTAATTCTAACAAGAATTCGAACATAAGAAAAGTAAAAACTGATAAATTAGATTCTCTTTCCATCGCAAAAATTTGTAAATTTGATAATGTAAAGACTTCAACATTCACTAGTGAGGAGTTTTTACACCTTAAACTCCTAGTTCGTGAGTATTACAAAGTTGTTGATTTAAAGGCAAATTTGAAAAAAACTTTCTCAAATAATATTTATATTAACTATCCAGGACTTCAAAATGCATTTGCTAATATAACAGGTAAGACACCTTTAATATTTATTAGAAAATATCCAACACCTAAACATCTTCTTAACGCTGAGCCCAAAGTTGTTATTGAACTTCTAACAAAGTCATCAAGACGTGGTTCTAGTTGGGCTAATAATAAATATAACAAACTTATAAAAATCGCTAATAGTGCCAATATCATTGGTATTACTCCCTTGCTTTTTGAATCTAAAGTAATACGTTTTAGCGAAAGTTTTGATTTTTATACAAATCAACTTAGAAATATTGTAGATGAAATTCACCAATATATTGACAATGCCTCTTTTGGAGAAGTATTTAAACAAAATATTAATCTTCTTAAAAGTTTCAAAGGTCTTGGTGATATAACTGCAATTACTTTGTTAGTTGAAATGGGTGATATTAATAATTTTTCTAAGCCTCAACAACTTGTAGCTTTTTTCGGTGTAGATCCTAGCGTTAATCAATCTGGCAATTTTAGCGGTGATCGCAATAAAATGTCCAAACGTGGTACTGCTATAGGTAGAAGAGCTTTGTACACAGTCGCTCTTGCTTCAATACGTACAAGTAAAAATAAAAAGCCAATAAATCTTGTTTTGTATGAATATTATCACATAGCCCTTGATAAGAAAAAGAAAAAAGTTAAACTTGTAGCTGTTATGAATAAACTACTTCGCTATATTTTTTCAATACTAAAAAATCAAAAACCATATGAAGTTAGAAATCCACTCGTCCACAAAAGGATGTTTTTAGAATCTAAACTTCATAATCCTGTTGCTGCTTAATAAATATTTTTACAGTAAATAATATTGAATGTTCATTTTTACTCGAGCATTATTTAGTATGCTCATTTTTAATAAGAACTTTTTTTATTAAATTACTTGACTATTACTAGCTGGTCTTGTATAATCAACCTCAAATTAAAATTTTTGCGTAAAATCTAATTATTTGATGTTGTAATTAAAATGCTGATGTACAAAATTTTGTCACCAATAAATATACCAACTTCTACTACTCTATTTTTCAATCAATGTTCTTATTACTTAGCATTTCTTCAATATCTGCAATTATTCGGTATAATATCTCTTTTTCTCTATAATTCAACTCATTATTTTCAAGTGTATTTTTTAAAGATTTCGAGTATTCATTTATATCAATGTCTCCTTCATTGTAATAAATCATTGCCATCTCGCTAGTTAGTAAATACATAATTCCATTAATTTTATAAGCATTATATTTTGCTAATTTTTCAGCAAATTCTAATTCTCCAATAGTATTATAAAAATAATAAAGTTTAGATCCGTATGCTTCTGCATATGCCCCATCTAAATTTGAACCATATAGTTTAAATAATTCTTCAATATTTTTTGTTGAAAACACTCGCGTTTCATATTTGTCAAAATTATTTATTGTTAAAGCTGATTCTTTATCTTTCGATTCAATATTCAATTCTTTTTCAGCAATATTATTTTTTAGTTCATCTAATTCTATATTAAGTTTTTCTAATTCCTTAATCATTCGCTTATTATCAGACTTACTAATTTTAAGCTCCTTTTGAACACTATTGTATTTCACAAGATTTTTTTTATCTTTATTAATATACAACGACACAATCAAAAATATCGCCAATATTACAATTACTACTTTTATTTTCATGATTTAACCTCATTTGATAAAGTTTCAAAACTCCTACCAAGACCAACATGATTATGAAAATCTATTTTGCTTATCTATTACTTTTCATCAAGCTTCTTAGCTTTTACTATTAACTTACTCCCTCTAACTTCTCTATATTCTTTTTGAAATTTTCTATGTAGCACTTCGTTAATTGACTCATTATTTATATTCTTACATGCCGTCATTAGCTCGTACTCATAACCTTCAAAAGTTAAAAAGATAGCCCCAACCTTCACTTGTAATACCCGTATAATGAAATAATGGAGCATACCTTCTAATAATTTCCTCAATTTCTATCAATGGTATTTTTACTCCTGCTTTTTCTAAAATTAAAACTTCATCAGTTATTACATATACTTCCGATTGACTTCGTAATGTCAAATATTCTGATGAAACTCCTATAACAATTGAAAATGTTTTAAGCAATGAAAAATCTATTGATGGCATTAGATGGTCTAACAGCATTACAACAATTATAAAAATAAAAGGTCGTAAAATCACTTTTTTTCTATTCAATTGAAACTTCATTATTTTCCACCTCTTTTAATTTTGAATGTAACTATCATATTTTAGAATAAACCTATGGTTTTAAATAACTAAAATTATTTGTCTCTCCATTCGATTAGTTTCTTTTCAACTATCCGTGATTCTTCATCTTTTAATTTTATTGAATAAAATCTTTCTTTCTCAATAAAAGCATTATCAAATCTAATTGTTAATTCAAGTATTTTATGATTTTTTTTCTCAAATATATTATAACTAACAACATCTTTCCAGTTAAATACAAGATTAGACGTAATAATTCCATTTTCATAGATTTCAAAGTTTCTATAAAAACGAATAAAATACACTATAGCGATTATTAATGTAATTAATAAAAGTATTGTTTTCATAATATTATTATCAATTATTCGTATCATAAATACTAACCAAAATCCTAAATATATTAAATTCAATATAGACCATTTGTTTTTTTTACCTCGAAACAATAAAGTTGTAAAATTTTTAATTTTTTTATTGTCATTTAATATTTTTTTAACGTTAATTAAGCTTATTAAGAAAATAACTATCAATATTATAATTTTCGATAAATACAACGTATTTATTTTATCACTCAAAATTACTCTCCTTTTTTATATTGCCTTCTTGATTTGATAATACTAGCTCACTTATAGGCCCTTGTGAACCTCCATTAGCAAATTCTCGATATCTAGATTTTCTAAATTAGGTAGCTAACGTTCTTTATTCTTTTTCTAATTAATAGAACCCAATCAATCCAGTGACCGATAATGTTCCCGCAAAATTCACCCAAAATAAGTTTACATCACCAGATTGACGATACTTAGGATTTTTATCAAATTCTTTCAACGGTCCTATTCTACCTAGTATATATATTAGAACCCTAAAGAAATGAAATATTGTTGCTAATTCTCCGATACGTAAAGAAAAGGCTTTATTGATTTCATTACAATTTTTTAGCCATCGAAAAGAAAAAGTATACAAGCCATGTCTATAATCATTTCTATAATTGTTAACATATTTAACCACATCGATAATATTATTAGTCCCTTTTCAAATATTAACAATTTAACAGTACGAAATAGTAATACACATGCACCAAGAATCATCAATGATGGAAACAACTTTTCTTTTTTTGTCATTCTATCCACATTTCTTATTTGTTTTCACTTCGTTTTATTTTTAACATTCGTTCCCAAAACAAATCACAATGATTCTTATTATGAGAACATGAATAAAATTGGCATATTAACCAATGAAGGATTTTGATTGATCCACTATATACTAAAATTTTTATTTTTATTATTTTTTATACTCATATTCTTATATACAAGTTGTATAAACATAATTAGCATTACAGAAAAACCTATTATTGAAACTAACGTATCATATTTATTATATTGATAAGATAAAGAATGCAACATAGTCATAAACCATAATAGTAACTGTATAAAAAATTGAACAGTATTAAATAATATTAATTTTGTTTTCCTATAATTAATATTGAATATTACAAAATATATAGTTAATAAGCATAATATTATTAAAACATCTTTTTGAAGCATTATAACTGGTATAGCACTTGTAACCATCATTTTATATACTAATATTAACAATGCGAATATGGTTAAACCCAAACTTATAAGTATATCTATTAATTTATCCATGTTTCAACTCTCCATATCAATATAATATTTTACTTTTAAAATAAATAAAAAATTTTTTTCTAACGCCACCAGTTTACGACGTGTTAACTTATGTACTAATATCTTAGATAAATTTCCATTTTATGATGATAATTTACCGGTTTTCCTAATCTCACTATAGTTTTTGCTTTGTTATAAAGTGCAATTTGCTTTCTTTATTATAACTTAAATAGATTTCAATGTAAAACAATAAATGGTATTTAAAAACAACTAATATTACCACAGTCATGTTATGAAAAGAATATTGCTAATAAAATGGACCCTATTCTAACTACTAAAGTAATCATATATACGACAAGGCCAACAATACTTAATGTATAATATAAAAATTGAGTATGTGACATTCTTCGATAAATTGTGGAAATAGACAAAAGTGCTAATAAACTAGGTAAATAGATTCATATATCATTTATTCAACTAATATCCTTTAATCGCAAAGTAAATTAGTTGAACTGGCGTAAGGCAAATTCAACAATTAAAATTCAAACACTATAATTGAAAACTAAAACTTTTTTAATTATATTATTTCCTCTGTCTATTTCTGTTTCTTTTTCTAACTTGTATCCAATTGAATTCCAAAATTTCAAAGCATTTATATTATCTTTTAATACACCAATTCGAATTTTATTAGCATTTTCTTCTTTAACAATATTAACAATTTCTTTATGTATTAATTTTCCTAAACCATTATTGCGTTCACTTGGATCAATCATTAATAATCCTAACATCCATACATTGGAATAAGGATAATCTTTAATAATATTAATTAACCCAATAAGACTATTAGATTTATTGAAGATACCTAAATTAAATTGATCATCATAAGTTTTACCATTTGGCAAAGCTTCAAGAATTTTCTGTGCTGCGTCTGAATCTGCTACACTACCTTTATCCAACAAATAATAATCAGAACAATTATTACATAAGTTCTGGATTTCTTCTAAATATTCATCATTTAATAATCTAAGTGTATAATTTTTATTATTACCAATATTTCTATTACTGATATACATTTTTTTTGTCTCCTTAATATCACAATTTACTGACTTGACTATTTTGCTAAATCAAGATGCTTTTTATAAGCAGTACTTCTACCACCACCTACTTTAATAACAAAATCTTCTTTAAGTTAATTTACAAACAAATCACAATTATTTTAACACGAATATATGAAGAAAACTGGCGTGTTAACATTAGTTTCAAGGGTTTTAGATAACTTCAACATTCTATTTTTTAAATTTTGATAGCGATATATCAACAAAAACACCCATAACAAACAATGTACAAATAATTATTGATATATCGAGAATGCTAGACGTTCTAAATACAATACCCATCATTGAATAAATAAAAATAAAAGTCATTGGAACCGCAATCGTTTTATAAATTTTTAATGCAATCTTATTTCTATTTTCAGGAGTCATTTCTTTCGCTTCTTCATATGTAAATGATGTAATTATGTAGATATGCTTATTCTTTCTAATTTTCGATGCTAGAACAATTGAAACAATGCTCATTTGAATACCTAATAATTTAACAATTACATCGAAAGAAAAAACATGGATCAATAATATAATTTCAACAATACTAAGAATTATATTCAATAATATTGCAACACCTATTGTTTTAATTTTTGATAATTCATTGTAACTTTCAATAATATCACTCATATAAACTCTCCAATACTTTTTAGTTGAAAATTTTGCCCAACTACATTTCCATTCTCGTCTGTTATGAATGTTCCTTTTGATGAATCTAGTATTACATATTGATTTGCCCATGGATCTTGTACCACTGCACATTTTCCAATTTTTATATCAAATGGCTCTACTATCACACGACCACCTGATGATTTTATAATTTCTACTGCAATTTCTACTGATTTGACCATTAAGTCAACTTCTTGACCTTTTCGTTCGTTATGTATTACTATTTCCGTTACGTCATTGTCCATTCCAAGTCCGATTGCTGTCTCTGTTCGCCATATCAAACTCAAGCCTAAGCAATCTCTATAATAGCTTAATCCTTCTTCTAAATCAGGTATATATAGCCTAAAGCAATCAACCTTAGTAAATAAACTGCTAGACATATTTACTCGTTCTATCACATCGACCTCCTAAATATTGTTAGTGCACTCCTTTATTCTCGAATGTTTAGAATAATGCTATTAGTAGTAATCATTTTTTCATTTATAACTCTTACCTCATCCCTCTCTTTTATTACAATGATCACCTTTTCCTCGTGCGAATTTTATTATACTATAGCACTTTAATTGTAACACAAATTATTATAACATTCTATTTTTTTATACAATAAATCATGAGTTACTAACCTCTAAAAACATTCTAATAATTTGTATAAATTTTATTTTATTTACTTGTTTAATTGACAAGAGTCAGTTCAGCCTTAAGAGTTCTAATACTCCTATTTTTATAAGCCTAAGTTTAAAACTCAATTCATAAAGCATACAAAAAAATACTTCAATAAGTTATAGTAGCAATTAATGTATGCATATAACCATTGAAGCATTTTAAAATATATAATTGTATTTTCATTAATACAGCTTTGTCTTTTATTCTAAATTGTTTTTTTAAATAAATTGATGTTAAAATTCATCATTTCCTACTACAGAATATCCTTTGAAAGATATTAACTACACAGCTTTTAATCTTCAACCTTCTTCAAAAAAATATCTTTAAAATAAACTATTATTGAAAGTAAAGCAGCTACAAAGAAAAATTCCACCGAAAATAAAAAACCATGATATATATCTAATTATTTTATTTTCAGAAACTTTTACATACGTAAATTTAAAAAAATATAATATATAAGAATCTTTTAAGCCTAAATTTACTACAAATATGATACAATTGAGTGTAGGCTATTAATAACTAATTTAAGTACTATGAGAGGATTAATAATGAATATTACTACGGTTTCTACCAAGACTAAAAATATTAACAAGCAATTGATTGTAATAATAAAACCAAACGGATACTTTGAAATAGATTGGCAAGAAACCAATGAAATTATTAATCAAAAACATAATGATGCTTTAAAAAAATTATATAGTCAATTTTATATTAACGAATTTGATACCTTACTTCTCCTTGGATTATCAGAAAAAAGAATCAATTTTTCAGAATCGCTAAAATTTTTAAAAAGTATTTCTAATATATTTGTAAAACGTCTACTTCAAAGAGCTGATTTAGAATTTGTTAGAGATAGAATTAAACTTCAAATAAAAGAAGAAGATATTGTAAGTATATTATTAAAAGCTCCATACATAATTGGTATTGAAAACCTTAACAATGATTGGATCAAAAAAATTTGGAAGGAACTTAATATTTCATTTTGCAAGATGATAAAAAACTATAATGGAAGTGTAGAAAATTTTATTATTTCTATTAATCCTAATATTCATTTGGTAGGCCGTATTTTTTTTCATTTGGTTGAAAATGATATTAATAGTAATCTTCCATTTACTTTTTTAGCTACATATTCTGCATATATATCTGAAGATGGAAACGAAAAATATTTACCACTTGAAAATGCACTTACTGAATATAAATATGATGATATAAAGCTAAATGAACTAATTGAACCCTTAAAAATAATAAGTAAAAAAAGTTCTCTTATGTTTGATATGCTCGAAACAAAAGAGATTTTTTTAAAAACAGATTTAGATGAATCAAGTGCTTATACTTTTTTAAAAGAAATTCCGCTTTATGAAGATGCCGGTATAGTTTGTAGAATTCCAAAGTGGTGGAAGAATAATTCTAATTCGTTGAAACTTTCTTTAACTATTGGAAATAATAACATTTCAAGAGTTAGCCTTAGTTCGCTTGTAGATTTCGATGCAAGTTTATATTTAGGCGAAGACAAGTTAAGCTCTATAGAATTAAAAAATTTATTACTCGAAGCTGAAGGATTAACTTTTATTAAAGGAAAATGGGTTGAAGTAAATCACAAAAAATTAAATGAGACTCTTAAAGCATATGAAAATGCAAATAAAATTATACATAACAACACTAGCAATATGAGTATGCTTAGTGCACTTCGCTTTCAATTAGATGCTAAAAAGGAACTCGATATTATTGAAAGTGATTGTTACGTTGAAGTTTCAAATGGTGAATGGATTAATTCTGTTCTATTAAAACTGACACATCCCGATAGTATAGAAAATATAGATAGTGGTATAAACTTTAATGGTACACTTAGACCCTATCAAAAAAAAGGTCTCAACTGGCTATATTTCATGAAAAATTTAGGTCTTGGGGCTTGTCTTGCAGATGATATGGGGCTTGGAAAAACTATACAAGTAATCGCTTTTCTTAATTATATAAAAGATATACAAAAAGAAAAAGCATTAATAGTTTTGCCCGTTTCATTAATTGGTAACTGGACTAATGAACTCGATAAATTTGCACCTAAATTAAAATACACGGTTCTCCATCCAAGTGAAAATAAAAATATAAAAAACTCTATAAATATTTATAATCAAGACTACGATATTTATATAACTTCTTATGGTATGTTAAACAAATTTGAATGGATTAATACAGTTCTTTGGAATACTATAATTTTAGATGAAGCACAAGCAATAAAAAATCCAACCACTCAAAGAACAAGAGCAGTAAAAAAAATAAATGCAAATTATAGAGTTGTAATGACAGGAACACCAATTGAAAACAAACTCACTGATTTGTGGTCAATATTTGATTTTTTAAATAAAGGACTCCTTGGTACAACTAAAGAGTTTTTAAAATTTATTAGTAAATTTGAGAACAGTGATGATAATTATAGTAATCTAAAAAAAGTTATAAGTCCTTTTGTCTTAAGACGTTTAAAAACTGATAAATCAATCATTTTAGATTTACCAGATAAAATTGAAATGAAAACATATTCAAATTTATCAAAGAAACAAACTGTACTCTATAATAACTTAGTTGAAGATTTAAAAAAACAAATAGAAAATTCAAAAGTTGGCATTCAAAGAAAAGGCATTGTTCTTTCTTCAATAATAAAATTCAAACAAATTTGCAACCATCCAGATCAATATCTTTCTCAAAATACTTATCTAGAAGAAGATAGTGGCAAGTTCGAACGACTACGAGCTATTTGCGAAAATATATATGAAAAAAGAGAAAGAGTTATTGTATTTACACAATTTAAAGAAATTACAAATCCGCTAAAAATATTTTTAGAGAGTATCTTTAAACATAAAGGATTAGTAATTCACGGTGGAACACCTATAAAGAAAAGACAAGAATTTGTAGAAAAATTTCAAACTCATGAATATGTTCCTTTTATAGTACTTTCCTTAAAAGCTGGAGGAATCGGTCTAAATTTAACAGCCGCAAACCATGTTATACATTTTGATAGATGGTGGAATCCATCAGTCGAAAATCAAGCAACTGATAGAGCTTTTAGAATCGGACAAAGAAAAAATGTTATTGTCCACAAATTCATAACAAAAGGAACAATAGAAGAGAAAATTGATTTAATGATTGAAGATAAAACAAAATTATCAGAAGAAATTATTTCTAACAATAAAACAAATATAATTACAAAAATGAATAACAAAGAACTTATTGAACTATTTACATTTACTCCGTAAATAGTTCAATTTATTATATACAACTAAATCATCTGATCCGCGCAGACTTTTATAAAGGCATTTACAACATTGGGATCAAACTGCGTCCAAGCGTTTTTAACTATTTCATCAAGCGCTTCTTTTTTACTAAGTTTTTGTCTATATGACCTATTGCTTGTCATTGCGTCATAAGTATCAGCAACTGCCAAAATTCTTGATACATAAGGAATTTCACTTTTTTTAAGTCCACTTGGATACCCTTTTCCATCCCACCTTTCATGGTGGTGAAGTACGTATTTTGAAATTACTTTTAATTCACTTGTCCTAATTAATATATCATGACCTTTAATAGTATGCATTTTTACTTCGTCATATTCTTCATCATTTAATTTTCCTTTTTTATTTAATATATCGACACCAATAAATGTTTTTCCAATATCATGAAGAAGCCCTGCTATATAAATATAATCGTTTTCACAATCTTTACAATCCAACTTTTCAGCAATTAACCTGCTAATATTGGCTACACTTTTAGAATGTCCTTCAGTGTATTCATCATGCATTTCTAGAATATTCGAAACAATAGAAATTGATTCCTCTGAGATTTTCTTTTCCAAACTTATTCTTCTCTTTGTAAATTTATCAATCAAAATAAAAAGAATTAATAAAATAATGCTAACAATAAATAATAAAAAAAGTAAAACATTTCTTGATTTTACTGCACTAGCATTACTATCATTTTTAAGTTTTTTTGCAATATCAATGTTTATAGTTTCTAATTCATTTATATAATTTTCACTAAGTTTTGTTAACCACTCAATTTTAGATATTAATATATCTGCACCTTTATACTCCCTATAGTAAAAAATTTCATTTAATATGTTTTCATACTCGGTGCTTAAAATTTCAACTTTTTTAAGTACTTGGACTTCATCTGATACTAAATATTTGTTCTTATATTCTTTAATTAATCTATTAATTAGTTGAATACTTTCAGCAATAGCTTTCCATTCAGCATTAGAATCATCAACCGTTAAAGAAGATTTTTTTTCATACACCATTTTTTGTAAATTCAATTCCATATAAAATACTTGTTTTTGAATATCAGTTAAAATTTGATTTGGAATATATCTATCTTCGTAAAACGTATTTAAATTATTATTTGCTTTATTAATTGAGCTAATGCCCTTATATGCTACAGCTGTTAAAATAAATAAAATTACAATAGCTATTACAATCAATTTACTTTTTAATTTCATCTTTATCTCCACACCCTTTATACACTTTTCAATAGAATAAACATGTAAATTTTCTTGTTTCAAATCGATTAATTATACCTTTAAAAATTAACCTTTACAATAATTATTTATACATTTTTTTGCTTGATTTCTTAAATAAAATTATTACTATTTGTAATAATTTTATTTTTCTTTAATTATACTTGACAATTATCAATTTTCTATGATAACATCATTATTAAATTAATATGGCTCGGATGAAGGTAGTGGAATTACGAATTAGTAAGACCGTTATTAGACGAACCTCTGGAGAGACTCATTTATGAGCACCGAAGGGGAAAGCTGTTTTTACAGTGAAACTCTCAGGTACAAGGGACAGAGGAAACATTTTATAAAAAGATAATTCTTTTTATACGTATAACGCTTTCTATGAGACTAAGTTTTAGTCTCATTTTGTTTTTTGTACCTTCTTCTGTTTTCTAACACAAAAAGGAGATTTTTATGAATGCATTTATTTCAGTACTAGGAATGGATAAAAAAGGAATTATCAAAGAAATTTCAGCAATTTTAACTGATCACTCTATCAATATTTTAGATATAAACCAAACAATTGTTAATGGATATTTTACAATGGTTATGCTAGTGGATCTTAAAGATATGGTAATTGAGTTTAAAAAACTTAAAAATGATTTATCTATTTCAGCAAAAAAACTTGAACTAAGCATAAAGGTGCAACACGAAGAAATTTTTTCTGCAATGCATAAAATATAAAGGAGGCTATATGAATAATTTTAATAATATTCTTGAAACTATAAGTATGATAGAAAAAGAAAAACTTGATATAAGAACAATAACAATGGGAATTTCACTTTTGGATTGCTGTGATAGTGATGGTAAAAAATCAAGAGAAAAAATATATAATAAAATTACGACATATGCAAAAAATTTAGTTAAAGTTGGCGAGGAAATTGAAGAAAAATATGGAATCCCAATAATTAATAAAAGGATTTCTGTTACACCAATTTCTCTAATAGCGCAATCAAGCAACGATCTAGATTATATTGAATATGCTAAAACATTAGACAAAGCTGCAAAAAAAGTTGGAGTAGATTTTATTGGAGGATTTTCGGCACTTGTTCAAAATGGATATACGAAAGGTGATAAAATTCTTATCAAATCACTCCCAATGGCTTTATCATCTACTGATATTGTATGTTCATCTGTAAACGTAGGAACAACGAAAGCTGGAATTAATATGAATGCAGTAAAAGATTTGGGTAAAGTTATAAAAGAAACCGCTTATCTAACTAAAGACACTAATAGCATTGGATGTGCAAAATTAGTTGTATTTGCAAATGCTGCTGAAAACAATCCATTTATGGCAGGGGCATTTCACGGAGTATCTGAACCTGATTGTGTTATACATGTTGGCATTAGTGGACCTGGAGTAGTTAAAACAGCACTTGAAAAAGTTAAAGGAGATTCTTTTGATATAGTATCTGAAACAATTAAAAAAATTGCCTTTAAAATAACCCGAATTGGACAACTTGTAGCAAATGAAGCCTCAGAAAAATTAAATGTACCTTTTGGAATAATCGATTTATCACTTGCTCCTACTCCTGCAGTAAATGATAGTATTGCAAGAATACTTGAAGAATTTGGACTTGAAGTTGTTGGTGCACACGGAACAACAGCAGCTCTTGCACTCTTAAACGACGCGGTAAAAAAAGGTGGAGTTATGGCAGCAAAGCATGTTGGAGGACTTAGTGGAGCATTTATACCAGTGAGTGAGGATGAGGGTATGATTGCAGCTGTAAAAAAAGGATCACTTACTATAGAAAAACTTGAAGCCATGACTTGTGTTTGCTCTGTTGGTCTTGATATGATTGCAATACCTGGAGATACACCGTCAAGTACAATTTCTGCAATTATTGCAGATGAAGCTGCTATAGGCATGATTAATAATAAAACAACTGGAGTAAGAATAATTCCTGTTTACGGAAAATCACTGGGAGATGAAGCTGTATTTGGTGGGCTACTTGGAACGGCTCCTATCATGAAAGTAAATACATTTTCCAGTGAAGATTTCGTTAATAGAGGTGGTAGAATCCCTGCACCTATTCATAGCTTTAAAAATTGATAATTTTCAATTAAAATTTAAAATTATCTTTAACTCAAAACAAAAAAGCTATATCATTATGATATAATTTTAATAAAAGAGTATTATTTTTAAGTTTACAATTATTATACAAAGGAGTTTCTATGAATAACACTATTACCATTGAATACTGCACATCATGAGGTTATTTAGGGAGGGCCGTGAGCCTAGCTGAAAGACTTCTTAATGAACATAAAAAACACATAACTTCTGTTAAATTAGTTCCATCTGAAGGTGGCATTTATGATGTTTATTTTAACAGCGAAAAAATTTTTTCTAAGTTTGAAAAAGGTGATTATCCTGGACTTTCGGAAGTTGAGTCTATGGTTAGAAATAAATTAAATCACGAAAATCTTTTTTAACAGACTACTTTTTTAAAAAAGATTAATTCTCTTATCATTTAATTTTTCTATAAACTTTTGGGAGTGATTAAAATGTTTACTACATTATCAATAATAGCAGATAAACTAAACGAAGCTAATATTACATGGGCTATTGGTTCTTCAATGGTTTTGTGTATCCATGGACTAGTCGATAAACCAAATGACATCGATATTATTATTTCTTTAGATGATATAGAAAAAGCTGATATAATACTAAAATCACTTGGTACAAAATCCAAATGGGAAAAGTCTGCTTCATATTCATCAAGGTATTTTTACGAGTATGTTATTAATGGCATTGATATTGATGTGATTTCAGGGCTTCGTATTAATTTAGAAAAAGAAGTATTCGAATATAATTTTGATAAATCATCGATTACAAAATCTCATATTATAAATGGTATTAGTATTCCTATGACATCTCTAGAAGAATGGTATCTTTTATATCAACTTATGAAAAATAGAGAAGCAAAAGTCGCTATGATTGAAAAGTACTTATCAATAAATAAATCTCAACATATTAGCATTTTAAAAAAAATGCTCGAACAAAATATACCTGAAAACATAAAAAAAAGAGTTCTAAAACTTATTGATAGTTATTAGTCTTTAGGTAACTTTACTTGATTTTAAAAAAAGCCTTAATATTTGAATAAAATATTGAGGCTTTAAATAATTTATTTATAACTCATAACTTACTATTTGATCCTTTCCATTTTCCTTAGCTTTATATAAGGCCTGATCAGCCATTATCTGTAATTCTCTCAAAGAATCGGAATGCATAGGATAATTCGCAACTCCAAAACTCGCAGATATCTTAAACGGAAAAGAATTTACAAATTCATTTGATAATAACTTTTCTCTAAATAAATTAATAATTTTAATACTATCTTCAAAATTTTTCTCTAAAATAACTATAAATTCATCTCCACCATATCTTATAACTCTACCTTTATATTCCTTAAAAAAATTAATAGCTAAATCTGATATTTCAACTAATAATTGATCACCTTTTCCATGTCCAAATGTATCATTTACTAATTTAAAGTTATCTAAATCAAATATTACATAAGTAATATCATTTGACCCATTATAATCTATTAAATCATCTAAATATCTTCTATTTAAACAATTTGTTAAAATATCCTTACTAGAAAGTTCTGATACCTTTAAGTATAGCCTTGCATTTATAAGTGCACTAGAAATTTGAATTGATAATGTATCAAAAAAATCTAACTTTGTTTTATTAAAAAAATCTTTTTGCCTATGAGTTACCATCAAAATTCCCATTACTCCAGTTGATAAAAAATCGATTATAGGAACTCTTAAATGAGAAAAATTATTAACTATTAATTTAGTTTTAGAAGTATTTTTTGTTTCAATATCAAGCTTTGCATTTTTGTATTCTACAAATTTATTGTCACATGAATTATCAATTTTATAAAGTGTATATGTATCATCATCTTGTTTTATATAGAATTTCGCTTCTGTTAATCCAAATATACCTATTAGCATATCAACAATTAAATAAGCTAACTCACTTTCTGTTTTAAGTTTACTTGAATGTTTGACTACTTCACCTATTATCCAAATAAAATTACTTTTTTCAGCAACTTCATTTTTTAAATCAATAATTTTTTTATTTTGTTCTAATAATAAAATCTCATTTTGATTACTCATATTTTACCTCATATATATTTGCGACATCAGTATACAACCATAAATAATTATAGCACGTTTTTAATGTAAATACTTAATGAAAAAATCATTTATCTATAGTATGAATCTATTTATTCCTTTTATTTTCAATTTTGTACTTCATTAATCTAGTTTTGAAATTCATTAATTTTTTTCTTTAATTTTTCAAGTGCTTTATATAAAAATCGTATAATATACTTTCAATCTATTAATTCGAAGAGATATTTTTTTGCAGATATAGAATTTTGTCAAGGAATAATAGATGCTAAAAATAGTAATAATAGAAAATTAAAAGAAAAATAATGTATACTACAAATATAATAGAAAATTTAAAAGGATAATATTATCAATACTAAGGAGAAATTAAATGTTTCGTAAAATGAGAAGAGAAAAAAAACAATTATCAACTAATTTAAGTTTTCAAATACTTCAAAACGCAGAATATGGTATGCTAGCAACAATAAGTGAGGATGGTTACCCTTACTTAACTCCTTTAAATTTTGTTTATCTTAACAAATGTATATATTTCCATAGTGCTTTAAACGGACATAAACTTGACAATATTCAATTAAATAATAAAGTTTCTTTTTGTGTAACATGCAATGTGAAACTACTATCTGAAAAATTTGACACAAGTTATGAAAGTGTAATTCTATTTGGAAAAGCCCATCTTGTTGAAGATAAAGAGAGAGATGAAGCTCTATTACTACTTATTCAAAAGTATTCTAAAAATTTCATTGAAAAGGGAAAAGAATATATTAAGAAATCGAGCAATGCTACAAAGGTAATAAAAATTGATATTGAACATTTAACTGGTAAAAGACAGTGATATTAAATTGAATTTTTTTTGAGACTCTAACAAAGAAAAGTAAAATTGCAGAACAAACAAAATAATGAAGACATTATGTTTAACTACACAAAATTCAACAAAAATGGACTTCAAGGTAGAAAAATTGATATCAAATAATATTACATTCTCAATTTCATTTCCAAAATCATCACAATTTTTCAAGTGTAAATATATAATTACGATTTGTATTAATTTAATTTTCTAACATAAAGTTTATCTTCACTTAAAATACATTTGCAAGAAAACCAAGAGAATTTGAGGAGATTAATTGTAATATATATTCTATCCTTCTAATACCAATGATTATATAAATAAAATTAAAAAACTTTTAAAAACATATACATTTATCCGCATATTGCGATATAATATAATATATAAGAACTTTATATTTAAAATTAACAATTTATAAACAAATTTATTTGATATGACAACTGTATGTTAATTAATAAATTATTGTATAAATAAGGAGAAAATTAAATGAACCATTTACTAAGAGTATTTAAAGCTTTATCAGATGAAACAAGACTTAGAGTTATGATATTACTAAAACAAAAAAAATTGTGTGTTTATGAAATTTGTGAAATACTTGATTTACCTCAATCTAAAGTATCAAAGCATTTATCAAAGTTAAAAGATCTAGATTTTGTTTCTTCTGAAAGAAAAGAACAATATATGTATTATTCTCTCAAGTTGATTGATCCTATTTTATGCGATTTAATTGATGATATAATTTTAAATATTACAAAATATCCTCAAATAAAAAAAGATAAAGATAATCTACTTAATCGAGTAAATAACTCTGATATTGTTAATTTAGATACAAAATGATCAATAAGTAAACCCTAATAAATAAAAAGACATTATTTGAAAATAAATATTTTCAAATAATGTCTTTTCATTTATTATAGATTGTACTTTTTAAAAAAACACTTTTATAATATTAAATATTTTTTTAAATGCCACTAATAACAATACTCCAGCAATAATTTTTTTAACATGTTTGGATTTTAATTTTGCGGTCATTAACCAAGAACCTACTAGAGCAGCTAAAATAGTTGCTATAACTGTTACAATAACTAAATTTGTATCCACTCCTCCATTTTCCAAATGGCCGAAAAAACCTGATAATGAGGAAAAAATAACAATAAATGCAGTAGTTGCTGATGCTTTTTTTGAATCAAATCCAAGGCCAACTAATACCGGTAATATTAAATTACCTCCTCCAATTCCCAAAAGTCCAGCTAAAAAACCAGCAATTGTTCCAATAGCCATACCAAGAAACGTTTCCTTTTTCCCATTTTGATTATTTGTATGAGTTTCTTTTTCCTTTGGTTTATAAAAAATCATCATCGATGCCGCAACTATTAAAAACATGGCAAAAAACACATTTAACATCGTACTCGATATTGAATTACTTACTTTAGAGCCCAATTGAGAAAATAGTGACGCTACAATTATTATAGGCAGTGCTAGTCTATACATTATCAATTTATGTTTATAATAACGAATAGATGCAAATATCATAGCTATGGCATTTAACATGAGTGCAGTAGACATAGCAACCCTTATATCAAATCCAAGTGCAGTATATACTGGTATCAGTATTATCGCTGATCCTTCCCCGGCTATAGTAAGTAAAATTGTAAATACGAATGTAATAATACCAATAACTATAAGTAACATGAATATTCCTCCAAATCCAATATATCTTTTTTAAATTTAAAAAGGATCTTACAAAATTATCTCGTAAGATCCTTAATACTCTAACCTACAATAACTTTTCTTAATTCATCTGCAAACAGTTTAAGTTCTTCTTCAGTTACATAAAATCCTGTTGATATTCTAATTGGAGCTGGTAAATGATTTTTTGGAACTGGTCTTATCATAAATTTCTTTTCATTCATTACTTTACAAATATCTTCCGGTTTCCATCCATCAACTTTAAAATGTATAAACCCTGCCTCTGTTCCAGCAGGTGTAATTATTTTAACTCCTGGTATATCTACGATCAAATTTCTAACATATTTTGCTAGCATTTCTATTCTATTAATTGCCCATTTTACACCAATTTCATTTATAAAATATTCAAGAGATTTTTGAAATCCAAGTAACGTTGGTGTATACATTGCAGTAGCAATTTGATATCTTGCTGCAAATGGAGCTGGTATAATATATGGTGAATTGATATCAATATCATGGCGATTTTTTATCGATGAAGGGCTAATAAAAGTTGGATCTACTTCAGATATTCTATTTTTAGCAATATATAATGCTCCAATACCTTCAGGACCTAATAACCATTTTCGACCTGCAATAGCATAATAATCAACACCAACATCATGTAAATTAATTAAAGCCGCTCCCGCTCCTTGCGCACCGTCTACTAAAACTTGCACATTATATTTATGACAGGTTTCAACAATTTTTTTTATTGGAAATTTCATACCTGTAGCAAAAGACACATGTGATACAGCAAATAATTTAGTGCGTGGCGTAATCATGTTTTCTAAATTTTTTAGAAATTCTTTCTCATTATATTCATCTGCATAATTTACTGAAATATATTTAACTGTTATACCTTTTCTATTTTTAATTTGCGCAAGAGGAGCTAATACTGATGTATGTTCAATATTAGTTGTAATAACTTCATCTCCTTTGAGCCAGTTCAATCCCCAAAGTACAATATTAATAGCTTCTGTTGTACTTTGAGTTAATGCAATTTCTTCATATGAAGCTCCCATAATCTTTGAAAGAAGTTTTCTCGTTATATCGATATTTTCGTATAATTCATTAAGAAATGGAAGATATCTACCCTCTTCATATTCTTTCCTTGCTTCTTCTTGAATTATCTCAGCAGTAATTTTAGGAAGCGGACCATTTGTTCCATTATTTAAATAGTAGACTTTTTTCGTAGCAGGCATTTGATCTCGTATTAATCTAAGTTTTTCGTCATCATCAATATATTTCATTCTAAAACTCCTTCTCAATTTATGTCATTATGTTTTTATATAAAATTCAAGATAATATTCTATGCAATCTCCTTCGGTATCTCATTAATACGGTTTCCTTTAATAATATTACCTTCATTACCTTCAAATATTCTTCCCCATCCAGTTACTGCTGCAACAAACATCACTAAAATCAATACCCATGGTTGTACACAATAAAGGAAAAAGTCAGTGGTAGATATATCAGGGATAAAATCAAATGTACTTTTCATTGACATTAAAAATCCTGCAAGCACAAATAATTGACTACTCCAAGGAACAACATGACACATTGAAGTCGTACATGTACTTAAAAAATTTGCCCTTCTATATGGATGTATTTTTTTATCTTTACCTAAAACATCAACAAAAGGTCCTGCAACTGCTATACCCATTACAGCGAATCCGCCTAAAAATCCCATAAAAGATGATAATAAAACCATTAATACTTCAGAACTTCTAGGTGTTTTAGCTATTTTCCCTAATTTCTCAACAATTGAATGCATTACTCCAGCTTTTAATAATAAATGACCAGCTCCCATTAAAACATTCAAAATTATTATTAATTTTATCATCTTAACAACACCCGTAGATATAATGCCTGTGATTTTCATACTTGAACCTACCATTTTAACTCCAATAATTGCATTAGGTTCAATTAATCCAGCTCCAACTGCAACGATCATTCCTGTAAATATACCTGCAGAAAGACAAGTACCTATGTGCCTTCCAGTTACTGATAAATAGATTATTACTGCAACAGGTATTAACATTAGTAACCCTTTTGCATTTGAATAAGTATTTATCAGGTTAGTTGCTTGCTCAGGGCTTAAATAACTTCCTCCGCCACCAAGTAACATTAATATTACTAAAGATATCCCTCCAGCTACAATTGAATATTTAAATCTACTTCTTACCGTTCCACCAATATCTGCTGATTTCTCATTTTTTCTAAAAAATTGATTTGAAGTTGCTGCAATAGTGACATCTGATACTGGAGCAAGCGTATCTCCAAAATTAGCACCACTAATTAATGCACCAGCAAGAACAAATGGATTTGCACCTAAAATAATACCTGCTGGATAAAGTGCTGGACCTAATGTAAGAACCGTTGCCATAGAACTACCAGAACCTGTAGATAAAATTGCACATGCTATAAATGTAAAACCAATAAAATAAACCCCTTTAAGATGAGCTATTGAAGCCAGCCAAATAATTCCTCCAGCAATATGACCAGAACTAAGTAATGTAGCAAATATGCCTACCAATGTAAATATTAGTGTAAACATTCCTACTGATCGCTTTGTCATTCCTTCAACTAGAGTATTCCAAAAAACAGGTTTATCTTTTGCCAAAAATGATACTGCGCCAACAGACATTAAAGTAAGTCCAAGCAAAGCATCTTGTGATGACCTCCTCATAGTAGCCATATAGAGCAGTGAACCAATAAAAACTAAAAACGGAATTATTGCAATCCATCTCGAACCATAAAATTTCAAACTAAATTGATCTTTTTTCATTTTAATTCCCCCAATACTTAAAATATGAATCCATTAAAAAATCGAACTTTTACCTTATGCGCATTTCCGGATTAGTTCATATGCAAATTATATTATTTCAATTCTTCTTTGTCAATAGCTAAAACTATTTATTATTTTTTCTGATGTACACTTATTAATTTTCTAGAAAATATAATCATATTATCTAAATAGTTCATCTAGAAAATGAGAAAAAATAAGATAGAATTAAAGATTGAATAATCTCTCTAACCTTCCACATAGCCGTAGGTACGGTTATCGTATAAGGCGTTTCTTAAGTTTACATATGAACTGATTTGTAATAATCAGAAAAGAATATGTAATCTGACTTTCTTAGTGCTCATCTATAATTAAACAGTTTAGAATTTGGCTATCAACAATTGCCCAGTGTAAATTATATAATGAAAATGATCAAAAATTAAAATTTCAAAGTGCACCGATATATGCATAAATCTTTTATACTAGTCTCGTAAAAAACAAGAAAATATTATATGAAATATTATGTAGCTAAAGAATTAAAAAAATTTTGATGAAAATTGTCAAACTGTTTATAATTACGATAAAATATATAAAGATAACTCAAAGAAAAAAGTAAAAAGGTACGCACTTTTTACTAAATTAGAAATTTAATATAAGCCGTTGTTTGCAATAGTTACAACGCTTTTTCTACCTTACAACTGTCAAAGACAAATTTGTAACATTCGCTATTTTTACCTTATTTATAATCATCTAGCATATGTAATTTTATTATCAATTTAATATCTATTTTTTCTGTTTTTTATTAATAGACATTATAAATTTAAAAAAGACCAACCACCTATTTTCAATAGTCAGTTAGCCTCTTCTCCTTAACACTTGATTCTATTTTCTTTTAAGCTTTTTTTTATTTCTCAATTACTATAATAAAGTTTGTATAAAATAATTAATTTTTACTATTGGATACTCTTTCATTAATCCAATAATTAATTACATCTAACACCAGTTTGAAGTTACCTGCTTGATTATTACTAGCTGGTTTTTACTAATACTTGTAATAGGATAAATATTTATCTTACTTTATTAATCTTTCTTTTCTATTACAAACATACATTCTGGAGATCCATCAACTATCCGATTGTTTACACCATTCCGATGAAAAATAATTTCTTCTGGTAAGTATGAGTTGAATATGACATTATCAATACTACACATCAATCTTGTTAATTCAGGTACATCCAGCGATTTAAATAATTCATAAAACATACACTTTGTAACTTTGAAAATATACCTTCTGTCTGATTCTTCAATAATTTCCATTTCATTTAGTTTTGTTGACCCACTCTCCTTAGCTTTCTTTTGATATTTTATTAAGTTTTTGAAAGTTCTTTCATCCTCTACATTCCTAAAATTTGCCTGCTGAACCGCCAATCCGGAGCACAATATTGCAGCTCTTATTATTTCATAAGCTTTGTTTCGTCCAACTTTATGTGTTAACCTTATGTACATCCATGCGATTAAACCACTTGAATTAATGAAATCTTTTGGTAGATCTAATACTATAGTTCTTTTAAATTTGTTAAATGTAAAAATCGTTCTTAAAAAAAATATGGTTGGTCTTCTAATGTATCCTTTTAGAACACCTATTATAATTAACATATTAGATGGTTTTGCAATATTTTCATTACTGTTCTTTAACACAATACTCATCCTTTCTATTTATTTTTTCCTATTAATTTATTTTTCTATTTCTATTTTTTCTATATGTTTCTGCAAATATTCTTTTGCCAATTTAAACATATCCAATATCAATTCCTCATGTTCTGACACAAAATCTTTTAATGGTTCTGAGGGATTCTCAAAAAAATACTTGTGAAAATCATTATGTCCTTCATATGCTAATATACCTTTTTCAGTTAAGTTAAAATATGTATTTTTATTATTTTCAATTTTCTTATACCGTTTTAGCAATTCTTTCTCTTCTAATTTTAGGATAATCTTAAAAATAGCACCTTTTGTCACACCTAGCTTTTGAGCGATTGTTGTCATATTGAATTCCTTATTATCTTGAATAAAAACTAAAGTATGAATTTCAGAGGGATATAAGTCAATCCCATTAAAATTTCGTTTTACTTTTTCAGTTTTATTCATAAGTTCAATATATAGTTTTGAAACTTCCACGAATTCGTTAATCACTATTTTCATCACTAGTTCTCCTTTGTATTTTTCCGTTTTTGTGATACTGGTATACTTAATATAGTAATACAGGTATACTATATTGTCAATATATACTACATCTATTAACTTTTTAGTTTTCATCATTAGGTGCAACTGGGTCTAATATTCTTGAGTCTAGTCCTATTAATCTCGCTTTATTCATAATTTAAAGCATATTATTAATTCTAGGATTTTCTCCACCTCCAATTTTTCAACACTTTCAGCAAATTCACAAATTTAGTAAATCTATTTTTTATTCTATATCCTGTTCCTTCTGAAGTAAGTTCTAAACTCAATATCATTTGACAAAATCGTACTATTCGGCTATCAAAATTTTAAAGTCCTCTCTTTTTAAGTTCTTTATGATGAAGATATCTTTGAAGATAGTGCTTTATACCGCTTTACTCTATCTCTCCAAGTATATTTTATATTTTTTAAAGATAATTTTGTGTTTATAAGATGTGATTAGGTAACAAGTCATTTAAACTAATGATTTTACTACCTTTAATTTCATAATAACGTAGCATTTCGTCAATTTTCCTTTTATCATAACTGGTAATGCAATCTGATTCATATGAAGATTTGGTGCTGTTGAATTTTATTTAATAAGAAGAAAATCAACATTATTTTAAGGCTTCATAAAATATTTTTTTGAGTATTATTTACACTTAAAAACCCTCCAGTTCATGAACTGAAGGGTTTTAATAAGTAAATAAGCTTCTTATTTATTTCTTAAATTTTTTACGTGTTCATCATACTCAATCAAACCTTTTCCATAAGTATAAGTAATATCAATATTTACACCTAACTCATCTGGAGTATCTAAAGCTTCCAAAATACGTCTTTTCTCTTTTGCATTTGATACCGGGGTTATAGTCTGTACAAGACCATCAATTAGTGCATCAAACATACCTATTGGTACAGAAATGCCCAGTTCACCTTTATCAAAACGACCATAGGCTCTTGCACCTTTACACATCAATGAAATGTTTATATCATTGTTATTATAAGGCTTTGAAATAAGATCTGAACAAACGGCTTGATTACCATAGAAACTAAGGTTCTTAGCACTGCCACACTTAAATGCATATCCTTGCATAACACGCATAATCGTTTCAGCATAATCAGCAATGATTACAACATCTGCATCATCCATTAATTCTAATGGTCCCATAACAAACCCGTATACATCCATATCTACATATTTCATACTATGTGCTATATCTTTACCAACTGTATTGTTTTCACTTAGACCACAGTATTGAAATGAGCGGCCTTCAAGTATTGTTTTATCAGCTTTTTCTAAACCTAAAGCATAACTACCATAATCACAAACTACATCTTCTCGAATTGCTTTAAATAACATCCCATCCATAGCGTTTCGACTATGACCACATATTGTATTTTTCTTTGTTGTTCTAGATATCTTTAAAACATCAAAATCTTCTTTGAAATCTACAAGTTTCACACCTATAATATGATGTTTTAAATTTAAAATGATGGTCGCTTTTTTTACGTTATTTTCTTTCATATGCTTACTCGCTAATCCATACATTCCAGAAGAATGGTTGACCATATCCTGCATAACCTTTTACATTGTCATGAATACCATATACTTTACTATCATTAAATAATTTCATGTATGGTAAGCTTGACCAGAACTCATTATAGAATTCTTGTACAATTTCATATCTTTTTTCTTGGTCTAATTCTACAACCATTCTATCAAATATTTCATCCATTCTTTCAGCATCTTTGCCTTGCCATCTTGTAATCCAACCATCAGTACCTGTCCATGGTTCAAATACTTGTGGATCTGGACTCATATCACTCCATCTAGATAGCATGATATTCCATTTTCCACTCTTTAAATAATCAAAATATGTTGACCTGTCATATAAATCAATTTCGACATTTAAACCAATTTTAGATAATTGACTTTGTAATGCTAAAGAACCATTACTTGACCAAAGATTAGATTTCATACCTAAGATTGTGATAATTTCACCATTGTAATCTGAAGCTTCAACAAGTGCTTTAGCTTTTTCTAAATCTTGACTATCGAAAACACCTTCACCAGCATTTGCATCATACCAAATTGTACCTTTTTTAAACCAAGAACCATCATCTGCAGTCCAAAATTTACTATCACCAATTTGAGCTGTTGCCATATCAGCAGGATTAATCGCATAAGCTACTGCTTTTCTTAAGTTAACATTATCAAAAGGTAATGCCCCGCAGTTAAATGCAAGTACACTGATCGTGCCAAACTCACTTATTTCTGGCATGATCCCAGGATATTGTTCTAATTCTGCATAACGATCTGTTGATACTTCATCAATAAAATCATATTTTCCACTTTGTAATCCAGCAATTCTAACACTTTCTTCTGGTACAAATTCTATAGTAATTTTATCTAAGTAAGCTACTCTTTTACCAGCTAAACCTGTTGCATCACTTTCTAGTGGTGTATAATTATCATTTCTTTTAAGCACTACCTTTTGACCCGATACAATTTCATCGAAGTAGTATGGGCCAGTTCCTATATGTTTTGTAATTATAGAAGTACCAAATTCTTCTATGATTTCTTTTTTCTTTACAGTCATTTTTTGACAAGAAACTGGAGAAGCTAATATATTTAAAAATGGTGCATATACTTTATCAAACTTAACTAAAATTTCATAATCATTTACAATTTCAACTTCAACAAGTGATTTTGCAATAGCAACACCTGCAGCGTTCACTTCAAACCACCTATCTAATGATGCTTTTACATCTTCTGCAGTCATTTCTTCACCATCAGAAAATTTAACACCTTCTCTTAAAAAAATTTGATATGTTTTTCCTTCATCAATAACATTATATGATTTTGCTAATTGAGGAACTGCTTCATTATTAGCATTAAATTCAAATAAACCTTCATACACATGATTAGTAACTGCAGTTGTTACAAATGCATATGTATTATCTGTATCATAATGTTCTGGTGCTTCTTGAAATGCTACAGTAATTTCTCCACCTACAACTGGTTCAGTTGATGAATCTCCTGCTTGAAAAGTTGATTGATCTGTTGTTGATTCTGAATTTTTAGTACACCCCTGTAAAATTGATATTGACATAATCAAAATCAATAAAATTACACCTACTTTTCTAGGTATTTTTCTCATTGTATCCCTCCATTATTTTATTAATTACTTCCCAATTAATGCTTTATATTTTAGCTTACCTGTTCACGAACTACAAAATGAGTTTCACTAATTTTATAATATCCATCATTACTACTGTACTTTGACATGACATCATTTGAGGCAGATTTAAGTTTAACTGAATCATTTGTTAATGACTTTTCCTCATGCTTGCCTATCTTAAGTACAGCGTTTAAAAGTAGCCGCGTATAAGGATGCTGAGCATTCTCGAATATTTCTTTACATGTACCTATTTCTACAATTCTACCTTGATACATAATAGCAATACGATCACTCATATGTCTCACAACTGATAAATCGTGAGATATAAAAATATATGAGAAACCATAGTCCTCTTGTAAATCCTTTAATAGATTTAAGATCTGTGCTTGAATCAATAAATCCAGCGCTGAAACAGGTTCGTCACATACAATTAAATCTGGATTTGATGCAATACTTCTTCCTAAACCAATTCTCTGGCGTTGTCCACCTGAAAATTGATGAGGAAACTTATTTAAATCATTTATGTTTAAGCCTATAGCTTCAATAAGTTCTTCCAATTTTCTATTTAATTCACTTTTGCAATATTTAACATTGTTATTAATCGCTTCTGAAAGTAATTGCTTTACCGTCATCCTAGGATTTAAAGATCCATAAGGATCCTGAAAAACAATTTGCATTTGTCTTCGTAGTTTTCTCATCTCTTTTTTATTCAAATCAATAATGTTTCTATCTTTAAACCACACTTCTCCGCTATCAGATTCTAAAAGTCTTAGAATTAATCTACCCGTTGTAGATTTACCACTACCTGACTCACCTACAATTGCTAATGTTTCTCCTTTTTTCAAAGCAAAACTTACATTATTAACAGCATGAATTTTATGCCCCTTTGATTTGAATGTTTTATTTAGATTATTTACTTTTAGTAAATACTGTTCTTTCATCTGTAATACTCCTAATTTAAGCATACCAGCATTTAGTCTTCAGACCATCATGATAATACCAATGCGGTTTTTCTTTCATACACTTGTTTTCTTTTTTATAACATCGATTAGCAAACTTACAGCCATTTATTAAATCACCTGGTCGTGGAACATTTCCCTCTATTATAGAAAGTCTTGAACAATTTGTATTAATTTCATTAGCAGCTTGTAATAATGCTTTAGTATAAGGATGTTTAGGATACGACATAATCTTATCTATTGTGCCTATTTCTATAATTTCACCTGCATACATAACCGCTACCTTATCTGCCATTTGTGAAATAACTCCAAAGTCATGCGATATCAAAAGTAAAGACATCTCTCTTTCAAAAATTAATTTTTTCAGCAAATCTAGAATTTGAGCTTGTATAATCACATCAAGTGCTGTTGTCGGTTCATCAGCTATAATCAAACTTGGGTTACATGAAATCGCAATAGCTATTAATACACGTTGTTTCATACCACCTGATAATTCATGTGAATACGATTTTGCAACCTTTGATGCATCATGAATACCAACTTCCTCTAATAATTCAACACTTCTCTTTCGTGCTTCTTTTTTAGACATCTTAAGATGCTGTACTAAGGGTTCTTCAATCTGCTTTCCAATTTTAAAAAATGGATTTAATGACATCATCGGCTCTTGAAATATAATTCCAATATCTTTACCACATATTTTTCTAATATCACTTGCAGTCATATCTGTAAAATTTTTATCTTTAAAAAGTATTGCCCCTTCGCTGATGTATTGGTTCTTTTTAAGTAGACCTATCAGTCCTAAAGCGGTCATACTTTTACCACAGCCTGATTCTCCTACGATGCTTAAGATTTCTTTTTCACCGATTGAAAACGAGACATCTTCAACGATGGTAACCGTTTCATTTTTATCTCGAGCCATTATATGTAATTTTTCAACAATCAATACTTCTTTCATAATGCCCCCTTAATTAAATGCTTTCACTTTGCGGATCTAATACATCACGTAGACCATCACCAATTAGGTTAATTGAAAATACAATCAATGATATGATTAGTCCTGGAAACATTATGATCCAAGGTGCTATCATCATGTAGTTACGACCATCACTTACCATACCACCTAAACTAGGCATTGGTACTTTTAGACCGACTCCTAAAAAGCTTAAAATGGATTCATTTAGTATTGCCATTGCAAAAATAAATGTTGCCTGCACAATTAATGGAGCAATAATATTTGGTATTATATAGTTTCTAATAATATAGGCGTTTCCTTTACCAATCGCTACTGCTGATTCCACATAGTCTGTCTTTTTTACTGCAATAACACGTTCTCGGGTTATTCTCACAAAAGTTGGAAAGTATGATACAGTCAAAGCAATAATAATATTTGGTACCCCTGATCCTAGAATACCTGCCATTGTAATTGCTAATATAATCGTTGGAAAAGCCATAATACCATCTAGTAATCTCATGATCATATCACCAGTTCTTTTAAAATAACTCGCATATATACCAATAATTATTCCTGTCACTAAACTTAATGCTGTTACTAACACACCTATAAATAAAGAAACCCTTATACCATAGATGGTTCTTGTAAAAACATCTCGTCCTAAATTATCTGTGCCCATCCAATTTAGCGCGTTTATACTTTTTAAGCGATTTGCCGAATCTACTAAATCAATATCTAAATTTGAAATAAGTGGTGCAAATACACCTAATACAATTGGAATAAGGAGCATAATCAAGCCAATATTTAAATCTGTATGCCATTTAAATTTATTTATATTCTTCATATTATTCTAATCTTTCCTTTGGATTTATCAATATACAGATAATATCTACTAAAGTATTTATAAGGATGAATATCATTGAAATAAACAACAGACTCCCTTGTATCAATGGATAATCCCTTTTTAAAACTGCATTAATCAAAAGGTTTCCAAGTCCTGGTATATTAAACAATTGCTCAATAACTGCAGCACCACCTAATAAACTACCAAAACTAAAACCAACAACCATTATAATCGAAGGCATAGCATTTACAAATGCATGTACATAAAGCACCTTTCGTTCTTTAACACCTTTTCCTCTGGCAGTTCTTAAATAATCATGACTCATTACTTCTAACATGGTTGTTCTTGTCATTCTTGCTATTTGACCACTATACATCACGCCAAGTATCATGCCTGGCAAGGCTAAATGATACAATGCATTTAGTAAACCATCTTTACCGATACTGTCATATCCTGCTACTGGGAAAATATGAATTCGAACACAAAAGATTTGTATCGCCATAATCGCTAGCCAAAATCCTGGAATAGATATAGATAATAGAGTAGCTACAGAAAAACTTTTATCAAATACTTTACCCCTCTTTTCTGCTGCTTTCAATCCTGTTGGTACACCAATGATTACACTAAAGATTATACCGATAAAGGCTAGAATAAAGGTCGGTTCTATACGTTTTACAATAAGATCTAAAATAGGTTCTTTCCAAAAAATAGATTGACCTAAATCCATCGTTAACACACCTGATGCCCATATTGAAAATTGAGTAAGTAATGGTTGGTTTAAAAACAATTCATTTCTCATACTAAGTACTTGTTGTTCTGATGCTTTATCACCTAGAAGCGTCCTGACTGGATCACCAGGCATAAAATGTGTAATAAAGAAAGAAAACGTAACTGCTATTATTATAACTGGTATAGATTGGATCAATCTTTTTAAAATAAACTTCAACATAATATTAATGCAAATATTTGCAATCCTTTCTCATATTCTTAACTCTTTTTTTGTATAAATTAAACTAAATATTTCAAACTTTCAAAAGTATAACACGGTGTATTTCTAATTACAATTTGCATTAATTTTTTCAATGATTACCAGTACAATCATAAAATAACTCTATAGTTTAAATTAAAGCTAAAGTCTGCATTAACTAGATTTAATGATAATTTTTATCAAGATTTCACAAAAATTTTGATTGCCATACAACCCATCAGCTCGGAAAGGTGGTTTTAAAATCTTTAGTAAACTTTTATCCAGAAGTGAACTTCTAAAGAAAAATATTTACATTTATTATAGCGTTGTAAATACAGCAGAGAATCAAGAAGAGTACACCAAAACTGCTAATAGGGAATTCTTATAGCTGAAAAGTGGATTTTGTGTAATACTATGTTGATTATACACAGAATGGTATTAGCTCTTACACCTTCATTAATATTTCACAGATTGAAACTGAAAAAATAATACACTACTCTATAAACTCATCAAAACAAAAACAGTAAATCAATTATAAAATGGACACTATAGACTGGACACTATAAAAAAGTGTTAAAGTTTATAGGGTATTTTATACTTATGTTCTGAGTTTTTTTAAGTCTTTCTAACAATTTTTATTAACGTAATGTTAATTTTGGGTTGTCCAGAATTTTGCATTAATTTTAACGAAATTTTCTATTTATGGATACAAAATCCCCCTAGTTATACGCCGAAATAGAAGTCAGGTAAATGAATTTTTTTAATTACTTTGATTTATTGGTGATACTCTCTATCGCTCTTCTTGCGAAGCAAGGGACAAGTAAGCTATAATTATCTCATTGACTCCATAGGACACTAATATTTATTTTTTAAAATCCTTAGCATTTGATTTCTTACAATTAATAAATTCTCACAATTGTAATTTGTTGATTATATAACAATATGATAAAATAATATTGATATATACATATCTTAAATTTGCGAATGTCGTAACTCTACTAGTTAGGCGAAATTCAAATACTAGTACATATAAAATTTATTTAAGGAGATAAGAAATATGAATAATTATTTTTCAAGAATTGACAAAGAAAAATGGGAAGATGAGTATTTATCGTCAAAGTCTTGCAAATCTTCAGATTCAAAATATAAGGCGAATAGGGTATATGATGAAGAACCAGATAAGTTTAGAACTGCTTTTCAAAGGGACGTAAGTAGAATATTATATTCTAATCCATTTAGAAGGCTTAGAACGAAGAATCAGGTTATCTATGATAATCTAGATTTACATAATCGTACTAGATTGACTCATAGTTATGAAGTTTCGCACTTATCTAGGCAAGTAGCTAGAGCGATGCAACTTAATGAAGATTTAGTCGAAGCAATAGCTTTAGGTCATGATTTAGGACATACTCCATTTGGACATGCAGGAGAAAGAGCTTTGAATAATATAATGAAAGAATTGGGAGGTTATTCTCATAATGCTCAGTCTGTATGGCTTGTAGAGAGAGTAAATCAATATAGAAATATAAACGGTAAATTAATTAGTGGATTAAATTTAACATACGCAACTAGAGAAGGTATGTTAAAGCATACAAAAATTGAAACAAATATTGATGAATATAGTCGTTTTCATCCAGAAACAAAAGGTACTTTAGAAGCTCAAATTGTTAATAAATGTGATAGTTTAGCATATTTATTTCATGATTTAGATGATGGAATAAGAAATAAAATGTTCGCAAAAAATGAAGTAGTTGAAATTTGGAATAATGTTAGTAATATTGATTTTAATGAATGGTATTTTACATTTATTAATGATTTGATAAGTAACTCTATAAATAAAGAATTTGTTGATTATAGTGATGAAATAAAAGTACCTTATAAAGAACTTAAAAAGTTTTTGAACTATAAAATTCTTTCTAATGAAAAAGTGATTAAAGCAGATAAACTTGGAGAAGAAATGGTACTCGAAATGTATCATATTTTGTACGAACATCAAAATTTAATTCCAAAAAATAAAGATAATCAATTTAAAACAAAAAATTTTGGTATAGAAAGGACAATTGTGGATTATATTCAATGGCTTGGTGATAATAATTTTGAGTATGTGCTAAATAATTATAAAAATAGAATTTAATATTCATATTTGAGCATCACATAACATATCAGTTCCCTTCATATCCTTTGTGACTAAAGAGATATTGAGTTACTTAAATATGATTTTAAAATATATATCGATACAAAGATAGGGGTACGACGGAAACTGCGGTAACGTTATAGAAAATTATTGACTAATATTAAAAAAGGAAGTATTAAAATGATTTATGAATTAAATAAAAAAAATTACCCAAAAGCAGAAAAACTATTTACCAAATTAAAAACAAATGCAGCTATTGAATCGATTTTTAATAATAAAAATGAAGCCCGACTGTTCGTTGATAATCCAGAGAACCCTAAAAGTATTTTTATTCTTAATTCATGGGCTTATTATTATTTAGCTGGTGAATCAGAGAATAATTACTTCAACTCTTCATTAGTAGAATTCCTAGAAAATGAATTTTTCCCGGAATGTGTTAAGACCAATAATAATACAGGGTTTGCATTTTACCCTGATACTGATGAGTGGTGCAAAAAAATTGAAGAGTTGTTTTCAAATTTGAATCTATCAAAATCTGGTAAAACTTATTTTAACTTTGAGGAAAAACGTTTCAATAAAAACTGGAGAGTGTAGATAGGCATTTTATTTACTATTATAACACTTATTATTCTTCAAAATAAACAAAGGACCTACATTAAATAATTGACTAAATTTTAATCAGATTATTTAATATAGGCCCTTTTTATGTTATGCTATCATAAAATAATTAAGAAAGGAAAAAAGACAGAAGAGCCCTTCGAAAGTTTCTTCTGCCTTTCTAAATGCTTACGTAAATCCATAGGATTTTCATAAGTAAGACATATATTATGATAACTATTTTTTCTACAATAATCAAGTCTTTTTCACAAAATTCTTATAATACGATGATTGATCATTTACCGTTTCATCGCCTTTCTTGTAGCTGTGGCCAAAAGGGCTGTCTTATTAAACACGCCTATTATAAACGTTTTATTAAAATTTCTGGTAAATTATACGAACTAAAAATTCTAAGATTAATCTGTAAATGTTGTGGTAAAACTGAATCAGTTCTACCAAGTTGGATTGTTCCTTATTCTCAAATATTATTAAAGGATATTATCACAGTTATTCAGACTTATTTAAAAAAATTACCTTTCGAAAATATTATGATCAACAACTTACTTATTGATGAAAGTAACATTAGATATATTATTCGTCAGTTCAATCGGCACTGGAGAGAGCGATTAGCTGTTTTTAAGATACCAATAAATCATAAATTTACAACTATTATGTCTTTTAAAAAATATAATAGACAGTTTATGCAAATTAAAAGCACTTCAAATATTTTATTTAATAACACCCACATAACTTAGTTTTACGCTTACTTTTTAATGATTTATACTCCTAATAAACTTATAAATACAGGAGGATTTTTTAATGAATAACGATGATAAGCAAAAAATTGCACTTTTTAGGTATAGCATTCTTGCTCCATTAATTAGCGGAACATGTGATGATTCGAAATCTAATAAGGCTTTTTTTCGTGATGCCTCTCATAACACTTATACCAATCCGAGGGGCATGGATACTATTATTTCGGCTACAACTATAGAGCGTTGGTACTATAGTTATCAAAAATATGGTTTTGATGGTCTAATGCCTAAAAGGCGTAATGATACAGGTCAATCAAGAAAACTTGATGATGATATGATAGAGCAAATTAACTATCTTAAAAGTGAATATCCAAGAATTCCTGCTACATTAATTCATCAAAAGTTAATTAGTAATGGCACTATTAACAAAGGTGAAATTTCACTTTCAACAATTAATAGATATGTAAATCAATTAAATAAAAATAATCTTTATACCAATAATAAGGATATGAGAAGATATGAGCGTCCTCATATCAATGAAGTATGGTGTGGTGACAGCAGTGTTGGACCTTACTTAATGATTAATAGGAAAAAACATAAAGTGTGGATTATTGCTATGTTAGATGATGCTTCACGTATGATAACTGGTATTGACGTATTTTTTAATGATAATACAGTTAATGTAATGTCTGTACTAAAATCTGCAGTTTCAAAATATGGAAGACCAAAACGACTAAATTTTGATAATGGATCTTCATATAAAAATAAGCAAATCACCTTACTTGCTGCTCGCATTGGTTCAACGCTTAACTACAATCCACCTTATACACCAACTGGAAAAGCTAAGGTAGAAAGGTTCTTTAAAACCCTTAAACAACAGTGGATGAGTGGACTTAACATGAATGATTTTTCATCACTCGAGGATCTTCGTTTATCACTTTTAATATATGTAAAATCTTACAATCAAAAGATTCATAGTTCTTTAAACGGATTATCACCAATGGACCGTTTTTTTAGTGAATCAGCGCTTATCAAAAGATTAAGTGAAGATCATATTTATAAAAGTTTTCTACTTGAAATAGAGCGGCGAGTTTCAACAGATAATGTAGTTGTAATTAATGAAGTGGAATATGAAGTGCATTATAGATTTTCTAAACAAAGAATTACTTTAAGGTATTCACCTGATATGAAAAATATTTTTATATTAGATAAATATACAGGAGATTTAACGCCTATTAAGTTACTAAATAAGCATGAAAATTCTAAAATCAAACGTGAAAAAGTTAAATTAACAGGAGGAAAAAATTAATGGATTATACAAGTCGTTTTGGGTTAGATTTTAACCCATTTATAAAAAATAGTAAAGAAATAATAATTGAAACATCTGAATACAAAGAAACTTTGTTAAGACTTAATATACTACTTGAAACTAGAGGATTTGGTCTTATTACAGGATCACCTGGAAAAGGTAAAACAACTATTATAAGAAGTTGGTCTAAAATACTAAATCCTTCACTTTTTAAGGTTATTTATAGTTCATTATCAACTCTAACTGTAGCTGAATTTTATAAAAATTTAGCTCAGCAATTAGGTTTAGAGCCAATGATGAGAAAAAATGATAATTTTAAGATAATTCAAAATGAAATTACTAGATACGCTGTTGAAAAACGCATAACTCCGGTTATTATTATTGATGAAGCAAATTACATTAATAATGGTATACTAAATGATTTGAAAATTCTTTTCAATTTTGAAATGGATTCAAAAGATCGTGCAGTTGTATTATTAGTTGGACTTCCAAATATAAATAATACTCTTAGATTAGTATCACACGAACCGCTAAGACAAAGAATAACTATGAATTATCATTTAGATGGACTAAATAAAGAAGAAGCTAGAAGCTATATAAAAAATAAACTCATCGGAGCTAATTGTCATGTAAATATTTTTAGTGAAGGAGCCTTAGAAGGCATAATTAACTCTTCAAATGGTATACCAAGAATTATTAATAAAATATGTAATGCATGCTTATTAATAGGTAATAATCAAAATATTACAGATATTAATAACGATATTGTAATGATGGCGGTTAATGAAACTGAATTAGGATAAAAAATAATAAAACTATGATTTAGTTATTTAATCATGGTTTTATTTCATTTTAAAACACATTATTTAACATGAATAAGCTACATCAATAAATTTGAATATGCTATTTTTTTAGCTATTTTTAACGTAATTTAATTTGAAGAATCCAACATCAAATAATTTGACAATCAACAGGAGAGATAATATTCCAAAAGGCTTCAGCATAGAAAAAATTAGCCCAGAAATTATTAATTCAATAAAAAACAATAAGGAATTTATCGATTATATAAATTGTTTCTGGATAACAACTGATAAATACTTTGACAAAGGATTGGGATATTGTGCAGTTGATGATAATGATTTTTCTACTATTTGTATTTCTGTTTTTGCGTCTGAAAATGAGCGTGAAGTTGGTATTAAAACATTTCCTTCATTTCAGCAAAAGGGTTTAGCTTATGTTACTGCTTGTGCCTATATTGAGGAATGCCTAATGAATAACTTTATTCCTATTTGGTCTTGTTTTAGTGAGAATGAGGTTTCAGTAAAGTTGGCTGAAAAACTTGGTTACAAAATAGAAGCCCAACATCCGATATATTTTGCTGAAATTGGGGAATAGAGAAACCTATTGTTTGGAATATACGACTTACTTTATAATCAAATTTAGATTCTTACAACCTATAACAAACCTTCTCAGAGATATATTTAATAAACCCGTACCATACTCGCTCTTTCATTATCTCCTTGAACTTCATAAATTAATATTAATAAATCTCTTTTAATTTCATCAAACATTATACCTCTCCTCCCCAATAATTCAGAAGTAATTATATAATGTTTTATCAAATATGTTAAAAGTTACATCGGCTATTATGTCTATATTTATCTTAGCATTAATAATAGGTCTCATTTCAAACGTGAGAAGGCTCACCCAATTGCGTATACAACGCTCTACGAAAGTGAAATTTACATTTATTAAGTTAAATAGTATTTACATATATAAAACTTTCTTAAGACGCTCTGGAATACTTAATTCATCAATATTATTACGCGCAAACTGCACAAGTTCTAAGTTTGATAATTCGAATATTGAGGAAATATCAACTATCCTGTTTTGATTAGCACATAATTCTTTTAGATTAGTCATGTTTCTCAAAGCATCTATATCACTAATAATGTTTTCATCTAAATATAGCTTTTCAACTTTTGTTAATTTAGATTGTCAACATTAATTAAGACAGTTTTTTATCAGACATTATAGTTATATATTCAATGGATGTTAAATAATCTAAAGACCCATGAATTCTCTTGTTATTATACCAATTTACGTAATCAAATAACTCTAATTCCAATTCTTCAAAACTCTTAAATATTCTATTAAATGCAAATTCTGTTTTTATAATTTTATATGTTGCTTCTGCTACTGCGTTATCATAAGGGCAACCTTTCTTGCTTAAAGATCTCTTAATATTAAAATTTATTAATACTTCATCTAACAGTTTATTTTTAAATTCACTTCCACGATCTGTATGAAAAATTTCTATATTATGTAATGGCTCTTTTACTCTCGTAAGAGCTTTATATACAAGCTTTACAGCCTTATTCTTACCTGCTGCGTATCACACTTTTCACGATTAAATAAATCTAATATTAGGCATATATAATTCCATTTACCACTTACATTGACGTAAGTTAAATCACTTGCTACTACCTCAAAACACTTTTTGTCATCAAACTCTCTTTTAACTAAATTTTCAACTTTATCTTCATTAACTTTTGATTTTGTTACTTTATATTGCTTAATTGTATATGATGAAATAAGATTATATTTTTTTTATTTTGCCTGTTTTATTTCTTTAAACTACTATATTTACTTTTGAGAGTTCTTTTTTTCCCTTGTACCATCGACTTTTCTATTACCTTTAAAAATTTCTATAATTTTATTTTCTAAAACACTATCTATTTTTATTGTTTTTTTTTCGTAATAATAAGTTGATCTTGCTATTTTAAGAACCTTACACATGGCGATAATACTGTACTTATCTTTATTTGTATTTATTACTGCTATGTTCGTCCCATTATCAGTGCTGCTTGCTTTTAAGTGATTTCTAGGTGCTTTAGCACCTTAGAGGAACTTATCCTTTAGGACAAATATCATTTTCCATTTTTAACTGCTGGTTTTCTTTTCGTAATTTATCAAGTTCTTTATCTTCATTACTTTTATTATCTTTAGCTTTAAATGATCCAGTAGTATTATAATCTGTAATCCATTTATAAACAGTAGAACGTGCTATATTGTATTCATTTATAACTTCTATTTGCGGTTTACCATTTTTAATTAAATTAACTATCTGAACTTTAAATTCATCTGTATAATGCTTATTTTTTTTTGACATGATTACCTCCACTTTCTAATTATTTTTAGTTTATCATGTCCGAATATTTATTGTCTAATTAAGTATATCCTATCCAAGTTACTTTTTATGTGTCCATTCATGCTCTTCTAAATAAACATCAAAATCATCTTTTTCAGGTTCACTTAAACGTTTTTGATTGAATTTCTCATATTCTTTTTCAGCAAGTTCCTTAGCCACCGCATGCGAAAAAGAACCTGCACCAGTAAGAATGTCTCTCTCATTAAATTTAAGGAAAGCATTAAGCTTTTCTTCCCAATCTTTCATATGCATTGGACTACGTCTTTCTGCCTGATCTTCAGCATAATCTAGATACATAGTTACAATTCTATTTAATGACTTTATCTCTTTTTCAGTTAAATAATTCTTGGCAACGGAGATATCCCCTTTACGCACTTTGTCACCCTTCCAAGTAGTAAGCCCCATATTATCTTTTAAAGCATCCGCTCTCTCTTCAATAAGTTCTGCAGCTGTATGACCATGAATAGCAAAATGAAGCTTATTTTGAACTGTTGCAAAGAACGTTTTCGCTTCCTGTGATTTCCCATCATAATCGATAGATAAAGCATAAATATCTGTGATTTTCTTATAAAATCTTTTTTCAGATGCTCTAATATCACGAATTCTTTCTAAAAGTTCATCAAAGTAATCATCACCGATATTACGCATATCCTTGAGGCGTTCATCATCCATGGTAAAGCCTTTAACTAAGTATTCGTTTAATCTCTCTGTTGCCCATCTTCTAAATTGAGTGCCTCGGCTAGAGCGTACACGATAACCAACAGCAATGATTACTTCCAGGTTATAAAAACGTACTGTTCTCTCAACCTCTCTATTTCCCTCAGTTTGAACTATTCGGTTTTCCCGAACAGTTCGATTTTTTTCAAGTTCACCTTCAGAATAAATATTTTTTATATGCTCATTTATGGTATTAACGCCTTTCTTATAAAGTTCAGCAATCGCCTTCTGCGTCATCCATACAGTTTCATTTTCAAGTCTTACATCTATTTTCGTTTTTCCATCTTCTGTCTGATATATGAGTAAATCGTTATTATATTCCAATATAACCCTCCTTCTTTATACATCTCTTATAATTCTTCAGACACTGTCTAACGTTTTTAAAGTGAACTATCCGGTAATTCCGGATAGTTCATCAATATATGTTCCTAATTGTCATTTTCATTTTATCATAGTAGATAATTAAGTGCTACTTAAACCTCGTTTTGTTTTGTATTTTCTTTCCAATTCAGCTTTGATTTTGATGAATTCTTTTTCTGCAATCTTCTTTTCATATTATTTTATATTCGTAAGAACCTCATATAGTTCTTCTAATTCTGGATTGTCAACCTTAATTAAAACAGTTTTTATCAGACATTATAGTTTTATATTCAATGGGTGTTAAATGTTCTATTAAATATAAATTCTATTTATATATTAAAACACAATTCTCCATTTTGCAATTAATATACATTATCAATTAAAAAAAGACCAACCACCTATTTTAATAGTCAGTCAGCCTCTTCTCATTAACACCTTATTCTATTTTCTTCTAAACTTTTTTACAATCCTAGCAATAGTAGCAGGAAGCGTAATAAAAAATCTAATAATTATCATAAGTACAGTTACACTAAAGCATATAATAATTTAGCATAACCCCATCCCCCTTACATATGTTTGCCTATACTAGTTTTTTTTCTAATTTCTCAATTATTTGTATTTAAAACTCATCTTTAATTTTCTCAAAACTCTTGTATTGCAATACTTTAGAGCCTTATTTTCTTTCCAGCTTTACCACCGTCTCCACATGCGGCGTATGCGCAAACATATCAACACAAACCACATTTTTAACTTCATATCCACTATCTTGCATAGTTTTTAAATTTTTAACAAGAGAAACTGGATTACATGAAATATAGGTAATTTCATTTACTTTATAATTAATAATTTTTTTAAGTGCTTTTTCGCTAATTCCTACTCTTGGTGGATCTACTACTATTACATCTGGTTTATGTTTCACGTCGCTAAGTTTTTCAAAAACATCACCTGCTAAAAATTCGCAATTGTTTATATTGTTTAAATTAGCATTTTCTTTTGCAGCTTTTACTGCATCTTCAATAATTTCAATTCCCACAACTTTTTTCGCTTTTTTAGACATTATTTGAGCTATTGTTCCTGTTCCGCTAAATAAATCAAATACTGTTTTATCGTCTATATTGTCCATATAGTTAAATGCGGCACCGTAAAGAAGTTCTGCACCAATTGGATTAGTTTGAAAGAATGAATAAAATGAAACTTTAAATTTTAAATCAAATAATTCTTCTATATAATAGTCTCTTCCGTAAAGTACTTCTATATCTCCATTAACCAAATCTCCAAGTCCATCATTTTTTATCCAAAGTATACCTACAATATTTCCTTGTAATTTAAGGTTTAATAAACAATCTACAAATGGCTTCAATTTTTCTTTTGACATATTTGTGAATGTTGTTGCAGAAAGTCCAATTAATATCTCTTTCGTTTTTACACTTCTTCTTACAGTTAAGTGTCTTAAAAACCCTTCATTCTGACTTCTTTTATTATATTTTACAAATCCATTATCAGTAAAAAATTTTAATGAATTCTCTAATATAATGTTGGAATCTTCATGAGCTATTTTACAGTGATTTACATTAACTACATCATGATGTCTTCCTTTTTTATGCATTCCAAGTGTAAGTGGCCCATCTTTAAATTCATCACCAAAAGAATATTCCATTTTATTTCTATAATTGTATAAATTTGGCGAATGTAGTACGCCATCAAATTTATAACCCTTAATTCCCTCATCTTCAAGTAATCCTTTTACCATTTCTCCTTTAAGATAAGTTTGTTTTTCATAGGGTACAGTTTGTCTTTGACATCCACCGCACTGTCCAAAATGTGGGCAAAAAGATTTAATTTCATAATCCGCTCTTTTCACTACTTCAATCAATTTAGCTTCTATTTTATCTGTTCTTTTTTTCTTAACTCTTGCTGATACTGTTTGACCTAATAATACATTTTTTAAAATAACTTTTTTACCATCATAAAATCCAACACCCTTGTTTGGAAAAATCATTTTTTCAATTTTTACTTCTATAATATCATTGCGTTTCATTTTGTCCTCTTTCTTATATTTTTTATTTTCAGCCGTTATTTTTTAGTATATCATCAAATTGAAAAAAATCTATATCCTTATTCATTTTTTTTATGTATAATAGAAAGCATCAAAATAATTTAGAGGTAAATATGAAAATTCTTATCGCACCAAGCAAAACAAGAGACTACAATGTAATTGATTCATTAAATTTTAATACTTCAATACCTGTATTTATAGAAGAAGCAAATTATTTATCAAATACTATTAAAAAATTTAATAAAGACGATTTATCTAAAATTATGAAAATTAAAAATTCTATACTAGATAGAACCTTTAGTGAATATTCATCTTTTAATAACTCTAAGTCTTATCCTGCAATATTAAGCTACAAGGGATCAGTATTTAAGGAAATTCAAATAGAAAAATATAATAGTCATAAACTTAATTACTTAAATAATAATCTTAGAATTTTGTCAGCTCTATACGGAGTTTTAAAACCTTTTGATTTAATTAAAAATTATCGACTTGATATGAATATGAAAGTACTCGGCAATACTCTTTATGCTTACTGGAAAAATAAAATAAATAGAGAATTGATTACTAAAGATTTAAAGGAACCTATTATAAGTCTTTCATCAAATGAGTTCAATAAAATGTTGAATTTTGAATTTATAAGTATTGAATTTAAGGAAAAAACGTTAACTGATACTTATAAAACAAGTGGAACTTATTCAAAAATAGCAAGAGGTAAAATGGTCAATTATATAGTTACTAATAATATTAGTCATATAGAAGCTATAAAAAAATATAACTTAGATGGCTACAAATATAATAAAACACTTTCAAATGAATTGAAAATTGTTTTTTCAAGATGATTTTTTAATTCATGTGTAAGGTATTATTTAAAAATTCTATGCTCTTATTAAATAAAATCATATTTTTATAATAATAATTTTGGGAGGTAAAATAAATGTTAGGTACTATAGTAAATTCTATCGCAATTTTGATTGGTTCATTAATTGGAATACTATTTAAACACGGTATACCTGAAAAACTAAATAGTAGCATCATGAAATCCGTTGGTCTTTCAGTTATGTTAATTGGTCTTTTAAATGCTCTAAAAGTAAATAATCTTATGTTATTAATTTTTTCAATGTTAATTGGAACCATTATTGGCGAATTAATTGACATTGACAAAAGACTAAATATATTTGGAAATAAACTAGAGAGAAGATTTAAGGGCAATAACATATCAGAAGGTTTTGTGACTGCTACACTTTTATTTTGTGTTGGTTCTATGGCAATTATTGGATCTATTGAAAGCGGATTAACTGGTAATCACCAAACATTATTTGCAAAATCAATACTCGACGGAACTATTTCAATTCTTTTTGCTTCAAGTCTTGGTATTGGTGTAGCTATTTCAGCTATTAGCGTATTTATTTATCAAGGGACTATTACGCTATCAGCTTCATTCTTAAAAGATATTCTAACAGCAAATGCTATAACTGATATATCTGCAGTCGGTGGTCTTTTAATTATTTCTATTGGAATTAATATGATTTTTGAAAGTAAAATAAAAACCGCAAATCTACTTCCAGCAATATTTCTTCCTGGAATATACTATGCGGTGTTATCTCTTTTTCAATAGTTTGTAAAAATATTATTTTTTAGTGTATCCTCTTAATCATTATCTCAATATTTTCAAAAAAATTTAATTTACTATTTTAATTGTAACGCTCAAAAATAACATTAGTAGCAATATTGCGTTTTGATAATTTACTTTATAATTCCTAATTTTATAAAAAACTCTTCTTTCGGTTTTTATAAAATATTTGTAGATATAAAATCCTAAAATTACCATAATAAAATAATCAATTATATTTTTAATTAGCATTTTGCTATAAATATTTAAATTGATTTTTTTTATTATATAAACCATAGAACTAGATATATCACTTCCATTTATTCTAATAAAACTAGGAATAAACTTGAGTTCAATAAAAAAAGCTAATATACAAATAAGAGTAAGAATTGTTATAGAAAATATTTGGTTCTTTTTTAGTGTTTTAATTACCTCTGGTTTTCCAAAAAATATACTTGAAAACTTAATAAAAGCTATTATAGTTAAAAAACTAGAAAATTGAAATACTAGTAATTTAACATTACTAGTAAAACTATATTTAATCATACTTTTACTTAAAAAACCTATCTGAAGCGGAAAACCTGTCATTGAAAGAATACCAATTATCATACATATGCTTAAAAGTGGATGACTTCTTCCTATTCCTTTTATTTGGTTTATTCTTCTAAGGCCGTATTCATTTATTAAAATACCTACTCCTAAAAATAGCAAACTTTTAAATAAAAAATGGTTAAAAATATGTAGATATGCGCCTATAAAACCTATATCAGAATTTGTACTTAAAGAAATAACAATTAATCCTATTTGAGAAATTGTACTAAAAGCTAACATAGCCTTTATATCTTTTTGACTAATCGCAAAAATTGCACCTGTAATTGCTGTAAATGCACCCAGTAAAAATAAAAATTCATATATATTATTATTATTAAAAACATATAAAAATCTTATCATTCCATATATTCCTGTTTTAACGAGTAGACCTGAAAGAAGCGTTGATACTGAAGTTTGGGAAGCTGTATGTGCTCTAGGAAGCCATTCATAAACTGGAAAAACTGCTGATTTTACGCTCATAACTACAATAAAACATGCAAAACTTACATTAATATACACTGATTGATTGCTTGATAAATTCGCTAAAATATATTCTCTAATTTGACTCATATTAAGAGTTCCTACTTTTATATATATGAGTATAATGCCTAATAAATAAATCATCATTGAAAAACTATTAAACAGTAAATAAAATAAACCTGATTTTAGTGATTTACCGTCTTTTTTATATATTATTAAAATTGATGAAAGAATAGTTACTATTTCTATTAGCACAAAAAGTGTAAAAAGATCATTACTTTGAAGAAGTGCTATAAAAGAACCCTCTAAAAACAATAAGAAAAATAAAAATTTATAATCTTTCTTTTTCTGCTCCCATGAGTATATTAACACTAGCCACCAAATTAATACTGTCATGGTGATAAATAACATTGATAAATTATCAATTCTAAGTTCTATTCCAATTGATTTATTCCATCCACCAAGCAAAATAGTAATTACCCCATTTTTAATTAAATATTTCCACATTATAAAAGAAAATATGGTTAAAAAAATCTGAGCAACATATGCAATATAGCTAACAAACTTATTATTGAATAAATATATTAAAACTGAAAATACAATAGGAATAAATATTAGTGCCTGCGATGTTAAAATAATGTTCAATTTGTTTTCACATCCTTTTTGCTAAGTTCATTCCAATTTAGAGTTCCGTAGTAGTGAAATATTTTTACTGCAAACATTAAAGATAGTGCTGTAATAGAAGCGCTTATTACTATTGCCGTTATCATAAGTGCATGAGGAAGTGGATCAACCATACTACTTGTGAAATTTGTTAAAATTGGTATCTCATCGCCTTCATAAGACCCTACAATAACAAATAGTAAAATAATTGAGGCCTGAACGATATTGAAACATAAAATAGATTTTATAATATTTTTACTAGTAGCTACTCCATATACTCCTATTAAAATAATTATTATTGATATTCCAATTTCAAAATTCAACTATCTCCCTCCTCAATAAATATTAAAAATAATACAATAAAACCTATAGCTACTTTTGTTCCTATAATTATATTTAATAATTCTAAATATGTTCTTCTAATACTAATATCAAAATAGCTTGGAAAAAAATTTGTAAACAGCTCCCCTTTTGTTATAAGAGAAAAACCAATTGCAAATATTAGTATAATAAAAATATATTTATCAACTTTCAACATTTTTTTTAAAGAAAATAAGTGTTTATTAGTAATTTGGTAGTAGACTAAATAACTTGTTGATAAAATTACACCACCTTGAAAACCACCACCAACTGATTTATCACCATTTACTATTATATATATTCCAAATATAATTATAAATGGTAATAGTATTCTACTAACAGTGTTTAAAATTTTAGAATTTTCCATACTTTCCTCTTTTTTAATAAATGAATTTCTTGGATTTAGAGGGAGTTTTTACGCCCACTGAATCTTAGAAAACATAATCCAGGGCCTTTTTAGAGTTCTTTATCCCCCACTTTTTTAAGAAGTGGGGGGTTAGAACTCTAAGGCATCGGATAAATTATTATTTTAATAAAAGCTATCTACACATGATATTCATCACACTTTAAGTATTAGCTTAACACTTTACTATTCTAAATCTTTATCTTTTATTGTCATAAATGCAATACCCGTAACAACAACTAATAGAATGCTTGCTTCAAAAAATGAATCAAAAAGCCTATAATCAAGATATATTGATGTTACAAGATTTTTCGAACTAGTTTCTTTATATCCATTTGTAATATAATAATCTTTGCTTAAAGTATTTATATCAACTTTTTCCTTAGAAAATAATATTAATACTTGTGCAAATAATATTAATAATACTCCTATAACTAATACTTTCCTTAAACTTTTCATAATTACCTCTATTTTAAAACAATATTTTAGTCTTTCATTTCTTCATCTAGTATTCTTATTAGTTCTATATTAGAAAAATTTATGAGAGAATTATCTAATTCATTTAAAAGTATATTAGTTTTTTTACCAATCATCTCATATTTTCCATTATATTCATCATAATTTACAATTAAATCTATATCTTTTCTTCTAAAGACACCATGTATGGTTCTACTTTCATCATTTGTTACACTATCTATATCAATTATCTTAAGTTTTAAATTTTCCCTTATACAAAATTCTACTAAAATCTTATTATATTCAAAATTCTTTTTTAAAGTACTCATAACAGTAAATGTTCTCTGCTTTGAAATCGCTATCAAAAAAATTAAAGGAACAAAAGCACTTCCGACAGCAACTTCAGCGAGTGCAACATCAGGCGCAAAATTGTAAAAATATAAACTAGCTGAAATTAAAGAAAATACTGAAAAAAATACGATTAACTTAAAATTGTTTTTTTCCAGTATTATTATTAAACTAAGAAATAAAAGTAAAGTCATAAGCACATATTTGATATACATTTCAAACCTCTTTGTTATTTTTATTTTTTTTATATACATTTCTAGCTATTAAATGATTTATAACAGGATTTGTAATAAGAACAAATATTAATACAATAATTAATTTAAAGGTCATAGATGAAAAACCTAATTTAATAATTAAAGCAATCATAAGCATAATTAGTGCTGCAGTATCAATCACACTACTTGTAAGAAGCTTTGCTAAAACAGTTTCATATCTAATTACACCAAAAACTCCAATTAATACAAAACTCATGGATATTATCAATAAAATATCTGAAAGCATATTCCCTCCTAGAAACTTTAAATTGTATTATTTATTAAGATTCGTCTATACTCCCAGTAAATCTTAGTAACAATACCAATGCTAAAAATCCAATAATAGAATATGCAATTGCAATATCCATAATAAAAGGTTCGTTAGAATATACAGCGTATGTTACCAGTAACATTGTTATTAATAAAGAAAATAAATTTAAAAATACCAACCTTTTAAACAAGGTGTTGCTAAGAATTAACTTAGTAAATAATACTATCATTGAAAATATAATAACTATCATAGAAATTATCAACATAGAATTTAGTATCCTCCTAAAATTTAATTAATAATATTTTACTAATTACCACTATGAATTCATTTTTCAAATAAGGTAAATGGTTTTTGTAATCTTTCTATATCATCAACTATTTTTTTTTCACTTTTTATATTTTCAGCGAAACATAATACACTAATAATATTTTCTTCAATTTCCAAAGAAATTGTTCCTGGTGTAAGCGTTATTGCGTTTGAAATAAGAACTTTTGCATAAATATTTTTAAATTTTAGTTTAACTCTAACTTTTCTAACTTTACTTTCATTATTAATAATTCTTATTATTTGAGTATATGTTGATTTTATTATATCAACAAAAACAATAATTATAAAATATGAAATTGTAATTGGATTAATAGTAATATAATTTTTTTCTTCACTAAAAAAAACCAAATCGATTGTAAAAAAAGAAATTATTATACTTAGACCTAAACCATATAAAATAGTAGTTTTATTTAAACTTTCATTTAATATAATCCAAAATAAAAATAGAAATATACTTAATATTAGTATTTTAAAAAATTTATTCATCTATACCTCATTTACAATCATTAGTGTAGGTTGCTATTAAATTAAAGTTATTTTAATAGTTAGTACTTTTTAATTTTTCTTCACGTTTATTTGCTCTTTGAAGTAAACTATTTTTATTTACAACTACTCTTTCATGTTCTCCGTGACCTATTAAGCCAATTTCATCAAATGCGTCAATTTTTAATTTAATTTTTGTACCTACTATTTCATCTACTACGATTTTAACTGAAACAGTTTCTCCAAGCACTGTAGGTTTATCATGCGAAGCACTTATACTTTTACCAACCGTAATATAACCTTCTTCTAGTTTATCGTCAAGCATCATTGAACTTCCTTCTATCATTAATGCTATTAACGATGGTGTTGCAAATAATTTCTCTAATTTACCACTACCATAGTTCAGTGCAGTATCTTCTTCAGTAACTTTCTTTTGAATTGTAAAACTTTCACCAACTTTAATGCCATTTAAATTTAACATAGTATTCCTCCATTCGTTAAAATTATATAAATCAACACAGTTTTATTGTAGCTTATACATTATATTTACCTTTTTTTTAGCTATTTAAACATAATAAGAGACTTTTAAAGCTCTTATACAAATAAAGTGGATACAACTTATCTTAATAAGTTGTATCCACTTTGTTTGTTTTATTTTTTATGCATATTTAGTATTAACATATTTATCAATTATTGACAACTTTGCTTCTTCATCAAACACTCCATTTTTTTTAAGCCTATTTAATATTCTTTTATCCTTTGAATGAAATACGGCTTTATCATAATTATCAATTGTTATTTCAAATAATTCTCCCTCTAATACTTCCGAATTCATTTTCAAGAAATATGCACTCACATTTTTATAATTGATAAGTTCTAAAAGATTTAATGTTTCTTTATCTTTTTTAGCATAATAGTCCTGAGCATATTCATATAACTCACGCGACTTCGTAGAATCTCTAAATCTACACTCTTCACATTTCATAAGCGTATATTTTGCTAGAGTGTTGTAATACTGGTAATTGTATAAACTTTTTTCGATTGAATCAACATTAATTTTAAAGGGCTTCATATTTTCCACCTTTAAAAATTCGTAACAAGCTTCAATATACTGAATTTTGTTTATCTTACCTTCTTTAAGAGTATCAATAAGCATATCTCTATTTTCCACAAATTTACTTAGTTCATTTACTTCATTTCTTTTCTTAATCAAATTAACCTCAATTCTATAATACTTTTTTTGGATCAAATTTTAAATAGTCAGACGACACTAAAATATATTCTACACCATTTACATCGCCTTGTATACTAGAAAAAAAAGAAGCTTCTGTATGTAGGTGTCCATAAATGACTTTTTCTACTCCATATTTTTCAAAAAGAGAAGTAAATTCACTTGTTTCTTTTAAATCATTAGTTGGTGGATAGTGCATCATTACAATAAACTTACTATATCCATCTTTAATAGCACTGTCTAAAGAAATTTTAAGTCTAATGATTTCTCTCTTATATATTTTTAAATCACTTTCTGTAAAATTTGTTTTAGATGGTGAATTCCATCCTCTGCTACCACAAATAGCATAGTCTTTATATACAAAATATTTATTATGAAGAAAGTCAATAGTTTCAAACTTGCCTATCATTTTTTTTAGTGAAGTCCACCAATAATCATGGTTACCTTTTATTATTATTTTTTTTCCAGGTAATTTATCAATCCACTCTAAGTCAATCATAGCTCCACTAAATTTTATCGCCCAAGAAATATCACCCGGAATTAAAATAGTATCTTCATCGCTTATTTTTTCTAACCAGTTTTTTTTAATTTTATTTTCGTAATCGTTCCAATTTTCTCCAAAAATATCCATTGGTTTACTTTCAGAAAAACTCAAATGTAAATCCCCTATTGCATAAAGAGCCACTCTATCACCATCATTCCTATATATCTAATCAGAAGAAAAAATTTTATAACGAGGAAGTTCATTCTTAATATCTACTAATAAATCCTCAAAATCATCCATCATGCCTTCTTCCCAAAGTTTATCAAATCTTTTTTGAAACTGAACTGCTTCATCTTCTCTTTCTGCTAGTATTAAAAGCCTAATATTATTAGTAATATCTGTTACAATATTTGATTTTCTCTCAAACAGAAGCTGAGCTTTTATAATTTCTTTTCTTATTTCATACATTTCATCATCTAAAGCAGACGCTGCATCTGCAGCTTTTTTAAGTCTATTTCTAACAAGTTCCGGTATATTTTTTTTATATTTGTAATTTAGAGAATGTTCAATAGTTGCCCAAAAATTCATTGCTAAAGTTCTTATTTGGAGTTCTGCAAGGATTTCTTTTTCACCAAGTGCAGTTTGAAGGCGATATTTAATTATTATATGGTAACTTTTATATCCACTTTCTTTAGTGTTTTTGATATAATTCTTCTCGTATACAATTTGAAGATCTTTACCATTTCTAGCTCTAATTAATTCCACTACTTTATAAATATCATCTCTAAATTGACACATAATTCTTATTCCTGCAATATCCTCCATAAGCTCTACTATTCTATTTTCAGGTATTCCTCTACGTTTTGATTTTTCAATAATCGAGGATATTTTTTTTACTCGACCAGTAACAAATTCAATCGGAGAATAATCATTCATTTCCCTATATTCTTTTCTAATAGATTTAAATTTAACTTTTAATTCTTCAACAGCCTGTTCATAAGGAATCAGAACTTTTTTCCATTCTCTAATTTGGTTTTCCAAAATATAACCTCCAATCAAATCATTTAATTATAATGTGCATTTACAATCTCATTATACTATAAAATAAACAATTATTGATTACTTTTTTAAGTAAAAATATATTGCAAAATATTATTTTATGCTCTTTCCACCTAAATAATCACATTTATCTCCTTGATAAGCACCAAGCCTATCAAGTTCAAAATCAATCATATCATTTATTTTCCACCAGCTCATAGACCAATTACAAAATAAAGTTTCTTCCTCTGGTGCTCTTGCTAGAAGTCTCTGAAAAACTATATTTTTAGAGCTGTATCTAATAAATTCAACAACTCTTTCGACATAGTCCTTAACCGTGCAAATTTCAATTTCTCCATTTTTATACATATTACCAAGTTTTGTATTTTTAAGGATATAAAGCGAGTGGATTTTTATTAAATCAACTCTAAGAGCAGAAAGTACTTTAGCAGTTTCAATAAAATCTTCTAAATCATCCCAAGGTAAGTTACCTATTAAGTGAACGCAAATATCAAAATCAAATTTTTTTATCATAATTACTGAATCAATAAATTCCGCTAAAGAATGTCCTCTATTAAGTATTTTAAGCGTCTTATGATTAATTGATTGTAGGCCAAGTTCGAGAGTTATTTGAACATTTTTTTCATTTGAAACTTCATTTAACATTTTAAGAAATTCTTCACTAATACAGTCCGGTCTAGTAGATATACAAAGTTCAACAATATCTTCAATACAAGCGTCTAAATAATATTTTTTTAAAACACTTAATTTTTCATATGAATTTGTATAATTTTGAAAATATCCAATAAACTTTTTTGCTTTATACTTTTTCTCGATTCTTTCTCTATTTATTGATAGTTGGTCTTTAACACTTACTTTACTACTTAGATTTTCAAATCCAGCTCCTAGATCTCCACAAAAAATACAACCACCATAACCAATTTTTCCATCTCTATTTGGACAAGTAAGCGGAATATTTATTGGAAGCTTATACACTTTTTCGTGGTATTTTTCTTTCAGAAACTCTGAATATATTTTATAATGTTTTTTAATAGTAATCACCTTTTTTAATATGTATTTTACACTTTACTATGTAAAAAAAGGTGAGCCAAGGCTCACCTTTCTAATTAATTAATTTCATTATTACTGTTGATTCCATTTTCTTAATGAGTTTTGTCTTGCATCACTTTTACCTTTAGCGTCAAGTCCCCAGTAAAAATCTGAAGTCAATTGTGGTTCCCACTCTCCGTAAATTGGATTAGGAAGCATAATAAATTTAGAACCAAAATCAGCTTTTAATTTAGCAACTTCTGCACTTCTTTCAGCATTGTTTTTCTTTTCAAATACATTTGAGAAATCGTTTAAGTTGTCTCCCATTAGAACTACAAGTCTATGATCTTTAGCAACCATATCTCTTCTAGCTTCTTTACTAGATTCTGCTGTTCTAAGCATCATATGTTCTTTTGTGATTTGTGGAAAACCAAGAGCTTTTAAATTATTCATTGTAGGCTCAAGTAATCCTGCTGTTTCTTTTCTGTTTGTAATATAGTAAATATCATAGCCTTTACTAGCAGCATAATTTAAAAATTCTGCTGAACCAGGCATTGCAAGAGCTTGTTCATCATTTACCCATTTACCCCATGAAGATGATGAATAATGACCTGCATTTCCAACAAATGAAGCGTTAAATGCACTATTGTCAATTACTGTTTCATCAGCATCTACTATTACTGCACCTTTCATAGTAGCTGAAGCATTGTTTACTAAATCAAGATCTATCATCATTTTAGCCATGTTAAATGCTTGATAACTAAGAGCTTTAAATTCACCTGAGTTTTGAACCCAAGCTAGGGCCATTACATATTCTTCATTAAGATCAACTTGTGAAAAATCTGGAGCTAATTTTAACACTCCACCAGCATAAATCATATTTGGATTTTTTAAATCGTTAAACTTAACTAAATCTTCAACTTTTACACCTGTTTTACTAGCAATATTAGCTAAAGTGTCTCCTGACTGAATACTGTAATTATCATTTGCAAAACTTACAGCACCGATCGATACTACTAAACTTAATACCATTACTAAACTCAAAATTCTTCTTTTCATTAAAATAAATCCTCCCCAAAATTTTTTTGATGACTTTAATAGCTATATCTATATACTATTTCTTTTTTGTCACCACGGTTAAAGTTCAATAATATTTTCCAAACTCCTTTTTTTATTTTGTGTTTTTTTTGTAACATTTACCTAATGGCTAAAAGTTATAATATCCAATTTATTAGAACTTCTTTATAAAACAAAAACACATTTTTATCAATGTGTTTTTGTTTTATCCTATTCTATTTTATAACTTAAAAATCATTTAAATTATATTTTCTATATTTTCATAACTAACAATATCAAAAACTACTTCTTTTTTTGTTTTTTTCTGCAATCTATTAATCATATTTTGTTGAGCATTTGATTCGAAAGACTCACCCATAACTATAATATCAATTTTATTTTCTTCAGCTGCATTTCCAAGCGTTTCTTCAATTTTTTTTGATTTTATTACTGTTAAATTTGCGCCATATTCTTTGCTAACATCAAATAAATATTCTATAGCATCCGATTCTTTTAACTTACCAAAATATTTCCAATTTTCTTTTACTACATGAATAACAAAAAGTTCATCACTATCATTTTTTCTAAGTTCATTTCCCCTTTGTATTAAGCGCTCACATGATTTTTGTTGCGTTACGCAAACCATAATTTTTTTCCTATTTCTCATTATTATTTTACCTCACTGGTGAATATATAGTATTAACTCGCCTAAACTTATTATATCAAATTTTTTACAAAAAAATTCAATATTCTATTAACATTTTGTTAACACTTCTTTTATACCCAATTATATTAAAAATAACTTTTTTTGTTTACAATAAGCTTTTTATATTATATTCTAAGCTGTAGAAAAGAATATAATATAAAATTAGAAAGGAGTTTTGATTGTACACACAATCAATAAAAATTTATTATGAATAAATACACAAAAATTATTGGTGTAAAAGGTTTTTATTTTATAAAAGAATTTTATAAAATAAAGCATCACAAAAATAAAATTAGAGAACTAAGTGAAGATACGGTAGCAAAATTCTTTAAAAAAGGTGATTGCGAAATTGAAGTTTACTTTGAAGAAACTGATAAAACAATTTTAATTGATGATTTCTCAAGTAAAGAAGACATAAAAAAATATCTAGGGAAAAAATTCTTATAACCCCTAGATATTTATGTGTGTTTTAGTCTTCACTTAAAGTAGATACGATTTTAATTTTATATTTATTTGCAAGTTCTTTAGTTTTAACTGAAAATTCTTCTACCTCTGAATTTTCAATATCCATAACTTTCATAAGTCCATCTATATAAATCGACTCTATATCATAGTTATTTGAGATAAGTCCACATAAAAAACCAAAAAATTCATCTTTAGTTTTTACTGGAAATTCATTCATATTTATAAGTCTCATGGTATGTTTTAAATTATACATATGACTTTTATCTCTATCTATAAAAATCACACTTCCATCAGAAGTAACCACATCCTCATTAGCCATTTTTATCAACTCTTTAGTCTTTCCGCTACCTTTTTTTCCTGAAATTAAATTGAACATCTCAATCTACCCCCTTATAATTGAAGACAACTAAAAACCACAACATCTATTAATCTTTCATAAGTAAAAATTAAGCTACTATTATATTTAATTCTTCAAAATTTGCTTAATTCCTTTATTTTTCTCATGAAATTTTAAATATTCTCAATATTTAATTCTTCGATAAAACCTTTTCTTAACTGCCCACACGCTGCATTAATATCACTACCCAATTCTCTTCTAATAGTAACAGTAATTCCGTATTTTTCTAACGTTTTTTTAAAATTTACTATATTTTTATTTTGGGTTGGTTTAAAGCCTCTTTCTTTAACTGCATTAATTGGAATAAGATTCACATGACAAAGCATTCCTTTTAATAATTTTCCAAGTTCTTGTGCCGTTAAATCATTGTCATTTACATTTTCTATTAAAGCATATTCAAAAGTCACTCTTCTTCCTGTAGTATCAATATAATATTTGCAAGCTTCAATTAATTCTTTTATTGGATATTTATTATTGATAGGCATTGTAGACGATCTTAGATCATCGTTTGGTGCATGAAGACTAATTGCTAGCGTTAACTGTAAATTTAAATCTGCAAGTTTTTTAATTTTTGGTGCTATTCCAGAAGTTGAAAGTGTAATCGATCTCATTCCTATATTAAGTCCCTTAGGGTGATTTACTAATCTTAAAAATTTAATAACTTCATCATAATTATCAAGAGGTTCTCCGCTTCCCATAAGCACAATATTACTTACCCTTTCTTTAATGTCATTTTGTATCGCAAAAATTTGTCCAATAATCTCTCCAGCAGTTAAATTTCTAACCATACCACCTATTGTTGAGGCGCAAAAAGTACAACCCATCTTGCACCCAATTTGAGTCGATACACAGACTGTATTACCATGCTTATATCTCATTAATACAGACTCAATTATATTACCATCATTTAGTTTAAAAAGATATTTTTTTGTTCCATCGTTCTCCGAGCTTAGTACTTTTAAACTTTTAGCATTATTTAATATAAATTTTTCTTTTAATTTTAATCTTAATTCCTTTGATATATTAGTCATATCATCAAAATTTTCTACGCCTTTTTGTATCCATTCAAATAATTGTTTGGCTCTAAATTTTTTTTCATTATTATTAATTAGAAATTCTTCTAAATCAGATATTTCATATGAACGAATATCTTTAAATTTACTACTCATTAAAATCCTCCATACTAACTGGTTTTCCTTTTTTATTTAAATAGTTAATAAACTTTTCTACTGAACTATTCATAATATTATCTTCTTTAATATTTGCATTTTCAATAACTTTAATAGCCTCATCAAATTCACCTAAAGTAAAAATAATATGAGAGTCACTACCAGCAATAATTTTTGCACCATAAATTTCACAAAGATGAGCAATTACATTACAATTAGCATCACTACCTTTTCTTGACTCTGACTTAAAGGAACTATTATTAATCTCAATAATTTTATTATGCTTTACACATGCTTTAACAATAGTTTCATAATCTACTGGAATTTTAGGGTTTCCAAGGTGACCAATTACATCAACATATGGATTTTCAATTGCACCTAAAAATGCATTGGTATTTTTCTCTACCGTTGAAGGTACTAAGCATACATCATGAAAACTTGCAATTACTAGATCTAGTCTTTTAAGATATTTTTCTTCGACATCAATTTTACCATCAAAATCTATAATATTTGCTTCTACACCTCTAAGAACTTTCACTCCCTCGATAACTCTAGGTATAATAGTCTGATTCGCAATTTGAAAAATATTTGAAGAACCTGGCATTTTAGGAGCATGATCTGTTATGGCAATTAAGTCAAGTTCAATCTCTTTTGCTCTTTTTACATATTCAAGCAATGTACTATATGCATGACCACTCGCCATAGTATGTACATGCGTATCCAAACAATACTTCATATTAATAACCCCTTTCGATATTAACAACATTTATTAATTTTTTTCCTTCTATTATACTTTTAAGATTCTGATAAGTATACTTAAACCTTCTTATATTTCTCATTTCAGATATCCATGAACTATGAGAAGATATATTAACATTTTCAAAATTCCACAATTTACTTGTTTCACTTAAAGGTTCCTCATCAAAAACATCTAATGATATCCCTTTGAATTTTCCATTTTCTAAATGAATTATCAAATCTTTTTCATCAATTACCTTTCCTCTTGAAACGTTGATTAAGCATGAATCATTTTTCATTTTACTTAATAAATCATAATTAAATATATGATGAGTTTTTTGTGTATAAGGAAGAGTAAGAATCACAAAATCCATATCACTAATAATACTAGCTATTTGGCTAAATTTAAAACATTTTTTTATATTTTCTATATTTTTACCACTTGTATTTACCCCATATACATTCATATCAAATCCATATAAACGTTTTATAGCTTCTTTTGCAATGGTACCAGTACCCACGAAAAGAACATTTTTATCATATAATTCTAAAATACTTGTATCTATTTTCCATTTTTTCATACTTTGATTTTTGAATTTTGATTTGCTATTTTTATACATTTCTAACATACTTAAAACAATATACTCGCCCATAGGGATACTATATCCACCTTTATTATTTGTAATTATAATATCTCTACTTATAATTTTTTCTAAAGGTAGTTGATCGAATCCTATACTTGAGAGTAAAATATACTTTAAATTTTTCATTTCATCTAAATTTATTTTATCAAAAGGATTATAACAAACTAATATGTCCGAATCATTAACAAATTCGTTATTTGTAATTTCTTTTTCATTGATTACAATTACTTCATAACCAAGTTTTCTAATTTTATTTATATTTTCTTCACCATAATCATACGTAAAAGTTACTTTCATAATTTCTCCTTTATTAACTTTCTTAAAAAAATAAGTAACATGAAGGAATCCTCCATGTTACTTATTTTTAAAGATTTTTATCTTCCTTATACTCATCAACTGCACTAGATAATATATCAGCAAGTCCTACAAATTCACAACCATAATGAAACTCACCTTTACCATCATTTTTTCTTATAATTTTTAGAACACTAAAAAAATGTTTTTCTTCTTCTAACTGAATATTTGCATTAAAGTAATAACCCAACGGCATTTCTACATGAGAAGAAAAACCAATCCCCGTTTTCGAAATATCTGTTATTTCAAGATCTTCTTTTATATCATCAATAACCTCATTGTTCTGCTTATAAAGCGACTCAACTCTTAAAGTCATCATAAAAGGCAATCTTTCTGCACGTCTTTTTTCTAACATAAACTCACTCCTCTTTAAGTAAAATAATCTATTTATTTAGTAATTTTATTCCCCAAAACTTATTAATCATTATCTGGGTATTTAGCTCTAATTTCTAATATTTCATCAATATGCTTAAAGAAAATATCAACAATTAAAGGATCAAACATCTTGCCTCTTTCATTTTTTATATATTCAAGAATATCATCCATTATCCATTTTTCTTTATACACTCTTTTATGTCCAAGTGCATCAAATACATCTACCAATGATGTTATTCTAGAAAAAATTTCTATTTCTTCAGCTTTTTTACCACTTGGGTATCCTAATCCATCCCATCTCTCATGATGTTCAAGTGCAATCATTGCAGCAGTCTTCATTATCCTTCTACTTGATTGTTTTAATATTTCAAATCCTATCATAGAGTGTGTTTTGATAATTTCAAATTCAGCTTCAGTAAGCTTTCCAGGCTTATTTAATATGTTATCAGGAATCCCGATTTTTCCAATATCATGCATAGGCGATGCTAGTCTAAGAATCTTTGCATTTTCTTCAGTGATTCCATATGCTTTTGCTAATATATAAGAATATTCAGCAACTCTTCTAACATGATTTGCAGTTTCTTTTGATCTTGTTTCAACAATCTCACCTAATGTAAAAATAACTTCTTTTTGTGTATCAATGATCTCCATATTCAAATAGATATTTTCAAGTGCAATAGAAACATTTGAAGAAAAAATTTTAAGTAAATCAATTTCAAATTGTCCAAGTTCTCTACTCGCTTCAAGTAAAATAACATTTTCATGTATACCAAGTGAGGTAAAATATCCAATAAATATATTATCAAAAAATATTGATTTTTTTTCTCTAATTACTTTTTTTATAGACATTAATAAACTCTCATCTATTTCGTCTTCTAAACTTAGAGCACTACTATCATTATACTTTCCAGAGCCAACTACACTAGAAATTACTCCGTATGTATAATTAATAATTGCTGCGTCTATTCTAGTTTCTCTCCCATCACAATAATCAAGTAATCTTTCTAATTGTTTTAAGATACCATTTGAAAACTTTTCAATCGATTTAATTTCAAATATATCTTTTGATGAAGAAATGATTTTTTCAAGACCGACTTTATTTTTTTCAATTGTTTTCATATCTCTAAATGATCTTAACGATGAAATTACTGCGGTATAAAGTTTTTGAACAGTTAATTCAGTTTTCGATTTGTAGTCATTAATATCATAGTTCTTAATAACATCTTCTTCAGGCGCCTGACCTGGCTGACCCGTTCTTAAAATTATCCTTACAAATGGATTTTTAATTTTATCTCTAATTTCCCTAACAACATCAAGTCCTGAATTCTCAGTTTCCATAACTACATCTAAAATAATCATAGCAACATCATCGTTTTCTATCATAGCTTCAATTGTTTCTTTTCCAGAATATGCGCTAATAAGCTTAAGTGGTCGTCCTTCAAAAAAAAACTTTTTAAGAACCATCTTAGTCATAACATGAACTTCTTCTTCATCATCGGCTATAATAATTTTCCATGGATTAGATAAATTCTCACTTAGAGTAATATCACTATCTTCTTCAAGAAAGAAAAGATCTTCTTCTGTAGACAAATCTGTTGTATTTAATTTTTCATTAATTTTATTACCATTTAATATCATATGTCCACCTCAGATACATTTATTCACCATCTATTTTAATTTTACCCATTATTATCTGAATTATTCTAATATTATCACTTTATTTTATTATACTATATTTTTGACAAAATAAAAATCCAATAATAATCATAATTATTATTGGATTTTATTTATTATTTTTTAATTTTTATTATTAATTCTCCTGGCTTCACTTCTTTTCCTTCTTTTACTAAGATTTCTTCGATTTCGCCACTAACTGAAGAAGAAATGTTTGTTTCCATTTTCATGGCTTCAATAACTAATAGTTTGTCGTTTTCTAAAACAACATCCCCTTCTTTAACAAATAATTTTGATACAATACCTGGTATTGAAGATCCTATTTCATACGGATTCGATTTATCAACCATATGAACATAATCACCACTTTTTTCGTTTTTTGTCGCTTTGTCTCTTATATTTATTTCTCGTCTATTACCATTTACTTCAAATACGACTCTTCTAAAACCATTAGAGTCAATTTTAGAAGTTTCAAGATATTTAACAACCAGTATTATTCCATCGTCAACCTCAACTTCACATGTTTCACCTTCTCTAAGTCCATGAAAATAAATGTCGCTACCCATTCTTGAAAATTCGCCATTTTCCTTAATATAAGTTAAATATTCATCAAAAACTTTTGGATATAATGCATAAGAAATTATATCTTCTTCTTTAACTTCAATATTAAATTTTTCAGTTAAATGTTCTCTAATTTTATCAAAATCTTCATCTTCAAGCAACTCACCTGGGCGAGATGTTATTGGTCTAATATCTTTTAATACTAATTTCTGAAGTTTTTTTGGAAATCCACCTTCAACTTGACCCATCATACCTTCAAAAAACGATACTACAGAGTCAGGAAACGATAAGTCTTTCCCTTTATCATATATATTTTCTTTACTTAAATCATTTTGTATCATAAAGATTGCCATATCACCAACTGCTTTTGAAGAAGGAGTTACCTTAATAATATCTCCAAACATTTCATTTACATCTTTATACATTTCTTTTACTTCAGTAAATCTATGACCAAGTCCAAAACTTTCTACTTGTGGTTTTAAATTAGAATATTGACCACCTGGAATTTCAAATTTATAAATCTCAGCACTAGAAGACTTAAGCCCAGACTCAAACTTGCTATATACAGGTCTTACAGATGACCAATAATCAGAAATTTTCTGTATTTCATCTAATTTAATTCCAGTATCCCTATCTGTATTTTTTAAAGCTGCAACAACCGAATTAAGAGCTGGCTGGCTTGTAAGTCCACTCATTGAATTAAATGCAGTATCAACAATATCAACTCCAGCTTCAGCCGCAAGCAAAATAGTTGAAACTCCATTTCCTGTTGTATCGTGAGTATGGAGATGAATCGGAATATCTATTTCGTTTTTCAATGCAGCTACCAATTTATGTGCAGCATACGGTTTAAGTAGAGCTGACATATCTTTTATACCTAATATATGCGCACCAGAACGTTCAATTTTTTTTGCCATTTTTACGTAATAATCTAAAGTATATTTATCGCGATACTCATCTAAGATATCTCCAGTATAGCAAATACATGCTTCTGCAATTTTTCCAGTATTTAAAACTTCATCAATTGAAAGTTCCATGCCTTCAAACCAATTCAATGAATCAAAAATTCTAAATACATCTATACCTTTATTAGCTGACTCTTTAATTAAATGCTTTATAACATTATCAGGATAGTTTTTATAACCCACTCCATTTGAACCCCTAATTAGCATTTGGAGTAATACATTAGGTACTTTCGATCTTATTTTTTCAAGTCTATCCCAAGGTGATTCTTTTAAGAATCTATAAGCAACATCAAAAGTTGCACCACCCCACATTTCAAGAGAAAACAAATCTTTTGCCAAATGAGAAGTAGCTCTCGCTATTTTCGTCATATCTTTTGTACGCACTCTTGTAGCCATTAAAGATTGATGTGCATCTCTCATAGTCGTATCAGTTAATAAAAGTTTGTTTTGAGATTTAATCCAATCTATAAGTCCTTTTGATCCATCATTATCAAGTATATTTTTAGTTCCACTTAATATAATATTTTTATCATATTTAGGAACTAAAGGAACATCAAAATCAAATTTAACGCCTTTTGTTTCATTAACAATTTTTTCTCCTATATAATTTAGCACTTTAAGTTCATGATCTTCTTTTGGAATAATATCAAATAATTCTTTGTTACTTGATATAAAATTAGTATCACATAGCCCTTTTTGAAAAATTGGATGATTTAATACATTTATTAAAAAAGCAGTATTAGTCTTTACACCACTAACCTTAACTTCTTTTACTGCACGAATCTGTTTTCTTATTGCATCATGAAAAGTTCTTGCCCAAGAAGTTGATTTTACAAGTAAACTATCATAATATGGACTAATTATTGATCCCGTAAAACCATTTCCTCCATCAAGTCTAATGCCAAATCCTGAGCCCGTTCTATAAACGTCCATTTTACCAGTATCTGGAGCAAAATTATTTGATGGATCTTCTGTTGTTATTCTACACTGAATAGAATATCCATTAACTCTAATATCATTTTGCGAATATATGCCTATTTCGTGTGAATCAAGTTTGTGTCCCTCTTCAATCATAATTTGAGTTTGGACAATATCAATACCAGTAACCATTTCAGTAACCGTATGCTCAACCTGAATTCTTGGATTCATCTCAATAAAATAATGTCTTCCACCACTATCCACTAAAAATTCTACAGTTCCAGCACTTTTGTAATTTACAGCATTCGCTATTTTTAAAGCGTCAGCACATATCTCATTTCTTTTTTCTACAGAAAGCGATATTGCCGGAGTAAATTCTATAACCTTTTGATGTCTCCTTTGAATTGAACAATCTCTTTCATACAAATGAACTAAATTTCCATATTTATCGCCAATCACTTGTACTTCAATATGTTTAGGATTTTCTAAGAACTTTTCAATAAACATATCATCGATTCCAAACGCTTTTTTCGCTTCAGATTTTGCACTTCTGAAACTATCTAATAGTTCACTTTCTTCCCTAACTATTCTCATACCACGACCACCACCGCCAGCAGCGGCTTTTAGTATAATTGGGTAGCCACAGTAATTTGCAAATTCGATTGCATCTTCATCACTCTCAATTGGTTTTTCAACACCAGGTATAGTTGGAACATTTACCTTTGAAGCAACAATTTTTGATTTGATTTTATCTCCCATTTTTTCCATCATTTCACTGGTTGGGCCAATAAATGCAATTCCAGCTTCTACACATTTTTTTGCGAACTCAGGATTTTCAGATAAAAATCCATAGCCCGGATGTATTGCATCAACACCTTTCTTTAGAGCCACTTTTATTATTTCATTAATATTCAAATATACATCTACTGGACTTTTACCTTTCCCTATTAAATATGATTCATCCGCTTTAGTTCTAAATAAAGAATTTTTATCTTCTTCAGAATAAATTGCTACTGTTCTAATATTTAATTCATGACAAGCTCTGAAAATTCTTATCGCTATTTCTCCTCTATTTGCTACCAAGATTCTCTTAAATTTTTTCATATTCTCTCCTTGTTTTATACGAACTTTTTGTTAATTATTCGTATGAATCTTCGAGTTTTTTTGCATACTCATTAATCTTATTTAAAGCAATTTTATATTATTTACACTATTCATATTAATATATCAGCTTACATTTGAGATTACAAGGATTTAAGGCTTTTTTTTTATATTTTTATTAAACTCCACTTAATTTTTTTAATTTTTTTATAAGTTTAACTATGTTTTAACAAAGAAAACACTTATTCGAAACCTAAATACCTTAAAAATTAAAGGACGCTTTTTCTTACACCTAATATTTTTTCGCATTAAATTTAAACAAAAAAAAATCTGTAAAAATACAGATTTTTTAAAGTTCGTCATCTTCAATAATTAATTCTAATTTATCTCTTTTTTCAAGAACACTTGACCAAGTATAGACATTGTTTTTTTCATTAATTATAAATACACTATCTACTGTAGTTGATATTGATTTTGTATATTTTACGCCATCAATTAAAGAAGGTTTTTGATTATAGTCTTCATCTGAGTGTTTATATCTTCCCCAAGAATATACCTTTCCTATGTTATCGAGTGCAACAGCAAAATCTCCTACAGACGATATATATACAATATTTTTTAAATTCATATTTTCAATCGGAAAAACAATTTCTTTTTCACCAACAATTCCAAGCTGATTTGATGTATTTCTTCCACAAACCAAAACTCTCCCTACTTCATTTATAACGTATGAAGCATCCTTTCCCGCACAAACAAATTTCGCATTTTTAAATTCAGAAAGTGTAGGTTCAAGACTTTTGCCCTTAAATCCTACTCCTAGTTGACCATTTTCATTGCTACCCCAAGAATATACCATACCATCATAGGTAAGGGCAAGTGCATGTTTATTTCCAAATGATATTTGTTTTATATTGCTAAGAAGCTCAATCTTTTTAGGAATGTTTCTCATAAGATTTTTTTCGTTTCCAAGCTGACCATAGTCATTATCTCCCCAAGTATATACACTACCACTTACAGAAAGAGCACCACTAAAACTTTTACCAGATTCAACCTGCTTTATATGCTCAAGTCCCCAAATTTCTTTCGGAATTTTTGAATTAATTTTTGTTCCAAGACCTAGTTGGCCTTTTTTATTGCTACCTATTGAAAAAATTTTACCATTATAAGTTTTAAAGACTGCATGTTCTTCGCCAGCTGAAAGCGACTCCACATTATCTAGATTTATAGCATATGTTCTTTTACTTAGAGATTCATTAGTTCCCGTTCCAAGTTGACCTAATTCATTTCTACCAAGAACATCTACTTTTCCATTTTCATGTACAATATAAGCACATTCATATCCACATGAAACAGATTTTAATCCCTTTTTTTCTTGAACTAATAGCTCTTTTTCATACCAATCAGACCAATTTCCGTTAATATCTTTAATTTTTAGCCTAACAATGTAAGTACCTTCTTCTGAAAATCTTACTTCATTTCCTTCCCATTTATAATCAGCTACTTTACCATCCTCAGCAACAACACCAGACGTATCATACTCAATATTGGTAGTAGTAAAAATGTTTTCACTAGGAATAACCTTAAAGCTTGCTACAGGCTCAATTTTACTTACTTTAGTTAAGCTTAAGAAACTTAGATAAAGTTTATTACCATTTTGGTATGAAGTACCTCCAATGCGTTTTATAATACTAGCAACATCTAAATTTTTAGTATTCTTAACAACAAAATACTTTTCATCAACTGTTATATTATATCTTTCATAAGGTAATTCTTTATCTGTTTCAATGTATTTAACCAAATCCTTAAGATTTTCACATTTTCTTTTTTCTGATTTTCTAAATTTAAGTAAAGCAGATTTATAAATAGTATAATCACCAATTACGTCAATATTGTCAAGTTTAGAATTATTACTTCTACTAAATGCGAAAATACCTCCTGCAAGTAAACCAACTACTACCACACTACCAATAATTATCATTAACACTATCACACCTATCCATATATTATTTTTTGTATATATCGCTATTAGTATATCAATACAAATAGCAATAGGTCAAATAAATCAGGTTAATTAGTCTTATTTATTAACTTACAAGCTTTAACTGTGTTATACATTAGCATAGCAATAGTCGTAGTTCCAACACCTCCTGGAACTGGAGTAATATAACTTACCTTGTTTTTTACATTTTCAAAATCAACATCACCTTTAAGCTTACCATCAACTACATGAATTCCAACATCTAAAACAATGGCACCTTCTTTTACCATGCTTTCATCAACAAAATTGTGTTTTCCTATTGCTGCTACTAAAATATCTGCCTTACTTGCAATCTCTTTAATATTCTTTGTTCTTGAATGACATATTGTTACTGTAGCATTTTTTTCCATAAGAAGCAGGGAAATTGGTTTGCCAACAATATTGCTCCTTCCAAGAACTACAGCATTTTTTCCTTCAATATCAATATCATATTCTTCAAGCATTTTAATCATTCCATATGGTGTACATGGAATAAAAGTATCTTCACCAATAAGTAATTTACCAGCATTTAACGGATGAAATCCATCAACATCTTTATTAGGATTAATCAATTTTATAATTTTCGATGTATTAATTTGCTTAGGAAGTGGCAATTGTATCAAAATACCACTAACTTTATTGTCATTATTAAGCTTTTCAAGTTCACTAATAAATTGATCTTCTGAAATCGATTCATCAAGTTTTAATACATCTGCATTTACACCTTCCTTATTAAAACTTTTTCTCACCATATTTACATAGGCAAGTGATGCTGGACTATTTCCCACTATTACAACTCTAAGATTTGGCACTAATCCTTTTTTCTTTAATAGATCAATATCTTCTTTTAAATTTTGTTTTATATGTTTTGCCGCTACTTTACCTTCTAGTAATTGCATAACTTCTCCCCCTTTTAAAAATATTATGTAAAATATATTATCATATATTATCTTTATTTCCTATTATAAAATATAACAAATAACTATTTTAATAAACAACTATTATAATTAATCTTATTTAATCAAAGAGGATGCAATAATCATATTGCATCCTCTTCAAATATCGTACTCTCAACTATTATCCCATTTTAGAAACATTATGCACTTACCTTATAAAGTATATAATGTCAAAAGGTAAATTACTCTTCAAATTCACCTATTTAAAATTATCAGAATATTTTAGAATTAAACTTCTAGCAGCTTTAGCTTCATCTATTCTTCTAACTGAAGCTAAAGTTGGTGCATTTTTAAGAATAGAAGGATCTTCTTTTACTTCATCAGAAATTTTATTCATAACATTAATAAAAGCATCCATCGTTTCTTTACTTTCAGTTTCTGTAGGCTCAATCATAATTGCTTCATGAACTATAAGTGGGAAGTAAATTGTAGGTGGATGATAACCAAAGTCCAATAAACGTTTTGCAACATCTAAAGTTGAAACGATTAAATCTCCATTTTTAACTCCATCAAGTACAAATTCATGTTTACAAATTTGATCCATCGGTAGTTTATAGTTTTCCTTTAATTTGTTCATCATATAGTTAGCGTTAAGTACTGCAAGTTCACTAACTTCATTAATTCCATCACTACCCATAGTTTCTAAATATGTGAACGCTCTAAGAATAACGCTATAATTACCATAGAAACCTTTTACTTTTCCAATTGTTTTAGGTCTATCATAATCTAGTATATATTTATCATCTTTTTTATCAATCACTGGTACAGGCAAATATTTAACCAAAAATTCTTTAACTCCAACTGGTCCACTACCAGGTCCTCCACCACCATGTGGTGTAGAAAATGTTTTATGAAGATTAAAGTGCATTACATCAAATCCCATATCTCCAGGTCTAGTTTTACCCATAATAGCATTCATATTTGCACCATCATAATAAAGGAGTCCACCAGCCTCATGAATAAGCTCAGCTATTTCAACTATATTTTTCTCAAATAATCCAAGAGTACTTGGATTTGTAAGCATAAAACCTGCAATTTCATCACTAAGTGCTTCTTTTAATGAATCCATATTTACTGACCCATCAGCATTTGATTTGATTTCTACAATGTCAAACCCTGCAACTGCAGATGTAGATGGATTTGTACCATGAGCAGAGTCTGGAACAATAATTTTTGTTCTTTTTAAATCTCCTCTATCTCTATGATATGCTTTTATAAGCATAATACCAGTTAATTCACCATGAGCTCCTGCAGCTGGCTGAAGAGTTACTCTATCCATTCCAGAAATTTCACGAAGCATTTCATCAACTTTATACATCATCTTTAATGAACCTTGTACTGTTTCTACTGGTTGATAAGGGTGCAAATGATTAAGTGAAGTCATACCAGCAGCATCTTCATTGATCCTTGGATTATATTTCATTGTACAAGAACCAAGTGGATAAAAACCTGTATCAAGCCCATAGTTAAGTTGCGATAAATTTGTATAATGTCTAATAACATCTACTTCACTTACCTCTGGAAATGCTAAATCTTCTTTTCTAAGAAAATCAGAAGAAATATAATCTTCAACATTTATATCTTCGACATCAAGCTTTGGAAGTGAATAAGCCTTTCTACCCGGCTTTGAGATTTCAAATATCAAACTATCATAATTTCTCATTATTTCACCTCCATAAGCTTAACTAAATTATCAATTTCATCTTTAGTTCTTTTCTCTGTAACTGCAAGTAAAACGCCATTTTCAATATCATAGCTTTTTTCTAAATCGTAACCACCTAATACATTGTTTTTAAGAAGTCTTTCATTTACCTCTGAAGTTTTTTCCTGGCCAATTAATGCAAACTCTTTAAAGAAAGATTGTCCTTCAAAAGCAGGTTTATATTTACCACTAGCAATTAATTTATCATAAGCATAATGAGCTTTTGCCATTGACTGATAAGCCACTTCTTTAAGACCTTCTTTTCCCATAGTAACCATATAAATTGATGACATAAGAGCATTAAGTCCTTGATTAGAACAAATATTGGATGTTGCCTTATATCTTCTAATATGTTGTTCACGCGCTTGAAGTGTTAATACAAAAGCTCTTTTTCCATCAACATCAGTGCTTTGACCAACAACTCTTCCTGGAAGTTTTCTTACATATTTACTCTTTGAAGCAAGAAATCCAATATATGGACCACCAAAGTTCATGCCATTACCAAGCGACTGCGCTTCACCACAAACAATATCCACTCCAAGATTTCCTGGCGATTCAAGAATACCAAGTGAAATCGGATCAACGTAATCAATTAAAACAGCTTTTGTTTCATGTACAAGTTCACTTGCTTTTTTTACATCTTCAATAACTCCTAAAAAGTTAGGACTTTGAACAATAACACCTGCAACATCAGCAGATAATTTTTCTTTTAATTCATCTAAATTAGTAGCACCGTTTACTAGACTAATTTCTTCAAGTTCAATATCTCTAAATTGAATATATGTGTTAAGAACCTGTCTAGCTTCAGGATTAAGACCTTTTGATACTAAGATTTTATTTGCTTTTCTTGAAGATGCTACTGCCATCATAGCCGCCTCAACAACCGCAGTTTGTCCATCATACATTGAAGCATTAGTATTATCCATACCCGTAAGTTCACATATTAGTGACTGGTATTCAAAAATTGCACGAAGAGTTCCTTGACTTATCTCTGGTTGGTAAGGTGTATAAGCAGTAAAAAATTCACTTCTTGAAGCCATATGTTTTACAGTCGTTGGAACAAAATGATCATATGCCCCTGCGCCTAAAAAACACACTAACTCATCTAAGCTTTTATTTTCATCACCTAATTTTTTTAATATATTTGTAACTTCAAGTTCTGATTTTGAAGGTTCTAAATTAAGTTCACCACTAAATCTAATTTTTTCAGGAATATCTACAAATAAATCATTTATAGACTTTGCTCCAATATCGCTAAGCATTTCTTTTACGTCAGATTCAGTATTAGGTATATATCTATGCACTATATCACTCCTTTTATAATTCAAAGAGAGCTAATGCTCTCTTTGAAGTCAAGAATTTACTAGGTTAGTATTATTTTGAACAAAATTCTGTGTATTTAGTTGAATCCATTAATCCATCTAATTCTTCTTTATTTGATAATTCAATTTTATACATCCAACTTCCAAATGCATCAGAGTTAACTCCTTCTGGAGCATCTAGTAAATCTTCATTCACTTCAATTACTTTTCCCGAAACAGGAGTAAATGAATCCGAAGCAGCTTTTACTGATTCAACAACACCAAAAACATCTCCAGCAGCTAATTCATCATCAACTTCTGGTAATTCTAAAAATACAATATCTCCAAGTTCATGTTGTGCAAAATCTGATAATCCAATTGTAGCTACATTTCCTTCAACTTTAACCCACTCGTGATCCTCTGCGTATAATAAACCTTCAACAACTTTCATTAATAATACCTCCTAATATTTTTGTTTAAATTTTTTACTCTATTATGTTAATACCACTTTTATGATATTAAAAACTAAAAATTTATAAGATTACTTAGTATAATTTATTTATCTATTTTTTATAACTTTTTTTGTATGCTCTTTTTGCTGTAACTATAGCTTTAACTGTTTTCTTTCTAATTTGAATTTCAATCTCTTCACCTTTTACAGCATACTCAGCATCAACAATTGCAATACCTACACTTTTACCTACTGAAGGAGAATTGTATCCTGTTGTTACAAAGCCAATTTCTTTTCCATTTTTTAACACTTTATATTCATGTCTTGCAACTGGTCTTCCTTCGATTTCAAAACCAATTGTTTTTCTTTTAAGACCTTCTTCTTTTTGTTTAACTAATGCACTTTTTCCAATAAAATCATCAGTATCAAGTTTAACAAAGAAACCAAGTCCTGCTTCAAGTGGTGAAATATCTTTGCTCATTTCGTTTCCATAAAGAGGAAGTGCAACTTCAAATCTAAGTGTATCTCTACAACCAAGACCACAAAGTTTTAGACCATAGTCTCCGCCTTTTTCAATAATTGCGTTCCATACTATTGTAATTTTATCATTTGGCGCATAAATTTCAAAACCGTCTTCACCAGTATAACCTGTTCTAGAAACAATACATTCAACGCCTGCAATAACTACAGGATTTTCAAAGAAAAAGAATCCAATTTCACTTAAATCTTTATCAGTTAAATTTTGAAGCAATTTTTCAGCTTTTGGTCCTTGAAGTGCAACTTCAGATGTTTCAGTTGAAATATTTACTAATTTAACTTCAAATTTTTTCACTACTTCTTGCATCCAAGCAAAGTCCTTTGCTACATTTGATGCATTTATTACTAATAAATATTTTTCAGTATTATATTTATAAACAAGTAGATCGTCTACAATTCCACCATTTTCATAGCACATTTGTCCATATATAACTTGTTTTTCCTTCATAGTTTTAACATTGTTTGTTACTAAGTATTGAACGAAAGCTTCAGCGTCTTTTCCATCAACTGTTACTTCACCCATATGAGAAACGTCAAACATACCACAATCATTTCTTACAGCTTCATGTTCAACAACTAACCCTTCGTACTGAATGGGTAATTCCCATCCTGCAAAATCAACAATTTTGCCACCATTTTTAACATGTTCTTCATATAAAGCCGTTCTTTGTAAATTACTCAATTTGTAACCCCCTCGTCAATTGTTTGTTTCTAAAAAACTTTATCCGATGCCTTAGAGTTCTAATACCCCCACTTCTTAAAAAAGTGGTGGATAAAGAACTCTAAAAAGGCCCTGGATTATGTTTTCTAAGATTCAGTGGCAGTAAAAACTCTCTCTGAATCCAAGAAATTCATTTATCAATAATACCGCCAAATTGACGGTTTTACTTTTAATATTTAAGTCACTTTAGTTTATATACCCATTAATTAATTTTATACTAATAAAATAGTAAATTCGTAGAAATTGTTTCTCACTTTACAATGTTACCTATTTAACAAAAACAAAAAAGAAGGTCAGCTTTAGCCTAACCTTCTCTGTTTTCTTTGCCTGAGAGATTTACTCCTTCGGCGCCAATTAAATGACTCTTCAGAGATCCATCATATTATGTTCCATTTGCCTGAAAGGTTCTAAATGTTTTTGGCAAAACACTCATTGCATCTTCGGCTATCTATTTAAAGATATCTCACAAAATAATCATTTGGATTCAAAATATTTTTATTTTATATTACATTATCATAATATATTATTATTATTAAGATTTCAAGGGTTGTTATTCTATTAACGGTAAACACGGAAGTTTGACAGTTGCATAAACAAAATTCTACCTCAAAGCCAATTATAGGCTTATTTTTTTGTCAAATTTTCCGTTTTACTATTGCGTAGTTTGTCGCGGAAGTTTGACAGTTGCATAAACAAAATTCTACCTCAAAGCCAATTATAGGCTTATTTTTTTGTCAAATTTTCCGTTTTACTATTGCGTAGTTTGTCGTATTGTGGTATAATGTAAGGAACAGGAGGTATTATGCTTATGAGACTTTCAACTTCTAAATCAAAAAATGCTACTTCACTTTACGTTATTAAAGATATTACTATTAAAAATAAACGAACAACTAAAATTGTAGAAAAACTTGGTACTGAAGCACAATTACGTGAAAAATTAAATGGACAAGATCCTTATGAATGGGCAAAAAAATATATAAGTGAACTTAATAAAAAAGAAAAAGAAAATAAAGTTGAGATTATTGCTAAATTTTCTGAAACTAAACAAATACCAATGGATTCTAAGGTTCATTTCAATGGTGGATATCTTTTTTTACAAGATATTTATTATGATTTAGGCCTTCATAAAATTTCAAAGCAAATTTCTGATAAATATAAATTTTCTTTTGATTTAAACAGTATTCTTTCTAGACTCATTTATACTAGAATGCTTAATCCGTCTTCTAAGCTTTCTTCTTTTAAAGCCTCTAATGACTTTATTGAACAGCCTAATTTTGAATTACAGCATATTTATAGAGCTTTAGAAATAATTTCTAAAGAATCTGATTTTATTGAATCAACTGTTTATAAAAATAGTTTAAAATTATCTAAAAGAAATACAAAAGTGCTTTATTACGATTGTACAAATTATTTCTTTGAAACTGAAAAAGCCGATGGGTTAAAACAATATGGACTTTCCAAAGAACATCGCCCTAATCCAATTGTACAAATGGGATTATTTATGGATGGGGATGGCATACCACTTGCATTTTCTATATTTGATGGAAATAAAAATGAACAGCCAAGTTTAAAACCACTAGAAAAGCGCATATTATCTGATTTTGATTTATCTAAATTTGTTGTATGTACAGATGCAGGATTAGCATCTAATACCAATAGAATATTTAATAATAAAAACGATAGAGCTTTTATTGTTACACAATCATTAAAAAAGCTTAAAAAACATCTTAAAGATTGGGCTCTTGCCCCAAATGGATGGCATTTATCAAATGAGACAAAAAATATTAATTTAGAAAATATAGATCATTCTTCAAACAATAAAGCTATTTATTACAAAGAACGTTGGATAAATGAAAATGAATTACCACAAAAATTAATAGTAACATATTCACCAAAATATAGAGCTTATCAAGAGTACATTCGAAGCACTCAAATACAACGTGCAGAAAAACTTGTTAAAAAACCTTCTAGTATCAATAAAAAGAAACAGAATGATCCAAAGAGATTTATAGATTCTATTCACTGCACTAATGAAGGTGAAATCGCTGAAAAACAGGTACTTACAATAAATAGAGACACTATTTCTGATGAAGAAAAATATGATGGATTCTACGGAGTATGTACAAATCTTGATGATAATGCTGAAACAATTATTAAAGTAAATAAAAGAAGATGGGAAATAGAAGAATCATTTAGAATTCTAAAAACTGAGTTTAAAGCAAGACCAGTATATTTAAGTAGAGATGATAGAATAAAAGCTCATTTTACAACATGTTTTCTTTCTTTACTGATATATAGGCTTTTAGAAAAGAAGCTTGATGAAAAATACACTACAAAAGAATTAATAGAAACGTTAAAAAATCATAACTTTATGGAGTTAAAAGGCGAAGGATATATTCCGACATACACACGAACTGATATAACAGATGAATTACATGATAAATTTGGATTTAGAACGGATACCCAAATAATTAGTAATGCTAAAATGAAAAAAATATTAAAACAAACGAAAAAGTAAAAAAAGGTACGCACTTTTTACTACATTAAGAAACCGTGATAAACTACTGTTTGCAATAGATATCACGGTTTTTCTGCTCTACAACTGTCAAAGACGAGATTATTATTAAGATTTCAAGGGTTGTTATTCTATTAACGGTAAACACGGAAGTTTGACAGTTGCATAAACAAAATTCTACCTCAAAGCCAATTATAGGCTTATTTTTTTGTCAAATTTTCCGTTTTACTATTGCGTAGTTTGTCGTATTGTGGTATAATGTAAGGAACAGGAGGTATTATGCTTATGAGACTTTCAACTTCTAAATCAAAAAATGCTACTTCACTTTACGTTATTAAAGATATTACTATTAAAAATAAACGAACAACTAAAATTGTAGAAAAACTTGGTACTGAAGCACAATTACGTGAAAAATTAAATGGACAAGATCCTTATGAATGGGCAAAAAAATATATAAGTGAACTTAATAAAAAAGAAAAAGAAAATAAAGTTGAGATTATTGCTAAATTTTCTGAAACTAAACAAATACCAATGGATTCTAAGGTTCATTTCAATGGTGGATATCTTTTTTTACAAGATATTTATTATGATTTAGGCCTTCATAAAATTTCAAAGCAAATTTCTGATAAATATAAATTTTCTTTTGATTTAAACAGTATTCTTTCTAGACTCATTTATACTAGAATGCTTAATCCGTCTTCTAAGCTTTCTTCTTTTAAAGCCTCTAATGACTTTATTGAACAGCCTAATTTTGAATTACAGCATATTTATAGAGCTTTAGAAATAATTTCTAAAGAATCTGATTTTATTGAATCAACTGTTTATAAAAATAGTTTAAAATTATCTAAAAGAAATACAAAAGTGCTTTATTACGATTGTACAAATTATTTCTTTGAAACTGAAAAAGCCGATGGGTTAAAACAATATGGACTTTCCAAAGAACATCGCCCTAATCCAATTGTACAAATGGGATTATTTATGGATGGGGATGGCATACCACTTGCATTTTCTATATTTGATGGAAATAAAAATGAACAGCCAAGTTTAAAACCACTAGAAAAGCGCATATTATCTGATTTTGATTTATCTAAATTTGTTGTATGTACAGATGCAGGATTAGCATCTAATACCAATAGAATATTTAATAATAAAAACGATAGAGCTTTTATTGTTACACAATCATTAAAAAAGCTTAAAAAACATCTTAAAGATTGGGCTCTTGCCCCAAATGGATGGCATTTATCAAATGAGACAAAAAATATTAATTTAGAAAATATAGATCATTCTTCAAACAATAAAGCTATTTATTACAAAGAACGTTGGATAAATGAAAATGAATTACCACAAAAATTAATAGTAACATATTCACCAAAATATAGAGCTTATCAAGAGTACATTCGAAGCACTCAAATACAACGTGCAGAAAAACTTGTTAAAAAACCTTCTAGTATCAATAAAAAGAAACAGAATGATCCAAAGAGATTTATAGATTCTATTCACTGCACTAATGAAGGTGAAATCGCTGAAAAACAGGTACTTACAATAAATAGAGACACTATTTCTGATGAAGAAAAATATGATGGATTCTACGGAGTATGTACAAATCTTGATGATAATGCTGAAACAATTATTAAAGTAAATAAAAGAAGATGGGAAATAGAAGAATCATTTAGAATTCTAAAAACTGAGTTTAAAGCAAGACCAGTATATTTAAGTAGAGATGATAGAATAAAAGCTCATTTTACAACATGTTTTCTTTCTTTACTGATATATAGGCTTTTAGAAAAGAAGCTTGATGAAAAATACACTACAAAAGAATTAATAGAAACGTTAAAAAATCATAACTTTATGGAGTTAAAAGGCGAAGGATATATTCCGACATACACACGAACTGATATAACAGATGAATTACATGATAAATTTGGATTTAGAACGGATACCCAAATAATTAGTAATGCTAAAATGAAAAAAATATTAAAACAAACGAAAAAGTAAAAAAAGGTACGCACTTTTTACTACATTAAGAAACCGTGATAAACTACTGTTTGCAATAGATATCACGGTTTTTCTGCTCTACAACTGTCAAAGACGAGATATTACATTATCATAATATATTATTATTATTAAGATTTCAAGGGTTGTTATTCTATTAACGGTAAACATTCAAAGCGGATTGTTATCTCCGTTCCTTTCCCATATTCACTATCAATTTTTAAAAATCCACCATGCAAATTAATAATTTCATTTGTAATTGACAGTCCAAGTCCACTGCCAGCATTATTAGTATTACCTTTATAGAATTTTTTTGTTATAAGTTCGATTTCATCTTTTTTTATTCCAATTCCGTTATCTTTAACAATAACAAAAGCATCATTTTTTATTTTTTTTACACAAATATTTATTTGACCACCATTATCCGTAAATTTTACTGCGTTATCTATTATATTTATAAAAACTTGCTTTAATCTATTTCTATCCGCTTCAATCTCGATACCTTCTAACCTATAGTCTTTAACTATTTTTACATTTTTAAGTTCAGCTTTATGACAATATATTTCAACAACTTCATCTACTTCATTTTCAAGCATAGTTTTTTCTAAATATAGTGATAGTCTACCGCTTTCCATTCTTGAAAAATCAAGAAGCTCTTCAACCATATTTGAAAGCCTATTTGTTTCTCTAACTATTATAGAAAGTCCTTTTTCAACTTCTTCTCTATTATTTATATCTCCAGTTATAATAGTTTCTCCCCATCCAGCTATAGCGGTTAAGGGAGTCCTTATCTCATGTGAAACAGAAGAAATGAAATCATTTTTTAGTACCTCACTTTTTTGAATCTCATCTGCCATATGATTAATTGTCTCAGCAAGTACTCCAAGTTCGTCATTATAACTTTTTTCAATTCTATTACTTAACTTTCCTTCTGACATTTTTTCAGCAACGTTTATTATTTCTTGAATCGGTTTAAGAATAGATTGACTAAAAGTAATACTTAGAATCATTAATATGAGTATTATAATAGCTAAAACGCCTATAGCATAAAAGGTGTACAAATTTATAATTGTGTCTATTTTTGAAGTACTCGAAATAAGTCTTAATACACCAATAATATTTTCTTCAGAGTTTATAAGCGGAACTGATACAGCCATTATTTTTTCATTTGTTAATTTACTTTTACCAACCGTATATCCTTTTTTACCTTGAAGTGCCGATAATACATCTCCACTTTTAATAATAAGAGCAGTGTTAAATCCAGTTGAACTATAAGAAAGTTTCGCATTATTATTAATAAGTTGAAGTTCCATTATATTGTAATCCTTGAAATCGTTTATTATAAGTTTAGATAATTCATCGAAGGAATAATTATCACGAAGCAAATATTTATTGTAAAATTCAGAAGAAATAGTAGCTTTACTTAATAAACTTTGGTGAGCAGAATTATAATAAAAATTCTTTATAGTGAAAAGGAAAGCAAGTCCTAAAATTATTGCAATTAGGATTATAGTAATAACGTAAGTTTTTACCCATCTTCTCTTTATACCCGTCATTTACTCTCCCTTTCGCCACTTATAACCAAATCCCCAAACTGTAATTATATATTCAGGGTTCGAAGCATCTTTCTCTAATTTTTGTCTTAATCTTCTAATGTTAACATCGACAATTTTGAAACTTCCAAAAAAATTTTCACCCCATACATGATCTAGAATATATTCCCTACTAAGTGGTCTTCCTTCATTTTTAATAAGTGTTGCTACTATTGCAAATTCTAGTTGTGTTAAATCAAGTTCAATATCGTCTTTAAAAATTTGTCTATTTTTATAATCAATAATAAATGCTCCACTTTCGCATTTTTCAGTTGAATCATCTTCTAAGAGTTTTACACGTCTATAAAGCGAATCTATCCTTGCCACCAATTCTTTTGGACTGAATGGTTTAACAATGTAATCATCAGCACCACTTATAAGTCCTTCTATTTTGTCTTTTTCCTGTGATTTTGCTGTTAACATTATTATACCCATATATTTATTATGTTTTCTTATTTCCCTGCACACATCATAGCCACTAATTCCTGGCAACATAACATCCAAAACAGCAATATCAATTTTATTTGCATTTACAATTTTAAGAGCTTCTTCACCATTTTTTGCTTCGAATATATTGTAACCTGCCCTTTTAATATTAATAACAATAAACTCTCTAATTTCTATTTGATCTTCTAATACTAACACATTGCCTTCCAAAGTAAGCCTCCATTAATTTTTATTATTTTCATAATTTATTTTAAGTAATTCTTTAAATCTATCTTCATCTAAATAATATTTATTGCTATTATCATAAATATATTGTCTAAGTAAATATACTTTCTTAAACGTTGTTTTAATTTTCTTATATAATTTTATTTCGGGTTTTTCTTTCATTGATTCATATTCTTCACTTGAAAGAATTAAAATATCAAGAATCTGAGTTTTTTCATCATCATCTAAAGTGAATTTAATAAGAGAATTATTTTTTCTTGCAAATTCTAAAGTAACATGCTTATCCCAGTCATTTGGAAATACAAATTCAAATCCATGTTTAAAGTCTTGATAACTCTCATTTGATCTAATCAAGTCTTTTTTTCCATCCCATTTATACCACACGGTTAACCACGGAGTATCACTCATAGACGCATTTTCATAACCTTTCGGCGCAATAAGTATTGGAATTTCTATCGTTCCATCAGAATCAATATCTTTACTTTTTCTAGGATACGCTTTAAATGTTGTATTGGTAGAACTCCAATTTTCATCATAAAAAATGTTTTTAAGCTCTCCATTTTGATAGACAAGAAGATCGGTAAATGCTGAATGTGCGCCTACTGACGCATCTAAAAACATTCCATTCAAACCATTATACGCATTTCCTGAAGTGACATGATAATAATTATTAATATATCCATCCATTAATGTTTCATCTATAAAACTAACTGCTGAATTTTTATAGTCATATAAAAACGCTTTAGATACTCCTTCACTTCTATTTAATTTTATTATCATAAGTTCTTTTGTACCATCAGAAGTAAAATCTTTCACATCAAATTCAGTATATGTATCTTCATAAGTTTCACTTATATCTCCCTTAGAGTAAGAATAAATAGACAAGCCCTTATTAAGAATTGTTCCACCTTGCCAGCCCACAATTATTTCCTTTATACCATCATTATCCATATCAGAATATACAATTTTATTTACATCATATCCAATGCCTTTAATTGTATTATTTACAATCCATTCCGTATCACTTATTTTTGTAAGAATTGCAATTCTTACTGGAAATTTATCATCTTTTACTTTATGAAAAACAAGAACTTCATCTTTTCCATCATTGTCTAGATCAACAAATTGTATTGAATTATTGCTCTCACCTATTATTGGATTAATTAAATCTAGTTCTTTTGAAAAATTCTCACTTAAAATAGATTTTACTTCTTCAACCTCAATTGGTAATTTAGGCGCTAGTAGCAAACTATCTCCCTCTAAATTATTTGAACACCCCACTGTTAAAATAGACGAGAATAGAATTAGTAGCATAAATATTTTTCTCATGTTTTCTCCTCTTTAAGTTAATATTATTTTTGATTACTTATAACATATACTTAAAACTAAATAACTTATATCTTGAATTATACTCTATAAAAGTATCTAATGTAAGCTAAAGCTCTCTTCTATAAAATCATATATTTTTTTTTGTATCTATGGGTAACAAAGTAATAACAATTAGATTATTCTTAGTAATATTTTACGATTATACGAGCTTTAAGTTTTAATTCATTAAAACTTAAAATATCATTTGAATCTTAAAGAAAAATAAAAGCATTTAAAGCGATAGTTTCACTTTAAATGCTTTTATTTTTCTTATATTTTAACTATGATGCAATTTTTTCATTTCTACTTTTATCAAAAGAATAAATTAAAAATGTGAAAATTCCACAAAATATCAATCCAAAATAATAACTAATACCTCTCCAAAGTATTAAAGCAACTGCAACTAAATTTGCAGAAAATATTGATCCGAGTAGTAATGAAAATCCAACTTCACTAGCCCCAACAGTTCCAGGAACAGGAATAAAAGATACTGCCATATAAAGAAGAGCTTGAAGTGAAACAATATCTATAATAGAAGTGCCACTAAGACCAAGTGCTTTATATATAAAATATGTTATTGAAAAGAATGCTGTTAATTGAATAATTGTAAGTAAAAACATATATATAGTGCTAATAACGTCTTGTTTCATATAGTTTATACTAACTAAATATTCAGATACATAATGATCAAATTTTTTAATTTTTAATTCCGCGTTTTTTATTAATTTAAATTTTTCTAATTTATATATAATAAAATTTGCCACTCTCTTTAATAAGTTAGGTTTAAATGCCAATAAAATAATCGCACTAAGCCCTATTGTATTAATAAATAATCCTGTAAATACAAATCCCGATGCACTCTTAAGTCCTAATAGTAAATGTTTCATTCTAACAATTATTAACATTAGTGAATAAAGTGTAACCGATACTTGAAATAAAAGAAATTTGCTTACTAAAACAGCAGTTGCTTTGCCACCAGGAATATTGTCTTTAGACATTTCATAAAGTTGCGCTGGCTGACCGCCACTTGCAAAAGGTGTAATAGAAGAATAATATTGACCAATAACTGTCGTCTTTATCGAAGTCCAAAATTTTGTTTTAGGTGATACTTTTTTTATAAGCATATCAATTAAACCAGCTTCTATCCCCCAATAAACGAACATACATATTAAGCCAAGTACTAAAAATTTAATATTTGCATTTAATAGTGCATTTTCAAATAATTTAATATCTATTTTTGTATAAATAGTCAAAAACGTTACTACTATTAAAACAATAAATAAAACACTATTCCACTTCTTCTTCATAATTCCTCACTTTCTATATTAACTCTAAAGCATATTTTCCAATTAAATGTGGATTTATTTCATTTTTAATATTAGAAATATTCAATCTTAATAATTCTAGAACAGATGTATTACTAAGGGAATCAATAATTATATCTTCAATAGATTCACTATCTTCAATTAATATACCAATTCCTTTTTCTCTTATATACTTAATATTCTCTTCTTCCTGACCAACATTTGAATTTTTTATAATCATTGGAAGACCTTTATTTATAGCTTCAAATAGTGTTGCACCACCAGGCTTTGTTACAAGAACATCTGATTCACTCATAAATTTAGCAATCTCAGTAGTATATCCTAATATTTCAATATTTTTATAATCGCTATTTTTACTTAGTTTATCATAAAGTACCTTATTATTACCAGTAACAATAACAGTTTTTACATTAGATAATCCATCAAGTTTATCAAGGACAACTTGATCAATCCCAAGCTTATCCATAACTCCGCCCATAATTAATAATTGTTTTTTTGAATTTTCCTTTTTTAAATACTGTAAAAATTCATTTTTAACCGGAATTCCAGTGACTTTAATTTGTTTTTCATCAATTCCTTTTCCAACTAGTTTCTCTCCAACTACTTTAGAAGGCACGAAATACATATCAGTGTTACTATGAATCCACTCCCAACTATCAACAACGTCAGTAATAGAAGTAATAAGTGGAATTTTCAAATCGTATTTTGCTTTTGCTTTTGAAACAAATCCTGAACACATTGGAAAAGTAGAAATAATTAAATCTGGATTCTTATGCATAATATATTTTGCAACTTTCTTTAAATACATATTATACATAATACCATCTATATAATTGTTTGGCACATCTTTTTTTATTTTATAAAAATAATTATATATATTTTCATGTTTACTTGTTAAAAACTTGTATGTGTTAAAAAATATATCTTTGGTTTTGGGATTAGAAACATCTAAAATATCAACTATTTCAATTATATTTTCTTTATTTTCATTTATAAGTTGTTCTTTTATTGCATTAGCTACACTTAAATGTCCCATTCCAAAAGATGTAGTAAATATCAATATATTTGATTTCTCACTCATAATGTTACCTCTTTTATATTTTATTAAAAGCTACGTTTTAGTTATTACTACAATCACTTTTATTAGATTAGTGCAATGTTTTTATTAATAATCAAATCATCTGATAAATTAACTATATTGGAAATTGAATAAGAAGAAGATATAGATTTCATACTTTTTTTCATATTAATATACTTAGTTTTATTATCAATTAATTCATCTAAATTTTCTCTAATTTTATTCATATTTTTTACGTGAATTGCTACTCCAGCATTTACAAGAAATTCAGTATTTTCAGTTTCTTGTCCTGGAATTGCAAAAGGAATAATCATAGGAAGTTCTTTAGCTAAAGCTTCACTTGAAGTAAGTCCACCCGGTTTAGTAACAATTACGTCAGAATTATCCATAAGATAAGATACCTCACTAGTAAAACCATAGACTTTTAATTTATTTAAAATAATTTCATCTTCGTATTTTTTTTCAAGTGCATTTTTCAAGCTATTATTATTTCCACAAATAACTGTGATTCTAAACTTGTCTGAATCTATCGCCAAATTTTCAACTACTTTTGCAATATCTTTAGATCCCATACTACCACCCATTACAAGGACTCTAAATTTATTTATAACACTATCATGGTTTTCTGATTTACATAAAAACTCTTCTTTAATTGGGATTCCATAATTAAAAATCTTATTTTTATCTATGTTTCTATTTATCAATGTTTCCTTAGTATATTCGCTACCAGTAATATAAGCATCTACATTCTCATTAATATAAGCATAATGTGCTTTAAAATCTGTAACTACGGAAATAAACAATGCATCTGTTAATTTCTTTCTTTTAAAGCTACTTATAAGTCCTACTGCAAATGGATGTGTACCTATTATAATATCTGGTTCAACTTGATTAATTATTTTTAATAATCTTCTTTTTAAAACCATAAGTGTTGTTTTTAAAATTTTATTTGAAAATGTATAAGTGTCAGCAGCATCATAAAGTGTACCATAAAATGCAGGGAAACTATTAGCAAGTATTTTATAACCATCAGTGACAATTGTATTTAGTGGTTTGCTTGTTTCTCTAAAAATATCTACAATAAATGTTTCGTATCCTGATTCTTTATATTTTTCTTCTAGTGATTTTGCAGCCGCATTATGGCCTGCACCAGTAGATGCAGTTAAAATAATAACTTTTTTCATATTGTTCACCTCTTTTTAACTCCATTTAAAACAAATTCACATGATTATCATGCTATAACAATATTATATAAGATAATTATTAAGATTTTATTAAGATAAACTATATATATGTTAAATTCTACATATAATTATATGTAATTTATCAAATAAAAAATCCTTTAAAACAGTAGTCAATTGTCATAGACTAATATTTTAAAGGATTATATTATTTGAATCTAAAAATATTTTCATTAAAATTTTATTTGTTTTTTATTACCATCATAATTGAATCAATCAATTCTACAAGACCCGCTACTTCTGGTTTACTAAGTTGTGCATCGGCACCAACAGCTTCTCCTTTATGTCTTAAATCTCCTGTAATAAGAGATGAGAAAATAATAACTGGAAGCTTTTTAAGATCTTTATGTTCCTTAATAGTTCTAGTTAAAGTATGCCCATCAAGTTGTGGCATTTCTATATCTGTTATTAAAAGATTAATATCATTAATAAAATCTTTTCCTTTTGCATCATAAATTTTCATAATATAATCAAGCGCCTGTTTTCCATCATCAAAAAATCTTAATTCGTCAAAGCCTGCCATAGAAAGAGTGTTTTTTAAAACTGTTCTAATAAGAGGCGAATCATCAGCTAAAACAATTTTTACATCTTTTCTAGCAGAATTTTCTTCAACATCAGCCATCCTATCAACGTTAATTCCAGCAGCCGGGCTAATATCCATTACAATTTTTTCAAAATCAAGAAGCATAATAATTTCATCCTTTAAGTTAATATTACCAATAACTAAAGTATCTGATGTAATAGCACTAGGCTTATGAATATCACTCCATTTTATTCTTGCAATTCCAAGAACCTCATCGATTGCAAAAGCAACTTTAATTTTATTAAATTCACATACTAAAACCATGCTTTTTTTAATATCTTCATTTTTTTCATTTTCTAAGACGTGTTTCATATCTACTATAGAAATTACATCTCCCCTAATAAGAGAAATTCCAGCAACCGACGGATGTGAGTTTGGTACTTTAGAAAGATTTTCAATTTCTAATATTTCTTTAACTTTTACAACATTAATTGCATAATGCTCATCTTTAACTATAAAATGTAATATTTCTAATTCGCCTGTACCCGTTTCAAGTAAAATTCCATTATCATCTTTCATATTATTACCTCCATTATATTTTTTCTTATGTATCCACTTATTTATAGACTATACCCAAGAATATCAACAATACTCTTATTTATAATAATATTATAACAAAAAAAGTTTTGCACCCAAAATATTTTTTTGTGCAAAACTTTTTATTTTTTTCTTATTTAATAAGACCCATCTCTTTTCCTACTTTTTCAAATGTATCAACAGCTCTTTCTAGTTGTTCTTTTGTGTGTCCGGCAGTAACCATACATCTTACTCTACCAGTTCCCTTTGGAACAGTCGGAAATACAATAGCTGAAACATATACACCATTTTCAAAAAGTTTTTTAGAAAATTCCATTGCTCTAGCTTCTTCTCCAATAATTACAGGAGTAATAGGAGTTTCACTTTTTCCAGTATCAAATCCAAGTTTTCCTAATTTTTCTTTAAAGAATTTCGCATTATCCCATAATCTATCAGTATATTCTGTTGATTCCATAAGCATTGAAACGGATTCAATTATTGCACCTACTGCAGCAGGTGGAAGTGCAGTTGAGAAAAGTATAGGTCTTCCTCTATGACTTAACCAATCTTTACTTACAGCTTTTCCAGCAACATAACCACCAATAACACCAATAGCTTTTGATAAAGTTCCAATTGAAAAATCTACTCTGCCGTGAAGTCCAAAGTGATCTACTGTTCCTCTACCACTTTCTCCAAGTACCCCAGAACCATGAGCATCATCAACATAAGTCATACAGTTGTACTTTTCCGCAAGTTCAACTATCTCTGGAAGTTTGGCAAGGTCTCCATCCATACTAAATACTCCATCAGTAATAATTAAGCAGTTTTTAAAATTATCTCTTTTCTCTTTTAATACTCTTTCTAAATCTTCCATATTGCTATGTTCAAATACAGCTCTATCCGCTCTTGAAAGCCTAACTCCATCAATAATAGATGCATGATTCAGTGAATCTGATATTATAAGATCACCTTTTTCAGTAATAGCTTGAATAGTTCCAGCGTTGCAGTTAAAGCCTGATTGATAAACCATAACTGCTTCTTCTCTTTTAAATTCTGCTAATTTTTTTTCAAGTTCTTCGTGAATATCCATATTTCCTACAATTGTTCTTACAGCACCTGCACCAACACCATATTTTTCAACAGCTGCAATTGCTGCTTTTTTTAGTCTAGGGTGATTGGCAAGTCCTAAATAATTATTTGATGATAAATTAATCACTTTTTTACCATTTAGAATAATTTCTGCATCATTAGCACCTTCTAGAATAGGTAGTTTTCTATATACACCCTGCTTCTTTAAATCGTCGATATTTTCTTTAAGAAAATCAAGTTCATGTATGTTTTTCATATTTCCCTCCCGGTTTTTTATTTCATTAATAGCCCATAAAACATAATTTTTATTATTATCACTTACGTGATTATAAATGTTTTTTAAAAAGTCAATGTCACTTGAAAAACCAACATTTCCTAGTGAGATAATCGCATTTCTTTTTATTACGTTAGCACCACGCCAAACAAATCCATGATTTTTATATTTTTTTATTATGCCTTTATTACTTAATTCAAGCAAATTATGTATCTCTATTTCATTATTAGTTTCTCTTGTGTATTCTATAGGTATTTCTTTTTTATCATTGTTTAAAGGACATACATTTTGACAGATATCACAGCCATAAATATTGTTTTTAATTAGTTTCTTCTCCTTAACTGATAAATCGCCTTTTTTTTGAGTTAAATACGAAATACACTTTTCAGCTTCTATTGTAAAGTTTCCACTAAGAGCACCACTAGGACATACGTCAACGCATTTACTACAATTTTGACATATATCAGTTTTTATTTTAAAATTAAAATTTTTATTCTTTTCTATATCAATAGTTGTAAGTATATATCCAATATAAAAAGACGTACCATATTCTTTATTAATTAAGAAAGTATTTTTCCCGTAGTCTCCAAAATTCGCTAGTTTTGCAATAGCTCTATCCACAAGCGGCGAAGTATCAGTTATAACTTTAAATTCATCGTTAGGATTTCTCTTACTTAATTCATTCACAACAAAATTAAGTTTAGAGTTTAACAATGTATGATAATCATATTCCCACGCAGAATTAGTTACATAACCATAAATTTCTTCCTCATTTTTTTCAATAGAATACATATTTTTATGATTATAGGGAATTATGGCTACTATTATAGATTTAGTGTTTTTAAGTTGGTTTTCAATATCCATTCTTTCTTTATAAGAGTAATTGCTAAACTCTAAATTATTTCCAAGTTCATATTGCATTACTTTGTTAGTATAATCGTTTTTATATTTTAAAATATCTTTTTTTGATAGCACTTCAAATTTATCAATATTTAGCTTATTAAACTCTTTCTTTAAAAACAACATTATATTTTCGTAGTTATTCTTCATCAAATTCTTCTTTCGTAAAATATGCTATACCAATTGATCCAGGACCAACATGTGTGCCTATAACTGGTCCAATTGAAACAATATCTATTTTTTTATTTACTTTTTCTTCGATTAATTTCGCTAATTTTTCCGCCTCATCGTAACAATTTATATGATGAATAATTGCGTCACCAAACCCATACTTTAAAATATCATTTTCAAATATTTCTATTAGTTTTAATGTAGCCTTTTTCATAGTTCTAACTTTAATTAGAGAAGTTGTAAGACCATTTTTAACAGTTAATATTGGTTTTATTTTTAAAAGTTCGCCTATTAAAGCACCTGCATTACCAATCCTTCCACCCATTTTTAAATATTCAAGTGTGTTTGGCATAAAAATAAATTTACTCTTTTTTAAATTGTCTTGGACTGCATTTATAACTGCATTAAAATCACTACCTTTGATAATACACTTTGCTCCCTCAATTACTGAAAACCCTAGTTGCATACAATTTGTGGCAGAATCAATAATTCTTATATTTGCATTCTCATATTTATTAAGTATCATTTTTTTTACTAAATTTGCTGTAGAACAAGTACCACTCATTTTTGATGATAAAAAAACTCCTATCACTTCTTTTCCTTCAATCACAGCTTTTTCGAACGAATCATAAATTTCATCAATTGAAGGTTGAGAAGACTTAGGTATTTTTTTATATAAATCTAATTTTTTATAAAATTCTTCATTAGTAATTTCATCTTCTTTAAACACTTCGTCGCCAAAAGTTACACTTAAAGAAACAATACCAATACCGTATTTTTCTTTTATTTCATTCGGTATGTACGATGTACTGTCCGTTATTATTTTAATTGTCATAAAGTACCTCTTTTAAATTTTCATTAGTCAAATGTTATTAGTTAAGAAAGCCAAACATTTAAGAAAAAATACACAAAAATGCTGTAAACAATCCCAATTAATAAGACAAACGGAAGAAGAGATCTAAATAGAGCAATTGAGATTGCAACATAATCTGAAAACTTTAAGTCAAGTTCTGGTCTATCATCACTTTCATAAAGTTTCTTTTCCTTACCCATATTTAGTTCTGTTTCATCTGGCATAATTCCTCTTGAAAAAACTTTAAACATATTTACCTCACAAGTAGATTATCGTTAATTTCCTTTACTTTTTCATTTTATTATATCATTTTTACAATGATAAAAATATATTATTGTTTTAATAATATTTAAAATTTATGCTTTATAGCTATGTTTATATGCAATTGTATTTAAGCCGTGACCGGATAACTTTCACTCCCTATGCAAAAATGAAACTTTATGCCTTTTGCAAGAAAAGCTTGCAAGGTCTTATTATCTTTTTTGTGCTTGCAATTGTATTTAAGCCGTGACCGGCTATCCTTCGGTTAGCCTCGTCGGTCCTTTCAGTCCCTATGCAAAAAATGAAACTTTATGCCTTTTGCAAGAAAAGCTTGCAAGGCATAAAGTTTCATTTTTTTCGCACGGCTTTATTTTAGCGGATAGTGACATGCGCAGTAATGGCCTGTTTCTATCTCTTTAAATTCTGGTACTTTTGTTTTGCATATGTCTGTTGCATATACACATCTTGTATGGAATTTGCATCCACTTGGTGGATTTGCTGGTGATGGTATATCACCTTTTAATAGGATTCTTTTCTTTTTGTATTCTGGATCTGCTACTGGTATTGCTGACAGTAGTGCTTCTGTATATGGATGTGTTGGTTTTTTGAATAACTCATCCGATGTTGTCAGTTCAACTAGCGATCCTAGATACATAACGCCTATTCTATCACTTATATGTTTTACTACACTAAGGTCATGTGATATAAAAAGGAATGATAATCCCATTTTATTTTGTAGACCTTTTAGTAGGTTTATTACTTGTGATTGTATTGACACATCAAGTGCTGATACTGGTTCATCTGCAACAATAAAAGAAGGGTTCATAGCAAGTGCTCTTGCTATTCCAATTCTTTGTCTTTGCCCGCCTGAAAATTCATGTGGATATCTATTTATATGGTAATCATCTAGTCCACACATTCTTACTATTTCAGAAATTCTTTTATCTAGTTCTGGTCCTTTTTTATACAATTTATGCTGAAGTAATGGTTCACCTATAGTATCTCCAACAGACATTTTGGGATTTAATGAACTATATGGATCTTGAAATATAATTTGCATATCTTGTCTTAATTCAATAAGTTCTTTGTGTTTAAGATTAAATACATCTTTCCCTTTAAATAAAACTTCGCCATCTGTTGGTTCAAAAAGCTTTAATACGGCTCTTCCTGTTGTAGATTTTCCACAACCTGATTCTCCAACTAAACTTAAAGTTTCACCTTCATATATATCAAAAGAAATATCATCACAGGCCTTTACATGTCCTACTGTTCTTTTAATAAAACCAGCTTTTATAGGGAAATATTTTTTTAGATTTTTAACTTCTAATATTTTCTTTTTCACTATGCTTCCTCCCCTTCAACTAAAAAACATCTAACTTTATGGCCATTTCCCATATTTCTTAATTCTGGCATAGTAGTCCTACATTTTTCTGTCGCAAATTTACATCTAGGAGCAAAATAACATCCTTCTGGTAAATGAAGTGGATTTGGCACTGATCCTTCAATTGTATCAAGAATATCTGAATTACCTTCTAATTTTGGTATTGATTTAAGTAGTCCAATTGTATACGGATGCGTAGGTTTTTTGAATAATTCTTTTACTTCTGCCTCTTCAACAACTTTTCCAGCATACATTACTACAACATAATCTGCCATTTCTGCAACAACACCAAGATCATGCGTAATCATCATAATTCCTGTATTAAGTTTTTTCTTTAAGCCATTCATTAGATCAAGTATTTGTGCTTGTATTGTTACATCAAGTGCTGTTGTCGGTTCATCTGCAATAAGAACATTAGGTTCACATGAAAGCGCCATTGCAATCATAACCCTTTGTCTCATTCCACCTGAAAGTTGATGAGGATATTCGTCAACAATTTTTTCAGCTCTTGGGATACCAACTAAATTTAGCATTTCTATTGATTTTTCTCTAGCTTCTTTCTTTGTTATATTTCTGTGAAGAAGCAGTATTTCTTGAATTTGATATCCAATTGTAAAAACTGGATTTAAAGAAGTCATAGGTTCTTGAAAAATCATAGAAATTTCATTTCCTCTAATGCTTCTCATTTCCGATTCATCTAAATTAACCATATCTTGTCCATTATAGAACATTTGACCTTCCACAATCTTTCCTGGATTTGATACTAATCTCATAACAGACATAGAAGTTACACTTTTACCACAACCAGACTCTCCAACTATACAAAGTGTTTTTCCAGCATCAACATTAAAACTAACTCCGTCTACTGCCTTTACAACACCTCTATCTGTAAAAAACTGAGTCTTTAAGTTTTTTACCTCAAGAATTCTCTTTGACATTGTCTATCCTCCTATATAACTATCTCGATTTAGGGTCAAATGCATCTCTTAGTCCATCACCAACAAGGTTAATACTCATTACTGCAAGAAGTATTGCAATCCCTGGAGGCATCCAAAGCCATGGTCTATTCTTAAGTACAAAGAAATCTCTAGCATATTGAACCATATTTCCCCAGCTAGGTGTTGGAGGCGTAACTCCAAGTCCTAAAAACGACAGAGCAGACTCTGTCATAATTGCCCCTGCCATACCAAGCGTTGCTGAAACAATAATAAATCCAATAGTATTAGGAAGTAAATGTTTTAATATTTTTCTTCTATCTGAAAGTCCAAGAGCAGTCGCAGCTTCCATAAATTCCTGCTCTCTTAAAGAAAGTATTTGCCCTCTAATCATTCTTGCAAGTCCAGTCCATCCAATAATACCTATAACAGAAATTGTTATAAAAATCTTATATTCTGAAGGTACTGCTGTTCCAACAACAGCAGATATTGTTATGGCAAGAGGTAAAAATGGAAAAGACATAACTACTTCTGTAAATCTCATAAGAATATTATCAACAAAGCCTCCGTAGTAACCAGAAGCTCCACCAACAAGCGCTCCTATAACAACACTAATAAATACTGCAAAGAGTCCTACAGTCAGTGAAACTCTTCCGCCATAAAGCATTCTTGTTAAATAATCTCTTCCAAGTTCATCCGTACCTAACCAGTGCTGAGCTGATGGTGCTAAATTAACATGAGTGTAGTCCATTTGATCCACACCATATGGTGTTAAAATTGGAGCAAAGACTGTTGCTAGAACTAAAATAGCAAAAATAACAAGTCCAAACACAGCAACTTTATTTTTTTTAAATCTATGGATAATCATAGCACTAGGAGTTTCAATTTTCTCTCTTTTATTAATTTTTACTTTTGGTTCATTTTCAACATTTGTAATCATCTCTTCCTCCTAGTCAACTTTTATTCTTGGATCTACCATTGCATAGCCTATATCTGCAAGTAGATTTCCTAATAGTGTAAGAATTGCAAACAGCATCATAACAGCCATAAGCATATTATAATCTCTAGCATTTACAGCATCTATCATAATTCTACCAATTCCTGGCCAGTTAAAAGTTGATTCTAGTATAACTGCACCTGAAAAAAGTCCAGGTATAGAAAATCCTAAAATAGTAATAATCGGAATAAGTGCGTTTCTAAAGGCATGTCTATATATAACAACTTTTTCACTAAGTCCCTTAGATCTTGCTGTTCTTATATAATCTTGATTTAATACTTCAAGCATACCATTTCTTGTATATCTAACTAAACCTGCTAAACTTCCTATTAAAAGAACTAAACCTGGTAATATAAGATGTTTACTCACTTCAATAGCACGTCCAAATCCAACAGTTCTTGTCCCAGCTTCAATCATTCCACTAATAGGAGTGATTTTTAACTTTACAGAAAAAACATATATCAGTAAAAGTCCAAAGAAGAAAGATGGCATTGATATTCCAAATAAAGAAAATACTGTCCAAAAGTTATCGGTTTTTGAATATTTTTTTACCGCACAAACAATTCCTATAGGAATTGAAACTAAAAATGATAATAAAAACACTCCAACATTCAATATAAATGTGTTTTTAATAAATGGTTTGATTACATCACTAACTGGTCTTTTATAAATATAAGATTCACCAAAATCACCGTGTACTGATCTCTCAAGCCACATAATGTATTGAATATACATAGGTTTATCGAGGCCTAGTCTCTCTTTTTCCATTTGTTTTTGCTCCGGTGTAGCTTTGGGGTCAAGCCTTGTTCCTACCGGGTTTCCGGGGGTTAATTTTATAATGGTAAATATACATATTGATATTAGTAGAATTACTGGTATCATATGTAGAAGTCTTTTAATAATGTACTTAATCAATTTAAATCCTCCTAAATAAAAGGCATAATATCTCATATTAAAGGACTTCAGATTAACTGAAGTCCTTTATTTAATTATTTACTTTTCTTAATACTAATTATTATCTAATGTTACATTTTCAATAAAGTAAGTCCAATCACAATAAGGACTAATTTTTAATCCTTTAACTCTATTGTTTGAAACATCCCATTGTGTATTTTGAGTTAAGAACATATATGGTAGTTCCTCATTCATTTTTAAAGCAAACTCTTGATAAATTTTAACTCTTTTTGCTTTATCAAATTCAACAGATCCTTCTTCTAGTAACTTATCAATTTCAGGATTTCTAAGTCCTACTGAGTTATTACCATCTGGAACATCAAATTTTGAATGGAAAGTAGAATAGTTATCACCAGGATCAATAGTCATTGACCAAGCCATATTGTAAAGATCAAAGTCTCTTTCAGTATAAACTTTATTAACTAATGAGTTAAAGTCCATTAAGTTTGGTTCAACTTTAACACCAAGTTTTTCCCAATCTGATTTTAACATTGGAATCATTGTTTCTACATATTTAGAATCTGTATAAGTATCCCATACAAAACTTAATTTTTTTCCATCTTTTTCACGAACGCCATCAGCGTTTAATTTCCATCCATCATCTTCTAACATTTTTATAGCTTTTTCAGGATTGTATTCGTATTTATTTACATCATTTGTATAAGCCCAAGATACTTGTGAAATTGGAGTATTACAAACGCTTGCATTTCCGTTGTAGTATAACTGAACAAAAGCTTCTCTATTAAAACCATAAGTTAACGCTTGTCTTACTGTTTTATCAGCAAGTCTAGGATCTCTTAAGTTAAAGCCCATATATCCATATCCATTTGATGGATAGGCATTAATATCAGCAAATCCCATTTCATCAAGTTGTTGTTTATTATCACTTTTAGCAGGAACTTGAATTTGCATATCAATGTTTCCAGCTTGAAGTTCTTGGAAATAAGTATCAATTGTAGTAAATTTAATAATTAATTTTGGAATATTTACCTTTCCACCAAACCAGTTATCATTTGCATCTAATTCAACAAATTGTTTTGGCTCAAATTTAGTAAATTTATATTTACCAGTACCAACTAATTCTAAATTAGTCATTTTATCTTTCATTACTTGAACATTACCTTTTTCAAATCCATAAACTTTTTCTGGTAATATACCCAATTGTAAATTGAAGATATTGTCAACTTTAGCTTTTGTAAATGTAAAAGAAATTGTATAATCGTCTATTACTTTAATACCAGAAACAGATTTTGCATCTCCCTCGTGGTATGCATCATATCCTTCAAGCTCCATAACTGCTGAGTTATATCTTCCATCATATTTTGGATCTGATATTGATGTAAAAGTAAAAGCTACATCATTTGCAGTAAATGGAGTTCCATCAGAGAATTTAACATCATCTCTTAATTTAAATGTATAAGTTTTATTATCATTTGACATTTCATATCCAGTTGCAAGACTTGGAACTAATTCGCCTTCTGCATTGTTTGACATTAATTGATCAAATATAAGACCAACTACATATCCATCATAAGTAGTTGAGTAGTAAGTAGGTAAGAATTCACCTTTTGCTTCGCTCATACCAACTACTAGAGTTTTGTCTGAACCAGCTCTTTCTTTTGCTGGATTTGGAATACTTGTATCGCTTTCAACTACTGTTGACTCTGTTGCATCCTTCTGATCATCCGAAACTGCAGGAGTTGTACTAGCAGCATCAGTTTTTGCAGGCGCACCGCATCCTGCCATCATTCCTACTGTTAACATTAAAATTAACAGTAACATAATTACTTTTTTCATATTATCCCCCTATTTTTTATTTGTTCATTTAAGAACATGGTTTTCACAGATATCTGTGAGTATTGTGTATGAAAGAATTTTCTAACAATTTTCACGATTCCTCCGTACAACATTTATTTTATAGCTTTCATATGTATTCTATGTGTACTATTACGATTTCTTAACACTTATATATAAAAAAATTTTTCCGTATTCATTTTTTTGTATTCGGGTGATGGACACAGTTGTGAAAAATATAATTAGATACCAAAACTCAGCAGAATATACTTATTCATAACACAAAAAGCCCTTTGTCAAAACTGAACAAGATTTATTATATCTCACACAAGTAATGACAAAGAGCTTTATTTTATTCTACTCTAATTTATAATTAGTCCTTATCAACAGGAATAATTAGTGAAGATATACTATATCTTTCAGCACCTTCACGTTTTGATTTTTTCTCTTTTAAATATTCATCAGCAAGTTCAGCAAACTTTTTATGAAGTTCCTGAGCTTCCTCAGTTGTCATATAATACTCACCGTAATAAAGTATTTTTCTTTGACCTTCTATATCCTTATCTTCAATACTTTTATAAAAATCTTTAGAAATTCTATTAAGAAGTGCATTTGTGTACTTATTTAATGAATTCTTCGCCTCTTCACCAGAGCCTTGAATAGCACTACTATCAATAATAAAGTTTTTAGCAACTGGCATATAATACTTTTCAACTACACCAAGTTTTGTTGATATCTCAACTAATCTTAGTATACCAACCTTTGCTAACATCTTCATATGATAATTTACTTTACCATGTGGCTCACCCAGTTTTACTGATATTATCTTTGCAGTAGCTGGTTTACTATCAAATGCTTCTATAATACCAATTCTATATACATTTGAAAGAGCTTTAATTTTATCAAGTTCTTTTACGACTAAAACATCTTTAATATTATCCATAATTTCTCCCATTTTCTACGAAAAACTTTCGCTATATTTATAATTATACAATCATTATATGTTTTAATCGCTTATATGTCAATAAGTTGGCCATATAATTAATACTATTATAAACACGAACATTAAATGTCCATGATAAAATAAGATATGTCATCTTCAAGTCTTTCAATATGCGGAAAAATATTATTTATTATCAGATCATTTATTTCTTTTCCATTTAACTTCGAGTTAATTCTAAGTAATTCAATGAGTTCTTTATGATTAAAAACATTATTTTTTTCCTCATCAGTAAGTCCATCTGTGTAAAATAGGAGTTTGTCTCCTTTTTCAAGTGTTATTTTTACACTAATATACTCTGGTTCAAAGAAATCCATCATTTTACATATAGGGAAACCGCTACTTTGGTCAAGATACTGAATTTCACCATCTTTTTTTACAAGAATAGGCAGACAATTCATTCCACCCGAACAATATGTCAAAACTCTATCAACAACATTATAAGTAGCAAAAAATATAACCATATGCATTTCATCAGGAAAATTCATTTTATTAAATTCATCATAAAAATGTTTTAGATTTCTATGTGGTTTTAAACCTCTATATCTTTTAATCAATCTTTCAGTCGATTTTACGAAGTTATTACAAAACATTGTCATAAGTGCTGCTGAAATTCCATGACCAGAAACATCAAGAATATACATAGCAACATTGTTTTCATCAATTTTGTATATATCAAAATAGTCTCCACTTAGTCTTTCACAAGGAAAATATTCACTTGTAAAATTAACCCCATTTTTAAAATGTATTCTTCTCTCCGGAAGTAAGGATTGCTGAATTGATCTTGCATATTCAAGTTCTTTTATAAATTGTCTATTAACATTATTTATTTTATCAGTTCTTTTAATAATGATTTTTTCTAAATTTTTAGCATATAAACTTAATTGTTCTTCTTGTCTTCTTATATCTAAGTTTCCTTTATTAACATTATTAATAAGTATTGCAATAAAAAGTAGTAATAATCCTAGAAATCTATAAAATAAACTTAAACAAAGAACAAAATACTCCTTGTTTTTAAAAACAACAAAACTTAGATTTGAAAAAAAGAGTAGCAATACACCCATAAGTATAAAACTTAAAAAAAACCCACTCTTATATTTGTATATTTTATAAATTTTAAGAATCCCTAAAAAATATACTAATGTGATTAAGAAATATATCCCCATTTCAATATAATCATAAATAAAAATTGAAAAAACATTTACCATAGCTTTATTAATTAGGTAAGTTAATAAAATTATAGCAATTGAGTAAAATGTACCAAAAATAAGCCAATTTTTTTTAAACTTCTTTACTTGAACTGACGGATCAATTCTAAGACAAAGAACTAATCCAATCACTAAAACAATATTTGTAACTAATAGCAATAAATTCGCAAATTTGTTTTGATAAGCAAAAAACAAACCATTGCTTATTAAATAAGAGTATAAGTAAATCTGAATTATTGAAACAATATAAAATATTTTTAATTCAATGTATAGCATTTTGTTTCTTGAATTAACAAACGCAATATAACTTATTAAAAAAATCATCATCATTAAAATTATTGTTAAAAACGCAACCATAGAATATGCAATTTTAATATTATTCATAATAATTAAATTAGATATACTACTTTTGAATACAAAAAAAATAATAAAACTTATACTAGTAACTATAATTAAAAATATACTTAGTAGTAATTTATTAAATTTATTATTTATATTATTATATTTTATTAAATTATTTGTTTTATCCATAATAACCTCACGTCAAAAAAAATTTACTACACATAATACTATTATTCTATGTAAAAATCAATTCTCCTTTGTATTTTAATAATCTATATGTAAAAATTTTATTATAAAATAATTTATTATCTAATACATACATTAGAAAACCCACCACTTGTAATAAGTAGCAGGTTTTGTAATGCTCTAGTATTAAAAAATTATACGTTGAAACAGCTTCCGCCGACAAATTCTTTTAATATGGATGTACACGGAATTAATCCGTCGTCATCAATTGACATAAAATAACCTAAGAATTTTAATAATCTTTTTGCTTCACTATAGGCTGGACTTGTTTCTTCTATTGCACTTAAAAGTGGCTCAGCATGTTTTTTTAAGCTTCCAAGCTCATAAACGAGTGCTGAATTGAACATAATATCTGCATTTTCTTGATGAGGAAATATATTCTTTTCTTCGCCCCTTCTTACCGATGGCCAAAGCTTTATTGTTGTTTCTGCAGAATGTCCTCTTGATTTTGAATCTCTTACAATCCTTCTAATTAGTCTTGTGTCAGTCGTAGGAATTCTATTATGATCATCTATATTAAGCTGAGTAAGAGCACTTATATATATTTTAAACTTGTCTTTTTTATCAATTGCTTTTGTAAGTATTTCATTCAAGCCATGTATTCCTTCAATAATAATCATCTGTTCTTTTCTTATTTTTAATTTATTACCTAAATACTCTCTTTTTCCAAGTTTAAAATTAAAAGTAGGGAGTTCAACTTCTTTACCCGAAAGTAAATCCGAAAGATTTTTGTTAAATAAATCTACATCAACAGATTTAATTGTTTCAAAATCATAGTCACCATTTTCATCACGCGGTGTATTTTCACGATCTACAAAATAATCATCAGTTGAAAGAGTTATTGGCTTTAACCCATTTACCTTAAGTTGTATTTTTAGTCTGTTTGCAAAAGTTGTTTTTCCAGAAGATGACGGTCCTGCAATTAACACTAACCTTTTTTTACTTTCAGTAATAATATCTGCAATATTTGCAACTTTTTTTTCATGCAAGCCCTCAGAAATACGCATAAGTTCCCCGTATGTCTCATCTTCAATAGATTTATTTAAATTTGAAACGTATTCAACACCCAAGATTTCTCCCCAGTTTTCAGATTCTTTGTAAATTGATGCCAAATGTGGTTGTTCTACATACTCAGGTAATTTATCATACAATTGTCTTCCAGGATATAAAAGAATTAGACCTGAATCGTACGGCTTTAAGTCAAATACCTTTAAAAATCCTGTAAACGGAACCATATATCCATAAAAATAATTTTTGAACCAACCTAAAGAATATATATTTACATAATCGTATTCTCTATATTTTAATAGTTCAACCTTTGGATACATTTTATACTTATTGAAAATTTCTTTAGCTTTATCTTTTGATATTTGTGATTTAACTATTGGTTCGTCATTATCTATTATTTCTTTCATTTTTTGTTTTATTTTATCAACATCATTTTGATTTAACCTTCTTTCAAATTTGTATTCAAAATAAAGTCCTTTATTTAATGAATGCTCTACAGTCAATCTAATATCTTCAAAGCATTCCATTGCAGCTCTAAGAAGAACAAAAGTTAAACTTCTTCGATAAATTCTTGCTCCGTCTAGACCTTTAATATCAATAAATTCAATTACAGAGTCATTTTCCAATCTAAAGGTAAGCTCTCTAAGTTTATTGTTTACAATAGCTGCAACTATTAATGGTTTATCTTCTTTTTGATGAGCATCTGCAATAACTTCAAGTCTAATTCCCCTATCAACAATTTCGATTTTTTCTCCAATTGAAATATTAATTTTACTCATAGCATCCTCCCTTATTTAACCCTACCAATTCTATTAAATGGAAATAATCTTACAATTACTTTTCCTTCAATACTTTTTTTATCAATTAGTCCCACTTCTTCACTTCTTGAATCTAAGCTATTAGCTCTATTATCACCAAGTACAAAAAATTTATCTTTAGGAACTGTTAATTTGATATCACCTGATGTGTTTACGTCTTTATTAAAAAATACATCTTCTTTCTTCTTGTTTATATATACATTTCCATTTTTAATTTCTATCCTATCATTCGGAATTCCTATCACACGTTTTATCAAATCTTTTCTGCTTCCATCAATATTTAGTAAATCAGTTTTAAAGACAATAATATCATCATTTTTTATATTATTTATGAAAGAAAAAGTTTTCTCTATTACTAAGTAATTATTTGAATCTAAAGTGGGATTCATAGAATTTCCTTTAACTAAAGTTGGTTTTAAAATAAAAGTAATTAAAATTGCTATAACTCCTGCAATTATGATAGTTTTTAAAAAATCAAATATCTCTTTTTTCATATTAATCGCCTCTGTTTTTATTCAAAATAAAATTTTGCATTTGATTTACTTGGAGCATACCTATTATTTAGAAATTCTAATCTTTTCTTAATTAAATCATTTATATTTGAATATTTATATCTGTTTATTTTTATATCAAGCATATCAAGACAGTTTCTAAAATCATCTAGTACATTATATGGATTACCATAATGCTTATATATCTCATCGACACTTACTCCTACAAATCCATGTCCTACAACTGATTCATTTCTTAACTCTATTAAACTTGTCATCTTTTCACTATTTAGAGTTTTAATAATTTTTACGTATTTATAATCATCTTTTTGACTTCTATTAAAATAAGTGGTTAAAGCATAAACTAAATTTGAATTGTATATTCGATATTGTTTACGTAATATTTTTAATATATTTCGTTTTGAAACTAAATTGGATAACAAATAAAAATTGGTTCTATTTAAATGCTTTCTAATAAACATATATTTAAAAATTGCTTCTTTAAATCTATAAACTCTACCTAAAAAATCAATGAATTCTTCATTTACAATTTGAAATTTTATACTCTCTAGAAGTTCAGAAAACATAGCCTCAGGAGATCCTTTTATAAGTTCTTTTAAATTTAATTCAATTTCTTTTATTTCTTTAACGTTTTTGACTTCACTTGGAAGTGCATATAATTTTCTTTTCGCTTTCTTAAAATCAAAATTAATTGCATATCTACACGAATCAATAAGTATTGCAGCATCAGTATTTTCGAGTTCTTCTTCAATCATAAGTTCAAGTGCCCCGCCATAATCATATCTATCTATTAACTTGTAAATTATATTTAACGAATCTATCATAAATTCATCTCCATAGTTTTGACGTCACTTAATTTTTTAGAAAAAGTTCTATTTCTTTCGACACACACGTAAATTCGTTTGTCGAATGCGTATTAATAAATATTTCATCATCTATTATTACTTTATACCCATGTAAAAGCTGACTATTTACATTTTTTAATTTTTTGCCAGTATATTTTTTATCTCCAACAATTGGATGCTTAATATAGCTCATAGAAACTCTAATTTGATGAGTTCTTCCCGTAAGAAGTTCCACTTCAAGTAGCGTATAATTATTATTAATTATCTTAAGTGGCTTGTATTTTGTATGACAAAGCTTTGCTTCTTCACTTCTTTTATTTTTACTCATATATACTTTGTTTTTATCAGAGTCCTTCTCAATATATCCTTTTACTTCACCGCTTTCTTTTATAATACCCTCAACTACTGCTAAGTAGAATTTTTTTATTTTTCTCTCTCTCATAATTTCATTGAAGTTTTTTAATGATTCATAGTTTTTGCAAAAGATAATAAGTCCACTTGTGTTTTTATCAAGTCTTTGAATAGAAGCGGGCTTAAATGTTCTAGTGCATAAATGTTTTAAGTAGGTATTTACTTTTGTCGAAAGCGTATTTTTATATTCTGATTTATCAGGATGAGTTAATAACCCTTTAGGTTTATTAACTATTAAAATATCTTCATCTTCAAAAACTATATCTAAATCAAGAGTAGATGCAGAAATAAACTCTTCTTCCTTTATTAACTTTTCCAAACTTTCTTCTGCAAGAAAAATTTCTAATACATCGCCTTCTTTAAGAAAATACTCTTCTTTAATTCGTTTTCCATTTACCTTAAAAACTTTTTTTCGAATTAATTTATAAATATTACTCCTAGAAGAATTATTTAAATATTTTGTTAAAAATCGATCTAATCTTTGACCATTTTCATTAGTTCCAATAATTATTTCTCTCATTTTTTTCTCCCTACAAAATCATTTCAATTATTTTAAACTGTTCTGTGTTTACAAAGTTTAATCTCTTATACATGTTAATAGCATTGTAATTATCTTCTAATACTGTTAAGTAAGGAATCTGCCTCCTACTAATTGATCTATTTATAAGCTCTAAAGTAACAAAACTTGCATATCCATTTTGTCTTTCATTCATTTTTGTATAAATCCCACCAATAACACAAATTTCATATGAAGAAAATTCAATTATTCCTTGAGAAATTATCTCATTGTTATCATTTCCAATAGCCACGTATTCATTTAACATCATTTTATCTTGAAGTTTTATTTTTAATCTATTAATTGAAAGTGGATTTCGATTAAATTCTTTTTCTACGTCAAGCAAGAACTTAATCGAATTATTAAAATTCATATTTTTGTATTCTAATACTTTTGTTTTTACAGTATCTAATTCAAAAGGATCTCTAGTCATATTCTTCATTAAAAAGCAATCATGCATTTTAAAATTAGAAGAAATTCTCTCTATCATCTTCCATATAATATCAACTGATAATTTACTGCCCTTTATCATAAAAGGGTTATGTTTTTTAATAATTCTAAGCATATCTATTTTTTTTATTAATTCAATATCTTCATTATAAGGAAATAAAACATTAGAAGAAGAAAACAAAAATATTCCACTAAGAATATTTTCCCTGTAAAATCCATAAAAATGATTATTCTCTCTGATTTTTTTAAAACCTCTTTCTTTGCTCCATTCAATACCCTGAAGCAAGTACACCGCCTTATCAATATTTTTATAAATAAAGTACACAAGCTCCTTCAAATCTTTATCTTTTAACTCTATTATTTCTTCCATTACTCCACCTTGTTTTAATATAATATTTCTTTTATAACTATTATACACTATCTACCAATTAATAGAGAATATTTCTATTAAATTTACACTAAGCTATTTATTAATTTATAATTACAAAAACAATAATTACTTCATAATAAATATAAAATATGTTATTCTTAATATGTAAAACGGACGGGGGTATAAAAATGGAAAAAATTAAAGATTTTCTATATGATATTAGCGATATAGTGGTTTCTTTATTAATAATTGCAGCAATATTTACAATTGTAACGTGGAAAATATCAACATCACTAGATCTACCTGAGATAAGTGTAGCTCAGTCAACCAATACATTAGTTGCAGAAAATAATGAGCCAGCAAGTAATAACAAATCCGAAGAAAATTTAATAGATGTTATAACAGTTGATAACACAGATAGCTCTACTAAAGATTCTACTAAAGCAGATGATAGTTCTTCAGAAACTACAAATATAAGTACTCAAAATGATACAGAGAAAACTAATTCTGAAAATTTAGATGCAAAACCTGATATGACTTCAGACAAGAACACTTCTACCGAAAGTAATGATACTTCTACAAATGTTACTACTACAAAAGCCGCTTCAGTAGTTAAAATTCATATAAAAAGTGGAACAAGCGGATATGGCATTGCAAAACTTCTAAAACAAAACGGATTGATAGATAATACAACAACTTTTATAAAACGTGTAGAAGAATTAAAACTCGGTGTCAGCCTAAGAGCTGGAGATTTTAATTTAAAAACCGATATGACACTTGATGAAATGATTCATACTTTGGTTGGTAAATAAAAGATTTTTAACCACATTTATTAGATTAATACTAACAAAACACAATGAATTTGATAGATGAATAGTCTTTCAAATCCATTGTGTTTTTTACTTATCTAAGAATTTCTACTACAAACTAATTCTAAAAGTTCGTTTATATCATTTATTTCATTCGGATATTCAACTACTGGGCGATTAATAACTATAAGATTTATTTTACTTTCAAGAGCTGATTCAACCTTTTGAGGAAATCCACCAGCAATTGAACTTTCCTTTGTTACAAGTGTTTTTATATCAAATTCTTTTATAATAAGTTTATTCATTTCTTTTGTAAAAGGACCTTTCATCGCAATTATTTTATCCGGACTTATTTTAAGTTTTTCGCACATTTCTAAAACGCTACTGGTAGGCAAAATTCTCGCATATATTCTTTGTCTTAAATCTTCACTCATAAATCTATATAGGTTATTGCTTCCAACTGTTAAAAGTATATTTCCTTTAGTCTCTTTTAACTCTTCTAGTGCATCTTCATACGAATAAAAATAGTCTTCACTTAGAGTAAAATCTTTTGGCCTCTCATATCTAATATATTCAGTATTTAATTTTTTACACGCAGTAATGGTATTTTGGCTAACTTCTTTTGCATAAGGATGGGTTGCATCTATTACTAGCTTTACTTTATTTACATTTATAAAATTCATAATATCTTCTGAATTCATTTTTCCTTTATGAACAGATACACCTCTGTCTTTAAGTAATTTTTCTCCGTAATCAGTAGTAACACTAGAAATAACCTTAAATTTTTTAGATAATTTTTCTGAAATTATTCTTCCATCCGATGTACCAGACATTACTAAAATCAAATCTTATACCCCCTAGGAGTAACCATCTTCCCATCTTTTATATAGGAATTATTATTTCCAACTATAACGGTTGTGAACATGTCAATTTCATGTTCTAACATAGTGTCTAGTGTTGTTATTACAACATTTTCACCGACTCTTTTTGCATTTTTTACAATACCAACAGGCGTATTTTTCTTCTTATATTTAAGTAGTATTTCCCTAGCATCTTCAATTTGCTTTACTCTCTTTTTGCTTCTAGGATTATAAATTGCAACTACAAAGTCGCCTCTTCCAGCCGCATCAATTCTTCTTTTTATCAATTCATAATCTGTAAGTAAATCACTTAAACTAATAACTACATAGTCATGCATAAGTGGTGCGCCTAAGGCCGCAGCAGAGGCATTTGCCGCAGAAACACCTGGTACTATTTCAACTTCAATTTCATCGGAAATAAGTTCAAGAATAAGCCCAGCCATTCCATATACTCCAGGATCACCACTTGAAACCATTGCAACTATATTACCTTCTTTAGCGTAATCAATCGCAAGTAGACATCTTTCTCTCTCTTTTTTCATACCTGATGTATCAGTTTTTTTATCTTTAATTAAATCTTTAATAATATCTAGATAAGTCGAATAACCAACCACTATATCCGATTCTTCAATTGCTTTAATAGCCATACCCGTCATATGTTCATAATTTCCTGGACCGATTCCAACTACATATATTTTACCTTTGTTATTCATTTATTTCCTCCCAAACACTTAAAGTAATTCCATTTTTAATTTTTTTCTTAATTAAAAATCTACCTTCTAATGAAGTCAATTCAGCTACTGGTTCACTTACAGACCTAACTCCTATTGTTTTATATACAAAATCAGATCCAATATATCTGTCTTGAATATTTCTAATCTCATCTCTTGAAACTATAATTAAATCTCTACAAAATTCTTTTGCAGTTTCAATAATTCCAATCTCATTTTCTTTTATATCAACAGTAGCAATATGTTTTATAGAATTTAGCGACTTATTATTACTCTTAAATGTTTCCTTAATAAAAGAAATAATATCTTCTTTAGAAGTATCCCTTTTGCATCCAAGTCCTATAACTAAATTTTTAATATATAATATAGATGAAATCTCATCGCAACCTTCTACGATTTCTTCATTTGTAATAAATAATTTACCAACTTTAGTTAATGAATTGTTTAATTCATTGTTCTTAATAATTTTTAAATTATATTTTTTTTGAATAGTATCACTCAAAGTTTTATCACTACAAATACAAAGTACATCTTCTTCATTTACAAACATAGATGTAATTAGCTTTGCTTTTTCAAAGTCTTTAAGAATTAAGTTGTTTTCTATCGCTATCATATCTACCGAAGGTTTTCCGTTAACATCAGAAGCTGTAGTTATAACAGGATTTGACTTAATATAATCTGCAATTTGTTTAGCAAAATAGTTAGCTCCTCCAATATGCCCTGATAGTAAACTTATAACGTTATTTCCATTATCATCAATAGCAATAACTGCAGGATCTGTTTTTTTACTTACCATAAACTCTGCAATCGTTCTAACTACAATACCTGTTGCCGAAATAAATATAAGTAAATCACTATTTAAAAATTCTTTTTTTACGCTTTCTTTAAATCCTTCATCATAAATTAAATTCATATCATCTGAATATTTTTTTAGAGTATAAAGTTTAGAATTATTATATAAATTTAAGATTTTTTTTCCCAAACTATAACCTTTTCTTGTTAAAGTAAATATTGCGACTTTTTTATTTTGCATCTCTATACTCATGAGAAAAACTCTTATCATATAATTTTGAAAGTGAATATTCATTTCCTAAAAAGTTACCAACTAAAATTTGAGCAGTTTTGCTTATGTTTGCTTCTTTAACTTTTTGAGAAATATTTTCTAAATTGCCTAAAACAGTCAATTGATCTGGCCAAGATGCTCTTTGTACAACTGCCACTGGAGTCGAAAGTGGATAATGCACAAGAAGTTTATCAACCACTTTATCAATCATTTGAACTGATAAAAATATAGCCATTGAAGCCTTATGTGAAGCTAGTTTGTCTAAAGATTCTTCCTCTGGAACTGGAGTTCTTCCTTCCATTCTTGTTAAAATAACTGTTTGTGTTATATCCGGAAGTGTAAATTCCATATTAAGTGCTGCAGCTGAAGCCACAAACGAACTAACGCCTGGAACTACTTCGCTCTCAATATTTTCTTTACTTAATCTATCGATTTGCTCTCTAATAGCCCCATAAATGCTAGGATCACCAGTATGAATTCTAACAATTTTCTTATTTAATTTTATACCTTCAAGCATAACTCCAATTACTTCATCAAGAGTCATAGACGCACTATTATAAACATCTGATTCTTTTTTTCTCCATTTCATTACCTCTGGATTTACAAGAGAACCTGCATAGATAAGAATATCTGAAGTTTCAACAATTCTTTTTCCTTTTAATGTCATTAATTCAGGATCCCCAGGACCCGCACCAATAAAATATACTTTTTTCATAATACCATCCTTATATAATTTATTTTTATTTTATATAGATACTTATTCTACCTTGTTGCTGAAATAATATAAATTGGATTATTGCTCTCCATAAGCGTTAATCCGCCAACTTTTCTACCTCTTGCAATATTAACAGAAATAATATCTACTTCTTTAAAATTAGATTTGTTTAACTTATCTAGTGTTTTATAAGTATTTTCAATAGTAATAAAATTAAGGACAATTCTTCCAGTTTCATTTAAATTCAAATATGAATAATCAATAATTTCTTCAATATTTCCCCCAGAACCACCTATAAAAATAGCATCAAATTTTATATTTTTAGGTAAGTCTTTAGGTGCTTCACCTAAAGATGCTTTACAATTGTAAATTTTAAACTTTTCTATGTTTTTTAAAAAAAGACTATATGCTTCTTCTTTTTTTTCTAAAGAATATACTAATCCATCTTCTAAAAATTTTGCCATTTCAATCGAAACACTACCAGTGCCACTTCCAATATCAAGAGCCACAAAATTCTTCTTTAGTCTAAGTTTTGAAAGTGAAATTACTCTTATTTCTTCTTTTGTCATGGGAACTTTGCCTCTTAAAAATTCTTTATCTTCTATTCCTATCATTTTTTCTCCAATTCATTTTTATTTATAATAATAACTACATTTAAGTCACTAAATTCGCATTTTTCTTTTGCAAGTTCATCCACAGCATACACAGTTATTTTTTCGTTTTCATAGGATAAATTCTCTCCTACATAAATTTCAAATTGACCTATATCTATTAGATTTTCTTTCATCTCTTTTGCTATAAAGCTTGGATTATTCTTTTTATCTGTAAGAAGCCCTAGCGTTTCTTTTTCATTTATTAAATTTAAAAAATCATTTTGTCTACCATGAACACTAGTTAATATGCCATTATGATATGTAAGAGCTAGTTTTGAATACATATATTGAAGTGAACTAATCCCAGCTGTAACGTTAAAACTTGATTTATCAAAATGTTTACTTAAAAAATTAAGCATACTATAAAATCCCGTATCACCTGATAAAATTACAGATATTCTTTTTCTTTGATAATTCGCGCTTATAAATTCAATCGTTTTAGTTAAATCTCCAGTAATAATAAATTCTTCTTTTTTTAAATATTTAAGAGAATCAAGATTTCTTCTTCCACCAATCAAAATATCAGAGTTTTCTATAATTTCAGTTGCTATAGGTAAAATATATTTTGGATTTCCTGGTCCGATTCCCACTATATTAAATTTGTTCAATATTAAATTCCTCCATTATCTTATTACCTAAATCAGAAACACTTAGTAGCCCATGCTCATTTGTAAATAAGACAACTCCGTTTTGAATTTCATCAAATGCCCTCTTATTTAATTTTTCAGAGATTTTATTACTGATATTATCAAATACTTTATCCATCTTATATTCTTTAATGTATTTAAATGCTTCATCAGTTGTATTTGATATACTAATTAGTTTAATAAGATCAGTTTCAGCACCAATTAAGGCGAGTTGACTCATAATAATTTCCATTCTTCCATCTGCTATTTTACTATGAGTATTAAATATACCACCTGCGATTTTTACCATTTTACCAGCGTGTCCAACCCAAAGAATTTTTTTTATATCAAGTTTAAGCGCTTCGTCAATTACTTGACCTACATAATTGCTACATTTAATTATTTCTTCAATATTTAGACCCATTTTTCTACTAAAGTCTCTTCCATAATTTCCGGGTGATATTAGCAAAATTTTATCATAATGTTTTTTCTTAAATATTCTCATTTCAATTTTTAAAGTTTCAATTAAAGCATCTTCGCTCATAGGTTCAACGATGCCAGAAGTCCCGATTATAGAAATACCTCCAACAATTCCGAGTTTAGGATTAAAAGTTTTCTTAGCAATATTTTCGCCATCTGGTGCGTAAATTTCAACGTTTGCACCTCTATTTTCACCTATAACACTTCTAACTTCTTTTTCTATAGTTCTTAGCGGAACTGGATTAATTGCACTATTTCCCGGTTTAATACTCAAACCTTCTTTTGTTACTTTTCCAATGCCTATTCCACCATATATATTAATTTCTTTATCATCTCTAAATGAAATTTTTGAAAATATAGTCATTTTATTGGTCATATCAGGATCATCTCCGCCATCTTTTATAACTGAACAAAGAGCATAATCATCATTTATTTCCTGATTGTAAATATCAATAGTTAGAGGCCATCCCTTAGGTGTATCAATTTTTACTGTATTTACATTTTCTCTATTTAACAACATAATAGCCGAAGCTTTAGAAGCTGCAGTTGCTGAAGAGCCTGTAGTATAACCATATTTTAATTTTTTACCGTTTTTCTCTATATACCTTTCCAAAACTTCACCTACTTTTAGTCAATTCATTAATAGTCATTACATTTGATACATTATTGCGTTAATAATAGTTGCAGCAACTGGACTACCACCTTTTCTTCCATTAATAATTATATAAGGTATACCCGAATTTTTAAGAGCTTCTTTTGATTCAGCAGCACCTACAAAACCTACTGGAACTCCGATTACTAAAGATGGATTTGCTTTCTTTTCTTTAACTAATTCAAGTAGTTTATAAATTGCTGTTGGGGCATTACCTATTGCATATATCGAAGTATTTTTGTCTTTAGCCGCAATTTCAATAGCCGCCATCGATCTAGTAATATTTTTTTCTTTTGCGATTTTGAATACTGATTCTTCGTGAACTAAATTATATATTTTTGAATTATATTCTTTTAGTATTCTTTTATTTGTACCAGCCATAACCATCTTAGTATCAGCATATATATCATTTCCATTTCTCAAACTGTCCATAAGTATATCAATAGCTTTAGGATGAATTTCTATTAAATTAGCATATTCAAAATCTGCAGTCGTATGGATCACTCTTTGAACTATTTTAATTTCTCTTTCATCAAAATTATGTTTACCTAATTCACTTAATATAATTTCAAAACTTCTTTCCTCAATTTTCATTGGGTTTTTAATATAATCTTCAAGATATTTACTCATTTATTCCTCCGCAATATTATCTAGGTATTATTCAAATTTACATTTCAGGTAAAAAAGCAAGAATTTTATACCTATATATACAAAAAACAGCCCAAAAGGCCGTTTTAATTCGTAGTCTTCCCGCCTGAAGTATCTCGTTTAACAATAGTAGGCAGGTTTCCTGGCTCATACGTAGCCCATTAAACGTCTTCCCAGAAATCCAGTGACGTATTGTTTAACGGTAGTATTCACAGTAGCAGGGGGCTGCGACAGATTTTAACTGTCTTCCCTATTATCCTCTCATTAGAATCACTCTAACTTAGGCACCTATTATCTAATATTCAATTATTAACTACATCCTATCAAAAAGATTTAAGCAAGTAAATACAAAAAATTATTTACTTTTCATACTAATAATACTTAATTGATCGCTTATTTTTTTTAGTATAACAATTATTTTATTTATAGAATATTGAATAGAAATTAAAATTATAAAAAATACTATTAAAATAAATATAATTATTTGATTATTCATAAATTCACATCCCTTACACTAGTTAAAATATATGCCTTTATCACTAAGCCAGAATTCGCTTATTCAAACCTAGTTAATAAGTTAATCGCTAATAAGTTACTATTTTATACTCATCCAAAGACTCTTTAGAAAGATATTTTTCATTTCCTTCTCTTATTGTGATAGTTTTAGGATTGCCATCACTAATAAATTTTAGTCTTGGCTTTTCTTTGTATAAATCAAGCCAATGTCTTAATTGTAATTTTCCATCTCCACTTTGTACTCTTAAAATGCTTTTTGGATTAAATCTTTTACTATAAGCTGACCAAGAAGGTCGCCATCCTACATTTAAAATTGCAATATTATTATACTTAGTTCCGTCATAGCTTCCGGATACAAGTTTTTCTTTAGCTGCGTCATTCTTTGGTCTTTCTCCGAACGGAAGAGCAAGAGTGTTGATTTTATATCCATTCATAAGTGGTTCATATTCTTTTACAACATTTGCAAGAGTATTTTCAATTTTATCTGCATCCATTGTTTTAAAATGTCCATGATGATAACTATGATTTCCGATATCCATACCTACATTTATGATATGATTTAATTTATATTTAACCAAATTCTTTTGTCCAAATGGAGTTCCACCATTTAAAAAGAACGTTGCTTCAAGCCCAAAATCATTATGTTTATCATAAAAATCTTCCATAATTCCAACAACCGAATTTGGATCAATCTCTTTATCACCATTTTCATCAATTAATATATTAAAATTTGACCTATTTCCATCATCAAAAGTTAAAACAACAGGTGTATATCCCGCTTTAGTTGTAATATTTCCATTAACAAAATCTTTAAGGCTAAGTAGTCTAAATCCACTATCATAAAGCTCTTGAAGATCTTTCTTAAAACTTTCAGCTGTTCTAGAATACGTTGCATTTTTTTTACTTAATCCATGATACATAATAACCATAATTTCACCGAGTTCGTTCGCTTTAATTTTTTTAAGTTCTTTCGTGCTTAGCTCAGTAAAATTAGTAGCTTCTTTTACATCTTCTTTATTTGAATCTTCTTTGCTAGTTGTAGTTTCTACATTTGTACTATTAGGTTCGATTTTTGTAGTATTATCAATATTTTTTTCTATTTCTTTAGCTTCAACATTTTCTGTATCTTTGTCATTTTCTACATTTTTAACGTCAACATTTTTTGTACTTACTTCCACGTTATTTGCATTTTCTTTACTGAGGTCTATATTTTCTTCATTTACTTGTTTTAAAGAACAACCACTTAATAATAAAGTGATTGCTAAAACTACTACTATTCCTTTTTTCATATTATCTCCCATTTTATATATTAATATCTATGTATTTACATACTAATAATATACTCAAAATCAGAAATTACAACTATTATTTAATAAATGTAACCCTTTTTTATCAATCTCTAATTGTTTTTTAATCTTACTTCTATTTTATATTAATAGAAGTATATTATTATGTAGATGCAGATATAAATAAAGTACAAAAGGAGGCAAATTATGCTTGGTAATCTTCTATTTATACTCGTATTAATTCTTTTAGGGAAATTTTTATTGTCTTTAGGATTTGGGATAATAAAAATAATTCTTACACTTATATTTATTGGAGTATTATTTGTAATAATTCCAATTTCAATTGCACTACTTATTCCAATTTTATTGTTCTTTGGAATAGGATTCCTAGTATTACTTATTTTTAAGTCAATACTTCATTAAAAGTCAATTTTGAAACTGCCTATTAAAGAAATTTTTTCTTTTCTAGTCAGTTTTTTTATTATTATTTCTCTTTTTAAAGCTTGAGATTTTGTTTCAAACTCTTCATAATATTTAAGAATCACCGGCGTTCTACCCCTTGTGTATTTGGCACCATTTCCAGAGTTATGAGTTTTCATTCTTTTATCTAAATCTACTGTCCAACCAGTGTACAAAGTATTGTCACTACACTTCAGAATATATACATAATTTTTAGTTGCTTTCATATTCCACCTATCATTTTACTTTATTTGTTTGATTACGCTTTTATAGCCCATCGCATTTTAGTAGAACGCGCACGTGTATTGATATTACATTCTTCTTTAGAAGGCCTAATTATTTCTGAGGCAACTTCACTATAAATTCCTTCTTTAAATAAACGCTTAAAAGATTTTTTTACAAGTCTATCCTCTCCAGAGTGAAAAGAAAGAATTGCAACTCTTCCGCCACTTTTAAGAGAACTTGGTAATTTTTCTAGAAACTCATATAAAACTTCAAATTCTTCATTGACATCTATTCTAAGTGCTTGAAAAGATCTTTGACAAGATTTTTTAACAGCTTCTTCCCTCTCGTTTTCAGGAATAAATTTTAATGCACTTTTTATTATTTGCTGAAGATGAGTCGTTGTAGAAATATATTTTCCTTTCTTGTTTTCTATAATAATAGCTTTAGCAATTTTTGCAGCATAAGGTTCATCTGAATTTTCAATAAGCATCCCCTCAAGTTCAGCTTCTGAAATATTTCTTAATCTTTCAGAAGCTGAAATACCCTTTTTAGGATTAAGTCTAAGATCAAGTGGCCCTTCTTTTTTATATGAGAAACCTCTTTTGGGGTTATCAATCTGCATTGATGAAACACCAAGATCTGCTAGAACAAAATCAAATAAACCTGCTTCAGACGCAACTTTATCAACTTCTAAAAAATTCAACTGCTTAATAGTTAATATCTCTGGACCATATCCTTGTTTTTCTAATCTATCTCTTGTACGAGGAAGTTCAATAGGATCAACATCAAGTGCGTAAAGATGACCGGTATGATTTAAACACTTTAACATTTCGAGAGAATGTCCCCCATACCCAAGCGTTGCATCAAGACCAGTTTGACCTGGCTTTATTTGTAAAAATTCCAAGATTTCTTTTACACAAATCGAAATATGCATACCAGCTGGTGTACTTCCTTTTAAAATAACTCTCGCTACAGTATCTGAATACTTATTTGGATCATGTTCTTTATATTTTTCAGAATATTTTTTTGGATGAGTCCCTTTGTATCTAACTCTTCTTTTATGAGGTTTATCTTGATTTTCCATTTTTTCTCCTTTTATTAATTGAAAATAATTTTCTGTATTAATTTCAGTATATCATTATATTCAATAATACTTGAATAAAAAAAATCATGAACATAAATGAATTTCTAAGATTCAGAGGGAGTTTTTACTCCCACCGAATCTTAGAAAACATAATCCAGGGCCTTTTTAGAGTTCTTTATCCCCCACTTTTTTAAGAAGTGGGGGTACTAAAATTCTAAGGCATCGGATAAAATGCTCACGATTTACTATTCAAAGATAAACTCTATCCCTCATTAATTTTTATATTTTTCAATTAATTTATTAAGCTCAGTTGAGCAGCATTTTCCAAACGGATGATTTTTTTTACATTGTCCATTTTTCATAACATTTGTATAATTCATTAACTCTTTAAGATTTTTTACATTATTTTCTATAGTAGCATTTTTAACTTCATCAATCGTAACTCGATTACAGTAGCATGCATACTTTTCTGTAGCATCATCTTTATACCATATAGGTACCTTAATATCTTTTGTCAATAACATATCTTCCTCAGAAAAATATGCAACTTTACATTTAGAATTTAAACAGATTGTATAGTCCTTACATTCATTAATTGGGCTTTTATTCATTTTAACAAGATTTGCTACTGTTTCGTTTGGTACAGCTTTTCCTAGCATCCCACACACTGGACACTTTATATTTTTTTCTTCTATACTAGAATTTGAAATCGATCCTCATGTAGATGTGCTTGCTTTAAACAATTTATAAAACCTCCTTATATACTCTCAATATTGAGTCCAAATATTCTTTGACAATATAAATTTACTTAGCCTTGCTATTTACATAGCTAATCAACTCATCTATATTTTTTTCTTTAGTGAAATCTACAGGATTATCATATGCCGATAGCATTCCCCTATCATCTGCTGATAAATTTTTCTTTCTTTTCAAAGTAAATTTAAGCATATTCATTAGTAATTTATCAAAACTTTTTAACTTATTATAATCAAATCCTCCCCTTAAATAAAAAAATCTAATGTTTTTTTGCATTTCTTCATCAAAATTATTGTTTTTTACTTCATTAATTGCTTTTTCATTAGGTGAGGATGCTCCAGAGAAAAAAACAACTATATTTTTCCCTTTTAAGTCATGGATATTTTTCTTAATAAGTTTAACTCCATTTATTCTACCTGCATATAAACCACCGCCATAAATTATGGTGTCATATTCTAATAATTTATCGCTAGTCACAGTTGAAGCTTCAAAAATATCAGCTGAAAGATTTTTTGCAATCCAATCAGCATAATTTTTTACAAAATTTGACTTAGATTTGTACACAACTATAGTTTTCATTTATTTACCTCCAGTATTCAAAATTCAATACAATATTAAACTTGAATGCTTAAACAATCAAATATTTTAAACTTATATAACTTTATCTATATTTTATCATAATTTTATAAAAAATTAAATTGCCTGATAAAAAACTACTATTTAAGCTATATGTTTGATAAAATTATTATAGATTTTATAATAATTCTTTTGCAATTATATTTGTAAAATCACATAAAATATCACTAGGAGAAAAACATGTCTGAATCACTTATAACAAAAAAGGCACTTGCAGATTCTATAAAACAATTGATGAAAACTCACCCTTTGGCAAAAATTTCTATTCAAAAAATAGTAAGTAATTGTAATCTTAGTAGAAAAACCTTTTACTATCATTTTCAAGATAAATTTGACCTTGTTAATTGGATTTTCATTACAGAAATATCTAAGAAAATTGCTAATTGCAATCACTATGAAAATTGGACAGAAGGTACTTATAGAACTCTTGAATATCTTATGAGAAATAAATATTTTTATGTAAACGCTTTTAACACTCCCGGACAAAATTCATTCGATGAATGTTTTTATAATTTTTGCTTTGATATTTTAATGTGCGCAATTAGTGAATTATCTATTAATATGATTATTCCAAGTATTGACAAAAAATTTATTGCTGACTTTTATACTCACGCATTTGTAGGAATTACCATCCAGTGGGTAAAAAATGGAATGAAAGATTCTCCAAGCGATCTTGTAGAAGGCATTAATAACGTTATCGAGGGAAGTATGCCTCATGCACTAAATAAATACAAAACCCAAGATTAAATCAATAGAATCTTGATTTAATCTTGGGTTTTGTCGTTTTTTTTAGAATTATTTGAACATCATTTTTTTTAGCATTCCGATTTCTTTACTTAAATTGTCATCTTTCATCATAGACATAGCTGAATTAAATAGAATTCTTACATCGTATTGTCCCTTATATATAGGAGTTACTTCTTTATCTAAATCAAGAAATTTATATACTGCAGTCTGTGCAGATCGTGATGAATAATCTACGGTAAATACTACATCATCTTCAATTTCACAAAATTGACCCAGAAAAGCTAAATTTTTAGAACATTCCGGTATTACTTTTGGTCTATCACCCTTAGTTCTTGGTAGAAATTGACTTGTTGCAAATGGCAAAATACATGGTATACATATAGAGGTATTTAGTATTTTTTCTTTATCTTCATCAAATCTTAAATGACCTAGCAATTCCGTAAGTATTTCTTCACCGGTACAATCTACCATTCTTTTTTTCACATAATCGCCTTTATTATATGGAAACAATGAATACCCCCATAGCGCTTGTACATTGTCTGGTTGATTAAGAAAATGAGGTTGATTGTGTAAACATATAGACATAAACCATCCTGATTCTTTGAAAGTCATAAGCGATCCTGTTCCAGGTTGATTTCCAGAAAATTCTACAATTCTCTTAAACATTGTTGGGTCTTTTAAAGTCACAGTAAATGTTTCAAATAAAGATTTTTCTACATTTTGATTAAAAATTTGTGGCTTCCCAAATTCCGGCGATTCTTTAGCTATACTTTCCCAAAGTTTCCAGTCTGAACCAACATTCTTATCATTTATTACAGGTGCAGTCCTTGTATAACCAAGACTCGCTCCTGCTGTAATAGATCCAATAGTAACAAAGACAAAATCTTTATCTTTAATAATTATATTTTCATCTACATTATTTTTTGTACAATTAATTCCAATAACCTTTTTTTCTTCTTCATTTGGTTCAAATTCTAAACTATTTACCGAACAATTATACTCAAAATCTACACCTTGTGATTTAAGCCATTCTGTAATTGGCAAAATAATTGAATCGTATTGATTATAAGGAGTACGGCGTACACCTGAAAAATCGCTTACTTTTGGTAACTCATGCATAAATCTATGAAGATATCTCTTAAATTCTATTGCACTATGCCATGGCTCAAAGGCAAAACTTGTAGTCCATTGATACCAAAAATTTGTCTGAAAGAACGACTCTGGAAAACATTCAACCACTGTTTTCGTTCCTAATTCTTCTTCTGGTGTAATAATTATATCCATTAAAGCCAATCTATCTTCACGATTAAATCCAAGTTTTGATGATTCAATTATATTTGCTTCATTATCTATTAATCTAGCGGTTGATAAAGTTTTAATTTTTTTATTAAATCCACGAAATTCATCTCTAATAGACACTTTTGGATCAGTTAACGATGGTATACTTTCCATAATTCCAAATATACATTGATAAGCTTCTTCATCAAACATTCTTCCACCGCGAATTATATATCCACTATCAGGATTACCACCGCCATCCATGCTACCACCAGTAATTTTACTTTGCTCAAAAATATGAATATTTTTTCCTGGGATATGGCCATCTCTTATTAAATATACAGCTGCGCTAAGAGATGCAATTCCTCCTCCCACTAAATACGCATTCGTTTTTTCAACATCAACATTTGAATCAAAATTATACTTCATTTTTACGACCTCACTTTTTAATTATTATTTATTTGTTATTTATACTATATTATTTACTATTAAAGATATAAATTCACAATTATTAAAAAGTGTATACTTTTTGGACACATTGCATCATATGTATCATTTATTATTTTTGGCATAAAAATTAAAGTTAAATTAGCCCATTAGACGCTATTTTCTGAAATGATCCTCTTTCTCGTAAGCCACCAACACACTATAAATAATATTCCCGTAGCAGAGATTATTATCGTCAATGGATAGGGATAGGGTCTAGGAGTAAGTAGCCAGTGGTGCACTGCAAAAGTTAGTACTTGGAAAACAAGAGTGATTGTTCCTCCAATTCCCTCCCAACGCCAAGCAATTCCTAGCCCCACAATACTTAGTCCCAAAGTGATTGGGATTAAATTTTCAATAGCTGGATAATTTTCTATAGCATACGGATCTGCTTTACCAGTTGTAAGGTAGTTCCATATAGAGGCAATGACCATAAATAGAGCGAGTGTAATAATTACAGTAGCTAAGATACGAGCAGTCCAGCGTATCAAATTCGTTACTTTTATAGCAGTATATTTAGTTTTTGTCATAATTATATTCTCCTCTATTTATTCAAAATTATGCTTAATCTATATATTCTTAATACCACAAACCCTTGAAAAATAACATATTTATAGTTATTAAATGATTTTCAACTCATTTTCTTTCTCTACCTCGAAATACGAGTGCTTTGCATTCACCTCTACTTAGGTCTTTAGCCCTATGCAAAAACAGAAAAACACGGCCTTGGTGAATAAATTCACCGTTTTGTTTCAAATAATCAAATTAATCTGTCGCAGATACGCAGTGCTCTAGAGTCAAATGCTTCGCATTCGCCTCTACTTAGGTCTTTAGCCCTATGCAAAAACATAAAAAACACGGCCCTAGTGAATAAATTCACCGTTTTGTTTCAAATAATCAAATTAATCTGTCGCAGATACGCAGTGCTCTAGAGTCAAATGCTTCGCATTCGCCTCTACTTAGGTCTTTAGCCCTATGTAAAACAGAAAAACACGGCCTTGGTGAATAAATTCACCGTTTTGTTTCAAATAATCAAATTAATCTGTCGCAGATACGCAGTGCTCTAGAGTCAAATGCTTCGCATTCGCCTCTACTTAGGTCTTTAGCCCTATGCAAAAACATAAAAAACACGGCCCTAGTGAATAAATTCACCGTTTTGTTTCAAATAATCAAATTAATCTGTCGCAGATACGCAGTGCTCTAGAGTCAAATGCTTCGCATTCGCCTCTACACGGGCTTTTAGCCCTATGCAAAAACATAAAAAACACGGCCCTAGTGAATAAATTCACTGTTCCGTGTTTTTTATGTTTTTGCGCACTGCTTATTTTATTCGCGATCATTCCTTTAGTCTTGGGTCTAGTGCATCTCTTAATCCATCGCCTAGTAGGTTGAATCCTAGTACTGTTATCATGATTGCAACACCTGGGTATATTACTGACCACGGTGCTTGTCTCATATATCCTCTTGCATCTGATAACATTGCTCCCCACTCTGCCATTGGAGGTTGTGCTCCAAGTCCTAAGAAAGACAGTCCTGCTGCTTCTAGTATTGCTGTACCAATTGTTAGTGTTGCTTGTACAATTATTGGTGCTAGGCAATTTGGAAGTATATGTCTTGTTATTATTTGAAGATCTGTACATCCTATTGATATTGCTGCATCTACATACTCACTTTCTTTTACCGAAAGTACTGATGATCTTACTATCCTTGCAAATTTCGGTATATTTACAACACCAACTGCAATCATTGCATTCGTTAAGCTTGGTCCTAGTATTGATACTATAGCAAGTGCTAGTAAGATAGTTGGAAATGCAAGCATTATATCCATTAGTCGCATTATTATCATATCTATTTTTTTTCCATAATATCCTGCTAATACCCCAAGTAAAGTACCTATTATTAGTGCAATTCCTACTGATATAACCCCAATTTGGACAGTTATTTTTGCACCATATAATATTCTACTAAAAACATCCCGTCCCTGAGAATCTGTTCCAAATAAATAATCTGCTGAAGGTGCATTATGCCTTAATGCTAATTGTCCAACAATTGGATCATGTGGTGCAATTAGTGGTGCAAACACTGTTAAAAATACTAGTACTGCCACTATAAAAAGTCCAAACATAGATGTTTTACTCTTTCTAAGTCTTTTAAATACATTTAACCAAAGTCCAGATTTTTCATCCATTCTCTCTGAACTTCTATCTAATTTAATATTTTCTTCTGCCACAATATCCTCCTAATCTAACGAAATTCTTGGATCGATAAACATATATGATATATCAACAATTAAATTAACAAATACAAAGAAAAATGCAACTATTAAAATCCCTCCTTGTACCATTGGATAATCTCTAGCCATTATTGATAAATACAATTTTCTTCCAAGTCCTGGATAAGAAAATACAGTTTCTGTCATTACAGCTCCTCCTAAAAGAAGTCCTATTTGAAGTCCTATAACTGTAACAATCGGCAAAAATGCATTTTTTATAGCATGTTTAAATATAACCACTTTTTCAGACAAGCCTTTTGCTCTAGCTGTTCTTATATAGTCTTGCCTCATAACTTCAAGCATACTTGACCTTGTCATTCTTGCTATTATCGCCATTGGTATTGTAGCAAGTGCAAACGCAGGCATTATTAAGTGCATAATTGCATCTTTAAAAGCTGCAAAATTCCCAGCTAAGAGCGTATCTATTAGCATCACATTGGTGACCCTTGGTATATCAAAACTAACAGCGAGCCTTCCGGAAGCCGGGAAAATACCCCACTTATATGCAAAAAGCCAAATCATTAAAAGACCTAACCAAAATATTGGCATAGATACTCCAGCTAAGGCTCCTACCATACTAACATTATCAAACACAGAAAATTGTTTTACAGCTGCAATTGTACCTGCAAGTATTCCTACAACTACTGCAATTATCATCGATAAAACTGTAAGTTCAAGAGTAGCTGCAAAAGCTGTAAACAATTCTGTTGTAACTGATTCATTTGTAATAATTGACGTTCCAAGATCACCACTTAATACATTTTTCATAAAACTAAAATACTGTATGTATAAAGGCCTATTTAAACCAAGCTTTTCTTGTAGCATTATTACTGCATCATGTGTGGCTCTTTCTCCTAATATTACTCTAGCAGGATCTCCAGGGATTAAGTGAAGAATAGAAAACGCTAAAATACTTACGCCTATTAAAACAGGAATCACTAGTAAGATTCTCTTCAAAATAGTATGTCCCATAATCCTTTTTTCCTCCTTTTTTCTTTTACAATAATTTTATTAGGGAGCTTTCGCTCCCTAATAGTTTAATTCCATTTTTGATTAATTATTGTCTATATCAACTTTCCAGAATATTGACTCTCCTCCAGTAGGATGAGGTACATAATTCTTAACTGATTTTTTTGCTGCAATTGGTGGAGTTGAATGTACAAGTGGAACCCAAGGAGCATCGTTATGAATAATAACTTGAGCTTGTTTGTAAAGTTCAGCTCTTTTAGCTTGATCAGATTCTTGTTGAGCTTCAATTAAAAGTTTATGAACTGCTTCACTCTTATAAAAAGCAACATTTCCTGCTGAACCAACATTAGCATTATCTTTATCTAATAATACATACATAAAGTTGTCAGGATCACCATTATCGCCTGTCCAACCTAGTAGATAGGTGTCATGTTCTCCATTTTCACCTTTAGCTAAATAAGTTGCCCAGTCCATAGTTACTATTTCAGCATCTACTCCAATAGCTGCAAATTGTTGTTGAAGAGCTGTTGCTATCTCTTTTGGTTGAGGCATATATGGTCTAGCAACTGGCATAGCCCATAATGTAGTTTTAAATCCGTCTGGATATCCAGCTTCAGCTAGTAAAGCTTTTGCTTTTTCTGGGTTGTATTCGTAAGCTGTAATATCATCATTATATCCCCAAAGTGATGGCGGAATTGGATTCTTTGCAGGTTCTGCAAGTCCACCATAGAAAGCTTTAATAATACTATCTTTATCAACAGCATAATTAAGCGCTTGTCTTACTCTTACATCATCAAAAGGTTTTTTCATCATATTCATAGCTAAGTACCCAACATTCATACTCGGTCTTAAATAAAGCTGTAGATTAGGATCATCTTTAATAATTTGAGCATCATCAGGACTAACCCCTGTCATCATATCAATTGTTCCTGCTTGAAGTTCTAAAAGTCTAGCTGAGTTATCAGGAATACTTCTAAAAATTAATTTATCAAGTTTTGGTCCTTCTCCCCAATAATTTTCATTTTTCTCTAAAACAATTTTGTCGTCTTTTAACCATTCAACAAATTTAAATGGACCAGTTCCAACTGGATTTTTAAATATATCACCTTTGTATTTTTTAATAGCAGTTGGACTAGAAATAGCAAAACTAGGCATTGCAAGATTACTAATAAATGGTGCATTTGGAGTATTAAGTTCAACATCTACTGTATTTTCATCAACAGCTGTAACTGATTTTACAATACCAGGATATCCACCAAACATATATCCCCAGTACTCAAAATTCTCACCATCGAATCTGTATTCATTATCTTCATTCATCCATCTATCAAAGTTAAATACAACAGCATCAGCATTAAAATCAGTTCCATCATGGAACTTAACACCTTTTCTTAAATGAAATTCCCAAATAGTTCCTTCTTCGTTTTTAGTTTCCCAGCTTGTAGCTAATGCTGGAATAATAGCAGTGCTATCTTCAGCATAATCTACTAAAGTATCTAAAACATTTCTAGCTACATAAAATGATTCTCCATCAGTAGCGTTCGATGGATCTAAGCTGACACTATCTCCACTTCTTGCAAAAATTAAAACTTTTTCTTTTGCAGGAGCAGGTGCAGTATCTGTTGTTTCAGTAGTTTTAGCAGCATCGTCAGATGGTGCTTCAGTTTTTTCAGTTGCTGGCGAAGAACATCCAGTTAAACCGAAAGAAACAATCATAACTAAAATAAGTAATAATACGTAAAATCTTTTCTTCATTTTTTTATCCCCCTTTTTATTTTAAAAAACTATATTCTTGCTCTAATTAAAGTAAAAACATTAGTTTATTAAACATTGTGACATGCAACTTTGTGCTCACTTGACACTTCTCTCAAAATAGGTTTTTCTTTTCTACAAATATCAGTGGCATAAGTACACCTAGTGTTGAATTTACACCCTTTAGGTGGATTAGTTGGACTAGGTATATCCCCTTTTAGTATAATTCTATTCTTATTGGCCTTAGGATTTGGCACAGGAATAGCAGATAATAATGCTTTTGTATAAGGATGAGTAGGATTTTTGTATAAATCTTTATACTCTGAAATTTCAACTATTGAGCCTAAATACATTACAGCTACCCTATCACTAATATGTTTTACTACACTTAAATCATGAGCAATAAAGACCATAGTAAGGTTATATTTTTCTTGTAAATCTTTTAATAAGTTTATAGTCTGCGCTTGAATCGATACATCTAGTGCTGAAACCGGTTCATCACATATCACTAATTTAGGATTCGTACTTAGAGCTCTTGCAATGCCAACTCTTTGTCTTTGTCCACCAGAAAATTCATGTGGATATCTTTTAGCATGATAAGGACTTAATCCTACAGTATCAAGCAGTTCTTCCATTTTTGCTATTCTTTCTTTCTCAGTTCCAATACCAAAATTCTTCATAGGTTCCATAATAGTATCACCTACTGTTAATCTTGGATTTAATGATGCATATGGATCTTGAAAAATTATTTGCATATCTCGTCTCATATTTCGAAGTTCTTTTTTTGTTAAATCAACTAAATTTTTCCCTTCGAATAATACTTCCCCTCCAGTAGGTTTTATTAATTGTAGAATACATCTTCCAGTAGTTGATTTACCACAACCACTCTCTCCAACAACACCTAAAGTTTCTCCTTTATTTAAAGTAAAAGATACATCTTCTACCGCCTTTACATAGTCTATTTTTTTTGAAAAAAATCCACCTTTTTTTATTGGAAAATATTTTTTTAAGTCCTTTACTTCTAATATTGCCGCCATCTAATCCCTCTCTCCATATAAATTACAAGCTACAAAATGTCCTTTTGCTATTTCTACTAATTCTGGTTTCTTTTCAAAACATATATCTTTTGAATGATCACATCTATCAGCAAAACTACAACCCTTTGGCAAATGACGTAAATCAGGCGGAAGACCATGAATTGGTTCTAATCTTTCTTTATCATCATCAATAGATGGAATAGAATTAAGTAGTCCCCATGTATATGGATGCTTTGGACTTTCAAATAAAGTATTTACATCAGTTTTTTCAACCGGTCTACCTGCATACATCACAAGTACTTCATCACAAACCTCCGCCACAACACCAAGATCATGAGTTATCATAATTATTGCAGTATTAAATTCATTTTTTAAATCTAGCATTAAATCTAATATCTGAGCTTGTATTGTAACATCAAGAGCTGTAGTAGGTTCATCTGCAATAAGAAGTTCTGGATTACAAGAAAGAGCCATTGCAATCATTGCTCTTTGTCTCATGCCCCCAGAAAATTCATGTGGATACCTATTAGCTCTATCTGCAGCTTCAGGAATTCCAACTTTTTCTAACATCTCAATTGATTTAGACCAAGCCTTTTTTTTATCCAAATTTTGATGAAGTCTAATAGCCTCTGCAATTTGTTCTCCAACTTTCAAAACAGGATTAAGTGACGTCATAGGGTCTTGAAAAATCATTGCAACTTCATTTCCTCTAATTTTCATCATTTCTTTCTGAGTTGATTTAACAAAATCTTTACCCTTAAAAAGTATTTCTCCATCAACAATTCTTCCAGGTGGAACTGGTATCAAACGCATTATAGACATCGCTGTAATAGATTTACCAGATCCGGATTCACCAACAATTCCAATTGTGTGGCCTTTTTTTAAATCAAAACTAATTCCATCAACAGCCTTAACAACTCCTGTATCTGTGTAAAAATGCGTTTTCAAATTATTCACTTTTAATAATACGTTATCTGGCATACTTCACCCCTTAAATTTTTTGTACTATTACTTCTTTTTCCGATATTTTCTACCCCAATACTCACTTCATAAAAGAGGTATAAAATTCATTTATGTAAAAAACAATAAATGTTTTTAGTAAAAATAATATATACAAAAACTCCTATTATAAATAATTTTAAAAATTATTTTCGTATATTCTATTTATTATTTATTACTAAAACTACGTATAATATAACTTTTTTCCTTGCAATTGTCAAACTATTGCGATAATTTTTAATTTAACAAAATCCATCTTAATTGTTAATACTACTTAATACAATAAAATTTATATGCCATTTTTTTATAAATTCGTAATACATTTATTAGCAACGTATATATTATTGCGTTTTGTTAATTTTTCAGGAGCGTTTTCTTATAAATATTTCTTTTTAGACACTTTTAATTTTAAAATCCATCCATACAGAAAAATGCATACGAATAGATTTTATTATATGTAAACTTTCATACTATTTGTTATTTTATTATAAATATTTTTCTTAAAAAAAATTTTATTCATATAAATTTTGATTATTAGGTTTATTTTATTTTTGCTAATTAATTATCAACCTTTGGCAATGTCAAAACTCTATGTTATTATGTATTTTAGTTATTATCACAATTATTTTAATATTAAAAGGCAAGGTGTATATGAACACTAAATTAAATATTAACAAATCAAAAAAATCTATATATTTCGCATTTATATGGCATGGATTCTTTCTTGCTCTTACAATGTCAATGCTAGATTTAAACACTGTATTTCCATCACTTATTTCTAAGCTTTCTAATTCAAAACTATTATTTGCATCTTTGTATTCTATTATGCTTGGAGTTCCACTAATTTTTAATATAATATTCAGCCATTTTTTAAAAAAATATAAAAGGAAAAAGAAATTTCTACTACTTGGAATATATCTAAGGGCAATTTCTTTTCTTGGCATGGCTTTTTTTACTTATCGTTTCAGCGTTAATAACCCTAATTTAACTATTATCAGTTTCTATTTTTGGGTATTCCTATTTTCTATTAGCGCAGGATTTGCTGGAATTTCATATGCCGATATTATAGGAAAATTACTACCGAGCAAAGATAGAACTCAATTATACGCTTCAAAACAATTTTTTTCTAGTATTGCAGCTTTTGGAGGTGGACTATTAGTAAGTAAAATTTTCGGATTAAAAAATTTGCTATTTCCTCTCAATTATTCAGTAAATCTTTTTATTGGGTTTATAGGATTAGTTATTGCTTCAATCGGATTTATTCTAATAAAAGAACCTGATTCAGAAATAAAAGAGTCAACGAGCTCTTCGTTTTTTAGTTATTTAAAAGAAGTACCAATCTATTTAAAAAACGATTTACATTTTAGAAAATTTATAATTGTTGAAAACATGGCAAGTTTTAGTATAATGTTACTTCCTTTTTATATCATTTTTGCAAAAGAGCATTTTAACATTGATAAAAGTTTCATCGGCAAATATTTGATGTTTCAAATAATTGGAACCATTCTTTCAAATATCGTATGGGGCTATTTAGCTAAAAAACATAGCTCTAAACAGATAGTTAATGTCTGTATTAGACTTGGAGGAATAATTCCACTACTCGCCATTATACTTTCATTTTTTGGTCCAAACGTATATAGTTTATTGTTTTTTTTAATAGGATTTATTCTTAGTGGTAGAAGAATTGGATTCGAACCGTATCTACTCGATATAGCACCAAGCAATCGTAGAACTGAATATCTTGGAATAAGAGGTTCGCTTAATATTTTTGTAGTTTTACTCCCCATCTTTGGAAGTATTGTAATAAATTTATTTGGCTTCTATTTTACCTTCATTTTAGTTTCAATTGTTATGTTATCCGCCTCAGTAATATTAAAAAAAGATACTCACTAAGTTAAATAATTTTCAATATAGTCTCTAACCATTTACAGCAGTTAAATACAATTAAAGCCTATAACTACAGTTTAAGTTATAGGCTTTTATATTTATTTATTCTATATAATTCTTTCCATAATAAATTTCTTGCATTTCTATTTTTAATTCTTTATTCATACTATTTCTTTCTTCTACTTCTAAATCAATTTTTTCTGTAGAAAACAAATAATCATCAAGATCAAAATTCTTAAGCATCATTTTTGTATGAAATATATGCTCTTGGTATACGTTTATATCAATCGCACTATATTTTGCCAAAACCTCATCCGAAATGTAATCTTGAATAGAAGTTATTTTATGATCAATAAAAAGTTTATTTCCAACAAAATCTCTTGTAAAGCCTCGAACTCTATAATCCAAATTTAATATATCTGAATCAAAAGATTCTATAAGATAATTTAATGCTTTTAGCGGTGATATTTCACCACATGTCGAAACATCTATATCAACTCTAAATGTTGCTATTCCTTTACTTGGATGGGTTTCAGGGTAAGTATGAACTGTAATATGACTTTTATCAAGATGTGCTACAACCGAATCCCTATAGTCTAATATACCTTTATTACAAGAAGAATCAATTTCACTTTCACGAAGCGGATCTTCAGATATAAGAAGTGTTACACTAGCACCCTGCGGATCATAATCTTGTTTAGCAATATTCAAAACGCTTGCCCCAATAATACGTGTAACTTCAATAAGTATATCTGTAAGCCTTTTAGCATTATACTGCTCATCTATATACTCAATATATTTTTGTTGATCTTCTTTTGTTTTTGTATAACAAATATCGTAAATATTAAAACTTAAAGTTTTAGTTAAATTATTAAAGCCATACAACTTTAATTTGTCGTTCATTTAGTTTCTCCTTTTGTTCAAATGTGATATTAAAATATAGCATTAGAATTATAACATAACTTAATTAATTAAAAAACATTTTTTAATTAATTTATGGTATTCAGCTTACAAAAGTAATTACAAGTGATTATTTTTGCTATTTTTTATTATATATATTTGATATAATAATACCATAAATAGACTTAAAAATCATATTAAATGGAGGTTCTAATGTTTAAAATTTTTAAAATTTCATTAGCTATTATTGCCCTATTAGCTACGCTATTTATAATATACTTATCATATATTATTATCACTGATTATAGTCCAAAAGAAATTGAAAACGCAACAATTGATGGTAAGAGTGAAAAAATAATGCCAATTGATAAGAATTTCTCAGTTACTACATACAATATTGGATACTGTGGTCTAGATAAATATCAAGATTTCTTTATGGATGGCGGCACAATGTCAAAATCATCTAGCAAAGAAAAAACTAAAGAAAATTTAGACTCTGTTTTAGATTTTTTAAAAAGCACAAATTCTGATTTTATTTCAATTCAAGAAGTTGATACAAATTCAACAAGAAGTTATCATATTGATGAAAAGAAAGCTATAGAAAATGAGTTTAAAGATTATTCACAGACATTCGCTTACAACTATATATCAAAATGGGTTCCAGTTCCATTAACTGATCCTATGGGGCACGTTGAATCAGGATTACTTACACTTTCAAAGTATAAAACATCTAAATCACTTAGGTATGCACTTCCTGGAAAAGAAACCTTTCCAAGAAGGTATTTTATGCTTGATAGATGTATTATAGAAAATACTGTACCTCTATCCAATGGAAAAAATTTAATCTTTGTAAACCTTCATCTATCTGCTTTTGACAAAGGTGGGCTTATAAAAGCTCAGCAATTAGAATTTCTGTTAAAATATATAAAGGCAAAATATACCGATGGAAACTATGTTGTCTTATCCGGCGACTGGAATCATTTACTTAGTAGAACATTTCTTGACACTTACAAAGGAAAACTTCCAGATTGGTTAGCACTTTTACCCGAAGAATTATTTAAAGAAGATTTCACTTTAGCCACTGATGAAAGCACAATGACAATACGTTCAACAACTACACCTTATAAAAAAGGAACTTCATTCGAAACTGTTATTGATGGATTCTACGTTTCAAACAATATCGAAGTTTTATCTGTTAAAGGTCATGATTTAGGATTTGAACATACTGATCATAATCCAGTAACTGCAGTTTTTAAATTTAAATAGTAGAACTATACTTTAAGACTTTATTTAAAAAATAAAGTCTTAGAATTTTTTATAATAATAATTATACCATCATATATAAATTTAGATTTATCATGCTTAAAGTATATATGATTCATAAAGGAGAAATATGTTTAGTAAATACGATGCAGTAATATTTGATTTAGACGGAACACTAGTAGATTCAATGTGGATGTGGCTGCAAATCGATATTGATTTCTTAGCAAGCAAAGGAAAAAAAGTTCCTAAAAATCTACAAAAGAACATTGAAGGTATGAGTTTTACTGAAACTGCAAATTACTTTATTAATGAATTTAATTTAAGTGAAAGTGTAGAAGAATTAAAAATAATATGGCGAGAAATGGCTAGCCATTATTTTAGAGAAAAGGTAAAACTAAAAGAAGGAGTCTATGACTTCTTAGTATATTTAAAAGAAATAAATATGCCTCTAGGAATTGGAACAAGTAATACAAAAGAATTAACTAAACTCGCAATCGAAGGTAATAATATCAATCACTTTTTTGATACTGTTTCAACTTCATGTGAAGTTGAAAAAGGCAAACCCTTTCCATATATATACTTAAAAGTTGCTAAAGATTTAAATGTAGAGCCCTCAAAATGTCTTGTATTTGAAGATACTGAAGCTGGAGTTGATGCTGCTAGGCGCGCCGGAATGGATGTTATCGCTATTTACGACGAAACTTCAAAAGAATATAAAAATGAACTTGAAAAAAAATCTATTAGATATATTCATAGTTTTACGGAACTTTTATAGGGTAAAAAGAAAATAGTTAGACAATAACTATTCTTAAAAACTTTAAAAGACCAGCTAGTAATAGTCAAGTAATTTAATAAAAAAAGTTCTTATTAAAAATGAGCATACTAAATAATGCTCGAGTAAAAATGAACATTCAATATTATTTACTGTAAAAATATTTATTAAGCAGCAACAGGATTATGAAGTTTAGATTCTAAAAACATCCTTTTGTGGACGAGTGGATTTCTAACTTCATATGGTTTTTGATTTTTTAGTATTGAAAAAATATAGCGAAGTAGTTTATTCATAACAGCTACAAGTTTAACTTTTTTCTTTTTCTTATCAAGGGCTATGTGATAATATTCATACAAAACAAGATTTATTGGCTTTTTATTTTTACTTGTACGTATTGAAGCAAGAGCGACTGTGTACAAAGCTCTTCTACCTATAGCAGTACCACGTTTGGACATTTTATTGCGATCACCGCTAAAATTGCCAGATTGATTAACGCTAGGATCTACACCGAAAAAAGCTACAAGTTGTTGAGGCTTAGAAAAATTATTAATATCACCCATTTCAACTAACAAAGTAATTGCAGTTATATCACCAAGACCTTTGAAACTTTTAAGAAGATTAATATTTTGTTTAAATACTTCTCCAAAAGAGGCATTGTCAATATATTGGTGAATTTCATCTACAATATTTCTAAGTTGATTTGTATAAAAATCAAAACTTTCGCTAAAACGTATTACTTTAGATTCAAAAAGCAAGGGAGTAATACCAATGATATTGGCACTATTAGCGATTTTTATAAGTTTGTTATATTTATTATTAGCCCAACTAGAACCACGTCTTGATGACTTTGTTAGAAGTTCAATAACAACTTTGGGCTCAGCGTTAAGAAGATGTTTAGGTGTTGGATATTTTCTAATAAATATTAAAGGTGTCTTACCTGTTATATTAGCAAATGCATTTTGAAGTCCTGGATAGTTAATATAAATATTATTTGAGAAAGTTTTTTTCAAATTTGCCTTTAAATCAACAACTTTGTAATACTCACGAACTAGGAGTTTAAGGTGTAAAAACTCCTCACTAGTGAATGTTGAAGTCTTTACATTATCAAATTTACAAATTTTTGCGATGGAAAGAGAATCTAATTTATCAGTTTTTACTTTTCTTATGTTCGAATTCTTGTTAGAATTAGTTATCAGAGGATTTATTACATGTATATCAATCTGATTTTTAACAAGAAAATGAAGAAGAGTAAGATGATATATTCCCGTGGATTCGCAAAATACTTTGGGACTATCGTTAAACTCTTCTTCAATTTTTTGTAGAAAAAGAAGAAGTTTATTGAAGCCCCCAAGTGTATGGCTAATTTTAAGGTTCTTACGGAATACGTCGCCATTAGGTTTTAAAGCAGTAACTACTGAAAAATTAGCAGCAACATCAATGCCTACAACAGGCAAATGGTAATAGTTAGACATAAAATAACCCCCATTTAAAATAATAAAGAGTAACAATAATTAGTGAGTCAATTAACCTTGTAAGTGACACGAATAATTCTCTAATAATATTTATGATCAAAGAGAAATTCAACCAGCTAAATCAAAGAATCTCACAATAATGCAAGCTTTGTTACGAATATAAACTCAAGAAATGAGTCATTCAAGGAGAAGACGCATATACTCTTTATGAGATAACTATAATAGAAAAATTACAGTATGTTAAGTGGTTGAACTTATTTTTAATCACAAACAATATAAATGAATTAGGTAAGAATATTCGCAAGAAACTTAAGCAATATTTCTAACCTAATTATACAAGGAGACTTACATGAAAACACTAATACATGATTTTTCAATGTCACTAGAAGAATTTTATAATAATCTACCAGTTTTACAAGGTCACTACTATGCAAAAATAGAAAAAGAAAATCAAGATTATTGTACTAGTAGTAATATTGATTTTAATCAATCAAAAACAAAATACATTATTGCTTTTGCATATAGATTTTGTATTGATAGCATTGTAAATTTAAACGCATTAAAATGTTTTGATAAAAATAGCAATATTGTTGTCAAAGTAATCATTAATGAAGATATTATTAAAAATAAATTTACTAACATCGCTACGCCAATTCTAGTAGGCTTAGATGAAAATTACTCTGTCCTTTGGCAGTGGAACCGAACGCCAAAATTTATAGAAAACATTGAAAATAATTCTCCCCAGCAAGAAGTAATTGTAAAAAAAATGCTTTACAGAAAAGGTGTATACATTAAGAATACTTTTGAAGAATTAGTAGATTTAATTAGTAAAAACTAAATAATTTTTCTTTTACTAAGTTACTCACTAATACCAATTGGTTGCTGTTGGGTTACGCAGTGAATCATTCCACCGTATTTATACAACTCCCTTACATCTATTCCTACGACTTTGTGATTAGGATATAGGCTACTTATTATTTCATTCGCAGTTTCATCATTGGGATCATTGTAATTTGGCACTAAAATTACTTTATTTCCTATATAGAAATTTGCATATGATCCTTTGTAGCCTAATTTTTTGCCATTTTTTAGAATAACATTTTTTTTAGTAAGCGGTAAATATATATATTTATATTTTATTCCATCTTTATTTTTAGCATTAAATAGTACTTCTATATCATTTTTACTTACTCCCCACTCCAATAAATCACCCTTAGATAATGTAATTAAAGTTGATTTATTATAAAATTTAGCAAACCCGTCTATATGAAAATCTGTAATTTCCATACCTTTTACTCCATCAAGCCAAATAAAATTTGAAACTCCATAATTTTCTTCTAAATACATTTCTATCTCTTTTTCGCTTAGCAATGGATTTCTATTAGGATTAACTACAGCACTCCTTGTTAAAAGCAGACTTCCATTTCCATCTAATTCAATTGCTCCACCTTCTATTACAACGTCATTTAAATCTATGACTTCTATTCCTAATTTTTCACCCACATGTCTTCTTAGTAAACGATCTTTATTATAAGGAACTTTTTCTCCCCAACCATTAAATCCCCAGTCCATAATTTTAAGTTCATTATTTGTATCATAAACAAAAATAGGTCCATTATCTCTTGCCCATACATCGTCGGTTTGAAAAATGTTAAAATCAATTTTATCCATATTTACATTTGTAAGAAGTTCTTTGACATATTTCTCCTCTTTTTCATCATATGTAACTATATGAACTTTTTCTCCCACACTTAATTTTTTTGTCATTTCAAGCCAAATCGGAGTTAATTCTTCTTTATACCCTTTTCCATAAGTGTTATTATGGGGCCATTGAAGCCAAGTTCCTTCATGTTCACCCGCTTCATCTGGCAATCTATATTTTCCTAGAACTTCTACTTTTTCTTTACTAGCATTTGTATCTTCATTGTCAGTATCAATATTTTCTTCATTAGTAAAAATTTCTTTTTTAGAGCATCCCAAAACTGTTAGTAAAATTATAAGTATCAATACTGAAATTGTAATTATTTTGTTTATATGAATCATTGAATTTCTCCTTATAAAATTCCTATAGTTCTAATTCTTTTTTAACCTTCTTTGTAAGAGATTTATATACAATATTATAAGAATCATCTATAAGTCTTTTAATTAATGTTTCTTCTAATTCACCATCTAAATAGACTGTATTCCAATGAGTCTTATTCATATGATAACCTGGAATTATCTCTTTAAACATTTCCCTAAGTTCAATATTATCTTCCGGTGTATTTTTTAGATTAATACTTAATCTATCTTTTTCATGATCGCTAATAAGTGCAAACATTTTCCCGCCTACTTTAAAAACAGCAGTAACCATATCAAATGGGTAATATTCTATAGCATATGGCTTACTTAAAAAATATTTAACTACGTCTTCTCTAGTCATTTTTACCTCCTCTTTAAGTCAAAATTATTAAGCAATTGTACTTCTTTTATCATCAAATTTTTTATATTCTTCGTTCATCATAATTTTTTCTATTATATCAACCACTTTCCACACTTCAAAAAAAGAAGTATATAGAGCAATCGGTGCAAGTCTGATTGTATTTGGAAATCTAAAATCTGGTATAATATTATTATTTTTAATTGCTTCATTTATTCTTATTGCGTCATCATGCTCTAATGCAACATGTCCACCACGCCTTGAATGTTCTTTTGGAGTTCCTATTGTAAAATCAAATTTACTAAGTTTTTTTTCAATCAAAAATATCAAATAATCCGTAAGCTTTAACGATTTACTTCTTAAATTATCTATTCCAGCTTCTTCAAATATATTAAGAGAACCTTCAAGTGGCGCCATACTTAGTAAATGTGGAGTACTTATTTGAAAACCACCCGCATTTTTTGACTTAACAAAGTCTAATTTCATATCAAATTGACTCTCTTTTTTATATCCAAACCAACCCGCAAGCCCGGTTTCTCTATCAAAATGTTTTTTATTAATATAAATACTTGCTACTCCACCTGGTCCATTATTAAAATATTTGTATCCACACCAAAATGCAAAATCAACATCCCATTTAGATAATTCATGTCTAAACGCTCCTGCAGAATGACATAAATCAAATAGAACATAGATTCCTTTCTTATGCGCTTCTTTTGTAATTCTTTCTATATTTAAAAGCTGACCACTTCTGTATAAAACACTCGGCAAAATTACTAGCGCAATTTCATTCGTAAAAGAATTTATAATATCATCTTCATTAATCGTCTTACCATCATTGCTTTTTATAAGCTCAAGCACTTCTTCTACTTCATATCCTAAACTTTTAATATGGCTTTTTACTGCATAAATATCAGAAGGAAAATTAAGTTCGTCCATAATTATTTTGCTTCTGATTCCTTCTGGTTTATAAAATATAGATAATCCAATATGAAGATTTATTGTGGCTGAACTATGAATAATAATCTCATTTTCTGAGGTTCCCATAAATTTACTCATTTTTTTCGCCAATTCTTCAGCATAATAAAACCAAGGAATTTTAGCGTCTGACCAACCATTAATAGCAAGAGTTTTCCACTCGTTAAGCACTCTATTAACACATGTTTCTGCATCAATTGACATCATACCCAGAGAATTTCCATCCATATAAATCAAATCATTTTGAATATAAAACCTGTCTCTAAACTTTTTTGATTCATCTTCTAAATCAAGTTTTAAAGCATACTCTTTAGTTGCATCAAACATTTATTTTCCCCCTCTTATTATTCAATTCTATTAATATTATAACATATAAAATTATGATTCCACGTAGCCTACATTTTACATTGACATATTTAACTTGCACTTCATATGCTCAAAAAAAATGCAAGATACGTATCGCGACTGGGTTTGACGCTGACGTATCTTACATTGCATTTCTTACGCTCAAAAAACAAATGTAAATGAGCGACTAGCGGCTGGATCTGACGCCGGAGCACATTTACATTTGTTTTTTTTATTTTATAATAACTCAATTCCTACTTTTTTACATTCTTTTTTCATTTCTTCAGGCCAAGTACTTGCTTGTACCTCTCCAATATGTGCTTTTTGAAGGAAATACATACATATTCTTGATTGTCCAATTCCACCACCAACAGTATAAGGTAGCTCTCTATTTAGTAACATTGAATGAAATTCACTTCCACGTCTATCATCACAACCTGCTATAGTAAGCTGTTTGTCTAAAGATTTTTCATCTACTCTAATTCCCATAGAAGAAAGTTCAAATGCACTATCCATCATCGGATTCCAGAAAATAATATCCCCATTTAGCTCCCAATCATCGTAGTCAGGTGCACGTCCATCATGTTTATCTCCAGAAACTAATGCACCACCAATTTTCATAATAAAGACTGCTTTTTTTTCTTTTGTTATTATATCTTCTCTTTCTTTTGGAGTCATTTCGGGATATTTATCTTCAAGTTCTTGAGTAGTAATAAAGAAAATATCGTCTGGCAGAGTCTCACCAATTTTAGGATACAAAGAATGCACGTATTTACCTGTTTCCTTAAAAACTTTGTAAATGCCTTTAACAATTTCTTTTAATTTTTCTTCTGTTCTATCTTCTTTTCTAATTATTTTTTCCCAGTCCCACTGGTCAACATATACAGAATGTAGATTATCTAGTTCTTCATCACGTCTTATTGCATTCATATCAGTATAAAGACCTTCTCCAACATTAAACTTATATCTATATAGTGCCATTCTCTTCCACTTTGCAAGAGAATGAACAATTTGAACAGTACTTTTTGCATCTGGAATATCAAAACCTACAGCTCTTTCTGTTCCATTTAAGTTATCATTAAGTCCAGTTTCAGGTCTAACAAATAAAGGTGCTGAAACTCTTTTTAAATTAAGCTCTTCTGCTAATTTTACTTGAAAAAAATCTTTAATTTCTTTTATAGCTATTTCAGTTTCTAATAATCCAAGTGTTGCTTTGTAATCTTTTGGTACAAATAATTTTGACATAATAATCCTCCTAAAATAATGTTTTGTTAGTCTTAATCCAACCAATAATAATATTTATAATTTGCATGCAAATAAGTTTTATTCTTTTAATACGTTTGATCAAAACGAAGAATATAGTTTACTTGGGATTAAGAACTATTACCTTAGGACAAAAACAAAAAATCTCTCATCCACTAGGGACGAAAGATAAACTTCGTTATACCACCCATACATTACGTAATAGTTTCTTAATCAGTACGGACCAAAGTCGATACTGTACCCATTCTAACGGTTGGTTTCCGTCTGAGTCTACTCTCAATTAAGATTTCGATCAGCTGCTCAAAGATGTTCTTCAGAAATACTATTGATACTAGACTCTCACCCTCACTAGCTCGCTTAATCAATAAGTGTATTCTTACTCTTCTCGTCATCGCTTTTAATAACTCTTATGTTGTTTTACATTCTAGATCAAATTAAATTATTTGTCAATGATTTTTTTGAATAAAAATTTAATTTTACGTACGATAAAAACTGCACATTACTTATACATAAATTCTATAAAAAAATTGTTTTTTGATATTATAAATAAATACTAACTAATAGCCCCTGTATTTCACCAATTTTTTCTAATAAATTTATTTGTTTCTTCTCTTTTTTTAGTATAGCATCCGTTAACTGAGTTAATTTCGAATCTATATTTGATACCGTTCTAAGTATTCTCCCTCTTCCACCTCTTGAGAATCCTCTTTTTTCTTCAATTTTTAACCCAAATTCTACAGCTTCTTCAATAAAGCTTTTTACCATCTTTTTATAATCTAATAGCGATTCAACAGTTCGTTTTTCGTAAAGATTTTTTCCTTTTTCTTCGATTACATCAAGAATTTCTTCAAGTTTCTCTCTTGCATCATCATCTTCTTTTGCACTAAGAACTTCTATAAAACTAATTGAAGGCACTGTTTTTTTTGCCTTAGCTTTAGTATTTTTACCTACACCTTTTGCTTTTTTCGTCTTACTAATCTTCATGTTTAGTAACCTCATCTATTTTTGAAATCATGTTTATAATGCTTGAAACAACTGAAAATAGCTGTGATGGTATATTTTCTCTAAGGTCAGTTCCAATTTGATTTTTCAAAGTTTTTTTATCCTCTTCTATAGCTATCTTCTTATCTTTTGTATCTTTAATCAGAGTTTCAGCGATTCCTTCCATATCGTATTTATCTGTTTTTAGATATTCATTTATATCATTCTTTCTTTTAATCATATTTTAAAATCAAATCCTTCGTTTTTAGCTTGTATTTTTTCTTCAGTTTTTGTATTATTTTTTTTATTATCTTTATTTACTATATTAAGTTTTTTATAATTAATTTTGACAGGATTAAAGCCTACACTTTTAAATTCATTAAACAAATTATCTACAAGTGGATCTACTTTTGAAACAATTTCGTCATTATCATTACTAACTGTAACATTAATATTTTTATCATTAATATCAATTTTTATACCAGTTTCTCCGTATCTTTGTAAGTCTAACACAAAATATAAACTGCAGTTTTTCCAATCAATTCTCCCACCTTTTTTATTTGAGTTGACATACATTTTCACATTTTCTTTTTTTTCATAAAGTGTAATTGGAATATTGAAAATAAGCGTTTCTTTTTGAGCATTGAGATTGTTTTTATTTAGAAGCTGCTCGCCTGTTAAATCTCCTAGCATCTCTTTAGCTGATTCAACAATAGTGTTACTAAGTTTTTCATCACTTAATATTTTTAAAAGAGCCATTTTAAGATTATCCTTAATTTCAAGATTGTCTACCATGTCTTTATTATAGTACATTTTTTCACTAACTTCGTATTCGTGATTCAAACCAAGTGAGCGCATTAATTCAACAATCTCTCTAGCACCAACTTCATTTTTAGTATTCAGAGTAGTTTCTATATTTTGTTTACTTAATAACTCTTTAGCTTTTAAGTTAAGTTGAACTTCTACTCTCTTAATTGAAGGATCAAAAATAATCTTATCTATGCTTTTTTTTACATTTTTAATAATACTTAGAGATTTTGCTTTATCACCTTTATTTAGATATTTTAAAGCATCACTAAGATCACTTGACATTTTTATTAAATCTCTTTCATTTTTCATGCTTGTATAAAGATTTATATCGCTTTTCATAACTATATTATCAAGTTTTTCAATAGCTTTCGATATAATATCAGTTATTTTTTCTTTACTTGTAGCGTTTGAATTAACTGCTTTTTCAAGATTATCTGATATTAAAGATTTGCTCTTTTGAAACTCGTCTTTAACTTCTATTATTTTTGCTGTTATCTCTTTTCTAAGAAACATTTTTACATCAGATTTTCTCTCAAGATTACTTTCATCTATAAAATTATTAAGTACATTACTATCATCAGCAATTAAATTATTAATCTCATCTATAAAATTTTCAATGTTTTCTAAATTCTTTTCTAATTCATTTTCTTTGATATTAAAGTCATTTTCCTTAGTTTCGTCATTATTATACATATTCTCAATATTATCTAATTCTTTATTTTCTCCTATAGAATCTAACTTATTTTCTGTCTCTTTAACTATCAAATTTACATCATCACTAATATTTTTTAATCCATTTAAGATAATATTAACTTCGTTTTTTAATAAATCACCCTTACTATTTTCTAAGATTTTAGTATTACTTTCACTTAAGCTAATTATTTTATCTAAGCTTTTTATTAATTTATCACTAGTTATATTCGAGTTTACTATTAATTTTTTAAGTTTTTCCATATCAAATGAATCTACAATACTTTTAAGTTTTTCAAGTCTTTTTACTAGTTTTAGCATATCTTTAAACGATATAATTTTTGATTCTTTTCCTGAATCATTGATAAGTATATTCATTTCACCTTTAAGATCTATTTTAAGACCATATTCACTTTCTAATACTTTTACAGTTGCCTCTTTTAAAGAAGACCCGTTTTTAATTTCTGATATAATTTTTTCTTTTATATTATCATCTAAATTTAATTTATTTACCGCTTTTATAGCATCATCATTTTTTAAATTAGCAATATCTTCACTACTACTATTAGTTAAACTCTCAATCATGTCAGCTTTATTTGCTTCACTGTTTATAGCCGAGTTCATTGAACTAAGATTTTTTTCTGTTAAATCAACATCTTTTGAAATTGCCATATCAATAGTTTTAAGCTTTGACTCCAAAGAGCCTTTAGAATTTTTCAAAAAATTATTTACTTCATTTGCACTTGTTTTATCAACGCTTATATTTGCTCTATCCATTTTTCTAAGCGCTTCTTTTATGCCGCTTTGTTTTTCACTCTGTAAATTATTTATAATATCTTTATACTTAAAACTGCTATCACTATCTATATTTTTCTTTGCAGAATTATTTTTGTTTTCAGAGTTTAATATATTTAATTTATTTAAAAAGCTATTTGCAATTTTCATTATATCCACCTCTATAATTAAACGATTTTATCTAATTACTATATCGGTTCTATTTTAATAATTGTTACTTAATTTATGCAAAAAAGACATATAAGCTTTTTAAAAGCTTATATGTCTTTTGGATTATTGTTTAAAATCTATTACTATTAAACCCCTAAGTGTTTTACGTCAACTTTATTAATAAGATAAACTGATATAATAACCAAAATTCCACCAATTAATTGCATTAATGTAATCGTTTCGCCTAAAAAAATCATTGAAACAACAACTGAAACAATTGGAATAATATTTAAATACACAGCTGATCTAGATATTCCAAGATGCTTTAAACCAACTAAATTAAGATAAAAAGCCATAGCAGACGCAAATACTCCAAGCGCTAAAACATTTAATATAATTTTACTATCAACTAAAGACCAATTTGTCTTTTCAATTGCAGCAAAGGGTATAAAAAATATAGTTCCTATAAGAGACTGATAAAAAACAATAGAAAGTTGATTATATTTTTTAAACAAGGGTTTTGTAACTACTGCATAAATTACCGCTGTAATGGCTGCCATAAACATCATAATGTATCCTCTAGCAAAACCGGATGAAACAAGTTCTTTAAAATCAAAACCAACTATTAGTAAGACTCCTATTATAGATAATACTAAACACATCCATTTTTTAAAAGTGATTTTTGTTTTATATATTACACTCTCTGCAATTGTTGAAAGTACAGGAATGGAAGCTATTACTAAAGAAGCAATAGAAGCCGTTGTAATCTTTACTCCATTATTTTCAAAATAAAAATACGCAGTTATTCCAATCGCTCCCGCTATAACTAATAAGTAATAATCTTTACGATTAATAAATAAATTTTGTTTCTTAACTTTTACAAAAATAAATAAAAGAAAACTCGCTAATAAAAATCTAAGAAAACCAAGTGTCATTGGAGGAAGCACCGCTACAGCTACCTTAATATTTACAAATGAAACTCCCCAAATTATTACTGTTATAAGCATTGCTATTGAACCAATTTTTTTATCACTCATAATAATCTCCATATACTTTGTTATTTAACTACAATTCTAACAAGTTAAATTATAGCATACCCTAATTTTTTTTGTCAGTGTTTTTTATTAAAGCAAAAAAATAGTATAGTCGCATAAGCAACTATACTATTAGAATTATTAATAAATACAAACTAGTCTTTTTTTATATATTCTTCAGCAATATTACATGTTCCACAATCTTTAGAGCATCCTACACATTTTCCTTTTGATTGAAGTTTTATATTATTATATATTGTATAGGCTGCGTACCCTAATATAACTACTACAATAAAAATACTAATCATTGTACCTATCATAATAACACTTCCTTTTTAATTGCATATTAAAAATACAATAATGTTTCTAAGCAATAAATAAACTTCCTATTTGATATACTAACATGGCACTAAACCATGCTACTATAATTTGATAAACCACACTAAATCCTGTCCACTTCCATGAATTTGTTTCTCTCTTTATAACAGCGATTACCGCTATACAAGGAGTATATAGTAATACAAAAACCATAAAAGAATATGCTGAAAGCTGAGTAAAATAACCACTTAAATTAATTTTTAAAACGTCCATACTAGCATCTGCACCACCAAATAATATAGACATATTAGCTACAACTACTTCCTTTGCTGCTACACCAGACAAAAGTGAAAGTGCAGATTGCCAATTTCCAAAACCAAGTGGAATAAATAATGGTGCAATCAATTTACCTATACTTGCTCCAAAACTTTCTCCAACTGGTACTAATCCTGTAAAGTTAAAATTTAACAAGATCCAAAGAACTACTGCCGCACCAAAAATAACCGTTCCAGCTTTTGTAATATAATCTTTTACCTTTTCCCAAACATGGATATAAAGTGCTTTTAAAGTTGGAATTCTATAAGGCGGAAGTTCCATAATAAAGGGAGTTGGTTCACCTTTAAATAATGTTCTTCTAAAAATATATGCAAAAACCAGTGCCATTACCACTCCTAGTGCATAAAGAGAAAACATAACTAATGTTTCATAACCTGGAAAAAATATAGATGAAAATAATACATACACTGGAAAACGAGCACCACATGACATAAATGGATTAATTAGTATTGCAAGCAATCTATCTTTTTCATTTTCGAGCGAACGTGTACTCATAATTGCTGGAACATTACATCCAAAGCCTAATATCATAGGTATAAAAGCTTTACCACTTAGACCAACTTTCACCATCCATTTATCCATTATAAGAGCAACTCTTGCCATATAACCAGAGTCTTCAAGTACTGAAATAGCTAAAAATAATATTGCAATGTTAGGTACAAAGGAAAGAACTCCACCAACACCTGCTATTATCCCATCAACAATAAGAGAAATTACTAAACTTGAAACACCTAGTGAAGTCAATATACTTGTGACTCCATTTGAAAGAAAGCTACTAAAAAATATATCTAACCAATTTTGAAATATTCCGCCCACATTAAAAGTCAAATAAAATACAAAAGCCATCATAGCCATAAAAATAGGTATTCCTAAAAATCTATTTAAAAGTATTTTATCTACAAAATTACTTTTTTCATCAAATTTAATTTCCGGAATTTTTGTGCTTTTTTTTAGAAGCGAATCTATATAATCAAACTTCGTTTTAGTTATTATCTCTTCAAAATCAACTTCCTTATCTTCATTAAAATTTGGATATATATCAATAAGTTCTTCATCTTTTTCAAGAAGTTTTAAAGAAAGCCATCTTTTTTCATAATGTTTTAAATCATGTTTTTCAAGCCTTTGAGCAATATTATCAATTTCATTTTCTACTATTTTTTCATATTGAATCAAAAAATCACTTTTCTTGTCATAATTGTAATTAACAATAGTTTCTAAAAGAACATCTATTCCATGTTCATCTTTCGCTATAATAGGAACAACTGGAATGCCCATCAATTCAGACAGTTTTTTTACATTTATTTTAATGTTTTTCTTTTCTGCTTCATCCATCATATTAAGCGCTATTATCATGGGCCTTCTTAGTTCTAAGAGTTGAAGTGTTAAAAGTAAATTTCTTTCAATAAAGGAAGCGTCAACAATATTAATAACAATATCGCATCCTTCATTTATTATAAAATTTCTAGATATTTTTTCTTCCATGGAATAAGGAGAAATGCTATAAATACCTGGGAGATCAGTAACCACTATTTCATTATCCTTATATTTAAGATTTCCTTCTTTTTTTTCAACTGTTACTCCCGCCCAGTTACCAACATAATGATTCGCACCTGTAAGAGCATTAAATAAAGTTGTTTTTCCTGAATTAGGATTACCTAATAAAGCTAATTTAATATTATCCATTAACACACCTCTGTATTTTGAGAATCATTCTCACATATTTTGCATAAAAAATACTAAAAATCTAAAGTTATAACAAAAGATTAATAGTATATAATAATTAGTTTAATTAAAACTAAAACTCATCAACTAAAATTTTCGAAACTACACCTCTACCAAGAGCCAATCTAGTTCCTCTAATATCCACAATCATAGGACCATTTCTATGATTTGAAACTACATTAAATTTAACACCAGGTGTTAATCCCATATCTTGTAATTTTCTTTTTAACCTTGAACCTCTTGTAATTCCTTTTAAAATAACATTTTTTCCCGAATCAATCATATTTAATGGCATAATAACACCTCCAAGACTTTTAAAATGATATTCATTATCATCTATCTTCAACTTAATTGTAATACTAATGAGAGTCATTGTCAATAGCAAGTTATGAATTTAACAATTTTTTTTAAAACGCTTTATTCTATATTACTAGCACATAATTTAGCACTGGAAAACGCCCACTGTATATTATATCCCCCAGTATCACCATCTACGTCAAGTACTTCTCCTATAAAGTACAAGCCATTAATTTTTTTTACTTGCATTGTTTTAGAATTAATCTCACTAAGATCCACTCCGCCACTTGTTGTCATAGCAATATTATAATCACCAATATTTTTTATTTTATAGGTTATTTTAGTCGAATATTTAACAATGTTTTTTCTAACTTTTTTTGTTATTTCAGAAAGTTTTATATCCTTTTTAATTTTAGCCTTATCAAGTATATATTCACACAATCTACTACTTTTTATATTTTCACGCATAAAGGTAATTAATAATTTTTTACCATTTTCATTTGATTCCTTAATTATTTTTTTTTCAAATTTTTCACTTGTCATTTTAGAAAAATTTATTTTTAATATATCTCCAGAATCAAAATATCTTGAGTTATCTAAAATTACCGGACCAGAAAATCCTTTGTGGGTAATTAATAGACTTCCATTTATCTCATTTTTTAACTTATCTCCACAAAAAAGCTCAATATTAATATCTTTAAATGCTATTCCAGCGTAAGTAATCAAATCAAAGTTATCTATATAAACTGGTGTTAATGCTGGTTTTAAATTTGTAACTTTTATGTCAAATTCTTTTGCAAATTTGTATCCATCGCCACTTGAACCTGTTAGAGCGTATGATTTACCACCTGTTGCAATTACAATACTCTTGGAAATATATCTATCTTTATTAGTTTCAACAATAAAAGAGTCTTTTTTTTTCTCAATTTTAAATACATTTTCAGAAAGTTTTATTTTACTAGTATTAACATTATTAATTAATGCATTTAAGACATCATTAGAATTTAGAGATTTAGGAAATACTTTTCCATCAGTTCTAACAATTGATTCCAATCCAAGTCCTCTCATATATTCAATAGTTTTTTCATTTGAAAAATTATATAAAGCTTTTTTTACAAAAGATCTTTTTTTCCCATATTTTTCGTAAAACTCTTTTATATCGCCACCGTGAGTGTAATTACATTGCATTTTTCCTGATATAAGTAGTTTTTTTGCTAATTTGTTCTCTTTTTCAATAAGTAGTACATTCTTATGTTTTAATAAATTCATTAAAAAAACACCCGCTGCTCCTCCACCTATTATTATTACATCATACATCATATTTACCTTCTTTTTAATTATTATTCTATATTTATCTATTATTATACTATAACTTTTGGAGTACATTATAAAAAAGTGTTATAATAATTTTATAACATAATGACCAATAAGTTTTGGAGTGATTTTTTGGATTACAATAGTAAAGAATATATAAAAATTCTAAATTCATATAAAATGGGTGTTGTTCCTTTCATTCATATTAATCCACTTGAAACCGGCAGAGATAAAGAAATTAACGAACTTAACAAATGTTTAACAAACACTTCTAAAGGTGTAAGTGAAGTTAAAGTTATTTCTGGCAGCTACGGAAGCGGAAAAACATTTCTTTTAAACATGCTAAAAAAAGAAGCATTAAATAAAGATTTTATTGTATCCTATATTCACATAAAAAAAGGATTCAATTTAAATAATTTAAATGATTTCTATTATAATTTAATGCATAATTTATTTGTTAAATCACGAGAAGGCTTAAACACTTCTTTTGATGATTTATTTAATCTTTGGATTAACAATTTACAAAATTCACCTTTTAAAGGTAGTGCTTCAAAAGAAATTTCTTATGTAGTAGGTGAACTTGAAAGATATAATAGCGCTTTTGCTAGAGCTTTTTTAACTTATATAAGAGCAAAAATTCAAAAGAAAACAAAAATATCCAACACTATTATGGAATGGATTACAGGTGAAAAAAATATTCCATACGAATTAAAACAAGAAATAAATCTAGTCGGTCAAATTAATAACTTGAATTCTCTTGATTTTTTAAAAGCATTTATAAAATTAATTGATTTAATGGGTTATAAAGGGTTAGTAATATTAATAGATGAATTTGACTTGCTAATAAATGAAAATATAACTATAAGAAACGCGTCTTATCAAAATTTAAGGTTACTAATTGACCTAATTTCTTCTTCCGAAATTGAAAAGACATTCTTAGCTTTAACCACAACTAACACTTTATTATACGATGAAGAAAAAGGTTTCAAATCATATCCTGCATTATCACAGAGACTTGGTATAAATACGGGTACAGATAATTTTACTTCTTATAGAAGTACCATTATGAAATTAACGCCCTTATCATTTCTTGATTTTAAATTATTAGCAGAAAAAATAGCGGAAGTCTACTCAAGAGTTTACCCTCTTGAAATGAAAACTTCTGCAGAATCTTTAAAAAATTGGGTGCTGCTTACATATCAAAAAGAAGGGTATGATATAAATAACTTATCGATCAGACTTTTTGTAATAAAATATATAGAAATACTTGACGTTGTTTCTGAAAATCCAAATAATCAATTGTATAAGAAAAACCTAGCAATCTCAAAATCAAATGGAAAATACATTTTTAAAAACACATTAATTTCTTAGCTTCTAGTAAAATTTTGTTCCTTGAAGTTTGAAATGCAAGTGGAGGTTTATTATGAAAAAAAATAGAGAAAAAGCAATATCACTTTTATATGAACATGTTGAATCAAACAGCTTGATTAAACATGCATTGGCTGTTGAAGCTAGTATGAGAGGATACGCAAAACATTTTGGAGAAGATGTTGAATATTGGGGAATTGTAGGACTTCTTCACGATTTAGATTATGAAAAATATCCCGATAAACATCCTGAAGAAGGAATTAAAATACTAAAAAAAGAAGGCTATCCCGAAAGTTTAATAAATGCAGTAATGGGCCATGTAGATTCTATGAATACACCTAGGCTTACAAAAATGGCAAGAACTCTTTATGCAGTCGATGAACTTTCAAGCTTTGTTATAGCTTGCGTTTTGGTAAGACCAACCAAATTTGAAGGATTAAAAGTAAAATCTATTAAGAAAAAATTAAAAGATAAAGCTTTTGCTCGTGCTGTTGATAGGGATCAAATACTTATGAGCGCTGAAGAACTTGGAATAGAAATTACCGAACACATACAAATAATTATTAACTCTTTATCTGAAAGAGAAAAAGAACTAGTCAAAATAAATTTAAGTTTAATTTAATAAAGTATTCTATCTTTAAAATAAAAAATATAATCTATAAAAAATATTAATAATTTTCTATAGATTATATTTTTATTTTGGTAAAAAAAATCTTTATCTAATATATTTATCTATAATTTCAATTAATTCTGTGTGAATTATCGGTTTAACAACATATCCATTAAGACCTTTTATTAAGGCTTCTTCATAATTCTTTTTATTTGCATATGCAGAAATTGCAATTATAGGTATAGTATAATTCATCATGTCTTTTCTAATTATATCCGTTGCCTCATATCCATTTAATCTTGGCATTTCAATATCCATAAGTATCATTTTATAATCATGTTTTTCTAATTTTTCAATCACCTCATAACCATCAGATGCAACATCAGACGCTATACCTATTTTTTCAAGTAACTTTTTAAGTACTTTAATACTACACTCATCATCATCTGCAATAAGAATTTTATTCATATTGTAGTAATTTGGTTTGTAAATTTTTACTTCTTTTTCATCAATATCAATTTTTTCATTAACTTTAAATGGTAAATCAAACACAAACTTGCTTCCTACTCCGTAGTAACTCTCTACTCTAATATTCCCTCCCATTAGCGAAACTAATTCTTTGCAAATAGCGAGTCCTAGCCCCGTTCCCTTTCTATCTGAATCAATTTGCTCAAACAAATTAAATATTTTATTTATTTTCTCACTTGGAATACCTATTCCTGAATCTTCAATCGAAAATCTATAAAGTTCATTTTTTTTATTACTTGATATTTTTTTGCATTCAATAGAAATTTTACCCTTATCTGTAAATTTTAATGCATTACTTAATAAATTTGTAAGTATTTGCCTGAACTTACCTACATCTCCAATAAGAGATTTGTCCATTTCTAAATCTAATGAATAGTAGAGTTCTATATTCTTATATTCCGCACTTAATCTAAAATTATTAACTAGCTCTATAAATTCATCTTTAATATTAAAAATTTTATTATTAACTTTTAATTTTCCTACTTCCAATTTAGAATAATCTAAAATATTATTAATTATTGGAAGTAATCTTTTAGTTGATTTATCTATTAGATCAGCATATTCTTTAACTTCAACGCTTAAATTCTCTTCTTTTAATAATTCTGTTGTCAGCATAATACCATTTAAAGGTGTTCTTATTTCATGACTCATTTTAGCAAAAAAATTGCTTTTAAATTGATTGTTTTCAATCAGTTTTTTATGTGCTTTCAAAAGTTTTTTCCTAGATTCTCCAAGTTCAAACATAACTTTATACGTTTTTATTGATGAAATAATAGAGATAAATAAATTTTCATTTAATAAATCGCCATGTTTTATAATACCATTAATATCATATTCTATAATTACATCACTTTCAATTAATTCACTATCTTCGCTTAAACTAATTAATATTTGAGTACAATTATTTTTAATTTTCCTTCTAATATATTTAATGATATCAAGACATAAATTATTTTTTTTATGATATTCAGTTAATTCAATAATAATAACAGCCGGATAATATTTACCTATTTCATCATATATACTTTCATTATTAATATCTCTAACTAAAAAATCTTTGTTTAAATATTTTTTAGTTTCAAGTTTGTCACTGATATTCTTCTTATTTAATTCACTTAATCCGACTAAATAAATCTCCCAATTGTCATTCTTTTTTACTAGATCTTCTTCGATTTCTATCAAAGGGTTCACTCCATTCTATATATTTTATTGCCTACTTAATATATATACACCAAGAAAATACCTAATAATCATTTTATTAAAAAATTATTCATATTTTCATGCTATACTTAGTTAGTTATAAGTATTAATGATTTTTTAATAAAAAGAAATATAAATAGGAGTGATATTATGGAAATGAATATGTTTGTAAAGTACATAAAGCTAGATGAAAACAAAAGAATTCTTGTGGCAATTCAAGATCAATTTATTAGTTATCTAACGGAAGCTGATAATAAAAAGATGTTAAAAGAAGGCGCTGAAAAAATACTAAAAGAAAATTTCATACAACTAGAAATTGGTAAAAATATAATCCGCCTTACTGTTAAAGAAGGAACTGAAGAAGAGTCAATGACACTCGTTAAAGAAGAGTTAGTTAAAGCACTTGAAATGGCTATGGCTTTTATGTCACAAATGAATAAAAAATAAATAATAAGGGAAAGCTTCACCAGCAAATTCAGCTGGGAGGCGCTTTCCCTTATTATTTATTTTTTGCTAGTTTTTTTACTGCATAGTTGAAAGCTTCACCAGCAAAATCGGCTGGAAGGCGCTTTCCGTTATTTTTTATTTTTTGCCAGTTTTTTTAACTGCATAGTTGAAAGCTTCACCAGCAAATTCAGCTGGAAGGAACTTTCCCTTATTATTTATTTTTTGCTAGTTTTTTTACTGTATAGTTGAAAGCTTCACCAGCAAATTCGGCTGGAAGGCGCTTTCCCTTATTTTTTATTTTTTGCTACCTTTAAACGGAAAAAAAGTTATATTAATGACTAGCGCCTCCCGGCTGGTTTTGCCGGTGAAGCGTATCATCTTTGCATTTTTCTCTTAGGTTTTGAACCTAAACGGAAAAAAAGTTATATTAATGATTAGCGCCTCCCGGCTAATTTTGTCGGTGAAGCGTATCATCTTTGCATTTTTCTCTTAGGTTTTGAACCTAAACGGAAAAAAAGTTATATTAATGATTAGCGCCTCCCGGCTGGTTTCGCCGGTGAAGCGTATCATTAATATAACTTTTTTATTTTGAATGTAAGAGCTGTGATATATGTTTATATAACCTGACTTTGGAACATAAATTTGCAACTAATAATGAGTTATTGTTGATATTTCAATATTTCTCATTATTTTTTTGTATTTCTTTCCTCACAACTTGCCGTGAGGAAAGAAATGATGTATAATATATATAAAGGAGAATATGTATGTATATTAGTAAATCTAAATCAAGAAATGGAAAATATTATATTTCTATTGCTAAAGGGATTAGAAATCCTGAAACTAAAAAATCAAAAAAAATAATGATTAAAAGCTATGGTTCACATGACTTAAATTCAAAAGAAGGAAAAAAAGCTTTAGCAAAAGCAGAAGTTGATTTAAAAGAAATGATTAGGTTCGAAAAAGAAGCTAAAGGATTTAAATCATTTAAAGATTTTATAGCTAATCAAAAACTTTCTCTTAATAATAAAAATATTGGCTATTTACCATATCTATCAATCTTTAATGAGTTGAAGTTACCTAGATTTTTTAACAAATTAACTAAAGACTCTAAACTAGAGTATAACTTTAGTGATATGATGTTTTATCAAATATTAGGACGATTATTTAATCCTGCTAGTAAACATGAAGTAGCTAAAAGAAAAGATGATTTTCTTTATGATTTCAGTTTCATAAATAATGACAATATTTACTCAAGTCTAGATGTTTTTTCTGGATTTAATAAACATAAATCAAAAGAATTATCTGAAAAATGTACAGTTATTAATGATATGAATGCTCTTATATCAACTGTAGATGATGAAGTTAAAAAGATACTAGAATCAAATATCAACAATACTTTACAAGAGATTGATGTACTTACAGAATCGTATGATGAGAATTTTAAATTGACTGAAAACAAATTATTTAAGCATCTTAATAAAACTATAGATAAAATTATACCAGAAAGAAATATGTCATTTGCTCTTTATGACTGCACAACTTATTACTTTGAGTCATTTATTGAAGATGAACTTAGAGAACGTGGAATGAGTAAAGACAATAAAAGAAATGAAACACAAGTAGTAATGGGATTATTAATTGATTCTGATGGGATTCCAATCTCATATAAGCTATTTAGAGGAAATGAACATGAACTTCATACAATGGAAAAGGTTATTGATGATGTCCTCCATAATTATAAAATAAAGGATATTGTCATTGTTGCAGATAGAGGCTTAAACTCAAAAAAAAATCTAAAGATGATTAGAGACAAAGGTTTAAATTATATTGTTGGTTCAAAGTCTAGTTCAGTTCCTGATAAAATTAAAAAGACAAAGTTTGATCAAACTTGGAATATTACATCTGGGAAAGATTCTAAATATAGAAGTGGTTATATCACAGCTATTCGAACAGCTTCACATGAAGGTGAAAATTATAAAGAGTTGGTAATCAAGAAATATTCTGATTTATACAAAGAACGTGAAATGATTAAGCAAAAAAAGACAATTGAAAAGGCTCAGAAAAATTTAAAAGACTTCACAAAAAATGCAACTGCCAAATCAAAGAGTAGATATTACAAAGCTACTGAAAATCCTAAAGAAAAAATACTAGTAGAAATAGATGAAGGAAAAATATCAGCAGAACGAGAAAATTTTGGATATTTTTATATAGTTACAAACAAGTTAGCTATGGATCCAGTATCGATTATGAAAGCATACAGGTCACTTTATAAAATTGAGGAATCGTTTAGGATATTAAAAACGAACATAGAAGCAAGACCTGTATATCACTTTAAATCAAGACGTATTAGATCACATTTCCTTGTTTGTTATGTAGCCCTAGTCCTTCAAAGATTATTGGAATACAAATTAAAGAAGGTTGAAATTAAATTATCAACACATGAAATAATAAATGGATTATCAAATTTTAAATTAGCTGAAATAGATTATGGAATAGACAAATTGTATATGATATCAGATAAGTTATTAAAAAGTGATATAAATAAGAATATATTTAAATTTAAAGATAGTATTACATTTAAGGATACAATTTCAAAAATAATTAATAAAATGTAGTGAGTTTTGCACAAAACTTAAAAATGCTATAAACCTTGATTTTCAAGTGATTATAGCATTTTTTTAGTTAAATGATGTTCCAAAGTCAGGCGCCTCCCGGCTGGTTTCGCCGGTGAAGCGTATCATTAATATAACTTTTTTATTTTGAATGTAAGAGCTGTGATATATGTTTATATAATAGTAAAGTTACAAAACTTACAACTATTCCTTTAAATAAATTAAAAGGTACAATAGCATATAATATAAGCGTTTTCATGTCAACTATTGCTCCATTAGCTTTGCTACTCATTCCAATTATAGCATCTAGCGGCATAAAGTTTTGATAGAAAGGTAGTAAAATAAAATAATTTGCTAATCCACCAACTATAGCCATACTTATTGTACCGACCATTAATCCTATTAAAGCGGTTTTCTTACTTTTCTTTACCTTATAAATATATGCTGCTGGTAATACTAATGCTGATCCTACTAAAAAGTTTGCAAGCTCTCCTACTGAACCTGTTGTTGTTCTAAATAAGTGAAGTAAATTCTTAATTAACTCAACGATTACTCCAGCAAGTGGCCCAAATGCAAATCCCCCAATTAATGCAGGCAAATCACTAATATCAATCTTTAAAAATTCTGGAAATAATGGTACTTGCAGTTCTAAAAACATTAAAATAAACGCGATTGCACTTAGCATTGTTATTTTAAGCAAAGTACTTAATGAAAATTTGTTACTCATAATCTTCCTCCTAAAATTTTAGTATTCAGGAATATTAAAAAATAAAAAATCCCTGAAAAAAATTCTCAGGGATTATATGCAAGTTTAACACATAAATATTCTTCTCACATCCAGACTGTACTGTCGGTTTAGGAATTTAACCTAATCAGCCAATTGGCTCGCGGACTATACCGCCGGTCGGGAATTTCACCCTGCCCTGAAGAAATTTTCAATTATATAGATGCTCTCTTTACATGTGTATAATAACATCAAATTAATAATTTGTCAAAACGTAATAGAGTTTAAATTTAGAGAACTTCTTCAACCGTCAAACAAGATCAATAAAAATCAATCTACTTTATAAACGAAATTTTTATTCTTTATTTATTCATTTCTATAAGTCGCCATCATTCTTGCAATTCCACCACCATTTTCAGCATTTGTGATACCGTTGTCCATAAGGAATCTTAATGCATAAGCACTTTTTGCACCAGATGCACAGTAAAGAATAATATGTCTATCTGTTTTTTTCAGTTCAAAAATTTTCTCACCTAATTCATCAAGTGGAATATTGATTGCACCTGGATAAGCCCCATATTCATACTCATACTTAGTTCGCACATCAATAACTAACGGTTCAGTTGTTTCTTCAAGCTTAACTTCTTCTTTCAAATTTTCTACTGTCTCAGCAGTAGCAACTTCTCCGAGTTGCTTGCGCTCTGGATCAATTAAATCTAAAATAAAATTATCTGGTTTAATTGATCTCGAGTAGTTAGAAAGACTCATAAATCCACCACTCACATTCAGTACATTCTCAAATCCATCACCAATTAAAGTACGCAGTGCCTGATGACCTTTCTTACCCGTATTATCATAAACAAGAATCATTTTATTTCTAGGTAAACTTTCAAGTTCTGAAGGAAGAATTTCAAGAGGAATATTTATAGCACCTTCGACATGTGTTTTTTTGAATGAAAAAACATCTCTAACATCAATCCACAGTACTTCTTTATCCATTAAATTGACATCCAACTCACTAATTGTCAATGTAGGAGAAAAACCCGACATTCTATTTTCAGCAACATAAGCAGCCATATTAATTGCATCATTTGCATTACCAAGTGGTGGTGAATATGCAAAATCTATATCAGCTAAATCGGAAACTTTAAGCCCTGCTGCTACAGCAGTTGCCAAAACATCTAGTCTTCTATCGGCCCCATCATAACCAGCAGTCTGGCCACCAAGTACCCTACCAGTTTCCTTATCATAAACTAAAAGTACACTCACCATTTCTGAACCCGGATAATAGGATGTATGATTCTCTTTGTGAATGACAATAGCATCTGCGTCAATACCTTCTTTTCTTGCAGCCTTTAAAGAGATTCCTGTAATACCCGCTACAGATTCAAATACTCTAACGATTGATGTACCAATCGACCCTTTATATTCATGTCTTTTACCAAGTGCATTTTCAGCAGCAATTCGACCTTGTCGATTGGCTGGGCCTGCAAGTGGAATACGCACTTTTTTTCCTAATACGCGGTGTTCCAACTCAACCATGTCACCTGCAGCATAAATATTATCATCGCTTGTTTTTAGTGTTGAATCAACTAATAATCCTCCTGCTTCTCCCATATTAAGTCCAGAATTTTGCGCAAGTTTTAAGGTTGGTCTAACACCGATTGATAACAATACCATATCCGCATCAATTTTTGTGTTATCATTAAGCACTACCCTATTAGTTTCGATTTCAGTAACTGCTTTACTTGTATAAATATCAACACCATATGAAATTAATTCTTCCTGAATAATCCCTGCTATTTCTGCTTCCATAATTCCCATTACATGTGGCATCATTTCAACTACAGAAACTTTCATACCTCGTTTTGAAAGTGCTTCTGTCATTTCAAGACCAATAAATCCTCCACCTACAACAACAGCTGTTTTTGGTTCATTATCCGCTATAAATGAATCAATTTTATCCATATCATCTAATGTCCAAAGTTGAAAAACATGATCTTTTTCAGCACCAGGAATTGGTGGAGCTATAGGTTTTCCACCTTGAGCAAGAATAAGCTTTGTATATTCATGTTGCTTCTTTTCACCAGTTTGCAAATCAACAGTATGTACGACTTGATTCAATCTATCAATTTCTCTCGCTTCTGTATGAAGATAAACCATTGTATTGTACTTCTCTTTAAAACTATCAGGACTTTCTAAAATCAACTTTGAACGACTTTTAATATCTCCGCCAATATAATATGGCAACCCGCAGTTGGCAAATGATATATCTGCACCAGCTTCAAGAATTGTAATTTGAGCATCTGATGAAAGTCTTCTCGCTTTTGCTGCAGCAGTTGCACCGGCTGCAACACCGCCAATAATAATTAATTTTTCCATAAAAACCACCTTATACATCATATTTTTACCCCCGTACCCCAGGGGGTGTAGTTTCATTGTAAGAGCTATTATTTATAATGTCAACTATAAACAAAAATTTAACATTCAATCTAGATTAAAATAGATAAAAAAATGCCCTATAAAGTATACTTTTTTAATTGTATACTCTATAGGGTTCATTTTTCTTATCCTTATCTAGGTCTTTGATTCATCAATTTTAACTTATATCAAAGCTTATACACCATTTTTAAGTGTTACTTTAAATACATTATTGAGCTACTTAATTTTCTCTACTAATTTATATAAACTCTCGTTTTATCTAAAATATTTTTATTAATCCAACTCGCATCATCTACACTTAATCTTATACATCCATTAGATACTCTTTTCCCTAAAGTTGGATCAATAACATTACCGTCCTTATCCATTGTTACTGAATGAAATAAATACGGGCCATAAAATCTAGTCCAATATTTTGCTCCACTTTTAAACCTTTCACTATAAAACGAATCTCCTCTTCCTCCTATTTCATATAGTCCTCTTACAGTTGGAGAAATATTTAATCCCGTTCCTGAAGTAAACGTTTTTATTAACTTCCAAGACTCATTATTTCTATCAAAAATATATGTTTTTTGCCTATCAATGTTTACCCAAATAAAATTATTTGTTTTAGAACTGTATTTTTTACTATTAATAAAGTTTTCTATTTCCTCTGTTGAAAGCTCATTTTCATTTGTTTTAGGGTCATTTGGAATTTCAAGTTTATCTTTATACACCCATCCAACAAATCCGTCGGATTCCCTTTTTAATTTATACCAAGTAGTTCCTCTGTCTTTTATTATCTCAACTTTATCATTTTCATTAAATTCTCCGATAGTTTTTTTCTTATCTGAGTAACCATCATATGCTATCGCCGAAGAATTTACTCTAGCAAAAACAGGAGAATCTATTATTTCGTTAGAATTTACATTTGTTTTTTCTACTTCAATTGTACTTGTATCAGAATCATTTGAATTTGCTTGAGCACTCGTATCACCGGCAGCAGTATTTTCTTCTGTATCAACAGTTTTACTTGAAACATTATCTCCATCCGAATTAACCTCAGTGCTTTCTATTTCATCAGATGTGTTATTAACACTTTCATTAGTAATAGTTGATACGTTTTTTTCAGGTGCTAAAAACAATTTATTTTTTAGTTTGTAAAATCCAAATCCTACTAGTGATACTACTAAAACACTTATAAGTAACATCTTAATAATTCCATTTTTCTTTCTTCTTCTATAATTCAATTTTTTCTCCTCTTTTAGTCAACTATTCCTTTAATTAATCACTCTCAATCTGTCCAGTCTTTCAATTTCAAAACTTGCATTTGCTTCATTAAAATATCTAATTGCTTCTTTTTCTAATTCATTTAAATTAGCATCCAATTCTTTAATGCATTTATTACAAATTAATTCATCTCTTTCCATTACAATAAACTCTATATATTTCACAAGTCCAATGTCATATGGATTACCAAGCTGAACCGAAAGATTTATAGCAATTTTTAAATTTTCAAATGAAGCTTCTACATTTTTATTTTTTACTAGCTCAATGTAAGAAAGAAATGCTACAGCAATAGACTTATGCCAAAGTGTACCATTTTCGTCAAAATATTCAGTTGCATTGACAAAATACTTATATGCATTTTCTATATTATTAGTTTCCATAGATACTTGCCCTAAATTCGTGTAAAATATCTCAAGACCTCTTCTTACATTTGAATCAACACATATATTAATAGCCATCTGGTAGTTGGTATCTGCACCAATATATTGACCTTCCCTTCTATTAATTTCACCAATATAATTATAACATGCAGCTATATTTAAAACATATTTACTAATATTTAAAATATCTTCTCTAAAAATCTTAATTGCTTTTTCAAAACTAATAAGTGATTCTTTAAAATTACCATTCATTAAATAATATAATCCTAATAATCTAGTAAGTACACCTTTTTCATATTTAATACTGCATTTTTTTTCAAGTTTCATAGCACTTTCTAAATAAATACGCATCATATTAATATCATGCCTTTGAATAGTCATAAATATCAATTGTTTATAACCCTTAATAGCATTCTCATTTTGCTCTAGTGAATTCGAAATCAATATTTGTCTTTTAATATATTTTTTGCCTTCTTCATATTCACCATTTCTTATAAAATACCTTCCCTTGATATATAAATATTTTGCATTTTCTAAATTAATCAATTCGTCACTATATATTTTTTCTATTTCTTTAAACAAACCATCTATTTCTTTAAATTCAGTTTTCACCGATTCTCTATCTAATATTCTCAATTTTTTTACTACAGATTTTTCTTTTTTTATTTTAGGATATAATTCATGAACATAATCTAAATAATATGCTACATAATCAAGTTTGTATTTAAGCATTTTAAGTTTTTCATTTGAACATTTATAATGAAAAATTAAATCAGAAAGCGTATCAATATCATTTCTTAAATTACTATTTAAATAGTCTTTTTCAATTATATCGCCAATTTTTCTATGAATTATTTTCTTAAATGAAAAGTTTAAAGTATCATATATATATTCTTTAAGTTTTGAATGAGTAAATATAAAAGAAACTATATCCGTTCCAATATCTTTAATTAAATAATTGTTTCTAAGTTCCTGAGTAATTTCTAAAAGTTCAAGCTCAGATTTATTACTTATTTCTATTAATCTATCAAACCTAACATCTCTTGAAAATACAGACATAATATTTATTATTTGCCTTGCATTTTTTGACAATTCACTAAATCTTCCTTCAAGTACACTAGCTATTTTTTCATTAATTAATTTAAAATTTGATTTTTCATTTGCCATTTTTAGATACTCAGATATAAAAAGTGGATTTCCTTCTGATTCTAAATATATTTTTTCTTTTACTTTCTTTTCAATACTTTTTACCTTTTTAAATTTATCAATAAAAAGCATAGTTTCTTCCATAGAAAAACCTTTTAATTCAACACTTTTAAGGATATTTTCATCATAAAATAAATTTTTTATTTTATGTAGATCACTATTATCATTTCTTAAAGTTAAAACTAACATAACTTTATCTTTTAAATCATGTACTAACCTTATTAATAACGATAAACTCTGATTATCCATCCACTGAATATCTTCAAAAAATATTATTATTTTTTTCTCACTGGTTATTTTTATTAGGATATTTTTTAATACTTCTTCTATAGTATTGTTAAAAATACGTGCATTAAATTCTTCTTTCTTAGGCACAAATACGTTTTCTTCCTTATCATTTTTTCTATTTTGCAAACTAAAACTTGGAAAAATTCTTCTTAAAGGGTTAATTAAAGAAGCTTCAATAAAAACATTATTTTTTAACGTATATTTTGAAATACCTTCTACAACATTACTCCAAGCCTTTAAATAAAAATCTTTATCAACTTTATAACATTCTGATTTCAAGCAAAGTACTTCCATAGAAGTCAATTCATTTAGAATACTATTAAATAACGATGTTTTTCCTATACCTGCCTCGCCGCTAATTAATATATTTTTATACTCATTATGTGATAAAAACATATTAATTTGATTTAAAATAACATTTTTTTCTCTTTTTCTTCCAATTATAGTATTCTCTTTTTTTTCTTCATTCAAAAATTTTTTTCTATTTAATATTATCTTTTGAACAAATTTTACTATAGTCTCATCTGGTTCAACGCCAAGCTCTTCATTTAAAACATCTGTCAAATTATGAAAACATTTTATTGCTTGATGATACTTACCATCATCACTATACACTTTTATTAAATTTGAATACGCAACTTCATCCAATTTATCAAGTTTAAGTATTCTTTCATAAATTTCTATCTTTTCTTCAATATTTGGAATTTTAAGCGCATATGCTTTTAATTTACAGATCCTTTCTCTTTTACAATTTTCTCTTATCTCATAAAGCCAGTCTTCAAAATACATACTTTTTTTTATATAAAATCCTTTAAGAAATTCTTCATCAGAAATTTCTAAAATGTTATTGTTGCTAAAAAAGAGTTGATTGTAATCTGAATTAATTTTAATTTGTTCATCAATACATAAGGTATTCTTTTGTGGGGATAAAATAATACTACTATTTAACTCTTTTTTTATTCTATAAATAGCATTTCTAAGATTTTTTCTTGCAATATCTTCACTGATGTCACCCCAAAATAAATTAATAAGTTCATCTCTTGTTACTGTTTTATTTATTAATAGGTAGTAAAAAATACCCTCAGCTTTTTTAAAGGGAAAAACAATTTTTTTATTATTATATTTAATTTCTGGTATTCCGAACAATTTGATTTCAAACATTTTTTCACCACGCTTGATATTTAATAATATATTGTGTGTATTAATCTTTTAAGCTACACATAACAACTTAATTATAATATAAAATTACAGAGTTATACAGAATTATTTATTCCAATCTTTAGTATTTTAAACTTCAGAAAAATATAAATGAATTTCTTGGATTCAGAGGGAGTTTTTACTCCCACTGAGTCTTAGAAAACATAATCCAGGGCCCTTTTAGAGTACTAATACCCTCACTTTTTAAAGAAGTGGGGGTATTAGAAGTCTAAGGCATCGGATAAATTCCATTTTAACTCAAAAACTCATCTGTTCTTATATTAAATAAATAAACAAAAAAGGCAGATATCTAAGATACCTACCTTTAAAACTTTTATAGTTACTATTTACTTTTTAAAGCTTTTTCCACTAATTCATCAACTAATCCTTTTTTTGTTATATAAGGCATTGTTATATGATCCGATCCTTTATACATTTCATTGTACTCTGCAACAGTCGAAATTGAATTTTCATTTCTAGCCCACGCTCTTCTAGATACACCTACCATTACGTCCCATGGGATACTTCTTCTAATTATATTATCAACTCTAGTACTTCCATCAAGCACTAATCCAAATCCACCATTAATCGCTTTACTTGTACCAACTCCACCACCATTATGAAGTGCTATCATAGACATTCCTCTAGCTGCATTACCAGCAAAACACTGAACTGCCATTTCAGACATAATATTTGATCCATCTTTGATATTAGAAGTTTCTCTAAACGGTGAATCTGTTCCACCAGTATCATGGTGATCACGACCAAGCATAATAGGTCCAACTTCACCTTTTCTAACCATTTCATTAAATTTAAGTGCAATATTCATTCTACCAAGCGCATCTTGATATAAAATTCTAGCCTGAGTTCCAACAACCAACTTGTTTTTCTCAGCATCTCTAACCCAAATATAATTATCTCTATCTTGTCCTCTTCTATTTGGATCAATACAGCTCATTGCAGCATGATCAGTTTTTCTAAGATCTTCAGGTTTTCCGCTTAAACACACCCATCTAAATGGTCCATATCCATAGTCAAATAACATAGGTCCCATAATATCTTCAACATATGATGGCCAAATAAATCCATCCATTTCATTCTCACCATTTTTGCAAATTTCACTAACACCAGTATCATATATCGCTTTCATAAAAGCATTACCATAATCAAAGAAATATGATCCTCTTTCAGATAATATTTTTACTAATTCATAATGTTTTTGAAGAGTTTTATCAACTAATTTTACAAATGTTTCTTTATCTTCTGCAAGCATTGTAGTTCTTTCTTCAAATGTTAAACCTTGTGGACAATAACCTCCATCATAAGGAACATGACAACTTGTTTGATCACTAAGTAAATGAATAGTGATATTATTGTCTACTGCATATTGCAGTAAATCAACTGCATTGCCAAGAAAACCAATTGCTCTACCTTCTTTTTTATCCATATATTTTTGGGCTTCTTTAAAGACTTCTTCTGCTGAAGATGAATAACTATCAATCCATCCTTGTTCATGTCTTGTGATTACTCTTGACTCATCAACTTCAGAAATAATACCAACACAACCAGCTATTTTAGCTGCTTTACCTTGCGCTCCACTCATACCACCAAGTCCAGAAGTTACAAATAAATATCCACCAAGATCTTCATCATTTTTTATACCATATTTTAATCTACCAGCATTCATAACTGTATTAAATGTTCCATGAACAATTCCTTGTGGTCCAATATACATCCATCCACCAGCAGTCATTTGACCGTAATTTGCAACTCCAATTGCAGCAGCTTTATTGAACGTTTCAGGATTATCATACATACCAATCATAAGACCATTAGTTATAATTACTCTTGGAGCTTCTGGAGTAGATCTGAATAATCCTAAAGGATGTCCTGACATAACAACCAATGTTTGATCTTGATCCATAATTTCCAAATATTTTTTAATTAATCTATACTGCATCCAGTTTTGGCATACTCTACCTGTTTCACCGTAAGTAACTAATTCATAAGGATAAAGAGCAATATTAAAATCAAGATTATTATCAATCATAACTTGAACGCCTTTTGCTTCAGTACAATTACCTTTATACTCAGTAAATGGTTTTCCAGAAAGTGCACCTTCTGGTCTAAATCTATATCCATAAATACGTCCATGAGTTAATAACTCGTCTAAAAATTCTGGAGCTAAAACATCATGCATTTCCTCAGGAACATATCTTAAAGCATTTTTAAGTGCTAATTTTGTTTGATCTTTTGTCAAAGTGAATTCTCTCTTAGGGGCTCTTCTATACTTTGGATCAAATTTAGGATATTCAGGTAAAACTGTATCTAGCTTAATATCCATTGCGTCGTAAATTTCGTTATTTGTTAACATCGTCGCACCTCTTTCATTAGTATTTTCACGTTAATATATTTTCTGATTATTAGAATATATCAGAAAACTTTCATTATGATAATTATAAAGAACACCCGTCTAAAAACTGTCTAATTTTTTTTAGCTTTAGATATTATGATATAATTCAAGAAGAGCAAAACTGATATAAATGAATTTCTTGGATTCAGAGGGAGTTTTTACTCCCTCTGAATCTTAGAAAACATAATCCAGGGCCTTTTTAGAGTTCTTTATCCCCCACTTTTTTTTAGAAAGTGGGGGTATTAGAACTCTAAGGCATCGGATAAATTTAATTGTTTTAATTATTTTCAAAAAATATGGAACTTTTTTTTAATTTACTCGTCTTACCTATAGCGAACAAAATTATCAAAACTTAATTTGAAATATATTATATTTAACTTAAAAAGGAGAAACATTTATGAAAAAGTTACTAATAACACTTCTTATAGGATTACTTATTGTAAACTTAGTAGGATGTACTAAAAAAGAAGTCACTGTACCGCTTAACACAGATAATGTGAATAAGGAATCTACTAAAAATGTAGTTGAATCTAAAGTAGAAACAAGTAAAGACGTTCAAAATGAAGAGCAAAAAAATAATGTTTCATACAACTTATTAGATACTGTCTTTGAAAATACAGACAAAAATATTATCATACATTATCCAAAAATGACAGGATTTAAAGGTGAATTATTACAAGATTATATAAATCAAAGCCTATCTAATATTACTAATATTTACGGCAATTCAGAATATTATACAGATTTAAAAATCGCCTATGAAGTTACAAAACAAGACAATGATATTTTAAGCGTAGTTTTTAGAGGAAAGGGAAAATTTCAAAAACAAAAGGAATTTAATATACTAAAATCTGTTAATATTGATATGAAAAATTCTACTAATGAAATAAACTATGATAATTTAATAAAAGACGATAAACAGATGCGTCAAATTTTATCTAAGAAAATTTCTGAAAAAGATTCTTCAGATTATTTTGAAGCAGAAAAAATAAATATATATTATAAAAATAATCAAATTGTATTTTTCTATATGCCACTCGATGATTCGGCAATAGATTTTATTGAAATTCCTGTTGAAAGTAAAGAAATTAAAGGGATATTAAATGATAATTTTGGAGAGAAACCTGCAAGTTAAATGCTATAATTTTAAAAATGATAGTACAGTAAAAAGGAACCTTTTCATTTATTTTCAGTAAATGAAAAGGTTCCTCTGCATCTTTTATTTTGATTTCTATGCTATTATTTTTGATTGTACCTATACTTATTTCTTCCCTAATATTTTCTTTTGCGCACTCTTCACAGCCATTTCTATGCCTTCATATCCTGTACATCTACAAAGATTGGAGTTAAGCCAAATATGCATATCAGAGTCGCTAGTTTCTGGATTTGTATCCAGCATAGCAAAGGCATTAAGTAAAAATCCTGAAGTACAATATCCACATTGAAAACCATTAAAATCAACAAATGCCTTTTGAATTTCAGTGCTTTCTAAGCCTTCAATGGTAGTAATTTCTTTTCCAATACATTCAATAGCTAATAACATGCAAGATTTCATTGGCAATTTATCTAAGAGTATTGTACAAGCACCGCAGTCTCCATTTTCACATCCACCTTTTGCTCCCGTATACCCAATTTTTTCTCTTAGTACGTTTAGTAATGTTTCATTAGGCTTAATGAGTACCACATGACACATTCCATTAATATTGAGAGAAACTTCATTATAACCTGTGTATTTAATCATTAAATCCCTCCAATCCCATCTCCATATCTTTAAGTACAGTTTTTAAGAGATGTCGTCTGTAATCCTTTGAACTTCTGATATCTTCTTTTGCAAATTCTTCAAAATAATTATAAATGTCTTCTTCAATTGTTTCCTTTAATTCAAAGTTTTGATAGATTGGAAAGTTACTATAACCTGAGAGTCCTATAAAATAACCAGTTTCTATTTTTGTAGAAACGATGTGTAATATTGGATAATCTACTTCAGTAGATTCTGTATAACGCTTTGTATGATAAGTTGACATATTATTCTTATTAAACTTAATTTGAAATAAAATATCTGCTTTATCTAATTTAATTCTTTTATCAAAAACCTGTTCAAGTGTTATTTCTTTAATACCTTCTTTTGTGTATACAAGAACCGATGCTTTTAGTGCTAGTAATGGCAGTAAGGCTTCTTTATAAGTTAATTTTCCAAGTATATTTCCTCCAATAGTTATAGCATTTCTAGCGGTATGGTCTGCAATAGTTACAAGTACTTCTGATAAAATAGTATCCTTAAACGTTTCTATAACTTTATTAAGTGATGCACAAGATCCTATAGTTACTTCAATTGATTTATTATTTATAATAGTCATTCCTTCGATGTTTTTTATATCAATAACAGCATCTGCTTTTACAGTTCCTTTACGAAATGATGTTATTAATTCTGTACCACCAGAATAATAAACTGCTTTTAATCCATCATTTGCTAACTTATTCATCAAATTATACGCATCTTCAATCTTAGAAGGTCTATAATAATCAAAATCAAAATTTATCATGCTTTATCCTCCATCATTTTTTTCCAAATTACTTCACTTGTGAGTGGCAAAGTAGTAAGTTCTTTACCTATTCCTCTTGATAGTGCATTACTAATAGCACCTGGCATACCAATAACTGATTGCTCTCCTAAGCCTCTAGCTCCATATGGCCCATCCATTTGAGGAGTTTCTAAAAATTTCACTTGATATTTTGGTGCATCGCTGTAACGCATTATTTTAAAATCTCTTAATGTATCATTCTTAACTTGACCTCTACTATTAAACTTAAATCCTTCCATTGTTGTATAGCCAATTCCCATTCCCATACCACCTACAATTTGACCAGTGGCAATTTGAGGATTAATGACTCTACCAACATCAATACAACAAACTGCTTTTAAAATTTTATATTTTCCAGTAATTTCATCTAATTCAATTTCAACACCTTCTGCACCAAGAGTCCATTCTAAATCTGGATGACCTTTTCCCGTTTCTTTATCTATATCAGTTAAATGCCTTGCAATGTACTTCCCTTTACCAATAATTTGACCATATATAGCATTTCCATTAGGATAAATATATCCAAGACCAATTTTTCCAACATCGATTCCAATCTCAGGTTCATCATTAATAAAAATTCTCTCATTCTCAACAATCAAATCTGATGATGGTACCCTAAGCACCTGTGAAGCAACTCCCTTTAGCTGATCTATAATATCAAGACATGCTTCATAGACTGCGTTTCCTGCCATAAAAAGACCTCTACTAGCTGCAGTTGCCCAATCACTCGGAGCTGTTCTTGTATTAACTGACATTTCAATATAAATTTTATCTAAAGGCATTTTTAATGTTTCAGATGCAATTTGTGCTAGGCCAGTTTTAGTCCCTTGACCTATTTCAACAACTCCCGTATTAATATTAATACTACCATCTGAATTAAAGGTAATAATAGCTCCAGCATCTGTATTTGTAGGCATAGCTGGCGCTTTCCATAAACCCGAAATTCCTTTTACTCTAATTGTTCTTTTATCAATCCGCTCTATCTCTTTAATCTTTCCGCCCAACATTTCATTCACTTCATCAAAGCATTTTAAAATATTGCCTGTACTTTTACTAAGCGTGCTTTGTACTGGAGTTGTATCACCAACTTTTACACCGTTAAGTCTCCTAAGTTCATATGGATCAACATCTAATTTCTTAGCCATAATATCAATTGCTCTTTCTATAGCATACCCAATTTCTATATGACCAAATCCTCGAAATGCTGTTGAAAAAGGCATATTAGTATACACACACATAGAGTCACATCTTATATTAGGTACAAAATAAGGTCCTGTACAAGATATGGCAGCCGCTCTTGAAACATTAACTGCATAATCTGCATAGGCTCCACTATTAAAATAATAATCCATATCCATGGCCGTAAATTTATGATTTTTATCAACAGCTAATTTTACTTTTGCCTGTAAACCAATATGTCCTGGAGAAGTTACTAAATCTTCTTCTCTAGAATTAACTAGTTTAACACGTCTACCATTAACAGCCCTCGACATAAGATAAGCAAGTCCCTCAAGTTGAATACCTGCTTTACCGCCGAATCCGCCACCTACAAACGATGTTTTAACAGTTATTTTACCTGGATCAATATTAAAAAATGTACTCATTAAACCTTTTACAACAAAAGGCGCTTGAGTAGAAGAGTCAATATATACTTGTCCGTTTTTTTTAATTTCAGCTATGGAAACTCTAGGTTCTATAGCCACATGATCTCCAAGTGGAATTTCAACAAATGCTTCAATTTGTGTATCAGAGTCAAAAAACGCCGCCTTAGTATTTCCTTTTCTAATTTTTGTTCGATTAGCTATATTAGAGCCCGGTTCAGGATGAATAGGGTCAATATGACTATAGTCATTCATTTTTTTATGTATTATTTCTGCATCTTCCTTAACAGCATTTAATGGAGACAATATAGGTGTCATTACTTCATAAGACACACTAATAGCTCTAGCTGCTCTTAAGGCATGTTCAAAGGTATCCGCAACAACAGCGGCAACTGCTTCACCGTAATGTCTAACTATATCTCTTGCAAGCGGAGGTTTATCACATAAATATAATCCAAAATTAAAATCAAAATCATCACCTATAAGAATAGCTCTAACCCCGGTCATGTTTTTTGCGACATTTGTATCAATAGATACTATTTTTGCATATGCATGAGGACTTGTTTTAATAGCACCATGTAACATACGTTTTGATAATTCATCATTGCCATAAACAATCTGTCCCGTAACTTTCTCTAAGCTTTCCTTTCTAAGTTTCGATTTGCCAACAGACCACTCGCTTCCCATATTATCACTCCTATCTAATTTAGGCTCCTTGAATTATTTATAAATCAAAAAACTTATTAACTATTTTTTCTTACATTTATTATATTTTATCATAAAAGAACTTACTCTTGTGGAATCTGTCTGAATTTTCTGCATTTGTATTGATTTAATATTCGTTATCATTTGAAATAGGGAATATTTTTTAATTTCTTTCATATATTAAAAAAATAGATCATACTTTGAAAAAATCTCAAAATACAATCTATAATTGATTTTTAATTTATCCGATGCCTTAGAGTTTTAATATCCCCACTTCTTAAAAAAGTGGGGGATAAAGAACTCTAAAAAGGCCCTGAATTATGTTTTCTAAGATTCAGTGGGAGTAAAAACTCCCTCTGAATCTTAGAAATTTATTTATTTACTCAAGGTTTGGACACTTAAGATATGCATCAATTTGTCTTAAAAGTTCACCGCTACTCATTGTTGACATTTCCATACCTTCATCCGTTGCTGTTAAAGACAATATATCCTTTGGCGTAGCTCCAATGATTACACTACTTGCGGTAATTATTGGTCCACTAGTACTTCCATCAAAAGTTTCTAAAACTATTTGTGTTTCTGGTATAAGAAAACTCATACCAAAATCAACTAGTGGCTGTGAAATACTTATTTCATTATTTTTAATTTCAATAAAATTATTCTGTTCAAGTTTTTTGAGCTTGTCCTCTATATTTTCTGATGATATAGGACTAAGTTCATAAAGAGACGCTATAATCTTTGCAAGACTATTCCTCATAGGTTTTTTAAGATAATCTTTAAATTTATCAACGCTAAGAACCGGTATATCAATGTCACTTGAATATTCTAATAGAGTCATTTTCCTTAGCCAATCCACTAAATTAGTTATTAACAGAACATCTTCAATACTAACTAGAATATCAATAACACTATTTTTTTGAATTGACATACCAGTTTGTTCCGCAATTTCTTGTCTAACAGATTCTGATTTATCATCATACATAGTTAGAACTATCTCACCTTGCATATTTTCAACTAATATTCTTTTATCATCCTTTGAATATACGCCTTTTTCCATAATTGCATTTGTCATTTTCATAACAAATCTTGCTGATTTATCCGCTTTTGCCAAAACATCAAATATAGTATTAATCGGTTCAGTTAATTTTCCATTTTTTATTACGCCCTTTTCATTAAGAGTTTTTTCTTCTGATCCTTGAAGTTCAGCCTTAACATTTCTAAAAAAACTAAGATCTGATAAAGTATCATATTGTTTAGATATAAAGCTTAATTCATTTATCGTAAATTGCATACAAAGCTCCTTTCAATTAAAAAACAAATTTCTTTTATATATTGCTATGACCTAGCTCTATTTGTTAATTCTTGAGTAACAGGTTTTACAACGAAATTATCTAGAAGTCCTGATGCAACCTTTGTAGCCGATTGTTTAATTTGTGCATCAATTTTCTTAAATGCATGTTTATAGGCAGTTGTATCTGATACAACTCTACTAGACCATTTACCATTATTTTTAAGTGCTACTCTAATTTGATTTCTACCAACTTTGATCATTGACATATCATGTCCAAATCCATCGCCGCCGATCTTATCCGTAATCTTACCTACTCCAACTTTTATAACGCCACCCATAAAACCATCAATCGCTCCTTCAAATTTTCCTTTATCACCTTTAGTAGGATCTGCTTGAAGATATCCACTAGCAGTTTCACTAGCAACTCCTAAAAATCCTTTAGTTTTAGCGTAATCACCTGGAATAAAATCACTAGCAGCATCAGTTCCACCTTTAATTAAAGCTCCAGTTAAAATTCTATCTGAATATCCTTTGTCTGCAACGTCTCCTGCAACAGTTTTTATTACTTTATATCCCGCTCTTATACCTTTTCCAACTGGACCTGTATGATCACCCATAAAATCTATAGTAGTGTCAGCTAAAACTCCAACTACTGTAGCTCCTTTTTCAGCTACCGAAGCATAATCTCCTATTTCATTCCATTTGTTTGCTCTAGCTTGTTGAACATCTTGCATTTTACGAATTGTTTGCTCAACTTCAGCAGGACTAGATGCATTATATTTCTTCATTAATTTCTCTTTATATGCATTATCTTTCTCATCTTTAAGCATCTTCGCCAAAGATCTATCTTGTGCTGTATCACCAGAAGCAATTTTAAATCTCTCATTGTCCTGCCAAGCTTGTTCTTTTTCAATATTTGGTTTTACAATTTTTTCATAAGCCTCCATATCCAAAACACCACCAGTTTCAGGATTAACCCATTCACCAGTTTCAGGGTCTTTTTCATAAGTGCTTGTCCTACCATCTATGCCAGTTTCAAGAGTCTTAGTTTCTGGTTCCATATCTTTAATTGGTTCTTCTTCAGTTTCTGTATCATTTTCTAGATCATTTTCTGTTTGTTTATCGAGTTCAGCTTTTTCTTCTTCAGACATATAATCTCTATCAGTTAATGGATCAGATTCTTCTAGATCATCTTCAGCTTCTTCAACATAATCATCATCAGCTTCTTCATAATCACCCGAATTATCACTTGAAGCATCATTTTCTTCATTTACTGAACTGCTACTATCAGAAGTATTCTCTACTACTTCATCGCTCTTAGACTCTGGATCATCATCCGGATTATCAGTATTCGCCATAGCATCACCTAACATAATCATCGCAATAGTTTCATCGCTTGCTTTCGGATATTTCCTTTTATACCAAGCTTTATTATGTTCACTTGATATTTTTGCTTTTTTCTCTGCAGCTTTCTTAAGAAGTTCCTGAACTACATGAACAACAACACCAACTAATGGTGGAAATAATAGTCCAACAGCACCTTGAGTTGCAGAATCAGGACCAGGTACAGTACCTGCTGACATAGATGCACCAACTGCTGCAACAACATATGGTGGTAAAGATTTTTTTACCCTTAGGCCATCCACTTTTAAAGAATACGTATTACTATCTGCTCCCTTATCTTTGGATTTTGCTCTTTCATAGGACGCACCTCCATCTATAGTAAGTTTTACATTACCACTTTTATCTGTATCTAAATATACTACTCCAAATGCGCCAATTTTAGTTTTAGCCGGTAGCCCGGTCATATCAGCACTAAAATCAAATCCACCCTTAATACCTGTAGACGTTAACTCAATACTATCTGTATTTTGCGAAAAAGGCATATTTTTGTATTTACCAATAAGTTCTATCCAATCACCATGATCCATAACTGTAAGTTCAAAATCTTTTAATGAAAAACTACTTTTCGCTTTGTTGACAGTTCCCATAAGTGTAGTTTTTTTATAAGTGTCAAGATTTACCTTATAAGTTCCTGTAAAATTTTCTCTATAAACAGGTGGATCAGACAATTTAATATAAAGCATAGGTTCACCAAATTTATTATAGGAAATAACTTCTGGGTTACTCACTCCAATCTGATAATTACCTGGCGAAAGAACTATTTCCGGATTCAAAACCCACATTCCATTAGGAACATCAGAAAGAACTTCGCCATAGCTTTGATTCGAATAGATAATCTCACCAAACTCATCTAATATAGCTATAGTACCAGGAGCTGCTCCTAATCCCTTATTTATTGTATTAACAATTATCTCATCAATAGACGATTCTTTATCTAAAGTAAATTTAGCAGGTTTTAATTCTGGTGGTTTTTCATATCCATATAAATCATCTTTTGATTCCTCTTTAAATGGTTCTTTTTTATCTTTAACTTTTTCATCCGTATTATTGATTTTGTTTAAATATGTTAAATAAGACTCCGCACGCATGCCTTGTATAACATAAGCACCTTCTACACCTGTTTTACTAGTCCTTACTTGAAATTCTGAATCAGATAATTTCATACTATAAATACCTTTTTTAAGTATAATCATTTGATTAGGTATAAAATTATATATCCATTTTAAATTTGTAGCACTTGCTGTAAAACTAGTATTCTTAGAATCACCCAAATTATCATTAGTAGATTCCACTTTCATTTTAAACGGACCATAAATATTACCACCATCATCCGTTAAAGTTATATTCACATTTTTATATTCATTATTTATAAAAGGTATAAATATACCAGATAGTGCTGTATCTTCTTTTACCTTAAATTTCATTTCACTTTGATTTGCGAGAATCTGAGCGTCTACTTTGTAATCACCTTCGTAAGTAAATATCAAATCTGATGTTTTATCTGCTTTAATTTGTTCACTAATCCATGGCCCATTTTTCGCTATTAATTTTTCATATGGTCTAGTTGGTTTATCATTTATTCCAATATTTGAATTGGCAAAAACTGGAACTATAGACCATGCAAGTATTATAATAATTATTATCCATGCATTAAACTTCTTCATCCTAGACCACCACCTTTACCTAAAAGTACAGGTATAAATTTAATTGCGCCATCTATTAAAGCCGGTACTTTACTAAGTAACTGAACAGAAACATTGATACAAAGAGTAAATAAAAATGACACAAACATTGTTAATACTGTATTTCTAAGCACTGATTTTTCTCTTAATTTATTTAGCTCTATTGAAGACGCTGTACCTACAGACATTATTCCAGTTGAAATAAATACCGAAGTCATTGACCACTTCAAATAATATGTAGCAATTAAAGACATTACTGCAAAGGGTATTAAAAATAGCATGCTATTTCCTACAGCAATTGATATCGCTTTTTTACCAACTTCTTTCTTTATAATTGGATTAAAAATCTTAAGTATAGTTATTAAAAAATGTCTATATAACCACCCTACAAATACAAGAAAAATAAATCCAAATCCTATATAAACTGGATTAAACCTTGTAGATGCAGTTGTAAAAGTTGTTGCACCAAAGGCTAAAAATGCTAGCAGTCTCCAAAGATGAGATCCGCCAATTTTTTCTATTGATTTTTCTGACATATACTCCTCCTTAAAGATTACTAAAAAAAGCCCAAGAAACTAATACCAAACCTGAAAATACAGTTACAATAGGAACACTTATGACAATCTTACTATTTGTCATTTCTCTAACAGTAATTATCATCGGTCCAATAGCCCATAAAACTCCTGTAACTCCAAAAGCTATAGCTGTTTTCCAAGAAAAAAACAAGGAGAATATTAAGCCAATCGTTCCATAAATAAGAGCACCACTGTAGCTTAAACAAAATGACGATATAGTCCATGTTATACTCTTATCTGATTTCGTAAATTTTAATAGCAGCCACACAATTATACTTATTAACGGTATAACTATTACACCATAGATCGCCCCAATACCGACTGAAAAATACACAAAATCCATTCCTTTTTGACCTGTCCTTAATAAATCAAGAGCTGTTTGTAAAAAAAACATTGCAAAGGCAAGCCCTGAAATAATTAATCCAAAATACCATTTAGTTTTTTTCAATGTTTCTTTAATTGCCTTTGATGGATTAATCATCATTGAAAATATAGTGTTTATTATGCTTGTTTTCGCTTCATTCATATGCGCCTCCTTTTGAAAAATTAGCTAGTAAAATTCAAAATTTTAATACAGATTTTTTTATTTCACGGTTATTATTACCCATTATTAAGTATAATAAAACTTTCTTAACAAAACATATAATGACTTATAAAAGTTATTTTATCCCAAAAATATTACACTAACACCGAGTACAGCAATAAAAGCTCCTACTATTTCTTTTAAAAATATTTTTTCTTTTTTTATAAATATTGCTATAGGTATTAATATTATTGGAGTTATAGCCATAAGTGTTGAAGCTACTCCAGGATTTATATATTGTACAGCAAGCAGTGATAAAGATACTCCTAAAAATGGTCCAAAAAATGAACCAATCGTAACTTTGACCATTGCTTTACGCTCTTTAAGAGAATCAAATATCAAATACCAATTACTTTTTATAGTAAAAAGTAATACAAATGCAATAATTGCAGCAATTATTCTTATTTGAGTCGCAGCAAATGGATTGTAATCTTTTAATCCTAATTTTCCAACTATGTATCCTAATGATTGTCCAAACGCTCCACCAAATGCAAATAATATTCCCGAAATAGAATGAGATAATTTTATCTTTTTACCACCGTCACCTTTAACTAAAATTACTGTAGCTATTCCAATTAAAGTTATGGTCATACCAATTATTTGCTTAACATTCATAGTTTCACCTAAAATAATATATGCCAATATACCGCTCATGGGTGGAACGCTCGCAAAAATAAGCATTGAAATTCTCGCTCCAATTCTAACAAATGCTTCAAATAAAAATAAATCTCCAATAAAAAAACCAATAAATCCAGAAAGAAGCAACCATTTCCATGCTTCTTGACTTGCATCTAACGGTAATATTTGACCTCTAGTGATTAGCGTAAATACACTTAAAAATAGAAATCCAATAACCAACCTTATTAGATTTAAAGGCTTTGATCCAATTTTTTTACCTGCTGATTCGAAATTTGTAGCAGTAATTGCCCAACAAAATGCTGTTGCAATAGCCGCAATTTCTCCTATATATCCGCTCATATTCCCTCCTATACAGTATATTTATTTTAAATAACATCTCTATTTCGTTTAATTTTATAGATTAATATTTTAATAAACCATAAAGTTTTTAATATACTTAGAAATAAATTTAATATTTTTTCTTTGATTTTAACTGTTGGCTAGACATTTTAATTATAGCAAAAATTCAATCACAAAAAGCTCTTTTTCAAGTTTTTTAAGCTTAATTAATAATGATGCAAAATAGTAACACCACATCGCCTTAAGTTGATGTGGTGTTTATGATAATCCAATAGTCACATTATATTTTCATATGATAATGCATAATTAAGATTATAAACATACTATCAATCTGTGCTTGGATCTTCATATTGAATAAATAAATTATAAATATCTTTTGATATTGGTTTAAACTTTTCAACAATAAATGAATCAAATTTAATTCCACTGTTCTCTATAATAAACTTCACTCCATCTTCAAAACTCCAAGCTTGTTTATATGGTCGTTCATGTGTTAAAGCTTCAAATACATCAATTAAACTCACAATCCGTGCTTCTAAAGGAATAGAAGACTTACTAAGTCCTTCGGGATAACCTGTTCCATCCCAATTTTCATGATGATATTTAACAACATTATGTACCATTTCAGATAAGCTTTCGCTAGCGTCGTCAATAATTCTCAACTCACCTGTTGCATGCTTTTTAATCAACTCAAACTCATCATTAGTCAACTTTCCAGGTTTATTTAGTATTGAATCTGGTACAAAAATCTTACCAATATCATGAACAGAACTTGCAATTACAATGTTATTTAGTTTTTCATCAGAATACCCACATGCTTTTGCTAAAAGCTTAGTTCCTCCTGCTACTCTCTTAACATGATTTGCAACTTGATGATCTCTTTTTTCAATTAATTCTCCAAGAGAAAGAAAAAGCTTTGTCTTTTCATTCAAACGTTTAATATTAGATATTATTTTTTCTAGATTAGTTATAATATCAGTTAAATAAATCTTCAAACAATCTCGTTCTTTAAACTTGTTTTCAAATTCTATATACAAAAATCCTTGATGATTATAAGAACTGTTGAATTTTACCACAATACAATAATCACAAAAGCAAATTTTTTCTTCTGATTTTTTAAATTTTGAAAAATCTATCTCATTAAATCGTTTTAAATTAACTGATTCGACCTTATTTAACTCGTAAAATTTATACTTATCAGTAATATATTCTTTAGAATCTAAATATAATCCATCTGAATATTCTATTAAACTTACTAATTCTATCCTTCTATCTGACATGATTTCTCTTATCTGACTTGTTAAAACTAAAAATAATTGATCCATTGTTTTAATGTCAGTTAGCTCAGATATATGTCTTACCAAAGTCTTTAATTTATTATTCTGAACAACTAATTCTGAACGTTGCTGATTAATCACTCTTTTAGCAAACACTATAACAATTATAGAGGCTGTAAGAGCTATAACTAATAACAATATACCTTTCTTAAGATTCTCAGACAGTAATACTTTTGTATCTATGCCCAATAAATTGTTTAATCCTTGATAGTAAATAGACCCTTTATCTTTCTTAAGTTTCACCATATTTTTATCAATTAGGTCTAAAAGATATAAATTTTCACCTTTTGAAGTAATTACTTTTATTTTTATTGGATTAAATTGTATTGGAAACTTTTAACCTAGCTTTAATCTTTTGTTTCTCATCATACATTTTTTCATCTGCAGCATTAATAACACTAATCATCGATAAATGAAATGACTTTATTTCGACCTTCATTTTTCGCCTTATAAAGTGCTTTATCTGTACGTGAAAATAAAGTTATCGAAGTATCATGAATATCCAATTCCGCAACTCCAGCACTAAACGTTACTGCATAATTTACACATGATATATATTTATTTTGGAATTCTTTTCTCAAATTATCTAATAGAAAGTGCGCCTTCTTTAATTTCGTTTCTGGTAATATTAGACAAAATTCTTCTCCTCCCCATCGAGCAGCTACGTCGGATAACCTTGTTTTTGTTTGAAGTAAATTGGCAAGCTGTTTTATAACTTTATCTCCACAATCATGTCCAAAAGTATCGTTAACTTTCTTAAAGTTATCAATATCGATAATAGCTAGACACATTGGGTATTTATATCTATTTGACCTTTCAATTTCTTTTACAACTTGATTGTCAAGATAACGTCTATTGTATAATCCTGTTAAATTATCAGAAACTAGCAACGACTCAATTTCTTTTTTCTTATTATTAAGCTCTTCTTCTAATGATTTTCGATCAGTTATATCAATGAAAAAGTTTACAGTTGCTAATTTCCCTTTCCACATAGTCTGAGATGAAGTACTCTGCATCCATCCATGTGATCCATCATATCTTATGAAGCGCGCCTCACTTATCGGTGGAACTTGCTCACCTGCAAGGCGTTGTTTGTAACGCTGTACCATTCGTTTGGCGTCCTCAGAATCAAATATATTAAGAATTGGCGTACGAATATAGATTTCAGACGGATAACCTGTAATTTTAATAGCTGCATCATTATGGTAAACGATGCGTTCGCCCTGAATAATACAAACACCCTCAGCAGCATTATCGATAACAGTCTTAAAATCCAATTGATTAATAATATCATTATTTATCTTCATATAACCTCCGTACCCTTCTAATCTACCATTATTAAATTATTTTCTCCTTATATACTTTTAATAAATACTCAACTACAATTGGATCAAATTGCGTACCTGAACATTTAATTATTTCATTCATAGCATACTCTTTACTATATTTAGATCTATACGCTCTACCACTTGTCATTGCTTCATATGCATCAGCAACACTTATAATTCTAGATATAAGGGGAATCTCATAGCCTTTTAATTTATTTAAATATCCTAATCCATCAAACCTCTCATGATGATATAAAATATAATCTACTATTTCTTGTAATTCACTAGTTCTTTTTAATAGTTTATATCCCGTATAAGGATGTTTTTTAATTTTTTCATATTCTTTTTCCGTAAGTGGTCCTTTCTTATTTAAAATTTCATTACTTATAAAAGTTTTTCCTATATCATGAAGCAAACCTGTTATATATATAGTTTCTATAATTACCTCATTTGTTTCTGTTGAAGATTTTCTTATTTCTTCTTTCGTTGCTGTATAATAAAATAAATTCTCATATTTTATTTTTAAATTTATAATATCTTCAACATTATATCCTCTTGATGTACAATGAACTAATTCATTTATTATAATTTTTTTAGGAATTTATTAAAACTCATCTCTTTATTACAAAAAAACTCAGAGTTGAAAATTTTATTAATATTTTCATCATTAATAAAAACTCTATCTGAATTAGGAAATATTCTAACTATATATAAGCTGTTAAATTTTAACAGTTTCAAAACTGATTTTATTTCCAAAATTATCACCACTTTTTATATAAATATATAATTACAATTTATATTAATCTAATTCTTTCATATAAAGTTTATCTTCACCTAAAATATGTTTAATTAACCATTCTACTAATGTATTATATATTTTAAAAGCTATATCACGTGTTTCACTTTCTGTATCAAAAGTTCCTACTAAATCTAACACATTTTCTACAAAAATCTTATGCGACTCTTCATGCTCCTTTTGATTTTTATAACCTTTTTCTTTAAAAACATCTTCTTCACTTTTAAAGTGATATACTGTATAATCAAGAATTTCAGTAAAAACACCATTTATATTATCAAATAAAGAATCCTCATCAATATCTTTATCTTTTAACAATTTTTCTACTTTATTAATTAATCTTATTAATTCTTTATGCTGCTCATCAAATAATTCATAGCCTACTGAATAAGTTTCTTTCCATTTAATCATATAATCTTCCAGAATAGTATTTTTTTATATATTCTAAACTTTAACATATTATTAATTAATTTTAACATAATTTATAAGATAACAAAACAGTTGTTAATATATTGTCTAAAGCTAAATGTTCTACACTACTATTTAAACTACTAATGTCTTTTCAAGTTTACAAACTATTGCTTGTAACGAAACTTTTTATAGATTATAATTACATTGAGTTCACATTGTTTTATAACTTATACATAAACATATACTTCCATATCTGTTTTAAGTTTTATAAAACCATTGTGATCTCCCCTACATATTTTCCAAATTTAATTTTACTTATAAAAAACAATTTTTTAGTTTCTAACTTAATTGTTTTTTTATTACTAAGTATATTTTTTATTATAATTACCCATCATTTAGCTTTTTCATCATAAAAGACTCCTTTGTTTTCAACTTATCTCCACTTACATTAATCACTCTAAATTTGCTTAAATTCAAGGGTTACAACCCTTTTACATTTTAGTATTATAGATATAAAAACAAAAAAAATCAAGTAATTTTCCACCTGACCTTTCAATACTTCATATTTATTTTTTACTAATCAACTTAGTAGTCTTTTAATAAGAATTTTAGCATATTCACTATTTATGTCTTCATCATTTATAACACCAAAATTTTTTCTATAATTATTAACAAAATTTTTCTCTAGTTATTAGAGATATAGTACTGCAAAACTTTTCCCATTTTTCTGGGTATTCATTAATTCCATATTTAGTTATTGTTTTGTTTTTTAATACTATTTCTACTTTCCACTGCCTACCATCGAATATATTATTATTAATATATTCATCATTTCAATCAAAGATTTTAGTTTCTTTTTTCCGACAATCTCATTAGCAATAAAGTTATCATTAATTCCATGGCTAACCATCACCTCAGCTTCACCAACTTTTGCTACAGCTATACCCTTTGCACCTATTTCAATCTGTTTTAATGCTAGCTGTAGCATCTTATGCGTTTTAGTGTGAAGGCGCAACGACACGCCTCTTTTATTAGCATATGCCTACATCCTATTTAGGTTATCAATAACAACATCTCGATCCAAAAGTAGTGCCGGAGTATCTAGATTTATTATCTTCATCTTATGCCTCCTCTTTAATATCACCAGAAGGCTTGTTAGCGGTTTCCGGATTAACCGATAACTGTCCTGATACGTAAAGTAATCCATTATGAACAACTCCCGGTGAATAATGTCCACCATCTCTTGTTGAATACTTTGTATTAATTTTTTCCTCCATTTCAATTGACATCAGAATTATCGCTGATACTAATAAACACCTTGAAAACCTTATTGATGATGAATATTTTAGAAGTGACTTATACTTTTAATTAGCTCTTTTCTAGAATTTTAGTAGTTTCCAAAAATGAATCTACTGCCTCTTCTGTTGTAGCCCAAGATGTTATTAATCGTATTGCTGAATAATTCTCATCAATCTCTTTCCATACGTAAAATAAAAAATTGAATTCAAGGTTTCTAATATCTTCTTTGGAGAAAATAGGAAAAAGCTGATTAGTTTCTGTCTCTACTAATAATTTGATTCCTTGTTTTTTTAGTCCATAGCGTAGCTTATCAGCCATCTTTTTTGCATGCATAGCTAAGTCTAAATAAAGATTATTCTGAAAAAGAACTTCGAATTGTTGTCCTAATAATCTACCTTTTGATAATAATGCTCCCTTTTGTTTAATCTGATACCTTAGATCTTTTTTTAAATAATCATTACAAATTACCAACGCTTCACCAATTAATGCACCATTTTTTGTTGCACCTATAAAAATAGCATCAGCTAAATGTACCAAATCTTTGAACTCAAGATCACTTGCTACCAAAGCAGAACCAAGTCTTGCACCATCAATATACAATAGTAAATTGTTGTTGCTACAATATTCTTTTAACTTAACTAACTCGCTTTTGGTGTAATGTGTTCCAAGTTCTGTTGGATTAGATATATAAACTAATTTTGGCTTTACCATATGTTCATCTGGATGTCCATCAACTACAGCTTGAATATCAGAACAGTCTAATTTTCCATTTGCTACGTTAACTGTAATTACTTTATGCCCAGTAGCCTCAATTGCCCCAGCTTCATGAACGGCAATATGACCTGTATATGCTGCAATACATGCTTCATGAGGTCGAAGAAAAGAACTTATTGCAATAAGATTTGTTTGTGTACCACCAACAATAAGATGAACATCGCAACTATCACACTCTAATGTATTCTTAATTAATTCTCTTGCGTGATTAGAATATTGATCTAAACAATATCCGGGTTCTTGCTGCAAATTTGTTTTTAATAAACTTTCTAATATGAGAGGATGAGCTCCTTCACTGTAATCATTTTTAAAACTATACATATAACGCTCCTTTTATTTATCATTCTAAATTATACTATTATTAGCAATATGGATTAGTATCGTTGATCTCTAGTATTATGAAAATATGTTTTGATTTTATTTATATTACATTTTCACACTAAGATTCAAAGCTTTCATAAAATATATCCTGACTTAAAGATTTACGTGTTTTCTTATGACGATTGGGTGCTAAAGGTGTTTCATCTGAATAACCAATTGCTAGAATATGTAGTGGCTCAAGATATTCCGGAATTGATAATTCAGTTCTTAATATCGCAGGATTGAAGTTACATACCCAAAGACTGCCTAAATTTAATTCAGTTGCTTCTAGCATCATATGATCAGTTACAATTGTTGCATCAGTTTCTGCAAGATTTTTATCATCATGAGATCTTACCCAAGCATCAGAAGATTTTCCACATACAACAATGGCTAAAGGTGCATTATGGATATTAGCAGCTTTTTTTATGCATTCTAAGCCACTATCACTTTTTACAACAACTATGCTATAAGGTTGTTTATTACCTCCTGTAGGAGCCACATTTCCAGCTTCTAGTATAAGATTTAGTTTGTTTTTTTCAACTTTTTTTTGCAAGTATGAGCGCACTGAATAACGTTGTTTTGCAAGATCTAAAAATTTCATTTGATACTCCTCTCAATTAGATTAGGTTAAAACATTTACAAGTTAATAATTTTTTATTCATTAAGAACGTCATAGCATATACTTTTATATTAGGCTATACTATAATTATTACACGGAGGTACTTATGGATATTAAATACATCATGACTTTTTTAAAAGTCGCAGAACTTAATAGTTTTACTAAGACAGCTGAAGAACTACAATACTCTCAATCAACTATATCATTTCATATTCAAAGTTTAGAAAAAGAACTTAATGTCAGGTTGTTCGAAAGGGTTGGAAAGAATTTGAAGATTACATATGAAGGTCAACATATATTGAACACATGTAAACAACTAAGAGATAATTATTATAATCTACTAGATTTAACATCTAATATTGAAAATACTAATACTCCTATTCAAATTGGAACTGTAGGCTCATTCCTAATTTATATATTAAGTAATGTGATTAAGAAGTTTAAATCCATACACCCATCTGTCAATATTCAATTGAATAGTAGTCCAAGCAATAAACATGGCAATCTTATTAAAGATAATTCAATCGACTTAGCTTTTTTTGTTCAACCTGATTTAAGCGATACAACACTTAATCTAACACTCTTAAAAAGAGAATCAATGTACCTTATATATCCAAACAACTTTGATTTCAAAAGTTACCAGTACTTAGCTGATAATTTAACAGCTTGTATTTCTGAACCTGGTTGCTCATACAGAGCTATTTTTTCAGATTTCCATACCAATCATCACATCCAATATAAAGCATCTATTGAATCATGGTCAATCGAAATGATTAAACATTGTGTATTAAGCGGAATAGGATATTCAATCTTACCTCAAATGTGCATTAACGACGAAATTAAAAATAAATCATTCCAATTCATCTTATTAGATCCTGAAAAATATTATATTGATCTTACTTTAGCTTATAAAAAAGACCGAATTTTACCTACACAAATTAAACACTTTATAGAATTAGTTAAAGACGAAATGCAATGATAACTCTAAATAATTTATAATAAAAGCTTTTCTAGTTACACTGTAAAGCATAAATTCTTTTATTAAAAGCGAATTATTTAGATTATATAGATCGAATATTTCGATACTCATTACTTCATTATGTGAAGACCCTATAAATGCAAAGTCTGTAGAATCCTATCACCATAGAAAATAGTAAGGCAGTTTGATACAATATACAAAATTAAAAATGAGGTTAGCAAAAGATATTTGTAAACTTCATCTTTTTTTAACCTCATTTTCTATTTTAAATTTAGATCTGTAATATATTTTTCATTAATTCTTCATCAATATTACTACCGGATAAAACTAAAGCAACTTTTGAACCAAAATGATAATTAGGATATTCCATAAGTGCTGCAACAACAGTACAACTTGAAGGCTCTGAGATGATTTTTTCTTTTAATATCATATGTTTAACCGCTTTTTTTATTGTACTTTCTTTAACTATCAAAATGTCATCAATTATTGTTTTAGATTTTTCATAAGCTAAATGCCCAATTCCACCAATTAGCGCTTCACATACAGAATCTTTTGATTTATACTCATCATAAAAAACATTTTCATCCATAGCAGCTTTCATTGCTGGGCATGCTTCAGTTTGAACTCCAATTATCTTTATATTTGTATTAATTGATTTTGCTATAGTTCCAATACCAGTAATAAGTCCTCCTCCACCAATAGGAACTAATATAGAATCTATATTAGAAATTTGCTCAAGTATTTCAATTCCTATCATTCCTTGACCTGCATAAATATATGGGTCATTATCATAAGCATCGACATAAGTCATGTTATGGTTTTTTACATAAGCCATACCTATTCTATGAGCATCATCATAAGTCTCACCATCAATAATAAGCTTAGCTCCATAATACTTTGGATTGTCAACATTAATTAAGACAGTTTTTTATCAGACATTATAGTTTTATATTCAATGGGTGTTAAATAATCTAAAGACCCATGAATTCTCTTGTTATTATACCAATTTACGTAATAAAATAACTCTAATTCCAATTCTTCAAAACTCTTAAATATTCTATTAAATGCAAATTCTGTTTTTATAATTTTATATGTTGCTTCTGCTACTGCGTTATCATAAGGACAGCCTTTTTTGCTCAAAGATCTCTTAATATTAAAATTTAATAATACTTCATCTAACAGTTTATTTTTAAATTCACTTCCACGATCTGTATGAAAAATTTCTATATTATGTAATGGCTCTTTTACTCTCGTAAGAGCTTTATATACAAGCTTTGCAGTCTTATTCTTACCTGCTGCATATCCTACTATTTCACGATTAAAGAAATCTAATATTAGGCATATATAATTCCATTTACCATTTACATTAACGTAAGTTAAATCACTTACTACTACCTCAAGACACTTTTTGTCATCAAACTCTCTTTTAACTAAATTTTCAATTTTATCTTCATTAACTTTTGATTTTGTTACTTTATATTGCTTAATTGTATATGATGAAATAAGGTTGTATTTTTTCATTATTTTGCCTATTTTCTTTCTTGAAGCTATCATATTTACTTTTGAAAGTTCTTTTTTTATTTTTCTTGTACCATAGGCTTTTCTATTACTTTTGAAAATTTCTATAATTCTATTTTCTAAAATACTATCTATTTTTATTGTTTTTTTTTCGTAATAATAAGTTGACCTTGCTATTTTAAGAACCTTACACATGGCGCTAATACTGTACCTATCTTTATTTGCATTTATTACTGCTATTTTCGTCCCATTATTAGCGCCGCTTGCTTTTAAGTGATTTCTAGGTGCTTTAGCACCTTAGAGGAACTTATCCTTTAGGGCAAATATCATTTTCCATTTTTAACTGTTGGTTTTCTTTTCGTAATTTATCAAGTTCTTTATCTTCATCACTTTTATTATCTTTAGCTTTAAATGATCCAGTAGTATTATAGTCTGTAATCCATTTATAAACAGTAGAACGTGCTATATTGTATTCATTTACAACTTCTATTTGCGGTTTACCATTTTTAATTAAATTAACTATCTGAACTTTAAATTCATCTGTATAATGCTTATTTTTTTTTGACATGATTACCTCCGTTTTCTAATTATTTTTAGTTTATCATGTCCGAGTATTTGTTGTCTAATTAAGTATATCCTATCCACTTTATTTTTTCTGTTTTTGCGCTTGGTGTATTTTTAGGTACAAAAATAAGTACATTATCAATCTTTAATAATTTGCATGCATAACTTACTGCTATACCATGATTCCCTGAAGAAACTGCAACTACCCCATTTGCTTTTTCTTCTTTAGTAAGCCTCAACAATTTACTTAAAGCACCACGAAGTTTAAAACTTTTTGTATGCTGTAAACCTTCATTTTTTAGATATACTTCTAATTTATCAGCACTTAAATAAATTGATTTATCTAGCATTGGAGTATTAATATAATCACTTATAAGTCTTTTAGTTTCAATTATTAAATCACTTGTAAACATATTTCCTCCTACCTAACTTAATTCTTTTAAAAATTCAGAAATTTTTTCTAATCCAATTTTTAAATCACTTGGACTAAATGCGTAGCCTAATCTAAAAAATCCTTCCATATCTAATGCTTTTTCAGGCACTAACATAACACCTTTTTCATCTAATAATTTAACACAAAAATCTTCTGATAAAATATCAAAATCGTATTTTACAAATACAGTTGTTCCTGCTTTTGATTTTATATAAGAAAGTTTCGGCTCATTATTTACCCATTCATCAACAATTTTAATGTTTTCACGCACAATCAAATGATTTCTTTCTATTATTTTATCTTTATTTTCTAATGCGATACCTACTAAATAGTCATCTATTCTGCCTAAGCTTATTGTATTATAATCGCGTCTACGGTTTACAGTTTCAATAAGATCTTCTGGGCCCGCTACCCATCCGACTCTTAAACCTGCTAAAGAAAAAGTTTTAGAAATACTTCCTGTACTTATTCCTTTATCATATAAGTCTACAATTGAAGTAGTAAAACCCGAATCTTCATGATCTAATCCTCTATATACTTCATCACATAAAATATAGGAATCACAACTCTTAGCAATTTCAACAATTTCTTTTAAAAATTCTTCATTCATCAAAGCACCAGTAGGATTATTAGGATTATTTATGCAAATTAGTTTAGTATTATCATTTACCAATGATTTTAATTCTTCTAAATTCGGCAAAAAATTATTTTCGAATTTCAATTGAAGAATTTTTACGTCAGCACCATAAGCTTCAGGTATAGAATAATGTTGCTGATAAGTTGGAAGCACTGAAATAACTCTATCACCCGCTTTTACTAATGCAAATATAGTAAGTGCATTCGCTCCAATTGCCCCATGTGAAACAGTAATTTGATTTGCTTTTACCTTTTTATAAAGTGACTGTATTCCTTCAATTAATTTAGGTGAACCTTCTATATCACCATAACTCAATTGTATTTCTAAAATATGATCAATTATTTCTTCTCTTTTAGAAGCAATATCAAGAAGTTCATTAACAGTCATAGAATTAACACAAGTTTCAGCTAAATTATATTTACAATTATTTTCATATAAATTCATCCATATTTCTACACCAAAATCTTTAATTTTCATAGCAAATTTTTTTCTTTGTTTTCACCAAACCAGGATACTAATTTAAGACCAAAAATATCAACATCTTTCAAAAGTCCTGATTTTATATCCATATCTGATACACCCGGATTGAATTCATGAAACACCATAGGGAATAATTCAGTTTTCCTTTCTGCTTTTAATACATAAACATTTTCAATAGCTTTAAGTACCATTTTCATTTCCAACACTTCTTTTAAAACTTCATGATTTAATACTTTTAATTTAAACATTTTTCCTCCTTTTATTTCATTAAATATTCAGTTAATTTTAAATTCATATTTTTTTATTTACATTAAGTATATCTTGAAAAAATAAAAACTACACAACTATAAAATTGTGTAGCATTTGATATTTGTACACCCAGAGGAATTTGAACCCCCGACGCCTAGATTTGTTTAGTTCATTACTCGTTGTATTCTTTAACGCCCTATAACATGTGATTTATCATAATGTTTAGCTATAAGTGTACACTATAAAATTACATACGTATTGAGAACTTATTAGGGAAAATTAAGGGAAATGTTTTTATTTTCTCGTATACTTTTATCTAAATCATTCACAGTCATTTAATCATAATATAATTATAATTTCAACGTATTGATTTCACTATCTTTCAAATCAGTCTTATCATAAATTTCATCAAATTAATTTCTCATCAACTCGAACTATCGCTTTATTTATATTGATATTTTTGAATTCTCTACTATTACTTATAATAAAATATCCAAATAGAAATACTCCAACTAAGAATATTACGCTGAAAGTCATATTAATCTTTTGTAAGAAAGTACCAATAAACATGCCAAGGCTTGGTGAAAGTAATATAATTGTGTCAATACCACCTAAAATTTTTCCCCTATCTTTATCATCGAGTGAGGATACTGTGTGACTAAATAATGGCTGTGTTAATGAATCGGAAAAGCCATACATAGAAAAACCAAGCACAATAATAATTGATTCATCAATAAAATTAACTACCACAATACTTATTATGCATCCTATCATGCTAAATTTGAATAGTAATGAAATATTATTTCCAAACTTAACTACTAATATTAATCCAATAATTTCGCCAACAGCAATTCCCGCCTTTATAAATCCTAAAAAAAGAGCACTATTGATTTTCGACGATAAAATAACTGGTAATATATAAGGTATATAGCCATAAGCTAAGTTCAGAACAAACATTAATATTACAAATTGTTTTAAAAACTTCACTTTAAATATTGCAGTAAATGCAACTTTAACTTCTGAAATGAGAGTATTATAAATCGAACTAAATTCTTTGATTTTCAATTTTTCTTTCTCTTTTATTACATAAATCTTATCTGACTTAATCTGGTATACTAATACAATAGCTATGATAAAAGTTAGTATATCTATAGAAAAAATCAACGACTGCGACATATACGTAATCATTAATCCTACAATTACAGAGCCTCCAATACTTAGCACCTTTACAATAACAGAATAACTAGATTGAAATTTAATAAACAGTGATTCTTCAAAAATCTCTGCACTAATAGCTACATAGCCTCGCCTAAATATTTCATTATTAATGTCATTTATCAAGATAAAAAATATACCAATCCATAGAGTACTCAATTCAAATCGCAAGAATAAAAACAAAGCACTTATAACAACAACTGAACTGATATTCGAAATAATCATTAGTAATTTTTTACTGTAACGGTCTATCAATATTCCAATAAACATAGATAATAAGGCGCGAAATAGAATTGATCCACCAATTAAGTAGACAGCATTCATTACATCACCCGAATTAACAGTTATTGACCAAACGATAAACAAATCAAATAGGATGTCTCCAAAACTATTTATAATAATAGCGCTTAAAAGCTTTATGTAATTCATATCTTTCACTAATTTTACCTCCATAAAAACACTTAATTTCCTAACATATCCACTATAAATTATAAATTAAAATTTTACTTTAAGCAATTTTATAAACTGATAATTCATTTAAAAAAAACTTTTAAATTTTACACAAATACTATTACATGTTCTTTTCTAAATTAAAAATGATCTCCTAAATATAAAATTATTAATTTATATTTAGGAGATCTAAATTTTCAAACTTAGTTTTTTAACTTATAATTAATTCGTTTTCTTCTACATCTATTACCAAATCTTTTCCTTCTTTAATTTCACCTTTTATTATACTTTTTGCAAGTATGGTTTCAACATTTTTTTGTATATATCGTTTCAGAGGACGCGCTCCATAATGAATATCGAAAGCTGATTTAACAATAAATTCTACAGCCTTTTCTGTTATTTTTATTGAAGAAAATTTTTCACTTAATCTTTTACTTAATTCATTTACAATTAATTTTATTATATCTTTTATTTCATTTTTATTAAGTGGTTTGTACAAAATTATATCATCTAGTCTATTTAAAAATTCTGGTTTAAAATTAATCTTTAATAAATTATCTATTTCAGTCCTTGTAAATTCACTAATAATTCCATCTTCTTTAATTTCATTTAATAGTATATCTGATCCTATATTTGATGTCATTATAATTATAGTGTTTTTAAAACTTACTTGTCTTCCTTTTGAATCTGTAATTCGTCCATCATCTAATACTTGAAGCAAAATATTAAATACATCATGGTGTGCTTTTTCAATTTCATCAAACAAAATAACAGAATATGGTTTTCTTCTAACTTTTTCCGTTAATTGTCCACCTTCTTCATATCCAACATATCCTGGAGGTGCTCCTATTAGTTTAGAGACAGAATGTTTCTCCATATATTCGCTCATATCAATCCTTATCAAAGCGTTTTCATCATCAAATAAAACTTCAGCCAGCGACTTAGCAAGTTCTGTTTTTCCAACACCCGTAGGTCCGATAAAAATAAAACTTCCAATTGGTTTTCCTAAATCCTTTACTCCAGCGCGCGACCTAATTATTGCATCTGTAACTTTACTTACAGCTTCATTTTGTCCAATAACTCTTTTATGAAGTTCTCTATCTAGATTTAGTAATTTTTCTATTTCTCCTTCTACCAATTTTTCAAGTGGTATTCCTGTCCACTTTGATACTATTCCAGCAATTTCTTCTGAAGTAACTGTCTCTCTAATAATCTTATCTTCATCGCTTTTTTCACTAATAGCATCATTAATTTCACTAAGTTCTTTTTCAAGTTTTGGTAAATCTCCATATTTTAGCTGTGCTGCTCTCTCAAGGTTGTATTCTCTTTCTGCCTTATTTATTTTATTATTTATATCATCAATTTGCGCTTTTATTTCATTTACTTTATCTACTTTACTTTTCTCATTTTCCCATAAAACTTTTTTACTATTAAATTCTTCTTTTAAATTAGCAAGTTCCTTTTGAACTTTTTTTAATTTTTCTTTAGAAACCTTATCCTTCTCTTTCTTAAGCGCAGCCTCTTCAATTTCAAGTCTAATAATATATCTTGAAATATCATCTAATTCTATAGGCATAGATTCTATTTCAGTCTTTACTAAAGCACATGCTTCATCTATAAGATCTATTGCTTTATCAGGCAAAAATCTATCTGAAATATATCGATCTGAAAGCATAGCCGCTTGGACCAAAGCCTGATCACTTATTGTAACCTTATGATATATTTCATATCTTTCTTTTATTCCTCTTAAAATAGTAATTGTATCCTCAACACTAGGTTCGTCAACAATAACTGGCTGAAATCTTCTTTCTAATGCATTATCTTTTTCAATATATTTTTTATATTCATTTAATGTAGTTGCTCCAATACAATGAAGTTCCCCTCTAGCAAGTAATGGTTTAAGCATGTTTCCTGCATCAAGTGCACCATCCGTCTTACCTGCTCCTACTATGGTATGAAGTTCATCAATAAATAAAATTATTTGACCATCACTATTCTTTATTTCATCTAATACCGCTTTTAATCTTTCTTCAAATTCTCCTCTAAATTTAGCTCCAGCTACAAGAGAACCCATATTTAAGGAGAAAATTTTTTTATTTTTTAAACTTTCTGGGACATCGCCTTTTACAATCCTTTGAGCAAGCCCTTCTGCAATAGCAGTCTTACCAACACCAGCTTCTCCTATTAATACAGGATTATTTTTATTTTTTCTTGATAATATTCTAATAGTTCTTCTAATTTCCTCATCTCTTCCTATCACTGGATCAATTTTATTTTTTTTCGCTTCATCCACTAAATCCATTCCATATTTACTAAGAACATTATAAGTATCTTCAGGATTTAAAGAATCTACATTCCTTTTACCTCTTATATCTTTTAATATATCCATTACTCTATCTTTAGTAATATTGTATTTTTTATAAATTTCTTTCAATAAAGGATTTTTGCTTTCACTTATTTCTATAGAAGACATAAAAATATGTTCTACGCTAACATATTGATCCTTTAATCTATTAGCTAATTTTTCAGATTTCATCAAAAGTCTATTACCATCATTAGAGAGATAAATTTGCTCTGTAGATGAAACCTTTGTTTTTTTACTTATTATATTTTCTATATCATTTTTTATTAAATTTAATTCAACATCTAACTTTCTCAAAATTTGTGAAATTAAACCCTTATCATTTTCAAGTAAGGCATATATAATATGTTCTGAATCTATGACTGGGTTGCTATACTCATCAGCTATAAATTGAGCTTTGTTTAGAGCTTCTAAAGAATTTTTTGTAAATTTATTTTGATCCATCTTATTCACCTCTTATTATTTTTATATTTTAGCACTCTGTGTCATCGAGTGCTAATTCTTACTTATAGAATAACACTTTTAAAAGATAATTCAATAGAATTCATATTTTTTTTACAAAAAATTAAAAAGTCTAAATATATTATCATCTAAAAAAAATTACCAAGGAAAAAATATAATAATACAACCAAATACCGTCTTCATCCATATTATAAAGTAAAAAGAGAAAATATCTTTATTTCTGAAAAAATTGTGCGTAGATTAATGTTAGATTGCAGTCTGCTAGTAAAATATAAACAAAAAATAAAAAAATACACAATATAAAATTGTGTATTCCTTTAAATTGGTACACCCAGAGGGATTCGAACCCCCGACGCCTAGATTCGAAGTCTAGCACTCTATCCACTGAGCTATGGGTGCCTAACAAACTAATTATAACAAACCAAAACTTTTGGTCAAGTTTTTTAGCATTATTTCATAAGTTTATTTGCTATTAACTTATTTATTCCTTTAGATATCTATCAGTCCAAGGTTTCTCATAACACTGACAAATTTTTCAGTATCTATCGGCTTTACTGCATAAGCTTCAGATCCATTTTCATATGAATTAAACACACTTTCTGTACTATTTAAAGCAGTAGTCATAATTATTTTTGATTTGTTTTTTTCACTTATTTCATTTTTTTCTTCAATTTCTCTAATCATCTTTAGTACCTCTACTCCGTCAAGCTTTGGCATCATGATATCTAAACAAATTAAATCATAATATTTTTTTTCTTCTATTGCCATTATAAATACCTCTAGCGTTTCGTAACCGTCAATTGTTATATCACACTCACCATACTTAGATAAGAATTTATATAAAAATTTTCTGCTAACGTAATCATCTTCTGCAATTAATATTTTCATATTAGTCCTCACTTTCAAACATTTCATTAAACTCGTGAATCATTTTACTAAAATAAAGTTGTACATTAACTATATCTTCTTTTCTTGAATATAATTTTACTTTTAAAATATTATTTTTTACTTTTTTAAGATTATAATTAGAAGCTAAATTATTAATATAGTGAGATAATTTTTCGATTTCTAAAAAATTTCTGCTTTCTATATTCTTTTCTAGTAAATTCACATAAGGATTGAATTTGGAATAATATTCTTTTGAATTAAGAGTATAATTTGTATTAAAGCTTTTCATCATATTATTCAAAACATTATTCTTATTTTTTTTATTTAAATTTCTATCTATAACCTTATAGAATTCTCTAATAGATATGGGTTTTGATATATAATCATTCATGCCATTTTTTATAAATTTCTCTTTATCTCCTTTAGCTGCATATGCAGTTAAAGCAATTATAGGTGTATTAATTTTAAATTTTTCTCTAATAATTCTAGTGGTTTCCATTCCATCTAGTTCAGGCATTTGTATATCCATTAATATAATATCAAATTTGTTTTCTGTAATTAATTCTAATGCTTCAAGTCCATTATTGGCTATAACAACATTATTTTTTTGTTTCTTTAGTATTTTTTCAGCTAATATTTGATTTATTTTATCATCTTCTACCAATAAAATATTAATATTATTTACATCATCTGATATATCTTCTTCTTCAATTTCACTATTTATAACATAGCTCTTATCAAATTCAACTTCAAAATGAAAAGCACTACCTTTTCCAACTTCAGAATCAAAATATATTTTCCCACCTAGTATTTCTACTAATTCTTTGGAAATGGTGAGTCCAAGACCTGTTCCTCCAAACTTCCTTGTGATTGAACCATCTGCTTGTGAAAAACTAGAAAATATTAAATTATAGTTTGTTTTTGATATTCCGATTCCAGTATCATAAACACTAAATTTTATTCTTTGTTTACTTTCCTCATCTAAGAGCAAATTAATTTCAACATATACTTGCCCTTCAAAAGTAAATTTAATAGCATTAGAGATTAAATTATTTAATATTTGCCTAAGCTTATTGCTATCACCATTTAAATATTTCCTTATTTTTTTATCTACTAAATACTTAAATTCAATTTCTTTATTTCCAGCTTGTACATTAGCTATTTTAAATATATTTTCCATAAGACTAATAAAATTAAATCTAATGTTTTCAACAACAATTTTTCCAGCTTCTATTTTAGACAAATCTAAGATTGAGTTTATTAAATTAAGCAAGCTTATTGAACTATTTTTTACCATTAATAGATTTTCTTTTTGATTCGGTGTCAGATTTGTCATAAGAGTTAAATCTGTCATTCCAATTATTCCATTCATTGGTGTTCTTATTTCATGACTCATATTAGCTAAAAATTGACTTTTAGCATTATTTGCAGCTATAGCAATTTCCTTTGCTTTTATAAGCTCATTTCTAGCTTTTATTTGTGCTGAAATATCTCTTGTTATATATATAATAGTCGGATCAAAGTTTTTTTCGTCTTTAATAATTGTACCTGAAGTTTCTACCCATATTAATTCATTGTCTTTTCTTTTTATTCTAAATTCTGAAGTAAAGCTACTTCTATTTTTTTTTCTTACTGAAAATAATTTTTTAACTTTTGAAATATCATTTTTGTAAATATAGTCAAACATATTCTTGCCAATTAATTCCTCTGAATCGTAACCAATCATTTTTTTATGAGATGGGCTTGCATATATAATGTCACCATTTAACTCAACTTGGGTTATTATATCAGCCATATTGTTAGTTATAAGCCTTAGTCTTTCATCATTTTTAGTTAAAGAATTTTCTAAAAGAATTTTTTCAGTTATATCTTCAATTACAACTAAAACCTCTTTACCATTTTTACCACTGATAGGCACAGCGCTATACTTAATGTATTTACAGTAATTTTTATTATTAATCACTACATTATAGCTATAATCTTTATTTAAAATTGATTCGCCAGATTCTAGTACAAGTTGAACTGAATAATTTAAAAATGATAATTCGCTTGTTCTACTTTTGACATAACTTGCTTCAATTAACCCATAATTGAAATTATTAGTAGACCTATTAATACTTTTTCCAAAAAAATCACTAGTGTTTTTAATAAAAATATCACTTGCACTTTGATTAATATTAATTACATTACTATTCTTGTCAATTATTATCAATCCTTGTGGTGTGCTTTTAAAAATAGTTTCCAAATGTTTTCTTTCTAAATCAATAAGTTTTTCTTGATTTTTTATTTTACTAATATCTTGAACAACAAAAACGTAATTTTTCGAATTATGATCCTTATATTCTATCTTTGATACAGAAACTAATTCCCAAACTAATTCACCAGTAATTTTTATACATGGAATTTCTTTAACAATTTTTCTATGTTTTCTAATTTCTTCATCAATTTTTATATCATTAATTTCAGCAAAAAACTCTCTTATAAATAGTTTAATGCTTTTACTGATACATTCTTTTGGTTTTCTATTATAATATTTATAAAAATTTCTATTTGCATATTCTATATTAAAATCATCATCTGTAATAACTACAATATTTGGATTATATTCAATCGCACTCGAATATTTTTTTAATTTAATTTCTGCATTCTTTAATTTTGTTATATCTTTAATAACTAAAATAATTTTTCTATCTTTTTGGGACTTATCTTTGATATAAGACATATTTATCAAAACACATCTTTCTTCCCCACTACAATTAGTTATCATTAAATTTCTTGCTTGTTCAAATTTCTTTAAATTATTATCAATTTTGCTTATTGGCAATTTATATATTTCATTTGTTATTTTATTTTTAATATTAAGTACATCATTTACATTTTTATATAGAATCTCATTAAATTCTTTCCCAATATTTTTTTTACATTCTCTATTAGCAAAAATTATTTTCATATCTGAATTAATTATTAAAACTTCTTCAAATAAGCTATCAAAAACTTTATATTTATCATCTATTTCTTCCATAAATACCCCTTCATCTTGTTTTTCTCATAATCCATTAACATTATTTTGGCTTGCTTTTCTTATCAAGTTCAATTTTTTGTCTAATGATATTCTCAATTTTTTCAGGTATATTAGTTAAATGTAATTCATAATCAATCGCACCTATTCTATATGCCGATTTCGGCATTCCATACACAACACAACTTCCACTGTTTTGTCCTATTGTAATTGCATGCTTTTTCTTCATTTCAAGTAGCCCTCTTGCCCCATCTTTTCCCATTCCAGTTAATATGATACCTAAAGAATTACTTCCAAAACTTTCAGCTACTGAGTTAAAAAGAACATCTACCGATGGTTTATGTCCATTAACTTTATCTGTTTTTTTTATTTTTACAATACCTTTATTTCCAATTTTTTCAACTATAATGTGATTATCTCCTTTTGCTAGGTACACATGTCCACTCTTAAGCGGTTCTCCATTTTCTGCTTCTTTAACAGTAAAATTACTCTCACGATTTAATCTCTCAGCAAATAATTTAGTGAATTTTACAGGCATATGCTGAACAATTACAATTGGTGGCAAAGGTAAAAACAAATTGCTTAAAAGGTATGATAAGGCTTCAGTGCCTCCAGTAGAAGCTCCAATTGCTATCAAGTCAATACTATTTTCTTTAACAACTTTCTTCTCAATTAATTTAATACTCTTTGTACTTTTCTTAATATTTGAAGTAGATGCTATTAGAATTTTTTCAACGAGTTCATTAATAAAGTATTTTTGACTTCTATTATCTTTTTCAGATGGTTTTTCAACAAAATCGACTGCCCCTGCCTCCATCGCATCAAAAACACTTTCACTTAATGAACTTACAACTACCACTGGCATAGGATGCTGTGGCATTAATAATCTTAAAAAATCTATTCCATTCATCCTTGGCATTTGTACATCAAGAGTTAGCACATCAGGTTTAAGCTTTAATATTTTATCCCTTGCATCAAAAGCATCTCTAGCTGTTCCTACAACTTCAATTTTATTTGATAAAACTAGATTTCTTGATAATACGCCTCTTATTAGAATTGAATCATCTACTATTAAAACTCTAATTTTTTTCATATATCACCCAGTATAGTTTTTATATAAAACAAGCTACACACACCCTTTCAATAATACAAATATTTAATAAATTTATTAATCTCTAAATTCTGGGGATTTTAATTATAAATTCACTACCTTTATTAACTTCACTTAACACAGTAATAGTTCCGCCTAATCGTTCAATATTTTCCTTAACAATATTAAGTCCATAGCCACGTCCAGAATATTCTGTTATTTTAGTTTCTGTTGAAAAATCAGGCATAAAAATAAAATCTAAAATTTCATTTCCCACTTCATGGACTTTTTTTCTATCTAATAAACCAACTTCAATAGCTTTTTTAATTACCTTAGATTTATCAATTCCTCTACCATCGTCTTTAACAGAAATTCTTGTGTTTTTTATTTCTTCTCTAGCCTCTACCATTATAATTCCAGTGTGATTCTTTCCTAATTTTTCTCTTTCTTCCACATTTTCAAGGCCATGTATTATAGAATTTTTTATTAGTTGAATTAATGCACCCTCAACATCTTTTATATAGGACCTTTCAATACTAATATTTTCACCTAATAATTCTAATTTTATTTTTTTCCCCATTTGTTTTTTTACGTCTCTAATAACTCTATCAAATTTAGTAAAAATATTAATAATAGGTACCTTTTTAAGACTAGATGTAAGTAAACGCAGTTCATCAATTTTTATATTTAATTGTTTTATTATGTTATTATCGTTAAAAGTTAAATTATTTTTAATAATATACTCCATAAAATTATTATCTAAAACTTCTACTTCATTTATTATTTCAATTATTGAATCTAATTTTGAAGAGTCTATGGTGATCAATTCTCTCTTTTTTTTGCATCTACTTTCACCAGTTGATACCGGAGAAATATAGTATTTATTATTTTGTTTTGCTTTAGTCCTTTTAATATTAATTGTAGGATAAAAAAAATAAGTTGATTTAATAAAACTATCAATTTCATTAATTAAAACGCTGTAGTCGGATATTTCATCACTTTCGCAATTAACTAATTCAATTTTATTTCTAAAAATATCAATAAACTCTAAAATAATTTTTATAAATAAGTCAAAATTTGGAATACAATCTGAATTTCTATTAAATATATCAAGCAAATCCTCTGCTTTATGAGCCAAAGTTGCTAAATTTGTAAAAAGCATCATGCTTGAACTAGCTTTAAGAGTATGTACTATTCTAAACATTTCATTGATATATTTACTTAAATTTTGTTCATCCTCAACACTAATTATTTGATTTTCTAAATCATTTATTAACTCATAAGTTTCTAAAACAAATAATTCCGTCATAGGATCTAGATTTTTATTAATCACTTAATCACCCTCAATATTTATAAATAAAAAATACATTGTTTTTTATATACCCAGCAAATATATTGTTACTCAATAATTAAAAAAACTATAAAACTAAATAATACTTAAAAAAGTTTTATCTAATATTATAGTCTTAAATTTACATTTCGATTGGTAATTTAATTAGTGCTTTACATCCTAAATCCTTGGAACACTCATACTCTATAGAGCCTTTATGTTTATTCACAATAGTTTCATAGACTATACTTAAACCAAGTCCTTTTCCTTTTCCAACATCTTTAGTAGTAAAAAACGGGTTAAATATTTGAGCGACTTCGTTTTCAGACATGCCAATACCATTATCCTTAATTTCACAATATATATATTCTTCATCTTTATATGTTTTAATTTCAATAGTCCCAAGCTTACTTAAATTTTTAAGTTCAATTGAATCTATTGCATTAGTAAAAATATTAAAAAAAGCTTGATTTAACAATCCAGAATATGCATAAAATTTGCCTACATTACCATAATTCTTTTCTATTTTACAAGTAATTCTTATTTTACCTGCAAGCATTAAAAGAACACTATCAATTTCACTATTTAGTTCGTATTCTGAAATTTCATTTAATTCATCAACACTTGAAAAACTCCTAAGCGCATTTACGATTTCTTTTACTCTTTCTATTCCTTCTTTTGTGTCTTTAATTAAATCACTAAAATCTGAAAAAATATACTTAGATTCATCAGAAAGTAAATATTCTATAATTGGAATTTGTAAAATTTTATCGTCTTCTTCCACTAGTGCTTTGATTGAATTTTGACTTTTAAAATAATATTTAAATATATCGTTAAAATACATCCCTAGCATATCTAAATTACTATTAATAAATCCCATAGGATTATTAATCTCATGTGCAATTCCTGATGCTAAATGTCCTATACTTGCCATTTGTTCTTTTTGAAGCAATTGCATTTTCATTTCTGAGAGTTCACTGTTAAGGTGAAGTAACTCTTTATTCTGATCTTTCATTATGCAAAATGATTTTTCAAGTTCGTTTTTCATAGTTTGTTCATCAATTGCATGTTTAAGCCTTGATACACACTCATCTTCATCAATCGGTTTAGTTAAATAATCAAATGCACCAAGTTTAAAACACTTTTTAAGTGCATCTTTTCCTGATAAAGATGAAAACATAATAACTTTTAGCTTAGTAAAATATTTTTTTTTGCTTATAATTTCTAAGACTTCAATACCACTAAATTTTGGCATAATTATATCAAGCATAATAATATCATAAAAATTTTTTTCTATTTTTTGTATAGCTATCTCGCCATTTTCAGCGGTATCTATATCAATTATGATATCACTATTATTAATTATATTTTTTACCATCTCAACTATCAACTTTGAATCATCTACAATGATAAGTTTCATTTTTCACCCTCACTTTAAAAACTTATTAAAATACATTTTACTTCACTTTGGGAAGTTTTATTGTAAATTCTGTACCCTTTCCAAGAGTGCTTTCAACATTAATTTCTCCTTTATGCTGAACTACTACTATCTCATGTGTTATGCTCAGTCCAAGTCCTGTTCCAATACCAATAGGTTTTGTTGTAAAAAAAGGATTAAATATTTTCTCTAAATTTTCCTTACTTATTCCTATACCATTATCTTTGATTTTACATATAACAAAATCATCATCTGAAAATGTTTTAATTGTAATTAACCCTTTTTTTTCAAGGTTTTTATACTTAATTGCATGTACTGCATTAATTAATAAATTTAATATTACTTGATTTAATTTACTTCCATTAGCTACTATATTTGGAACGTTTTTAAAATCAGTTTTTACATTTGCAAAATATTTATATTCATTTTTTGCAATTACAAGCGTTGATTTTATTCCCTCATTTATATCATATTCCAATAGTTCATCTTCTTGTTTTCTTGAAAATCTTTTTAAATTATCAATTATATTGTTAATTCTCTGAATTCCTTCATTTACATCACTAAATAAATCTGAAACATCAGAGAGTATAAACTCTAAATCATGACTTTTAAATTTTTCTTCAAGCATTTCTTTGTCTATACTGTCTAATCTGTTAAGTTCTTTATACATAGTTAACATTTCCTCAAAATATGTTTTAAGAGTATCAAGATTACTTATTACAAAACCAAGAGGATTAAATATCTCATGTACAATTCCAGTAGCTAGTTGACCAATATTCGCCATCTTCTCTTGATCTAAAAGTAAATCATGTGTTAATTTTAGTTTATTTGTTATATTCTTTAATGCAGATTTATTGGTAATATTTTCGAGTTCTACATCAGAACTATAAGTAACATCTTTTAATGTACACACTATATTCAATTTATCAATTTTTCTAGCATCAAATTCTATATACTTAATACCATTTTTTCTAGTAATAAAAATCTCTATAAAATCATTTTTAACGCCCTCTTTAATCTCATTAATAAAACTTTTTAATCTATTAGCATTTTCCTTATCTAATGAATCGTAAACTGATTTGTTTTCTATGTCTTTAGGCTCACAATCAAAAATCTCATAAAATTTTTTATTTGCATACTTAATTTTTTCATCGGCTAATAATAATACTGCACTTGGGAGTATATCAATAACTATATTATCTTTTATATATTTTTCGTACATTATTATTTCACCGCCTTATTTCTCTTAATATTCATTTCTATCACAATTATATTTTTTTCGTTTTTAATAATATGTTTTACACTTCCATCAAAATATGATAAGTAATAATTTAGTATATTTAAGTAATAATTTAATTTTTTTTGACTTTTAATAAATTTATTCAACACAGAACTTATTATCATAATCAATTTAATATCTTTATTCATGTCATTTTTATTTTCATCATTCTTTTTCGTTTCTGACGAATTAATATAATTTTCATCTTTTAAAACAATATCAAATTCATTGCTAAACCTAGCTTTATAAAGTTTGATAAATATAGTTTTCAATATATATATTACAATATAAAACTCTTCATTTAAGCTAAATTCAATTCCTTCTTCATTAATTATATCTACTTTACAATCTTCAAATTCTTTATCTCCATTTTCGTCAAAAATATTATTAAGTTTTGAAAATTCTTTATTTAACTCTATAATTATATCTTCAACTAAATGTGATTTAGATGAAAATTTCCTCAAGTCAGAAGATAATGTTAAAAGTTCCTTAGAAACTTCACATTTCTCCTTCATATATTCAATATCTTCTTTAGTTTTCATGTTACTTAATGAATTCGATATATCTGAAATCACCATATTACTTATATTATTATTGATACTGATAAGTTTCTTGAAAAAGTGAATTTTATGATCACTTGAAACAATTAGTTTTTGATATAAGTTATTTTTTTTAATTAAAGAATCTCTTAAAACAATATTTTCATTTTGAAGGTTGTAATAATCTATTGCTTCATTTATTATTCTTTTAAAATCACCTTCAATATCCCACGGTTTTGTTATGAATTTAAATATCTCAACTTGGTTAATAGTCACAAGAATTTGAGGCAATTGTGTGTACCCAGAAAGAATTATCTTAACAATTTTAGGATATTTTTCTTTTACAATTTTAAGTAATTCAAGCCCTGTCATAATTGGCATCTTCATATCGGATACTATAACACTTATATTTTCTTTTTCCAAAATATCTAATGCTTCTTTAGCGGAATTTGCAAAAAACATATTATATGTTTCTTTGTATAGTCCACGCCTAATTGCCTTTAAGATATTTATTTCATCATCAACAAATAAAACGCTATTCTTAATTTTATTTTCAGTATTCATAAGGCACCTCGCATTATTTATTCTTTAACATTTTCTGCAATAACTTTTTCAACTAATTCTATATCTATAGAAAGCTCCTTTAAAACATCAAGATTAAGCACACCATTATTTCTTTCGGCATCTATTATTTGCCAAGAGTAATAATCTGCTATATGAACTATTTGTACTAATTCTTTATTTATTATGCTCTTATTAAGTGGATCATGATGATACATTGCTGATTCTATTATTGGAAAAGGTAGCTCCCACCAATTCAATAAATATCCGCCAATTTTTTGGTGATCAATTCCTATTTTTTCAAGTTCTAATTCATGTATAGATGCAGAGGATTCTTTAATATCCATAAGTATTTCATCGTATTCTTTAGAAAATGAGTCTAATAAAATTATTTTTCCAATATCATGAAGAAGCCCTGCAGAAGCATAAATATTTGGTATTTTTTTAAATATGCACTTTTGGTATAATAAATGCATAATTTTATTCGATAAATTAACATGCTTCCAAAGTCTTTCATAGTGGTCAGTGTTATTTCTTGAGCTATCAAATATACCATTTGTAAGTACAATATTTTTAACATTAATAAGACCAATATACATTATTGCTTGTGAAATAGAACCAGTTTTCGCACCATAAAATGCTGAATTTGCAACCCTTAGTATTTTAGATGAAATCGATGGATCTTCCTCTATTTTTTTTGAAATAACATCCATACTTGCATCTTCTTCAATAAGCTTACAAAGCGATGTATATAATGAAGAAACTGTAGGAAGTTTATCTAAATTATTAATTAAATTTAGCAATTTTTTATCTTTTAAAACGTCTTCAAGTTCAAACATTTTATTTATAATTTCAACTATTTCATTATTGTCCCAAGGCTTGTATAAATATAATTTAACGATGTTATTCTCAATAGCACTATATATTTTTTTATTATCTGTATATCCACTAAGAGCAACTCTAAGCATCAGCGGATACTTCGTTTTAGCTTCTTCTAATAATTCGAATCCATCCATCTTAGGCATTTTTATATCAGTAACCAATAGATCGACTACATTCTGTTCTAATATTTGAAGTGCATCTTCTGCACTATTTGCAAAGAACATATCATATTCACTATGTATAAAAAGCCTTCTTAAAGCTCTTATAATTTGTTGTTCATCATCCACAAATAATATGCTTTTTCCCATAATAGCCTCCAAAATAATCTTTTCACTATTTTTATACCCAACTAAATTCTTTATTATCATATAATATAAAAAACTGTTTAAATCCTAAATAAAATTCAAACAGTTTTTTTTATTTTATTTAACCAACTCTGTTATTTTATTTAAAATATAGTCTTTAAATTCAACATCATCTATTTTCACACTTTCATCATATAATGACGGTGCAACTCTAAAAAAATTAATAAATATCTTATCCAAATTTTTGTCCATATATGATACATCCATATGACCTGGTAAAAATACAACTTCTATTTGTTCAAAATTTTTACTTGTAGGTATTTTTTCTTTATCACTATCTAAGTTAAGTAATTTAACTGGTTTTACCATCATATTTGTAAATTCTAAATCTTCTAACATCCACATATTGTTGTTCCAAAATCTTCCTTCTTTTTTTGAATTTGGCTTAAATATCTCTCTATTTGATATTGCACTAAGTGCTCTTCTAACTGATTCACTATCAAAATCTTCAGAAAAAAGTTGCTTCATATTATTATCTTCTGCAATTGAAATAATATATTTCTCACCTACTTTTTCTTTTTCACTTGTTGCTTTCCAGTAATAGAGCATACTTTCAATTAAATCTAAATTTACTTTAATGTTTTTTATCATTTTATTCCCTCGCTTGTTTTTATTTAATTATAATCTATTTTTTAAAATATTACCATTATTAAAGCCGTACAAATTATTTCTTTACAAATATGATTTATAAGTATATACTTATGAAAAAAATAGTGTAGTGTGATCTAAGAGGATGCGGGTTGTAAATAGTACTTTTTTTAAGGAAAGGTGCACTCGCCGAAACGTTAATCGTTGGGATTATGTTAAATAAACATAATACTGTCTATAGTTAATACCCAATTTTCTATAGGAGTGCTTTATCACGCAGGGTAAAAGTTTCGTGTGATTTCTTGCGCATTTTTGAGTTCTTTTACTCTTAATGCGCTTTTATTTTTTGTAAAAGGAGGATAATAAATGAATTTACATGGAACAATGAGTATTAATGAAATGGGTAATTTAGAAATTGGAAATATCGACACAGTTAATCTTGCAAAAAAATATGGAACTCCGCTTTACGTTTTTGATGTTAAAAATATCAAAAATAATATCAATAATTTTAAAGTTGGATTTAAACACCCTAAAATAGAAACAGAAATTATATATGCATCAAAAGCTTTTCTTACGATTGGTATGTGCAAGTTAATTGAAGAACAGGGACTATCACTCGATGTTGTTTCTGGTGGAGAGTTATACACTGCAAAAAAAGCTAATTTCCCTCCTAACAAAATATACTTTCATGGAAATAATAAGACTATTGAAGAACTTATACTCGCACTTAATTATGGTGTAAATAAAATTATTATTGATAACGAATATGAAATTGAACTCGTTAACTATTTATGCACAGAGCTAGATCAAAATGTTGAAGTGCTTCTTAGAGTCAATCCAGGAATTGAAGCTCATACTCATGAATATATTCAAACAGCTAACAATGATTCGAAATTTGGAATTTCAATTTTTAATGAAAATATTTGTGATATTATATCGTCTATTACTGATAGTTATCATATGACTTTAAAAGGATTTCATTACCATATTGGTTCTCAAATTCTTGATGAAGTTTCATTTATTAAAGGTATAGAAGTTATGATGAACTTTGTAAAAAAAATTAAATTAACCTGCTCATATGAAACAAAAGAATTAAATCTTGGTGGAGGTTTTGGCGTTTACTATTCAAAAGAAGACAGTGAACTTGATTTAAATTCATGTCTTAAAAATATGCTTTCTGAAGTAAATAAAATTTCTAAAGAAAACAATATAACTATTCCTAAGCTTTTAATTGAACCAGGAAGAAGTATTGTGGCAAATAGCGGAACAACACTATATAAAGTTGGCGCTACAAAAGATACTTTTGGAGGAAAATCATTCATTTTTGTAGATGGAGGAATGGCTGATAATCCAAGAACAGCCTTATACGACGCTATATATGAAGGTGCAATTGCAAACAAAATGACTAATGAAAATACTAATGAATATACAATAGCTGGCAAATGTTGTGAATCTGGTGATATAGTTATTAAAACTATTACTCTTCCAAAAGCTGATAAAAATGATATTTTAGCAGTGGCATCTACAGGGGCTTATAATTATAGTATGGCCAGCAATTATAATAGACTTAGAAAACCTGCGGTTGTTTTCGTTGAAAACGGAAAATCTAAAGTAGTTGTAAAAAGAGAAACGTATGATGACATTATTAGAAATGATACTTTATAGGTGGTGAGAATATGAATACTTACGTAATTAAATATGGTGGGACATCAGTAGAAAATACCGATAAAATTAAACAAATAGCAAATGATATTGTTAAAAGAAAAGATATTGGAGAAAATATAGTTGTTGTTGTATCAGCGATGGGGAAAACAACAAATGAACTTATTGTTTTAGCAAATAAAATTTCTAAAAATCCATCTCCTAGAGAAATTGATATGCTTCTTTCTACTGGTGAGCAAGTTTCTATTTCTCTATTAAGTATCGCAATAAGAGATTTAGGCTATAAATGCGTTTCACTTACTGGTGTTCAAGCAGGTATAGAAACTGACGAAACACATAGAAGAGCACGAATATCAAAAATCAATGCTGAAAAAATAGATAATCTACTTAATAAAGGAAATATAGTTGTAATCGCTGGTTTTCAAGGTGTTTCTCCGAGTGGTGAAATCACAACACTAGGTAGAGGTGGCTCTGATACCACAGCTGTTTCATTAGCTGCTGTTTTAGAAGCTCCCTGCGAAATATATACCGATGTAGATGGTGTTTATACTGTAGATCCAAAGCTATACCCATATGCAAAAAAGCTTGATAAAATTTCTTATGAAGAAATGCTAGAGTTTGCTTCAAGAGGAGCAAAAGTACTCGAAACTAGAGCTGTTGAAATGGCACATAAATATCATGTACCATTATATGTAAAAAAAAGCAGTTCCAATTCTACTGGAACTTTAATTAAGGAGATGGATGAAGATATGGAAAGAAAATTAATAACAGGAATGACTATTGATGAGGATTGCTTAATGGTTTCATTAAATTTAGTACCTTTCGAAGGCAAAAATATTTCAAATATTTTTAGTAAACTTGCAAATGAAAATATTTATATAGATATGATCAGCCAAACTGCACCTTATAATGGATTTGTAAATGTATCATTTACAACAAGAGAAGATGAAAAATTTAAAGTTAGACAAATCATTAGCAATCTTCTTGAAGAATTTCCTACTATAGATTACATCATGGAATCATCAGTTGTAAAACTAAGTGTAGTAGGAATTGGTATGATTAGTCAGTCTGGAGTAGCTTCAGCTCTGTTCGAAACTCTTTCAAACAACAATATTGAATTTTATCAAGTAACTACTTCAGAAATAAGCATATCATATACTATTAACGAATACGATAAAGAAAAAGTAATCAAATTATTTGCTAAAAAATTTAGTCTTTAGCTTAATGAATATATCTAAAATATAGTGGTATAATTATAGTATAATAACTCAAGGTAGGTGATACTATGATTAGTAAACATTCTGATGACATCTTACGAAAATTACTTCGTTTTATTCGTTTATATGCGAAAGGAACTTTCAATAGTTTAGATAAAGAACTAAATCCAGAAGTTTTTATATTTTACTATGTTTATGAAAATGGAGTTAAATACAATACTATTCCACTAAATAAAATTAAATCAAAATTATTTAACGACAATGATTTGGAAGCTTTTTCGCTTCAAAATTCAATCATTAATACAAATACACTTGAAAAAAACACTAATTTAATGATGCCAATTACTGAGTCTTATTTCAATAACAATAATGTATATAAAGACAAAGTTGTACTTATTAGCGACTTTCATTTAATTGAAGATGTTCTTACTTCGATAGTAACACTACTTGATAAAGACGTATTTGACTCATATTATCATTTAAAAAATATACTTAATCCAATACCTAAATCTTTTCTCGGCGCTGTATGTAATGAGTATATTCGCGATATAAACAAATTATTATATGATTATCAAAGAAAATCTTATGATTCCATGATTGACTTTAAAGAAACCTTAAAGCATTCGGCAATAAGCATGCTTCAAATTTTGGGATACTCTGGAAGTTCAATTAATATATATAATAATTTAAATAAAATTTCTTCGTTAAACTATGAGGGAAAACCAATAAAAGGTAAAATAATTTTTACAGATTCTAGTAACCTTAAAAAACAATCAATGCATCAGAGTATTGAATTAATAATGGAATTTAATGATAGGTTTTCACAAAATAATTATAGACATGTTAGAAAACTTCTTGAAATAACTAGAGACGATCTATATTTAATATCTGACACCAAACACATTAAGGGGATTGGCAGAATTAACAAAAACTATAACTATTCTGATGAAAATATATTTATTATTGAATTTACCAATTATCAAACGTGGAATTTAAATCATATGGATGTTTCTATGATGAATGTTTCTCATGATAGAGCTACACTACCGAGAGAAGTAATAAAATATACAGATTTTAAAAAACAAATTCGTAAACTTTTTAAAGAATTAGAGCTTGAAAAAATAAAAAATCTATACAAAATAATAATCGCTGCAACAAAACAAGAAAAGGGAACTATCATTGTAATTTCAAGTAATGCACGATCTGAGGCTACTAGACTTAAAACACAAGGCTTTTTAGTTAAACCAATTGAACTAAACCCTAATATTATTAAATCTATAACTTCAATAGATGGCGCTATTTTAATTGATACTAACTGTGTATGTCATAGTATCGGAACAATATTAGATGGTCTAGCTACATTAAAGGGTGATATGTCGCGCGGTGCTAGATACAATTCTTCAGTAAGGTACGTTGAAACCATTGCAAAGAATCCTGATTATACCGACTGCTTAGTAGTCGTAATCTCTGAAGACAAAATGATTGATCTTATTACTAAATATTCCATAAAATAATACCTTATAATCAAACGATTATAGGTATTATTTTTTACAAAATATTAAGTAAACTAAGGCTTCTATAAAAAAGCAAAATCAAACCAAGTAATAGTAATAAAAAAAAGTATTGCCTATAACTTTTCTTTTTATGTTTATATCTTTGTTGTTCTCTCTTTTTAATGAAACTTACATCAACAGTTTTTTTGAATATTAAGTTATTTTTTCTATAATTTTCAAAAATTATATTTCCTAGCTCTTTATACTTATAAGCCACATATAAATCAGCTTTTTCTTCACCTATTTTATAAGGTATATTATGATTATACATTATAAATTCAATATCTTTTTTTTCTTTATCATTTTTTAATATACCAATAAATTCATATTTTGAAATTTCTTCTAACATATTAACTCCAATCAAGCAATCACTTCTAGCTTTTAATAGGAACCCTAACAATAAATTTTGTACCAATACTTTTTTTACTTTCAACAACTATAGTTCCTTTTAACTGCTGGGTAACAATTGAATAGACAATATTTAATCCTAACCCACTTCCACCATTACCTCTATTCGTTGTAAAAAAAGGTTCAAATACTTTTTTTAAATTTTCTTTTTCTATGCCTGAACCATTATCAGAATACTCTATTTTTAATATATTTTTCTCTTCTTTGATATCAATATTAATAATACCTCCTTGCCTATCTTTAAAACCATGAACAATTGAATTCATAATAAAATTAGTGAAAATATGAGAAAATGCTCCTGGTACACTATTAATAGTTAACTCTTCATCGCAATTAATAATAAATTCTATTTTTCTTCTTTTATACTCATGTTTAAGACTTAGCAGTATTGTATTTAAATATTCATATATATTAAAACTCATTTTTTCTTCTGTATTTTGGTCAACTGCAATTCTTTTAAAACTTTGTATAAGCATGACTGCTCTATTAATATTATACATTAATATTTCAGAAGCTTCACTAAAGATACTAAAATAATTAGTCATATCTGATTTTTTAAGTTTATTATTTTTATATGACTTTTCTAATAATTTACTTTCTTTATCCAAATGAGAAAATGTTGTAACTGCTACGCCAAGTGGCGTATTCATTTCATGTGCTATTCCTGCTACAAGATTCCCAAGAGCTGCCATTTTTTCTGATTCTATTAATTGATTTTGCATTTGCTTTAATTCATTTATAGCATTTTCAAGTTCCTTATTAGTTAATAATAATTCACTATTATTTTTTTTAAGATCTATCGTTCTATTTTTTACAGTTTTTTCCAAACTTTCGTTTAAAGTTTCAAGTTCTATTTGAACAGTTTTTCTCTTATCAATTTCATTTTTTAAATTAAATAACATTAATTCGAAAGAATTATTAAGATCTCCAGTCTCATCATGATTTTTAATTTTTAAAGGTTCAATATTTAAATCGCCGTTAGCTACTTTTTTTATTGCATTTGTAATATGCTCAATAGGTTCAGAAATATGAGAAGAAAATAATATTACAGCAATCGAGGTATAAAGAAATACAAAAACGAGTAAGTTAGAAATAACTTTAATTATAACAAGTGATCCTTTATTTAGGTCTTCTTCATATTCTGCTGCGACAATAATCCAACCCCAATAAGGATCAATATTTGAAAAGGCAAGTTTTCCACCTATTTTTTCTGAATACGGAAGTGTCCAGTAAAATCTAGTAAATCCACCACCACTATAGGCTTTACTTATAACCTCTCTTGCAATCAATTGTTTTCCTGTTTTCATATCTTTTGCATTCCACACATTTACCCCTTCAATATAGGGGTGAGCGATTTCATTTCCTTCTTTATCTAAAATGAATACATAGCCCAAATTACCTAAGAGTATATTCTTATTGATTGGCCTTTCTCCATTCTCATCCATTTTACCTAAAATGTATTCTTTAACATCAGTTTGCGCTCTTTCCAGAGTCTTTGTTCCGCTAAGTACTTGAGAGTTTTCAAGTTCAATTATTTGTTTTATCATATTCACTGTATTTATCATATTTATTTTACCAGCTTTTTCAATTTCACTTTTAGCTGTATTGTAGCTTATTATTCCAACTATAAGATTAGTAATTACAAGTAGTGATCCAATAACGAATATTAATTTTTTTTGTATATTAAGTTTAAATACATTATTTTTCATTACTACCTCCACTCAATAACCTTAAAAAACGACTACAACTATAGATTATTAACTGTATACCCATAATATATATTATTAATTAATTATATTTTTAATTAATATCAGCATACTTTATAAATAATTGGGTAATATATAATAGGTGATTGTATGATTAATAAATTAAACTTAGATTTAATGAAAAAACTCGAAAATTTTTACACTAATTTTAATAATCTTAAAAGTAGCTTTACACTATCAAATATGGAGAACCTTTCAACATCTGTAAATAAAATCGTTCCTTATATAGAAACAATTTATAAGTTAAATGAAAATTCAAATAAGCTACTAGGTGAACAAATTCTGAAAGAATTAAAAACAATTAAATCAAAAATGATTGTCCTTTCTATGTTACAAAAGAGTAATTTATATTTAGATAGTAATTTTTCAGAGTATTATTTTATTAGAAAATCTTCTGAAGCTCTAATTAAATATGAAAAATATTTAAATCTTGAAACAAGATATTTTGTAAATAATTATAATATCAATTTTTTATCCGAAAATATAAAAAAAAGCTACTCTAATTTAATTATTTCGAACAAAGAAATTTCAAAAAAAATTTGCTTTTCATTACTTAAAACAATTAAAAAAATACAAAACTTAATTAATTTTGTCGAAATTGATTACTTAGAATCATTGTTTTCTATGATTGAAAATATAAGAACGCTTATTGCGTATCTCAACCTATTAGAAAATTTAAACAATGATATTAAAACAAACGAACTTATTGATACAATTATATCCTTAGAGTTCAAATATGAATCTTTGCTTAAGGAATTAATGGTAATCAAATCTATTAACCTGGTTTTTTATAAAGAAAAAGATAGTACAATAGAATTTTTAGAAAATAACATTATCAAGCAATTCAAAAAAAACAAAAAAAATATTCTATCTGAAATTAAATATTTAATAGAAATAGAAAAAACACTATATTTATACTTAGAAAAAACGAAAAATAAGTAAGTAGATATTGAAAAAGCTTTCATCATCTACTTACTTATTTTTTAATATTTTAGTAAATTCTTAAACAAAATATGGGGGTCACATTTTATAAACAGGGTATACTAATATATCTTATTATAGTTTAAAATAAAAATCCTTTAACTTCTTTCCCAAAAGTTATTTTTTTATATATATAGGACTTTTGTCTCTTTCTATATTATTAGTATATTTATATTAGTACTTTATTTCTATGTAAATTTTCTACAATTTAGTCTGTTTTATAGGTATATTTTTTATATATAATATACAAATGCAACAACTTAGTTAAAAGTCATTGCATTTGTGTGTAATTATACTAAACTTTAAATTTATCAGTATGATCTTTAAGGTTATTTGCAATTGATGTTAATTCATTTAAACTCGCTCCTATTTCTTCAAATATTGCAACTTGTCCTTCAACATTTCCACTTATTTCTCTTGAACTTAAAGCATTGTTTTCAGTTGCCTTTGCTATTTCATCCATTGCATTTGAAATTTGATCACTTGTAAGTGCTTGTTTAACAGCTAAGCTGTTAATCTTTTCAATTTCATATGAAACTTCCTTAACTACGCCTTCAATATTTTCAAATTCACCTTTTGCAACTCCACTAAACTCAAAAGTTTTATCTATTTCTTTAACTTCATTTACAATACCTTTTCTAGTTTCTTCAACTTTTTGTCTTATTTTATTAATTAAACCAACTATTTGACTTGTACTAGAACCACTTTCATCTGCAAGTTTTCTTACTTCTTCAGCAACTACAGCAAAGCCTCTACCATGCTCTCCCGCTCTTGCTGCTTCAATTGAGGCGTTAAGTGCAAGTAGACTTGTCTGCTTAGTAATTCCGGTTATAATATCAACAATTGTTTCAATCTCTTTTGAATAATCTTCAAGTTCTCCAATTGATTTAGTCACTAATTTTGAAACTTCTTTAACATTTGAAATCGATTCAACAACTTCTTCTAATTTAACAGATCCCTTTTCAACAGCACCTACCATTACTTTTGATTTTTCACTAATTTCATCTGATGTTGATTTAACCTCAATTGCACTATTTGAAAGTTCGTCTACTGCTGCTGTTACTTCTTCAACTGAACTTGAGTTACCCTCTAATTCAGATGTAATATTAGCAACTTCTTCTGAAATAACTTCAATGCTTCTATTTGCCTCATCAACAGCTTTAGATAAATCTCCTGAAGAATCTGCAATGACATTTGCACTATCCTGAACATCTACAATAATAAGTCTAATTTTTTCAATAAAAAGGTTAATTCCCTTTTTAAGAGTTTCCATTTCGTGTTTACCAAGTATTGGTAAAACATGTGTTAAATCTCCTTCACCTTCTGCTATATCTTCAACAATCTCACTAGTACTTACAATAGGGTTAATAATTAGAATTTGAATAAGTACTCCTATTAATGCTGAAGCAATAATTATTATTACTGTTATTATAAATATGCTTTTAATACTAGCCAAAATAGCTTTATTAATTGCCTCAACAACAGAATTATGATTTGCTTTTAAAACTCCATTAAGGTTATTTATTTTGCTAGCATAATCTGCTCTTATACCCTCAGTATCAGTATATCCAATTTCTTCATCAATTTTAACAATATCTTTAAATTCTGAATAATATCCATCAAGTAGTGCAGTAAGTCTTATTTGATCTTTATATGGAATATCAGCATCATTTTTTATAATAGTTTTTAAAGTGTTATTTTGAGATTTCATTTTAGAAAAGTATGATTTATCGCTTCTTAAAAAATACTCTTTTTCATCCATTCTAATGCCATAGGCAAGTTTAATAATTTCATTAGAAACATCTGATTTTTCGATGGTTTTAAATAAATTATCAGAAACGCCTTTAAGAGTTCCTACCTTACCAAAATCAGCATAACCTTTAACTTTATAAGCTTCAGCAAGTTTATTTACTGATTCAAAATATTCAGTTAAACTTTTTGAAACATCTGCGTAACTTCTGTTTTCAAGTTTACTATCCATTTTTTGATAATCTTCAATTTGCTTAATCAATTTTTGCGCTTTTTCATAGTTTAATTTAAAAGAACTTAAATATTGACTTGAACCAACTTCAAAATAATCTGCATTTTTCAGATCATTAAGCAAAAAATCTTTCTCTGCTTTTCTCATTTGAAGAACAGTATTTTGTAAATTATCATTAGCAGTTATTAATGGAATTCTAACGTTATTAAGATTTGTAATAGTATTATATGAAAAATAACCAAGCACTGCTATTAACAGAACCATAAGAGAGAGTCCCACTCTAATAACAGTTTTAAGTTTTACGTTTCCAAATAATTTTGTAATACTAAATTTCGAATTTTTTCGACCATTTTTCTTTTTTCTTATCTTTTTTTTCTTTTTTACTTTTGTAGACTTCTTATCTGATGAATTATCAACTTTGTTTACAGTCTTTTCATTTTCTTGACTAAGAATTATTTCTTCATTAAATTCTGGATCATTCATAGAATTTTCCATTAATAGTTCATCTGATGATTGATTACTTTCATTAAATTCTTCTTCAAAACTAATGCCTTCTTCATTTAAATCAACTTCATCTTCAATATTATCACTCGAAAAATCTTCGTTTAAAATATCATCTTCAACCATGTCTGACTTTTCATCTTCCCAATAATATTTTATATCTTCAGTGTCATCTGAAGTATCCTCTGTTTCGTTTATTTCGTTTGTTTCATTTAAATAAGAATCCTTTAAATTGTCATTGTTTTCTGAATTTTCATCAGTGCCTTTTTTAAATAAATCCATCCAATCTCCCCCAACCTTATTTCTTAAATAAGAATAACTATATTAATTTTATTATATACTAAAAATGTTAAAAAAAATAAATAAAATTCTTAACATTTATCTTATACCCTTATTTAGCAAAGTCAATAAAAAAATAAATATATTATATAAAACTACTATAATATATTTATTAAAGTTCGATAATTTATTTTTTCAAAATTCTAATTGTATTAAGAACTGCAATAACTGTTACACCGACATCAGCAAATACGGCTTCCCATAAAGTCGCCATACCAAATGCACCAAGTAATAAAAATACTCCTTTCACACCTAAGGCAAAGACTATATTCTCTATAACAATTTTTCTAGTTCTTTTTGCAACATTAATTCCTTCAACTAATTTACTTACCTCGTCTGTCATTAACACAACGTCAGCCGCTTCTATTGCAGCATCACTGCCAAAGGCCCCCATTGCTACTCCAACATCTGAAAGTGCAAGTACTGGTGCATCATTAGTACCATCACCAACAAATATTACTTTATTAGAAAATTTATCTTTTATCTCTTTTACTCTTTCAACTTTTTCATCTGGAAGTAATTCAAAATAAACTTCATCAATTTCTAATTCACTTGCAACTTTTTTCGCTATATTCTCATTATCACCAGTAAGCATAACTGTTTTTTTAATTCCAATTTTTTTAAGAGTTTCTATAGTAGTTTTTGAATCTTCTTTAATTTCATCTGATATAATGAGACTACCACAATATTTGCCATCAATTGCTACATATATAACTGTTCCAATTTCATTATTTTTTTCAAAAGCTATATTATTACTTTCAAGTAATTTTTCATTACCTACCAAAATTTCTTTTCCTTCAATTTTAGCCTTTATTCCTTTACCATGTATTTCATTATGTTCTTCAATAATAGCATGATCAATTTTATGACCATAGCTATCAATTATAGATTTAGCAATTGGGTGATTTGAATAAGCCTCTGTGTGCGATACTAATCTTAAAAATTCTTCTCTTTCCATTTCAATTAATATGTCGACATTAACAACCTTAAAAACACCTTTTGTAAGAGTTCCAGTTTTATCAAAAATAACCACATCAATTGAATTTAATGCATCTAAATAATTGCCGCCTTTAACAAGAACTCCATTTTTAGACGCTACACCAATTCCACCAAAGTAGCCTAGAGGAACTGAAACAACAAGCGCACATGGGCATGATATAACTAGAAATACTAAAGCACGATATATCCATTCATTAAAGTCCATTGTTCCAAGTAAAATTGGTGGAAGAATAGCTAGTAATAATGCCGAAACTACAATTATGGGCGTGTAGAAAGCCGCAAATTTACTTATAAATTCTTCCGTTGGCGCTTTATTTTTAGCAGCATTTTCAACTAATTCAATTATTTTACTCACAGTAGAATCTGCATAAAGTTTACTTGTTTTTATAGTTATGACACTATTTAAATTAATACTTCCACTCACAATTTCCTCACCCATACCAATAGACCTTGGTACAGATTCCCCTGTAATTGAAGATGTATCAAGCATTGAATTACCAGAAACTACAAGTCCATCAATAGGAATTTTTTCTCCTGGTTTAACAATTATTAATTGGCCCAGTTTTACTTCGCTTGGGTCTACTTTTTTTGGACCTTTACTTGTTATAAGGTTTGCGTATTCAGGTTTAATATTCATTAAACTGGATATAGACTTCCTTGAATTATTTACCGCAAGCTTTTGAAAATATTCTCCATAATTATAGAATATCATTACTGCAACACCTTCAGGGTATTGTTTTATAAAAAATGCACCTAGAGTTGCAACTAACATTAAGAAATTTTCATCAAAAACTTTTCCTCGTCTAATATTTCTTAAAGCTTTTAAAATAACATTTTGTCCAGAAATAATATATGCAGATAAAAATAATACTAATTCTACTATTTCACTCGGAGCCTTTACTAAGTATAAATATAAGAGCGAAACTACAAAAACAATTGTAGAAATAATTAATCTAAGTTTTTCTTTTTTTAATACTACATTACCTTTATTTTCGTCATCTTTCTTTTTATTTCCTTCAAAAAATACATTAACATCAGGCTCATATTTATTTACTATTTCTTTTATTTTATCAAAATTTTCTTTTGATAGTTCTTTGGCATTCTCAAAAATCAACTTGCTATTAGCAAAGTCAATAAAAGCACTATCAATTGTTGATATCAATTTCACATCTTTTTCTATCTTACCTGCACAATTAGAACATGTAAGACCATCTAAAATAACAACTTTTTTTTCCATAACATCCTCCTTTATTTCCCTTTAGAATGTTTTATGTGATTAACTGCCATTTCAAAAATACCACTAATATGATAATCGTCTAAAGAATAATATACTGACTTACCTTCTTTTCTATATTTTACTAACTTTGAGGACTTTAATACTCTAAGTTGATGTGAAATGGCTGATTGTGTCATATCAAGTACAGCCGATATATCACAAACACACATTTCAGATTGAAATAATGCATGAATAATCTTTACTCTTGTCGGATCACTAAAGACTTTAAAAAACTCTGCAAGGTTAATTGCTTCATCCTCTTTTGGCATATGTTTTACAACTTTTTCTATAATATCTTTGTGAATGATATTTGATTTACAAACTTCAATTCCTGTATTTTTCATAAATTTCTCCTTTGTAATCTTCTTGTTTTATATTTTGTTACATATGAACATGTGTTCATCTATAGATTACTTTACTTTTATTATATTGTCAAGCTAAAAAAATATAATTTGCGAACTTTAAGATTCTCTGTACTTTGCTTAATAGAATCCAAAACGTTTAAACTATACTCCTCTGGTAAAATTGTATTGCAATAATAAAGCATATGTGTTATTATCGGCATACGCCATTTATATAAATTATTGGAGGTACTATGAAGAAAAAACAATATAAAAAAATATTCTTAAAAACTAGTAAAGCTCTTGTAAAAAACATTCCAACTATGCTTAGTATTATGTTTCTAATAGGTATTATGAAAACATTTATATCTTTTGAAGCTCTTGCTAAATTGTTTACTGGGAATTATTTTATAGATACTATTTACGGATCTCTTTTAGGAAGTGTATTAGCAGGAAACGCAATAAATAGTTATGTGATAGGAAAAGAAATGCTCCTAGCAAATATATCACTTTTTGCTATTACTGCTTTTATCGTTTCATGGGTGACTGTAGGTATAGTTCAGCTGCCACTTGAAAGTGAAATTTTTGGGAAAAGATTTACTTATACTAGAAATATTCTAAGTACTCTTTTATCTATAATAATTGCAATATTAACCGTTTTAACTTTGGGGGTGATTGGCTAATGGATAAAAAAAATGAAATTAAAAAAGAAAATAATATGAAATTAAATAAGCAAATGAACTCTAAAAAAAATATGAAAAATAAAAAATCTAGTAAGATAAAATGGATAATGCTATCATTAGTTAGTATTTTATACATCACATTATTCTTTTTCAATAAATCGAAAACTATAGAGGCATTTAACTATTCTATTAATTTGTTTTTATCCATAATTCCTGTTCTTTTTATTGTTCTTATTATTATGTTTTTATTCAATTTAATTAACGAAGAAAAATTTAAAAAAATGGTTGAAAATAGCTCTAGACATACTCAGTATATTGTTATGACAATTCTTGGAACATTAAGTCATGGTCCTATTTATGCTTGGTATCCTCTTATGAAAGACTTAAAAAATAAAGGTATTACCGACGGATCTATTTCATCTTTTTTATATTCAAGAGGTATTAAATTAACGTTTTTACCTGCACTAGTTATTTATTTTGGATTAAAATATACTATTATTCTTACAAGTTATATGTTTTTATTTTCTTATCTACTAGGAGTAGTTATAGATTTTATTAACCCTAAAAAAGCTGTTAAATAAATGAATTTCTTGGATTCAGGGGGAGTTTTTACCCCCACTGAATCTTAGAAAACATAATCCAGGGCCTTTTTAGAGTTCTTTGTCCCCCACTTTTTTTAAGAAGTGGGGGACAAAGAACTCTAAGGCATCGGATAAAAAAATCCAATTAGAAATTATTTCTAATTGGATTTTTTTCGTATACTATTACTTTTCTTTATATATAAGCACTCCATCTTCTATTTCATTTGCTGGAGAAAGAATCACTAAATCATCTATAGCTACACCTGAAATAATTTCATAGTAATCATTTCCTTCAAGTCCAATTTTTACTTCATTTAACACAGCTTTATTATTTTTAGAAATGAAAACATATTTTTTGTTATTTTTTTCAAATACTGCTCTATCAGGTAGTCTAACAACATTTGTAAGTTCATTTGTTATAAATTCAACATCAATATCATATCCAATAGTAAATTCATTTATTTCGGGAAATGTTACTTCTACTTTCACTCTTTTTTGTTCTATTCCTAAATCAGATACTTTTGTAAAAGCACTTGGATAAACCTTAGTTACTTTTCCCTCATATTTAAATTTATTACTATCATCTGTAACAAATACTTTTGTTCCTCTTTTAATATTTCTACTTTCACTAGCTAGTATATCTACACTTGTTATTACTTCTCCGTTTGAATACTTAAGTATAGGTGAGCCAACATTCAAATATTCTCCAGAGCTCATGTACTTCTCAATTACAACAAAGTCTTCAGACGCTTTAATTTCACTATTATTTATAGAATTATTTAATATTTCTATTTCATACTGTATATTTTCAAGTTGCTTTAAATATCGTTCTTGTACATTTTTTGATATACCTTTTCTAAGCAGTTTTAATTCTTCCGTAGCTGAATTTAAATTATCACTACTTCTACTTAATGAACTCTTTGACAAATCAAGATCATTCTTACTTAATGCTCCAGTATTATAAAGCACTAAATTATTTTCATAAATTCTTTTCAAATCCAAATATGACGTTCTTGCGCTCTCTACATTAGTAAGAAGCTGATTCACCCTCTCTATATCTGCACCCTTTAGAGCTTCTTTATATTCATAATTCATCGCTTCTTTTGTAGCTTTCATGCCTTCAAGTTTAAGTAACAAGTCTTCAGTATCAAGTTTAATTAAAATTTGTCCTTTTTTTACCTTATCTCCGATTTCAAAATTCACTTCACTAATTTGACCACTCGCTTTTGAATATATAGTGTTGTTATTTTTAGTAATTATTGTTCCAGTTTCTTCAATCGATTTAATAACATCACCTTTCTCCGTAATTGCTAAATCTACGGAAATTCCTTTCTTCATTGATAGATAACCTACTGCACCCAAAATTAATATTATAACTATAGTCACTATTATTATCATTCTTTTTTTAGTAAACATATTATCCTCCTATACCGTTCTATTTTTTAAAGCTTCAATAAAATCTAATTTTTGTATTTTACCATAAGTCGCAAGCTGTGCAAGTACAATGAATATAATGGTTAATACTCCAGTAATTATATATTCATTCGGCGCGATATAAGATGACATTGTATATATATCCGTACTAAAAGATTCTGCTAAACCATATACGAAAAATTTAGATAAGGGAATACCAAGAGCAAGGCCAAAAATTGTCATATAGGCATTTTCTCTTAGTATAATACTAAAAATCTCATTTTTATGAAATCCCATTACTCTAAGTGAAGAAAACTCTAATTGTCTTTCATTTATGCTCATAATTGTTGAATTGTAAACAATAGCAAATCCTAGAATACCAGAAAATATTAGCATTATACCAATTGAAAATATCGAAAATTTCATATATTCCTTAAATCCACTTGATATATCACTTAAAGATTGAATCGAAGTTATATTGTTTAAGTTTTTTAATTTACCTTTAACATTATCATCAGAATTAAGCATTATGCTCGTCATCATACCTCTATCAACGAATAAATCTTGCATATTTTCAATATTCATATATGCATTAATTCCAAGCCACTGCTCTATAATATCCTTAACTAAAACCTTTTTATCCTCTCTTCCTGGAACAAAAGTTTTTATTTTAATATAGTCACCTTTTTTTACCCCAAGTGATTTTGCAAGATTCTGTGATAATAAAATTCCAGTTTTAGGGACGCTTATTTTATCTCCTCTTGTATTCTTAAATCCATATAAATTTGTATTAGTCCTAACTCCTACAAGCACTACAGTTTTATCTTTCCATCCATTTACTATCTCAAAAGGATATTCTAATTTCGGCTCAATTTCCTTTGTATTAATTAATTCTTTTATCCCAATTATATTATTTTCATTTATTGGACTTCTAAAATTTATACTATACTCAGCCTTTTGAAATTCTCCGTACTGCGTTGTAAACATACTAGAAAATTGTTCAGTCATTGTTAAGGGAAGCATTGTCATTCCGTAAGTTAGAGAAATTCCAATCGCTATAAATAAAAATCTCTTTTTAGATCTAAATATATTTCTTATCACTATCTTCTGAGTAAATGATACTCTTTTCCAAATAGCATTTATTCTTTCTATTAAAATTCTTTTACCTGTCTTAGGCGCTTCAGGCCTCATAGATTCTGCAGGATGAATTCCTATTACTTTTCTTGCTCCAAATAATCCGGAAATTATACAAAAAGTAATTGAAAGAAGTATCCCAAGAATTATATATTTGGGATAAATTTTAGCTTTTAATATTGGTATATTAAAAAAATACGTTGTATACATTTTCGCCATAAATCCAGAAAATATTGTACCACCAATCATACCAATAGAAGCACCAAAGAGTCCTATTATAACTGAAAGCTTTGTATAGTGAATTAATATTTGTGCATTAGAATATCCCATAGCTTTTAGAACTCCAATTGAAACTCTATTTGAAGAAACAAGTCTAGATATCATTACTGATATAATAACAGCAGCTACACCAAGAAAAATTAGAGGAATCGCTTTCGAACTTTTTTCTCCACCTTTTATCTCTTCACCTACCATACTATTACTAAGTTGCTCTTTTCTTTCATATACTCTTTTCACTCCAAATTTATCAAGTTTATCTTCTAGTTCTTTTTTAATTCTTGGAATATCTTCTTTATTTTTAACTTTTATTAATAACTCATTACTATTTCCTTGCATGCCAAAACTATCTTCAGCTAATTTATTTGAAATAAAAACAACACCAAATTTTTTTAAGTCTGGAATTAAAGTCTGAGCATTTTCTATTAAATAAATATATTCCGGACTTGCTGTAATTCCAGCTACTTTAAGTTCTTTTACTTTTCCGTTTAATTTAGCCTTTATAATACTGTTTAAATTTATTCCCCTAGCTTCAGCAAACATTTGAATTACAAGTGCATCATTTTTTTCATCCTTAATTAAATCACCTTTAACTTTATAGAGCTTATTTACTTGATTATTATCTGGATTTACAGATATCATTCTTACATGAACCTTCTCATCTTTTTCTTTTACAACTAATGGTACATCATATACAATTCGTCCACTTATTTCAGATATTCCATCTATTTTCTTTAATTTTGTTATTTCTTTATTTGGTATTTTTACAAGTTCTACAAATAAATCAGCAAAATTTGTTTCATCATAGTAATAGTTCACAGTTGTTTTTAAATTTGTCATTGCCATGGAAAATCCAACATATGAAAATAATCCTATAATCACAATAAGAGAGACTGCGATGAATTGTCCTTTATGATTTTTTAGCATTCTAAAAAGTCTTAAATCTAATTTATTCATTACCACTCAATCCCTTCAGGAGAAACCGGCTTATCATTAATATAATTATCAATAATTATTCCACTTCTCATTTTAATTACACGATTAGCCATTTTTGCTATCCCAGAGTTATGGGTTATAACCATAACTGTTTTATTGTATTTTTTATTAACATCTGAAAGTAAACTAAGTATAGAAATTCCAGTATTAAAGTCAAGAGCCCCAGTTGGTTCATCGCAAAGTAGCAACTTAGGATTTTTTGCTACAGCTCTTGCAATTGCAACCCTTTGTTGCTCTCCGCCACTCATTTGAGACGGAAAATGATCAATTCTATCCAATAAATTCACACTTTTCATAACATCATTTATTGGGAGTGGATTCTTACAAATTTCAGTAGCTAATTCAACATTTTCTTTTGCAGTTAAGTTTGCCATTAAATTATAGAATTGAAATACAAAACCTACTTCATCACGTCTATATGATGTAAGTTTTTTTTCTGATAATTTTGTAACATTTTTATGGGAAAGCATGATGCTCCCTTCACTAGGACTGTCCATTCCACCAATGAGGTTTAGTAAAGTGCTTTTGCCTGATCCACTTGGACCTAATATAACTACAAATTCGCCCTCTTCAATTTCAAACGACGCTCCTTTTAGCGCCTCAACTACAACGTCACCCATTTTATATTCTTTTTTTAAATTATTTACTCTAATAAAACTTTTCTTATCCATATATGCACCATGCCTTTTTTATTTTGCTACATATTCATTTAAAACCATTCTAATTTTCTTTTCTAAATCAATCATTGTTTCATCAAAATTTTTTACATTATACATAAACATTGCAAAATTTATACCTACAATAGAGTAAATCGTTTCTGCCATTAAATATGCATCAAAATTTGATTTTAATTTTCCTTTTTCTTGTGAAAATTTAATTAATTTTTCAATCTCATAAATATATTTGAAATCCAGTTTTATAAGTTCCGATAAAATTTTAGTTTTTCCATCATCATTTAACATAATTTGAAAAAGTTTCTTTATAATTACTTTTGGAATTTTACTTATTTTTAAAAATATTTTAAAATTATATTTTACTATTAAATCAACCGCTTCATTATTTTCATTTGGCTTATTCAATAATTCCTTATTAATATTAATATCCGAATAGTCTATATCAAACATCGTCTTCATAGTTGAAACAAAAATATCATCTTTAGATTTAAAATAATTATAAATTGTTCCAACACCAATATCTGCCCTATTTGCAATTTCGCTCACCGTTATTTTTTCATAATCATCTTCAAAAAAAACAACTTCAGCAGCTTTAATTATTTTATCTTTTATCTCTCGCTTCTTTTTCTCACGTCTTCCCGTCATATTATCACCCTTTTTACAATATTCGTCACAATTAATAATTATAAACACCTCAAAAAAATAAAGATGATTATGAACACATTCATTTATGAATGCATTCACTTTTCATCTTTATATTATTCTTTATTTATAAATTTGTCAAATATTTAATTAATAATTCATGGCGCCTTACGTCTGTTTCTGACGTGAAGCATTTCTTCCTTAACTTTGACCTTACATGGTAAAAAAAATCAATGAAAAAAAAGTGCCTTACACCTAGGTTTGGTGTGAAGCGTTTTTTCAGTCCCTTTTACTTACAATTGGTTTATAAGGTAAAAAAAAATCATTGAAGAATAGCGCCTTACGTCTGTTTCTGACGTGAAGCATTTCTTCCTTAACTTTGACCTTACATGGTAAAAAAAATCAATGAAAAAAAAGCGCCTTACACCTGATTTTGGTGTGAAGCGTTTTTTCATTGATTTTTTTTCTTACATCATCCCTGGCATTCCACCCATCGCTGGCATTTCAGGAGTATCCTTCGCTATTTCAACAACAGCCGCTTCTGTAGTTAAGAACATTGCTGATATAGATGCTGCATTTTGTAGAGCTGATCTTGTAACTTTTGTAGGATCAACAATTCCTGCTTTAACCATATTTACATATTTATCTTCTAGAGCATCATATCCTATTCCTATTTCAGAAGTTTTAATTTTTTCTACTACAATAGAACCTTCTATTCCAGCGTTAAACGAAATCTGTCTAATAGGCTCTTCAAGAGCTCTTTTTATAATTTTTGCACCTGTTTTTTCATCTCCACTTAGTTTCTCAATAAGCTTTTCAATTTTTGGAATTGTTATAATGAATGCTGTTCCACCACCTGCAATAATACCTTCTTCTACTGCGGCTCTTGTAGCATTAAGCGCATCTTCAATTCTAAGTTTTTTATCTTTCATTTCAACTTCAGTAGCTGCTCCAACTCTAATTACAGCTACTCCACCTGAAAGTTTTGCTAATCTTTCTTGAAGTTTTTCTTTATCAAATTCTGATGTACTTTCTTCTATAAGAGTTCTTATCTGAGCAACCCTATCTTTAATATCAACTGAATTTCCTAATCCATCAATTATTGTAGTATTTTCCTTGCTAATTTTAACCGATTTTGCTTGCCCTAGCATATCAAGAGTTACTGTTTTTAATTCATAACCTAGTTCATCAGAAATAACAGTACCATTCGTTACAATAGCTATATCTTTAAGCATAGCTTTTCTCCTGTCGCCAAAGCCTGGTGCTTTAACGGCTACGCAATCAAAAGTTCCTCTTAATTTATTAACTACAATTGTTGTTAGAGCTTCTCCATCCACATCTTCAGCAATAATAAGTAGTTTTTTACCTTGCTTAACTATTTGCTCTAGTATAGGAAGTATATCTTGAATATTAGTTATTTTTTTATCTGTAATTAATATATAGGGACTATCAAGTGACGCTTCCATTTTATCAGTATCTGTAACCATATACGGTGATAAATAGCCTCTGTCAAATTGCATTCCTTCAACAACTTCAAGCTCTGTATCCATTGTTTTAGATTCTTCAACAGTTATTACCCCGTCTTTACCCACTTTTTCCATTGCTTCAGATATTAAAGTTCCTATTGTTTTATCTCCCGCTGAAATTGAGGCAACATCTGCAATTTCATCTTTTGTCTCAATCATTGTACTTAAATTTTTAATATTTTTTACTGCAATATCTACAGCTTTTTCAATACCATGTTTTAATATCATAGGATTTGCACCAGCTGCAATATTCTTTAATCCTTCTCTTATTATAGCTTGTGCAAGAATTGTAGCCGTTGTTGTTCCGTCACCCGCAACATCATTAGTTTTAGTAGCAACTTCTTTAACTAATTGAGCTCCCATATTTTCGAATTTATCTTCAAGTTCTATTTCTCTAGCTATTGTTACTCCATCATTTGTTATAAGAGGTGACCCAAATTGCTTATCTAATATAACATTTCGTCCCTTTGGCCCAAGAGTAACTTTAACCGTATTAGCTAATTTATCTACACCTGCTTCTAATTTTTTTCTTGCATCTTCTCCGTACAATATATCTTTTGCCATATTTACCTCCAAAATTCTATTATTAATTCAACTTTAAATTTTTATCCGATGCCTTAGAGTTCTAACACTTCTTCTGAATCCAAGAAATTCATTTATATATTATATTTGCTAATCCACTATTGCAAGTAGTTTTGACTGCTCGATAATTATTAATTCCACGCCGTCAATTTTAACTTCTGTACCTGAATAATTTGGAAAAATAACTTTATCTCCAATTTTAACTTCCATTTTAACTACTTTTCCATCTTCTAATAATCCAGGTCCAACTGCAAGTACTTCTGCAATTTGTGGTTTCTCTTTTGCTTGACTTGGAAGAAGAATACCACTTTCTGTTTTTTCTTTTGCTTCAAGTTTTTTTATTACTACTCTTTCTCCTAATGGTTTAATATTCATACTATTCCTCCTAAAAATTTATTTTTTTATCCTATACCCTAGCTTTCTATTATTCCATTCAAATTCAAGAAATTAATTTCTCTATCAACTATATAATAAAGCAAATTAATAATTTTTTCAACATTTTTTTAGCACTCGTTTAAAAAGAGTGCTAAAAGTCAACTTATTCTATTTTACTTGCATAAAAAAAAGCTGTACCACAGCTTTTTTTATGCCTCAAAAATTTCGTTTGTCCATTTTAAAGCCTCAAAATATATGTCTGGAATTTGATGAACGTCAATACCCAATTTACTAGTATATTCTTGCATTTTATCCCAATCTCCCACTTCATATGCCAAAATAACTTTAAATAACTTTCTAAGCTCATTATCATATCCTAAAAGAGCTTCAATTATACCCGTTTCAAAAGGCATTTCACTTAGTATATCAAATAAAGTTCTATCCATAAGCGTATCTATCATAGAAAAAATGCCAATAATAAACATCTCATCTTTACGGCTATTCATTTTGCAAAGCCTAGCAAGTCCTTCGCCCATTTTCCCTCTAATTAGTGAAACACGCATAATTTCATCTGGCTTATCTTTACCTAAATCTCTCATCATAATTATAGAAATCCATTTTCTAATTTCTTTAAATCCTAGCATAACAAGAGCTCTACTAATTGAAGTTACTTTTTTTGACGTATAAAATGCTGGTGAATTTATAAGTTTTAATAGTTTATATGTTAAGGCAATATCACTTTCTATAATATTTGATATTAAATCATATTCAGGCTCATCTTTTATAACTTCTTTTAATATTTGGCTATAGCTTGTAGAAATAGTTTTTATGTCATTTGAAGTAATAATAGTAGGTTTAGAAAAGAAATATCCTTGAAAATATGAATATCCCATCTCTTTTGCTTCATTAAATTCTTCAATAGTCTCAACCTTTTCAGCTAAAAATTTAATATTGTATTTTTTATATCTATTTATTATTTCTCTTCTTTCTTTTTTGCTCGTAAGAATAAAATCTATCTTTATTATATCAGCAAGTTTTATTAATTCTAAGTAATCATATTCTAAAACAAAATCATCAAGAGCAATCAAATAGCCCTTATCTTTCATATTTTTAACTGCAGAAATTATTGACTCATCCGGAATTACATCTTCAAGTATTTCAACAACAACAATTTCATTTGAAAATAAGGTTGGTATTTCATCAATTAATAATTTTTTAGTAAAATTAATAAATGCTCTTTTTCCATAGGTCATATTCTCGATTCCAACTAATAAAATAGAATTAGTAATAACGCTTGAAGTAGCATTATCTCCATCAAGTGATTCAATATTACTTCTATTTTCTTCGCTATTCCTATACAAAAGTTCATATGCATAAACATCTTGTTTACTATCAAAAATTGGTTGTCTTGCAACAAAAATCTTCATTATAATTCCCCCAAATCTATTCTATATTATGATACCCAAAACAAATAAAAAAAAACTATATTTTATTTTCTCTAGCATAATAAAATAGATATTGCTGTGCATATCCCGCTAATTCACCAAAATAATCTTTTGAATATTTTTCAATTTCTTTAAAGGTAGTATCTTCTCCCAAATAAAAATGTTCCATAACTTTTTTAACCCATGTATCAATTGGAAAAGAATTTCTCTTATTAAATGAAAAAAGCATAACACAATCAGCAACTTTTGGACCAACGCCACTAAGTTTTGTTAATTCTTTTTTTAATTCGTCTTTTGGTAAATTTTTAATTTCTTCAAGTGTAATTATTTTTTCCACTAGCATTTTTGAAGTTTTGCTTATATATTTATCTCTAAACCCAACTCCAGAAACTCTAAGATTTTCTATATCTTGATTTGCTAAAACTTCTAAATCAGGAAACTGATAATAATCTCGACCTTTGTACTTTCCTATGTAAATTCCAAATTTTTCACTTAAATTTTCAATTGCTCTTTTGATCATTGGTATTCTATTGTTTGCAGAAATAATAAAACTTATAATCATTTCTATTTTATCTTGATTAAGAATTCTTATACCATAGCCAAATTCAATCGCTTTTTTCAAATTATTATCAATCTTCTCTAGATTTTTTTTTATAACACCATAATCTGTTTTCAAGTCAAAATAATCTATTAATAAATTCTCAAAATCATCTAAAGTAATATTTCTAAAAATCACTTTATTACCCTTCTCGTAGACATTAATAATTTTATTTTTTATTATAAATGTATAACTTTCATCTTCTTCTAATTTCCACCTAAAGGCTTGTCCACACTCAAATATATGCTTTAAATTAAAGTTTTTTAAATTTTCTACAATTACTTCTTTATCCAAATAATAATATTTCATAAATACCTCTCAATAATTAATAAATATAACAAAAACAACTAATATTCAGTTAATTATATCATAATTAACTAAATATTAGTTTAGATTTGTAATCATTATAATATTAAGTAAATGTAAAATTATTCAACATTTATAGTAGTAAATTCAAATTTATTAACATCAAACAAGCCTTCATCAGTAAGCTTCAATTCTGGTATTACAGGAAGCGCTAAAAATGCTAATGTCATAAATGGATCAAAATTTTTACTTACATTCAATTCTCTATATGCAAATTCAAGCATATCATTAAGTTTTTTGTTTACTATTTCGATATTTTCTTCACTCATAATACCTCCAATTGCGAGTGGAAGAGAATATATAACTCTTCCGTTTTTTACAATAACGATTCCTCCACCAATTTTCTTTATTTCTTTTGTTGCTTCAACTATATTTATGTCACAGTCACCAATAACTATTAAATTATGAGAATCATGGGCTACAGTAGATGCTATTGCACCATCCATAAGACCAAACCCTTCTGCAAGCCCAAGTCCAATATTGCCTGTTGCATGATGCCTTTCAATTACTACTAGTTTTAATATATCTAATTTACTATGATATTTAAAAAATCCATTTTCAGTTACTACTTTTCTATATACACTCTCTGTTACTAAAGAATGTGGAATTAATTTTATCACTCTTGCTATTCCTGTATCTAATTTTATTTTAAGATCATTTTCTGTAACATCTATAAAATTCACGGTATCTGTAACTTTACTTGTATTTGTTTTTTCTACATTAAACAATGATTTTCCATCTTTAGCAACTAATTTTCCATCCTTAAACACTTTTTCAATTTTAAATGTATTCAGATTACTAAAAACTATCATATCTGCTTTATAACCTGGTGCAATTGCACCTCTATCATAAAGTCTATAACATTCTGCAGCGTTAAGTGAAGCCATTTTAATTGCAGAAATAAGGGGTATTCCACTGCGAAATGCTAATCTTACATTGTTATCAATATGACCGTCTTTTAATATATCATCAGGGTGCCTGTCATCTGTACAAAACATTACTCTTCTAAGATTCTCTTTATTAACACCTTTTACTAAAGCTTCTAGATTCCTGGCAGCTGAACCTTCTCTTATTAGTACATACATTCCTAGTCTAAGTCTTTCAATCATTTCTTCTACTGTTTCACATTCGTGTTCAGTTTTTACTCCGGCAGAAACATATGCATTTAAATCTTTTTCAGTAAGAATCGGACCATGTCCATCAATTATTTTACCTCTATTTCTAGCTAAATTGATTTTATCTACTACATTTTTTTCTGCACTTGTAACTGCAGGATAATCCATTAATTCACCTAAACCAAGAACTCGTTTATCATCAATTAATTTTTCTAAATCATCTGCTAATAGAACAGCTCCAGAATTTTCAAACGACGTAGCTGGAACACATGAAGGAAGCATTATATAAACATCAAGAGGCAAGTTTTTACTATCATCAAGCATATATTTTATTCCGTCTAGCCCACATACATTTCCAATTTCATGGGGATCTGCAATTATAGTTGTAGTCCCTCTTGGAATAATCGTTTTTGCAAATTGACTTGGTGTTACCATGGAAGATTCAATGTGAACATGAGCATCTATAAGACCTGGAGCTAAGTATTTTCCTTTTAAATCTATCTCTTCTATACCAGTATACTCACCTATTCCAACAATTTTCCCACTGGAAATTGCAACATCTCCATCTATTATTTCTTCTGTAAATACATTTATTATTTTTGCATTTTTTATTACTAAATCAGCTTTATTTCTTCCAGATGCTATATCAATTATTTTCTTTATTTCATTTTTCATAGTTTTTTCCTCCTATTATATATATACTTAATTTTAATAAATCGTAAACATTTACTTTAAATATTTTAATTGTTTAAGTTGGCAAAGTTAAGAGTAATGATTTTTAAATACATAAAGAAATATACACCTTCTTATTTTTTTGCTTATAACATAAAAAACTTCTGATTACAAAGAATGCATAAGACAGCACTCTTCGTAATCAGAAGTTTTTGGTTTCTGGTAGAGACCTCCAAACCATATTATTGGAGTTATACGAAAATCTTAATTTCTATTTAGTTATTATTATTATTTTTTTCAGCATCTTTAATGGCTTTTAGCACTATATCCGGTGTAGCTGGTATTATATAAATTCTAACTCCAATCGCATCGTATATTGCATTTAAAATAGCAGGAGCAACAGGTACCATTACAGGCTCACCTATTCCTTTTGCACCGTAAGGAGCAGTGTTTTCAGGATCTTCAATTAAGTAACTATTTATTTTTGGTATATCCATTGATGTAGGTATAATATATTTAGCAAATTTATTATTTTTGATTGCACCTTTTTTTACATTTAAGTCTTCATAAAGGGTGTAACCAAGACCCATTACATAACCACCTTCAATTTGACCTTCACAAAGCTTTGGATTAATAGCTCTTCCAACGTCTTGTGCACACCATGCTTCTTTAACTTCTACTCGTCCTGTACTTGTATCTACTTCTACTTCAGTTGTAAATGCATTAAAAGTATAAGGCCAGTAAGGTGCACCTTCACCTGTTTCCGGATTCATTTGGCAAGTTTGAGCAGTAAATGTTTCTCTAGCAGACAGAATTTCATTTTTCTCATTCATATATTCAGCAATTTCCTTAAAAGAAACTTTTTTAGAAGGAAGCATTTTAAGTGAAACGACCCCTTCTTCTATAAAAAATCCGACAGTTGAATTTAATCCCAAAATATCTCTTGCAACTTCAAATATTCTTTTTACAAAAGATTCTGATGCGAGTTTTACAGCATTTCCTGTATTGTAAGTTTGTCTAGTTGCAGCAGCCGTTCCTGAGTCTTCAAATGTACTTGTATCAAAACTTATCATATTCACATTAAGAGGGTTAACACCAACAACTTCAGCGCAGAGCTGAGGCATAATAGTTCTGGCACCTTGACCGACCTCTGCAGCACCTACTCTAAGATTAATATTTCCATCATCTCTAAGTTCCACAGTTGCAACTGATACGTCAGGAAATCCATTACCATAACCAGTTCCATACCAACTTATAGCAAGACCTCTTCCTTTCTTAATAGAAGAATTTTCATCTTTCACAAATTCTTTTTTACTCATTTCTTCTTCAACTTTATCTAAACACTCGTCAAGCGGAACACTTTCCACAAGAACTTGTCCATTAGCAGTAATTGATTCATTTCTATACATGTTTCTTCTTCTTATTTCCTCTGGTGATAAGCCTAATTTTTCAGCTAGGATATCCATTTGCTGTTCATATGCTACTGGAACTTGTGTAGCTCCAAAACCTCTCATCGCACCAGAAAACGGATTATTTGTATATACAGCGTAACTATCCACTTTAACATTTGGAATAAAATACGGTCCAGTTACATGAATCCCTGCTTTTCTCATAACATTGATTGCCCAAGAAGCATATGCACCAGTATCTCCAACAATTTCAGCTTCGAAGGCAAGTAGTTTCCCGTTTTTATCTACACCCGATTTCACTTTCATTGTTATTGGGTGACGCTTTGAATGAGCATAAAACGATTCTTCTCTAGTAAATGTTGCTTTTACAGGTCTTTTAAGTTTAAGTGTAGCTAAAGCAAGATGTATTTGTAAAGTAATATCTTCCCTGCCACCAAAAGCACCACCAACAACTGGATTAATTATTTTAATTTTTTCTTCTTCAATACCAATAGCATCTGACACCTCTAATCTATCAAAATGAGGGTACTGAGAAGATGCTATTACAACCAGTGTTCCGTCTTCTTCTAAATATGATAACCCAGACTCCACTTGAAGAAATACATGATCAGCAAAATTTGTTTTATATTCATTTTCGACCACAATAAAAGATTCTTCAAAACCTTTTTTTATATCACCTCTATTACATTTATAATGATATATTAAATTATCTTTATCATCATGAACTCGAGGCGCATCTTTTTTCATCGCTTCATATGGATCAAAAACTGCTGGAAGCTCTTCATATTCAACTTTAATATATTTTGCAGCTTCTCTCGCAATTTCATCTGTAGACGCAACTATAAAAGCTAATGGATCTCCTATTCTTCTAACTTTTTTCGAACAAAATACTTCATGATCTTTAAATACAACTCCATGCGAATTATGGCTAAGTACGTCCTTAGCTACAAGAATTGTAAGCACACCTTCATATTTTTCAGCTTCACTTATATCCATTTTAAATTTTGCATGTGCTTTTGTAGACCTTAAAGTATATCCAAAAACCATATCTTCCATATATATATCTTGAGGATAAAGTGCTCTTCCTCTTAATTTATCTTTTGCGTCACGCCTAACTACGCTTTTTCCAATTGTTTTAAATTTATTCATCTTTAACACTTCCTTTACTCACTTCTTTTGCAGCGTCATCTATTGCTGTTAATATCTTAGTGTAACCAGTACATCTGCATAAGTTTCCTGAAACTGCTTCTTTAATTTCATTTTCAGAAGGACTAGGATTTTTATCTAATAACGCTTTTGAAGACATGACCATACCAGGAGTACAAAATCCACATTGAACAGATCCACTATTTAAAAATGCTGTCTGAATAGGATCTAAATTACCATCAATGTCTTCCATACCTTCGATTGTTAATATACTTTTTCCTTCACACTGTGCAGCTAAAACTAAACAAGAATCAACTGCTCTTCCGTCCATAATAACTGTGCAAGCACCGCACTCACCTTCACCGCATCCTTCTTTTGTACCAATAAGACCTAATTCTTCTCTAAGTAAATCAAGAAGTCTTAAATTATCATCAATTTCTATATCATAGTCTTTCTTATTAACATTAATTTTTAAATTATACATATTCACCTTTCCTTTAATTATTTATATAAAAACTACAAACACTTCTCAATTGCTTTTAAGAAAATACCCTTAACTGCTTCTTTTTTAAATTCACAAGTACTTCTTTCATGTAGACGATCATATACTATGCCCGAATACACATTAGCAGACTCTATCATTAAATTTTTATCTAATTTTTTTCCAACCATAAATTCTTCTAACTTTAATTCCCTCATTGGATATAAGCCCAATGAACCTGATGCAACTCTAATTTTTTCTATAATGTTATTTTCATCTTTTTCTAAATATAATGAAGTAGAAAGTCTTGCTATAGCAAGTGCATTTCTAAGTCCTAATTTTTCAAATTCTATATAATATTTTTCTTTAATTCTATCAATTGTTATAAAGGTAAGCACTTCATCTTCCTTGATATCAACTTTCCCTTTACCGATATAAATATCTCTTAAATTTAGTATACGTTTTCCATTACTACTTTCAAGCGTAACACACGCATTAAGAGCTAGTAATGGCGGAACGATATCAGCTGCTGGTGATCCATTAGCAATATTTCCTCCAATTGTTCCTAAATTTCTAATTTGAGGTGCGCCTACCGATTTAGCAGCTGCCCAAAGCCCTTTAAATTCATTTTTTATATCTATACATTCTTCAACTTCTGCAAATTTTACTGCGCTTCCTATAAGCAATTTATTGTCACTAAATTCAATTTTATTCATATCACTAACATCACTAATATCAACGATAACTGCTTTATCATTCTCTCCATCTCTAATTTTTACTGATAAATCTGTTCCACCAGCAATAATTTGGATTTCACCATTAAATTCTTCTAAAGCTTTTGTAACTTCATTAATCGTATGTGCTTTAATAAATTTTTTTATTTTCATATTATCCTTCCTTTATTTCTTTATATTAAACTAATTTTCTTAAATTTAACTCTAATTTTAAAAATAGTAGAATCAAATATAAAACAACTATCACTAATTTATATTACCAAATAATATACAAAAATAGAGTTCTCACCTAAAATAGATAAGAACTCTATAAAATTTACTTAAATATAATTTTTAATATAAATAATACTGCAACTATATAAGTAACTACAGAAACTTCTTTTCCTCTTCCACTTAAAGGCTTAAGAATAGCATATGAAACGATACCAGCTAAGATACCTTCTGCAATCGAGAAAGTAAGTGGCATCATAATAATTGTTAAAAATGCTGGAATAGCTTCAGTGAAGTCTTCAAAATCAATTTCTTTGATAGGCGACATCATAAATAATCCAACTAAAACAAGTGCAGGAGCAGTTGCTTGTGCTGGAATCATAATGAATAATGGTGAGAAGAAAAGTGCAATCGCAAACATACCTGCTGCAACTAAACCAGTTAATCCAGTTCTTCCACCTTCTGCAACACCAGCTGCTGATTCAACATAAGTTGTAACAGTTGATGTACCAAGGCATGCACCTACTGTAGTACCTACAGCATCTGCGAAAAGAGCCATTTTAATTCCTGGAAGTTTTCCGTTTTCATCTAACATTTTAGCTTTTGTAGATACTCCGATAAGAGTTCCAATTGTATCAAACATATCAACAAATAAGAATGTAAATAATACTATAAACATATCAAATGTAAATACCTTATCAAATTCAAATGCAAACATTACTGGAGCTGGTGGTGCACTCGCAATAGCGCTTGGTGCATGAGTTACTCCAAAGAAGAATCCAATTATTGTAGTAACTACGATACCAATAAATAATGAACCTTTAACTTTTTTAGCTAATAAAACACCTGTAATAAATAGACCAATTAAAGTAAGTAAAGGTCCAGCAGTTGTTAAGTCACCTAATTGTACAAATGTAGCAGGATTAGCTGTAATAATACCAGCTTCTTTTAATCCAATAAATGCAATAAAAAGTCCAATACCTACTGAAACTGCTTTCTTAATATTTTCTGGAATACTATCAACGATAGCTTCACGAATATTAAAGAAAGTTAAAATTAAGAAAATAATACCTTCTAAAAATACTGCTGTTAAAGCAAACTGCCAAGAATAACCCATTCCAAGTACTACTGAATACGCGAAGAATGCATTAAGACCCATTCCTGGAGCAAGTACAAAAGGTAAGTTAGCAAAAAATGCCATAACTAGTGTTGCGATAACTGCCGAAAGCGCTGTAGCAGTAAATACTGCTCCAAAATTCATACCAGCATCAGCCAAAGTAAGTGGGTTTACAATCAAAATATATGCCATTGTCATAAATGTTGTAAAACCAGCAATAACTTCAGTACTAACATTTGTTCCGTGTTCTTTTAATTTAAAGAACTTTTCAAAAAAACCATTGTCACTTGTCATACTTTTACCCCCATTTTTTTAGTTTTTCTTAAAAAAATAATTTTAAGAACCCCCATTTTTTATTTTTACAACTTGTTACACTATTAACAATAATTATTCCGTAAAAAAAGATAACAAGTTGACAAAATCTTTATTATAAACTAGATGAATAAATGATTAATTATTCATCTAGTTTAATAAATAAATTTCTTATGATTCTATTTTAATCTAAATGCGAATATTTTTCTTTGTGACTTTTATCCAAATTTTCTGATAATTACGCTATATTACTCAAAAACCGGAGAAAGTATTTGGAAGTTTTCTACATCTACAATACCTTTATCAGTTATTTTCCATTTTGGACTTGTTGATAATCCAAGGAAAGATAAATGCATAAAGGGCGCATGTACTTTACATCCAAGTTTTGAAGATGCATCGTCTTCAAGTTCCCTTATTTTCTCACTCACTTCATGTCCTGATAATTCATCAGTAATAAGACCACCAACAGGAAGCGGAAGGTCATTTACTACTCTTCCATTGTTAGAAATTGCAATTCCACCGCCAATTTCAATAACTCTGTTAACTGCAAGTGCCATATCTTTATAGTTTGTTCCAGTTACCAGTATATTATGTGTATCATGCGCAATTGATTCAGCAATTGCACCTGAACTTAGTCCGAAATTAGTAACAAATCCTTTTCCGATGTTTCCATTTCTACCGTACCTTTCTAAGCAAATAATCGGAAGAACATCTTGCTTTGTATCCGGCTGAACTACACCATTTTTAACAACAAGGTTTGCATCTCCTGCATCAGAAAGGTTTTGGTCTGGTATTACACCAATAACTCTAACTTTTGCACTTTGTCCCTCTGCATGTATTTCTAAATCTTCAGCTTTTACTGGCGACAACTTAACTGAATTCTTAACAGTATTTGGGTAAGTATATTTAGGAATATCTATAAGCATCTCACCATTAGCAGCAACAAGCTCACCTTCTATAAATACAGCATCTACAACCATATTATTAAGATCACTTATTATTGCAATATCAGCTAAATAACCAGGAAGAAGAGCTCCTCTATCTTTGAAACCAAAGTAAGTACAAGGATTTATTGTAACCATTTGAATAGCTTCAATTGGATCAACACCCTCTGCTATTGTTCTTTTAAGAATTTCATTCATATGTCCAAGTTTTTCTAAATCTTCAGAAACCATATCATCCGTAGCAAGTACCGCTCTTCTTGAATCAAGTTTTTCTTCTGTGATAGCTTTTATACATTCAGCCATATTTCTTTGAGTTGAACCTTCACGCATAAATACATAAACACCTTGTCTAAGTTTCTCTACGCTTTCAGCTTTTGCAGTAGTTTCATGACAAGAAGTAGTACCACCAGTAGAAATAATATGTGCAGCTAATTCTTTTCCAAATAAATCTGGTGCATTTCCATCAACTGTTTTTCCAATACTTCTTGCATATGCAGTTGATGCAACTAAATCTGTAATTATTTCTGGTGTATTATTATACACATGAGTTGCATTACTAAAACCTTGAAGTTCACCAATTCCAATAATATGTTTATAATTTAATAGATCTTCCATATCTTTCGAATTAATATCAACACCTGCTGTCTCAAGCATAGGACAGTCTGGTGCAAGTGCTGGAACTACTAAATCTACATGATTTGGAACTAAAGCTGCTTCATCAGCCATCGCTTTCATTCCAACTGGTCCAAGTGCATTCCCAATTTCATGAGGATCTGCAACTAAAGTAGTTGTTCCTGAAGGGATTGAAAATCTACTAAACTCAGAAATTGTAAGCATTGAACTTTCAAAGTGCATATGTGAGTCCATAAATCCTGGAGAAATATATTTTCCTGAAACATCTATCACTAAAGTTTTAGGTCCTATTAACCCTTCTGAATTACAAACACCTAAAATATGTTTACCTTTAATAGCTACATCTTCTCTATATGATTCTCTAGTTATCGTATTTATTACATTACCATTTATCAAAACAACGTCAGCAAATTCATTGTCGCCCATTAAAACGTCAATCATTCTTCTATACTCCATTGCTTTTTTAATTATATTTGGATCCACTTATTTATCACCACCTATTTCGTCTAATACATCAAAATGAATATCTTTTCCATCTATTATTCCAACAATCGCCGCATCAATTGATGATTTAGGTTTTTGAACAGAATTTCTAGCAGCAGAACCCGTTGAAAAAAGTACATAATCACCGACTCCAGCTCCTACTGCATCTACTGCAATCAATACTTGTCCTATAGGCTTCATATTTAAATCCACTTGTTGAGTAGCAAGTAATTTATGTCCAACCATACTATCATCTTTTCTTGTTGCGACTATTGTTCCGATTATCACTCCAGTTTTCATAAATAACCTCTCCTTAAATTTATAGCCTATCTGACAATTATTTTTATCTTTCTAGTGCTAGCTAAATCTTTTGCTAAAGGTGTTATAATCGTTCCTTTAGTGATAATAATTTCTCTAGTATTTCTATCTAAATCTCTAATCGCTGCTTCTGTTATCAATTTAGATTCTTTAATCTCTTTTTTTGATGTATTTATAATATTATCATTTTCTTCATATTCAATATCTATAAAATCTAAAAAATCTTGATTATTTACAAATATTGCTCCAAAATCTTCTATATTTTTCAAATGATTTTCCATAACTTGTTTCATTTTTTTATTTTCATCTATTGGAAACCATCCATGAAATATTGCATCCGTGTTTATTATTGTTTTTATATTAGATACTAAATATTGCCACAATAATATGGATACTAAATCATCTTGAATCCCAAGAGAAACCTTAGACAAGGAATTTTGAGTTAAATTAGGTAAAATACAATAATCAGTATTTAAAACTAAATTCTTTAGCCCTTCATAATTATCACCTTTTATAATTCTATTTGGAATAAATTCTTTTTCAATTCTTTCTTTCGTTATAATATTTTCTGCTGCTTTAGATAATACAGCTGTTATATAAAAACCTTTTTCTTTTAAAAATTTAAATTTTTTAAGTGCATCATCTACACCTGTGTCACTTCCAGTCAAAATTACAGTGACTCTCTTGTCTTTTAACGTGGAAAATATATCTACTTTTTCCGCATTAAGCTGTGAACCATCATAGACTGGAAATGCCAATTTTTCAAATGCTTTTCTCATCTTATCAATATTAGACATTTCCATTCTCCTTTAAAGTAATTTTTATAAATTTCCTAAAATTACTCTTTCTACTTCACTGTGTGGTCTAGGAATTACATGTACAGAAACAAGTTCGCCAACTCTTGTAGCAGCATCTGCTCCAGCATCTGTAGCAGCTTTAACAGCACCAACATCTCCTCTTACCATAACAGTAACAAGACCAAATCCAATTTTCTCATATCCAACAATAGTAACATTTGCAGCTTTAACCATAGCATCCGCTGCTTCAATTGCTCCAACTAAACCTTTAGTTTCCACTAATCCTAATGCTTGACTCATATTAATCCTCCTAAATGTTATAAATTAATAACTATAAAACAATTCTATTTTTTTGATTTCTTAACTTCTTTCTTTTCTTTTGACTCTTCTATTTTTTCTTCATCTTTTTTCTCAACTTTTGATTTATCAAACATTGAAATTAATTTTTCAACATCTGAATGTGGTCTTGGTATAACTCTTGATGATACAACAGTTCCAACTAAATTAGCAGCATTAACTCCAGATTCTACTGCAGCCTGCACTGCTGAAACATCACCAGCTAAATTAATAGTTATACTAACTACTTTACCAACACCTATAACTTTTTCAACACCAATACATGTAACATCAGCTGTTTTGGTTGCAGCGTCAAGTGCAGCTGCTGCTGGAGAAAGTCCAATTGTTTCAATTAAACCAAGAGCTCCTTTGTAAGTCATTATACACCTCCTGGACTTATTTATTTTTTAGATTTTTTAAATAATCATCTAAATTTACTTTTCCAGATACTTTTCTTTTTTCATTTGTGGACCCTGAAGTTTTAACATTATTATTTTTCCCAATAATATCTTCTAATTTAATAACACCAGATTTATTTAATCTAGTAGCCACTTTACTATTTGAATCATTTTTCACTACTTTAACAGTCTTTCCTTTATTTATTAAACTTGAAAGAGTTTTAACCTCATTTTCTGACAAATGATTTTGAGTACTATTTTCTTTATTTGCTCTTATATTATTTTCTTTTCTATTATAATCTAAGCACTTATCTACAATGTTATTCATAATAATAGATGTCATTCTATTTGCCATAATACACCTCGCAATTATCTAATTATCATCAAATAAAATATCTAATTCTTCTTCAGGACGAGGAATAACATTAACTGAAATAACTTCTGCCATAGGACTAGCTAGTCTCTCAGCGCTTTCAACCGCAGCTTTCACTGCAGAAACATCGCCTTCGACAACAACAGCAATTACTCCTGATCCAACTACATTGTAATCTTTTATAACTACGTTTGCAGCTTTTACCATGACATCAGCGGCATATATTGCAGCTACCATACTCCTGATTTCAAAAAAACCCAAAGCTTTCTTCACCTTTTTACCTCCTCCAACCTCTATAATTTTAAAACCTTATAATAGTATTATACTAATATCAATCTAAATTTGATACAGTTGGAAAGAATTTCTTTAAATCAATATCTTTATAACCTGGAATTACTGTTTTTTCAAAGACTTTTGATATTTCTCCAAGAGGTTTTGTAGCATCTATTCCGACTTTATCAGTAGTTCCATCAACTAAATGAGACGGATCAAGTCCTGTACCCATAGCTCCTGGTATAATAAATAAATCCTTAGAAGCTTGCACTCTTGATGCAATTGCACCATCTACATCCTTATAATCAAAAATATCTACATCTTCATCAAAAACTGTAACGTGTTTAATATCTTTTGAACTACTTAAAGCGCCAATCAATGCCTGTTTACCGTCGCCTTCAGTTTTCTTGTTAATATTCACAAAAGCCGTAAATCTGCATCCACCACCAATAGTAACATTGACATCTGTACATTCAACTAATCTATTGACATGAGTATATACTTCTATATCTCTAATAATTCCATTAGACAAATGTTCTTCTTTACACGGTGCTGATATTTGAAGTATAGGATTATTCCTATGAAGTATTGCATTTACTTTCATAACGGGATGTTTAGCAACTTGTCCGTAGTAACCCATTAATTCTCCAAAAGGACCTTCCATAACTTCATCATTATATGATATTGTACCTTCTAGCACTATTTCTGCATAAGCTGGAACTTCAAGGTCAATGGTTTCACACTTTACTAATTCAAGTGGTTCACCGCGTAGCCCTCCATCAATTTCATATTTATCCACTCCATACTGCTGAGAAGAGTATTGAGATGCAAGACAGAAGTAATAATCATAACCAAGTACAACTGCACATTCTAATTTTTTCTTTTGTTTAAATAATTCTTTCATTTGATTCGACAACATAGGTGATGTTACTAATGCACTTAGATTATTTCCACCATTATACTGAAACCTTCTTATAGAAGTGTAAACTTTATTAGTATCAGGGTCTTTAACAACAAATACACCCGCTGTTATAAAACTCGAAGAATCATACTCATGAAAAGTAGGAATAGGCATAAATTTCCCAAGATCAATATTTCTTTTTATAATATTTTCTTTTACCGGTCCACTAGAAAGCAACTTTGGTTTTATGGGATTTGTAAGAGCATCCATATATTTAAAAATTCTTTCTTTTCTTGATGTTCCTGTAAAATCGTAAAACATCTCGCGATCTCCAAACATTCCACCTATAACAGGCATCTTATTCCCTTTTACATTATTAAATAGCACTGGTCTTGTGTTACCAAGTTTTTCAAGAACACCACCAAGTTCAAATTTAGGATCAACTTGAACATCACATTTTAGCATTCCATATTTATCTTCTAATTTATTTAAACAAGACCTAAGCATTTGCTTCTCCACTTTTTCACCTCCTTGTTCCTATTTACTTCTTACTCCCATCTCTTAAATAATTCACTATCAATTCCAAGTTGGTCTAAAGTTCTTCCTACCATTATATCAACAATATCTGAAATAGTTTCAGGAATATGATAAAAACCTGGAGCAGCTGGCATAATTGTCACTCCAATTTTTGATAATTTTAGCATATTTTCAAGATGAACAGGACTAAATGGAGTTTCTCTAGGAACTATTACGAGTTTTCTTCCCTCTTTTATTGTAACATCCGCAGCTCTATGTATTAAATTAGAACTAAGTCCATTAGCAATAGCACCTAAAGTGTTCATTGTACATGGAATTATAACCATTGAATCTATCTTAAATGATCCACTAGCAATAGCAGCTCCCAAATTATTATAGTCATAATAATATGATGAAATTTCTTTAATTTCACCAATATTCATATCACATTCATAATTTAAGTTGCTTTCTCCCATTTTTGAAACAACTACATGCGTTTCAATATTCATCTGTTGTAATGTTTTTAAGAGAGCAACTGCGTAAATAACACAGCTGCCCCCAGTAATTGCTACAATAATTTTCTTCATATTTTCATCCTTTTAGGATTTATTCTTTTCTAAATTATAGTGAAGATATTATCCTATTATTTTACTTTATTCTCAGCGTCTCCTCCACCTAACCATGGATCTTCGCCTTTTTCCCAAGCATCGATATATTCATCAAGATTCATAACTTTTGTAAAGATCGATAAATCTTTAAGACCATATTCATGCATTTCTTCAGTTTTAGAAGCACAACAATCTGCAATTGTAATTACTTTATAAGCATTGTAAAGAGCATCTGATGCTGTTGAACGAACACAAACGTTAGTCCAAACACCAACAACTACAACTGTATCTAAATTTTCTTCTCTTAAATATAAATCTAAATCAGTATGAGCAAATGATGAATGTCTTCTTTTAGGAATAATATATTCTTCGCCTTCTGGAGCAAGTGCTGGAATAAAATCAGATCCCCAAGTTCCAACCACAGCATGACGAGGTCTAACTCTAAAGTCAGCATCATTTTTTCTATGCGCTTCATGAATGTGAATAAGTTGAATATCATCATTACCTTTAGCATTTCTATCTCTTACATATTTGAATAATCTTTGAAGTGGCTCAATAATATTATCTCCACCTGGACATCTAAGTGAAGCTTTCTCTCCAATAAAATCGTTTAACATATCAATAACTACTATACCATGTCTAGCCATTTTTATACTCTCCTCTATATTATATAATAATTTATGTAATAGCTCTAATATTTATTAAAGCTATTACTGTAATAATCTCTTTTATTTTTTTAGAAATGAATTGTTCTCTCTAATTTTTGAATACTTTGTCTCTTAATAAAAGTACCAAAACCAGGTTTAACCATTATTCCTTTTATTTCTCTTAACTCTTCAACAACTTCATCTTCATGATCTTTTCTATAACTTACATTAAACTCTGCACTTCTATTTTCTGATGGAATATCAAATACTACGTCATAATTATCATAAGTAGGAAGCGTTCCTTCTTCATCACCCTTAAATACAACATTACCACGAATAATTGTCATATAAGGTTTTCCTTTTAACTTCATTCCATGTAGTGGTGTGTATTTAGCCATTGTAACTTGCTTTTCAGCGTCAATTGTCCATTCTTTATCCAAATCTATAATAGAAAAGTCTGCATCAGAACCAATGAACATTGCACCCTTTTTAGGATATAATCCATAATGAATTGCAGCATTTTTAGATAAAACTTCTACTAATCTAGTAAGGGATAATCTTCCTTTATTATATCCTTCAGAAACAATAACTGGAACCATTGTTTCAACACCTGGGATTCCTGGGAATGCAGTCCAAATATCTTTTCCTGCTTTTTCACTTTTAACTTCATAAGGAGCATGGTCTGTTGCAACAAAACTTACGCTACCATTTCTAAGCCCTTCCCAAAGTTTATCATTATCTTCTTCTGATCTAATTGGAGGCGCAATTTTAGCAAGAGCACCATATTCACCCATAGCTTCTTTATAGTTAGTAGTTAAATAATGTGGACAAGTTTCAGATGTTACGTCAATTCCTTTTTTCTTAGCTTCAGCTACAAGCTCAGCACCTTCACCAAGAGCCATATGAACAATATGAAGTCTAACTCCAGTAAATTCAGCAAAACTAATTCCTAATTGAATAGCTACTTTTTCAGCAAGAGGCATTCTAGCTTCTGACCAAGCAGGAGCATCCATTCTACCGTCTTCACGGAATTTTTTAACATAAAAATCACACATAGCAAAATTTTCTGCATGAATACCAACAGCAAGTCCTGTTTCAGCAACAGCTTTAAACGCTTCAAGCATTTCAGGATCATTAGCTCTTGGATACGATGGAACTGATGGTGTCATATATACTTTAAAGGCAACTACTCCTGCATCTGCTTGCTTCTGAACATTATCAAGTAATCCTTCTCTAACATCTTCTCCAGTAACTCCGCCCCATAAAGCAAAATCAACTAAGGCTTGTTTACTCCAAAATGAAACTTTAGTATTAAGTTGCTCTACACTTCTCACTGAAGGAATTGTACAACAAGGCATATCAATTACTGTACAAACTCCACCACTTGCAGCTGCTGCTGTTCCAGAAAGAATTGTTTCTCTATGATCAAAACCTTGAGACATTAAATGCGTATGTGAATCTATACAACCCGGTAAAGTAAGTAATCCTTTAGCATCAATCACCTGATTACTTTCTAAAGAATCAAGATCATTTGAAAAGCCAGCGATTTTTTCATCTTTAATTAAAATATTTGTTACAATTGTATCTTCACCTTGAGGTATACGTGCATTTTTTAATATTACATCATATTTCACTATATTTTCCTCCTTCTATTTTAGTATCACACTCTATTAATCCAGCATTTCTTTATCTTAGAATAAGCCGATAATTTCTCCGCTCTTTAATATATCCATCTTTGTTGCTGCTGGTACTCTTGGTAGTCCTGGCATTCTCATAATTGCACCTGTCATTGCTACTAAGAATCCTGCTCCTGCTGACGCTTTTACTTCGCTTATTGTTATCTTGAACCCTTTTGGTCTTCCAAGTAACTTTGGATTGTCAGATAAAGAATATTGTGTTTTTGCCATACATATTGGTAAACTTCCTATTCCATCATTTTCATACTTTTTAATATCATTTAATGCTTTTGTAGTAAAATCTACTCCATCTGCTCCGTATATTTCTTTACAAATAGTTTCGATTTTCTCTTTTGCACTCATTTTTAAATCATACAGTACTTTGAATTCTGCTTTTCCACTTTCTGCTAGTTCTACAACTTTCTCAGCTAATGCAATTCCACCTTCGCCGCCTTTTGCCCATACTTCTGAAAGTGCCACATCTACTCCAAGCTCATTACATCTCTTTTCTACATATGACAATTCTTCTTTTGTATCTGTTGGAAATGCATTTATTGCTACTACTGCTGGTACTCCAAACTTTCTCACATTTTCTATTTGTTTTTCTAAATTCTCAAATCCATCTGCTAGAGCTTTCATATTTTCTTTTCCTAAATCAGCTTTTGCTACTCCACCGTGATTCTTAAGAGCTCTTACTGTTGCTACTACTACTACTGCTGATGGCTTAAGTGAAGCTGCTCTACATTTAATATTAAAGAATTTTTCAGCTCCTAAGTCTGCTCCAAAACCGGCCTCTGTTACTACATAATCACCAAGTTTTAATGCCATTTTTGTCGCTACTACCGAGTTACATCCATGTGCTATATTTGCAAATGGTCCACCGTGAATTAGTGCTGGTGTATTTTCTAAAGTTTGTACTAGGTTTGGCATTATAGCATCTTTTAATAATAAGGCAAGCGATCCTGTTGCTTCTAACTCACCTGCTGTTACAGGTTTTTTATCATAAGTATAACCTATAATCATTTTATTTAATCTTTCTTTTAAGTCACTCATGCTTGTTGCAAGGCAAAGAATAGCCATTATTTCTGATGCTACAGCTATATCAAATCCATCTTGTCTTACTACTCCATTTCCTTTTGGTCCAAGTCCTACTGTTATACTTCTAAGAGCTCTATCATTCATGTCAATTGCTCTTCTCCAAACAATTCTTTTTGGATCAATATTTAATGGATTTCCTTGATGTAGATGGTTGTCTATAAGTGCTGCAAGTAAGTTGTTTGCAGTTGTTACCGCATGAATATCTCCTGTAAAATGAAGATTTATATCATCCATTGGTACTACTTGTGAATATCCACCACCAGCTGCTCCACCTTTTACTCCAAAACATGGTCCAAGAGATGGCTCTCTTAGTGCTGTAAATGTTCTTTTTCCTATTTTATTTAGCGCCATTGAAAGTCCAACATTTGTAGTTGTCTTGCCTTCTCCTGCTGCTGTTGGATTTATTGCAGTTACTAATATTAATTTTCCATCTTCTTCTTTTTCTAATCTATCCATTACATCTAAATGTATCTTAGCTTTATGATTACCGTATAATTCTAAATCTTCTAACTTAAGACCCACTTTACTTGCTACATCTCCGATATGTTGCATTTTTGCTTCTTGTGCTATCTGTACATCTGTTTTCATCTTATTCCTCCACTGTTAATTATTAAGTTCAAATTATCCCATTAAATGAGTTTCCATAATTGAATTCATATCAAAACCTTCAAGACCTAAGAAATACTCTAAAGAATTAAGAAGATATTCTAATTTTACTGGTCCTACAAGTTCAGAACCTGTTACATTAACTCCATATCTTGCGGCTTCCGATTTAACGAAATTAAATGTTCTATAAAGAGGAGTTTTTCCACAATCAAACATATTCATTGAAACAACTACACCTTTATGTTCTGGGAATTTAAGTCCTACAGATTTAACAGTTGAAAATCCACCTGATGGACCTCTAACTGCTTTCGCAATTTTCTTTGCTATTGATAAATCTTCAGTATCTAAAAATACATTATATGCAGTTAAGCCTTCCATATCAGCACTTACAATTGTTGCACCCATTTTATCATCAAGTTCACCATTTGTACTATAATCAGGTTTTCTCATTTCATAATCAGGATTACTTTTATCTTTAAGAAGTTCTTTAAGTCCTTCATATTGTCCTTTTCTAATAAATCCAAGAGCTTTCTTTTTATCAATTCTTGAATTTACACCCGAGAAATACACTGGAACTTTATGTTTATCAAAAATTTCTTTACCTATTTCTTCTGCTAATTCCTTTACTTCATCAAGTTCAATATTTTTAAATGGATAAAGAGGAATAGTATCTTGCGCACCTATTCTTGGATGAGTTCCTTTTTGAACACTCATATCAATTAACTCATAAGATTTTGCCGCCATATTAAGCATAGCTACTTTAAGTGGAGCCGGTTCACCAATACAAGTAATAACAGTTCTATTAAAATCATGCTCTGGCTCATAACTTATTAGTTTTACACCTTCAACTTTTCTTACCTCATCCACAATAGCTTCAATAACATCTTCATCTCTACCATTACTAAAATTCGGTACAGCTAAAATATACTTTTTAACATCTGACATTTTTGTTCCTCCTTAAAAATTTTAATTTATTAATAGCTCATTTGAAATCGAGCACATTTTAATCTACACTATAGAGTATACTATTTTTATTATTAAATTTTATTAGATACTTTTAACACAATTTTTGCATCAACTATTACTTACCCAATAAATTTATTAAAAATCAGTTTTTTTTAATAAATTAAGAGTATATACTTAATATTAACTTATAAAAGATAATAAATATTTTTTTCAATAGAAAGGAGATTTGTATGGCTTTAAAATTAATTGATTTATCTCAAGAAATTTTCCAAGGAATGTCTGTATTTCCAATGCATCAACCAACTTTTATTATGACCAATATGACTCATGAAGATAACATGAAGCTAACTGGATCAAAAACTCTAGGATTTTCTGCACGAAATTTACTAATTAGCGAACACGGTGGAACTCATTCAGATGGAGTTTGGGAATATAAGCCAAGTGGTCAAACAATAGATAAAATGCCACTTGAGTATTTTTGGGGAAGTGCTATATGCATTGATTTGTCACACTTAAGATACAACCGTCCCATTGAACCAAGAGACCTTGAACTTGCAATTAAAAAATCAGGCCAAACTGTAAGTAAGGGTGATATCCTACTAATGTATACAGGTCATTTTGACAGAAATTTTGGAAGCGATAAATGGCAAACTGAATATACAGGACTTAATTATGAAGCTGCTAAATATCTTGCAGAGCTTGGAATTGTTAACATTGGAGTGGATGCTCCTGCAATTGATCACCCAGATGATTTAGATTTTTCAGGTCATTTAATTTGTGGAGAATACGATATTACTAACACCGAAAATATGTGCAATCTAGATAAAGTCGTAAATAAAAGATTCCTATATTTTGGTTTACCTCTTAAAATAAGAGATGGCTCTGGCTCGCCAATAAGGGCAGTTGCATTAGTTGAAGAGTAAATATAGCAAAAAATTAAAAAGTACACAACTATGTATACATAGTTGTGTACTTTTTACAAAATTATTTATTATAATAAATATTTATTATAACATTATTTTAAATTTCCATTTAAATGCACTCCCTATAAAAAAACAATCAAAATACCTTTTGTAAGCTTTTCTTACAAGGTATTTTGATTGTTTTTTTGCACCGCTGTTTTTTTATAAATTTAAGATTCTCATTATTTTCATTGATGTTTCTAGGCCGTATCTATCCATTTCATCGTTTAAATTTCTTTTGGTGATTTCTTGTATTCTATTGATTCTATATAGTACGGTGTTGTAGTGTGTAAATAATTTTTCTGACATTTTCTTTAAATTGCCATTTGTTTCAAAATAAATTCTAAGCGATTTAACTAATTCAGTATCTCTTTTTCTATCATATTCAACTAGAGGTTCTAATGTAGATTTATAAAAACTTATTAATTCTTCTTTTAAATTATCTTGGCAAAAAATCTTATAAATTCCTAAAGTCTCAAAATTAATTATATCACCATCAACATAATTTTTAGTTGCATCTACTGCCTTTTCGGCATCTTTAAGACTTTTATAAACATTAGCGAGTCCCATTGTTTCTCTTCCAATTCCCATTTTAAATTTAATGCTTGCAACTTTAGCATTTAAACTTTCTTTAATCATCTGAGCAATTAGATTAATCTTTTTATTTGAATCTTCAGATTTTTTCCACATAAAAAGTATATTTATTTTCTTTCCTTTATTCGCTGTTAAATATGAATTGCATTCATTTTTGCAAATTAAGTCTATCATATACATTACTTTTACAAGCATTTGGTTATATTCTTCATCAGAATCAATGCTTGACTCTGTTTTACTTAGTCTAAGCGTAAGCACAGAATAAGAAGCGTCTTTGTCTAGTTTGTAATAATTCGCCCTTTCAATTGCTTTCTTCTTTCTAAATTCATCAAATGAAATAAGATCTTCAAAGAACTCTGCCTTATATTTGTTTTCTACTTCTTGAATAGAAATTCTCTTTAAAAATTCAACTGCAACTACAGTTGAAGTTGATTCCATATACAAAACATCAAAATCGCTTAAGTCACTTTTCATGCCATAGGCAATTAGATGGCCATAAATATTGTTTTTCACCATTATTGGTACCATTATTCTATCAATATCATCTTCATCAATATTAATTTTGTCTCGAGAAGTTTTATTTTTATCTACTCGAAGTTTATTTTTTGAAAATGTTAAATTGATGTCATCTTCAAGTTTTTTGTAAATTTGACTATCACCTAAGGAGTCAATAATAATTTCATCAAAATGATGATCTACAACAACAATAGGATTTTCAAGTGTTTTGGATAAATTACCAATTATATCTTTTATACTTCCACCTTTTAAAAGTACATTCATTGTATCTTTATGAACAATTTGAACCTTATTAATAATCGATGATTGTCTATTAAAAATTTCTTGAAAAACCGGCGTCATAATATCAGTAAAAGGAACTTCATAATCAATTTCAATAATTGGAAAATTAAGTTCATTTGCTAATTTAATTATTTCTTCAGGCATTTTATCTAAATAAGGGAAAATTTTTATTCCCATACCAGAAAGTTTTTTAAAATTACTTTCCCTAATTAAATTCAATTGATTTTCTAATTTGGTTGTCTTAAAAAAATAACCTGTTGTTAATAAGAATTCACCTTTATCTACCCAATTTAAAATATCTGGATCTGCCATAACATTAACTCTAGTAATAATCCTATTAATTCCACCTTCACCTGCAATAATATTACTTTTTTCAAAAGACTTCATCTTTAAAATATCTTTAATAGCTATACCAGTTTCTCTTATCAAAACATTCACCTCTTTATATTCAATATGTAATAATTTAACTAACAAAAATACCATATATGACTTTAATAAGATTTTTATTAATCTATAATAATTTTAATTTTTATAAATTTAATATAAGAATATCATAATAATACCCTATTAACAATATATATTTTTGTGCTATTACTCTATAAAAATTTTAATTTTTAAATATATGTAAAAAAATAAGAAAACTTAGACATACACACATACTTGTGTATACTATCTAAGTTTTCTTATACGAACTTCTATAATTTAAAGCCACCTTCATCAAAAGTAACCATATTGTTATTCATCGCTAGAGCAAACTCAATAATGCTAAACATAATTGCAGCTCCCGTACCTTCTCCAAGCCTTAAATCCAAATGAAGTGGTGTTTTTAGTCCAAGTTCCTTTGATGCTAAAAATGCACCTTTTTCTTTTGAAAAATGTGAAGCAAATAAATAATCTTTTACTTTAGGCTCTAATTTTATTGCGATAAGCGCAGCAGCTGATGAGATAAATCCATCTACTATAACCGGAACTCCTCTAGAAGCACCCCCTATCATTGCCCCCGCCATCGCTCCAATTTCAAATCCACCTACCTTTGAAAGAACATCAATAGGATCATTTTTATTAGGCTTATTAAATTTAATGCCTTTATCGATTACATCAATCTTTTTTTCAAGTCTTTCGAGAGGTAAATTTGCGCCAATTCCTGTGACCTCACTGGGCTTATATCCACCAATTACAGAAAGAATTGCAGATGATGGTGTAGTATTGCCAATTCCCATCTCTCCCGTACCAAGTATATCCGCACCCAAATCTATCCTTGAATTTGCAATTTCAATACCTATTTCAATAGATCTAATTGCCTCTTCTCTAGACATTGCTGGACCTTTTGTGAAATTGCTTGTACCTTTTCTGATTTTTTTATTTATTATTTTATTATTTTTAACATCAGCATCGATACCAACATCTACTACTATAACTTTCGAATTTGCATTTTTAGCTAACGCGCATACTCCTGTAACTCCAAGTATCATATTTTCTGCCTGTATTAATGTAACTTCTCTAGGTGTTATTGCAACTCCCTCTTCAAAAATTCCATGATCAGACGCGAAAACTATTATTTCTTTATTTGAAATTTTAGGAAATTTTGTGTTTTGAATTGCGGAAAGTTTAACTACGATTTCTTCAAGCATACCTAGACTACCCTTGGGTTTTACAAGATTATCTACTCTTTCAATTGATTTAAGTGCAGTTTTTTTATTTACTGATTTTATTTTTCTTAATGTACTTTCTAACATAATTCCCCCTATGTCTTTTATATCATATAAAAAAGGTTCGTGATTCCCCTTAAAAGAGAATCACGAACCTTACCTAATTCATGTTAAATATTTTTGGCAGGTCTCCTGACTTAGAATCAACATGGTTTACACCTTCCCGCTTAAGCAGTGGCATTTGTAAATCACTCATCTTTACAGTGGTGGGACCGTTAAAGATTTTCACTTTATTCCCTATTCTCCCGTAAAACGGGCACCAAAATATTATATTTATTTAATTCTAGTAGTCTCCTTGTGCATACATAGCATCTGCAACTTTTAAGAAACCAGCAATATTTGCTCCAGCAACTAAGTCATAACCAAAACCATACTCTTTAGAAGCTTCTGCAGATACATCATGAATGTTTTTCATAATAGCATGTAATTTTTGATCAACTTCTTCTTCAGTCCAAGATAATCTCATACTATTTTGTGACATTTCAAGAGCAGAAGTAGCAACTCCACCAGCATTAGCAGCTTTAGCAGGTCCTACAATAATTCCACTATCTTGAAGATACTTAAGAGCTTCATTTGTAGTAGGCATATTTGAACCTTCACAAACAAATTTAGTTCCATTAGCAACAATTTTCTTAGCATCATCAATTCTAATCTCATTTTGTGTAGCAGTTGGTATTACAACATCAACTTTAACTCCCCATGGTCTTTCACCAGCGAAGAATTCTACACCATATTTATCAGCGTAATCTTTAATTCTATCATTTCCACTTGCTCTAAGTTCAAGTAAGTAGTCAATTTTATCACCACTAACACCATTAGGATCATAAATATATCCATCTGGACCTGATAAAGTAACAACTTTTCCGCCTAATTCAGTTACTTTTCTTGCAGTACCCCAAGTTACATTACCAAATCCTGATAAAGCAACAGTTTTTCCTTCAAAAGTTTCACCTTGTGTCTTAAGCATTTCTTGTGCAAAATAAGTAATTCCAAATCCAGTAGCTTCTGGTCTAATTAAACTTCCACCATAACTTAAACCTTTTCCAGTTAATACTCCATTTTCAAATACTTTTTTAACTCTTCTATATTGACCATAAAGGTATCCAATTTCTCTTCCGCCAACACCAATATCTCCAGCAGGAACATCAACATCAGGTCCAATATGTCTTTGTAATTCCATCATAAAACTTTGGCAAAATCTCATTACTTCTCCGTCAGATTTACCATTAGGATCAAAATCTGAACCACCTTTTCCTCCACCAATTGGAAGACCAGTTAATGAGTTTTTCAAAATTTGTTCAAATCCTAAGAATTTAATAATTCCAATGTATACTGATTTATGGAATCTAAGTCCACCTTTATAAGGTCCAATAGCTCCATTAAATTGTACTCTATATCCTCTGTTCACATTAAGAGTACCTTTGTCATCTACCCAAGGTACTCTGAACATAATTTGTCTTTCTGGCTCAGCAAATCTATCTAATAGATTAGCCTTTACCCACTCTGGGTGTTTTTCAAGAACAGGCTCAAGTGATACAAAAACCTCTTCAACAGCTTGTAAAAATTCAGGTTCATGTGGATTTCTAGCTTTTACACGGCCAAAAACTTCATCAATATACTTTCTCATTTCAACAACTCCCTTTAGAAATTAATAAACTTAGAATTCAATAAAAATTCAATAATTCTCTTTTGTTACAAAAAAGAAATAATCATTTTTTTAACGCTTACATATATAACCCTTTATATATGTGTTTTTGCAACAAATATTTCATAAATATTATAAATAATACTTATGAAGAAAATCGCTATTCATATTGAAAATGCCTAAATTTAAGTTAAAATAAAACATTTTTTTTTACACAATTATTTTAACACATCAAATTATTTGTGTAAATAGTTTTATTTTTTGGAAGTTTTAAAAGTTTTATTGCAAAATTATCTCTCTACATATGGTATACAATCATTCAATTCTTCGTATATTCTTACAATACAATGCACAATATGTAGAATATTAATTTTTTGTAACATTTGTTTTAACATGTCTGACAACTATATTTACAGCTGTTACATTGATATTAGACATATACTCTACTCTTGATTTGATAGTATTTTGAAGTCTTTCAGCTACTTCAAGCACATTATATCCGTACTCACTTACAACATCACTTTCTATGAATATTCCATTTTCAACCTTGCGAATTTTTGACTTTATAATCTTTACAATTCCATTTGTTTCAAAAGATGCACCTTCAATGATTTGAATAATTGTTCTATTAAATATTACAAAATTACCTATATAACTATAAGTCGGTCTAACAACCGACTTTTCACCAATTTTTATTCTGTTATCTTTTCTTCTAAGAACGGTTTTAAATGTATCTAAAAAATATCCAGAAAAATCGCTTTTAATTTCCATAGCCGGAAGCGGTATTACATGTTTTCCATGATCGCCTCTTTCTGAAAGAGCTTTTTCTATTTCTTCTTTTGAAGATATATCTTCGATAAAAACAAATTCATCTATTTTTGTAAGTTCTAAAGTTTCAGTTATATTTTCAACCATTTTAATCGATGTGCCTATAATTAATATAGTTTTATCAAAATTTTTTTTTAAAACTTTTACCACTTCTTCTCTATGATTATCATTAAAAAATAATGCTCTTTTTACTGCAGCTATTTTTGTATTTTCTCTTTTTGCAGAACTTCCAGCAATTTTTTTTGTTCCTTCTATTAAAAGTCCATCATCAATTATATAATCAATATCTTTTTCAAATGCTACTTTCATAGCCCTATGACTTTTACCAGTTCCACTTTTACCAACTAAAGCATATACTTTCATAATAATCCCCCCCTGTTTTTCTTATTTATCCGATGCCTTAGAGTTCTAATATCCCCACTTCTTAAAAAGTGGGAGAAAAAGAACTCTAAAAAGGCCCTGGATTATGTTTTCTAAGATTCAGTGGGAGTAAAAACTCCCTCTGAATCCAAGAAATTCATTTATCTATACAATTTTTTATTCTTACTTTATTCACGCGGTGCTTTTACCTAGCGAATTCGCACTCTGTGCTTACCGCGCTTCGCGCTATTCGCTTGGTAAAGGGCTTTTAGCCCTATGATATTTTAATTATAATGTATTAAAAATAAGCTAGCTTATTTTATACATTATAATTAAAATATCGCACCGCTGTCAGAGTTGATTATAACGATAATCATTACTAATTAGGTGTTTTCTTTATTTTTTTTTATTCTTCCATTGTTTATTTTGAATGTTTTAGATATACTCTCTATGTAAATCAATTTGTTTATATTTATAAGGAGGATTTAAAATGGCTTATGTAATTAATGATTCATGTATATCTTGTGGCGCTTGTGAAGCTGAGTGTCCAGTAAGTGCAATTACTGCTGGTGATTCAATTTATGTAATTGACGAAAGTGCTTGCATCGACTGCGGAGCTTGTGCTAATGTTTGTCCAGTTGACGCTCCACAAGCTAAGTAATATAATAACTTTTATTTATTAAATGTATAATATTATCATCCGATAATATTATACATTTTTTATTTTATAGTAATATACTCTTTCTTTTAACTATCAAATTTTTCAACCGTTAATTGATTCACTTTACTTAAAAATTTTAAAATGGTTTTTTGTTCATTAACCGACATATCTTTTAAAACAAACTCAAGTGTGTCACTACGTCTTTTACTTAATTTATTAAAAATATTTACACCTTCTTTTGTAAAATTCAAATTATATTTTCTTTTATCCTCATTATTTTTTTCTTTAATTATATAATTTAAATTTATAAGGTGATTTAAAGATGTAGTAACTATTCCTCTATCAATTTCTATCCTCTTTAATAGATCTAACCCGCTAATTGACTTATTTTCTCCAACTTCATTTAAGATTAAAAGATCGAGCACTGAAAATTTTTCGTTTTTATTTGCATATTTTATTTTGTTTTTATCAAACGACACCATTTTATGAAGTAATTTTACGGCAAGATTTTCTATTTCAGAGTAAAAACTAATCATATTGCCTCCTCAATCATATTATTTTAATTTTATTATTTAATCTTTTTTCTAAGCTAATCATCCTTACATCAATACATATTTTTATTACTATTTAATTATACTATAATACCTAATAAGTAGTATAGAAAAAGTTGCAATGATTTTTAATTTCATTACAACTTAAATAATTTTTTTTATTATTTTTTTAGTATTTAAAATATCTTTTAAAGATATTGCAGTAGTTTTATTTTCTTTAATAGCCTTTATAAAATCATCTTCACAATTAATTTTACTTTCAAATTTAGTAGCATACTTGCCAATTTCTTCAGCAGTGTGTGCATCACTTCCACCAAGAATAGCTTTATTAAGTAATTTTGATGCATTAAAAGCTTTAGTATTTAATAGATCATCCGTTCTTCCATTAAAGACCTCAATTCCATTAATATTATTAAAATATATATTATCATTGAGTCCACGTTTACTATTTCTAAAGGGATGAGCCGCTACAGAAACACCACCTCTTTTCTCTACAAATTTAATTGTTTCCTTAACACTTAAACGTTCTTTTGGAATTTCATCAATTCCAAAACACAATAAATCGCCATCCAATGTAAATATTTCTACACCTACAATAATATTCACACCATATTCTAGTATAAGCTTTTCTATTCTATCTTTATCCTTTCTTAGACCAATATCATCGTGATCAGTAAAACAAATTCCATCTAGTCCTATTTTTTTTGCTCTTAGCAGAGCATCTTTAATTTTTAATTTACTATCAAATGAATTCTCACTTTGATGTACATGAATATCATATATCATTATTTTCTCCAATTACTTATAAATAAATCAAATAGTCAAGCCTACGATTATTTAATTTTATATGATATATTCAAATAATAACAATTAATTTTTTTAATAATTTACTTTATACTATAAAAAAAATTTATACATCTATTAATAGATAGCATATATATCAATATCAAAGCTCCTTAAAATTTAAAAATATATTTATTCTATAAGTTTATTTACCTCTTTTGGTATATAATTTTTTTTCTTATTACCTGCTCTAAGATGATATAAGTTTGCACTATCTGTTGCATTTTGAATGTAGTTCATAAAATTCTTTCCATACAAATGAATTGAACCTCTAAAACAGCTTATTTCATCAAACTTCTCTACTTTATCTATTCTTATAAATTCTCCCTTTGCCATAAATGGAACACTTTCTCCCGAATGAATCATTTTTCCACTGCAAGGAGTACTGTGATCCGCTGTAACTATTAACAATCCTTCAAAATCTAACAACCTACTAATTTTTTTATCTATTTCTTCTAAAACTTTAGCTTTTAGTAAAGGATCTTTTTTATGTGAAGCTTCATCAGTTTTTTTTGTATGTAGATGAATGTAAGCATAGTCAAGTGTTAAAGCTAATTCAATTGCTTCATCAAAATTCTTGTATTCATAATAATCCATGGAAGTAATATTTGAAATTCCATTAAATAACTTTGATTTACCTACAATGCAACCCTTTAAACCATTTCTTTTATAAAAACTTTCTGGTTTTTTATAAAAGCCTGCCCACTTAGTCAGAATAAAATTACATGCATTTTTTTTATAGTCATTATTAAGCATATTATATGAGTTAATAAGATATTTATTTAAGAGCTTTGCAGTAAACTTACTTTCTAGAGAATAATTCTCAAACGGCTCTATTTTCATAACAAATTGTTTTTCATAAAATGGATCGCTATCTGATATTTTACTAGATAATTCTACTTCACCATCTATTTTTTTTACTATTAAAAATCCATGACTATCATAAGAATGAATCAACTTAAATTCATAACCATCTTCTTTATAAGAAAGTTTATTACATATTGTTTCTATTTCTTTCTTAGAAATTTCTTTTACAAATCGCTCTTCAATTAAAAATCCTTCGCTTTTTATAACACTTGCAAATGAAATTCTTAAAATCAAACTTTCCTCATGGCAATGTAATTTTTCTCCAATCATATCTATAACAGCTCTACCAGGGTACTCATCAAGAGTATATCCAAATAATATAAAATGTGCTAAATCTGTTCCAAGAGCTTTTCCTTCTTCAAGGACATTCATAATACCGCACTGAGAATTTTTAGCTATTCTATCCAGATTTGGTGTTTTCGCATATTCCAGAGGAGTTTTATAGTCAAGTTCTTTATAACTTCTATCACCTACTCCATCTAAAAGAAGTGTTATTGTCTTCATATAATCGCATTCACCTCTTCTTTTAAATCACTAATCTTTCTCAAATTCTTACTTTCTTCAATTAAATACCTTCCAATAATTTTACCAACTTCTTCTATATATTCACTTAAAAATAATTCTAACTTTACTTTATTTATCAGTGCATGTCCTTCCTTATCTCTATAATTACCACTAAGAACACATTTTGGATGATCCTCTCCCTCTTTCCAGTCCCAACCAATAAGTTTTTCAACTTCGTCCCCATCAGAAATATTTCTAATTGGCATAATTAATTCACAATCAAATTTATTTATCACCTTTTTAAAAGCATCTAAAGTAATTCCTAATTGATTTATTTTTAATCTACCATCATGTGATTCTCTTTCTCCTGATATTATTTTTCCAGATAAAGATTTTGCAAAATTTATTTTTATTAAATGAAAATACAAATGACAACCTATGCAATGTGAATAGAATCCATATTTTTTATTCAATACAGTCATAAATCTTCCATTCATTAAAGACCAAATATCTTCTCTATTGTACTCGAGAAGTGGATATAATACTTTTTTATCTCCATACAATTTATCTACTCTCTTAGATAAATGCTCATAATTTGAATATATCTCATCAAAATTTCCATATTCAGTTCCAGAAAAACTTGCTATTGGAAGAACGTAATTTATATCTTCACTTTCAAACGCCTTTAAAATAGCTCCAACACTATCACGCCCTGAAAATTCGCCTACTAGTGTTTGTTTGTTGTAGTTTTCTTTAATGAATTTTTTTAAAGCTTGTTTTATCATTTACTCACCTCAAAATATAATATAGCTAGCATAAAATCACTAACTATATTATACATTAAAATTTATTCAGTTAGAACTTTATTTAACCATTTCCTCTAAAACCTTATAATCAATTTCACCAATTGAATCATACACATAATCAGCATCCTTAAGAATTTTTTTATCCCCTATGCCTATTGAAATCATACCTGCAGTATTTATTGCTTTAATTCCCGAAATAGCATCTTCAATGCCAATACATTCAGTGGGAGATATTCCAAAATGATTAGCTGCATCCAAAAATATATCTGGACTCGGTTTTCCATCTAAATTTAACGGATTAACAATATAATCAATATAAACATCTAATTTCATATTTTTTATTAAGAAAGGTGCATTTCTAGATGCACTTCCTATTGCTATTTTTATATTATTTTTTTTAAAATATATAAATAAATCTTCTACTCCACCATTAATATTGTCTTCATTAAATTTGCTAATTAGTTTTACATAATTATCGTTTTTAATTTTCATTAATTTTTTAACTTCTTCTTTAGAATAATCATCTAATACATTTCCATATTTAAGTATTTTCACAATAGAATCATATCTTGAAACACCTTTTAAACTTTCATTAAATTCTCTATCAATAACAATATTTTTTGAATCTGCCAATGTTTTCCAAGCAATAAAATGTTGTTCACTAGTTTCTGTAATTACTCCATCTAAGTCAAATACCACTAATTTAATCATCTTCCACCTCATCAAAATATTATATACAATAATTATTTACTATAACGTAAATTAAGAATCAATTTTTATATTATTTTAATATTATATATATTTATATACTTTTTTATTATAATAAAACAAATTAGAAAAGTTTCTTAAAAAAAAGGTTTTGCACTCTAAAGAGCGCAAAACCTTTTTAATTAATTTTTTATATTTTATCTTTTAACAACTACTGCTTCTCCCATTCCACCACCAATACAAAGAGTTGCAACTCCATAAGTAGATTCTCTTTTAAGCATTTCATGAATAAGAGTTACTAATATTCTCGCTCCAGATGCCCCAATTGGATGTCCAATTGCAATAGCGCCACCATTTACGTTAACTTTTTCTATATCTAATCCTAAATCTTTTATAACAGCAAGTGACTGCGCAGCAAAAGCTTCATTAGCTTCAAATAAATCAATATCTTCTACAGTTAAATTAGCTTTTTTAAGAGCTTTTCTTGTCGCAGGAATTGGTCCAAGACCCATTACACTTGGATCAACACCGGCAGATGCGTGAGATACTAATGTAACTAATGGTTTTACACCTAACTCATCAGCTTTTTCCTTACTCATAACTACAAATGCAGCAGCACCATCGTTTATTCCAGAAGAACTAGCAGCAGTAACAGTTCCATCTTTTTTAAATGCAGTTCTTAATTTTTTCATTTTTTCTAAATCTGCATTTTCTTTAATATACTCATCATAATCAAAAATAATTGGATCTTTTTTCCTTTGAGGTATTTCTATAGCTACTATCTCGTCTTTAAACTTTCCTTCTTTTCTTGCTTTAGCCGCTCTAAGTTGACTATTGTAAGAAAATTCATCTTGAGCTTCTCTTGTAAGATTATATTTTTCTGCAATATTTTCAGCTGTAATACCCATATGGTAGTCATTAAATGCATCCCAAAGACCATCCATAACCATTGGATCATACATTTCACCATTACCCATTTTCTGACCCCATCTAGCATTTTTAAGTACATATGGACTCATACTCATATTTTCAGTTCCACCAGCTATAACAATATCATTATCGCCAGAAATTATTGATTGAACTGCTAAAGAAACTGTTTTAAGACCCGATCCACAAATCATATTAACAGTTGCAGCAGGTACTTCAACAGGTAATCCTGCTTTTATTGCAGCTTGCCTTGCAACGCCCTGACCATATCCAGCCTGAAGTACTGATCCAAATAAAACTTCATCAACGTCAGTCACTTTTATTCCAGCTTTTTCAATTGCTGTTTTGATTACCTTTGCTCCTAAATCCATTGGTGTAATATTCTTTAAACTTCCACCAAATGAACCAACACCAGTTCTAACTGCACTTACAATTACTACTTCTCTCATAATTACCTCCATACACAACCTTACCCTATTCCTACATTATACTCTATATTTATAAAAATTTCCTTAGTTTTATTTTTTTTTACTATGTAGTTTACTGTAGAATAGTGTAGTATATTGTAGTCTAAATATTATTATTAAGTTATATTAGTGAAAGAATGGTGATATTTTGAAATTTACAAAAAAAATCGATACAGATAATCCTAAAATTTTAATTCGATACATTATTATTATCACATCATCACTACTACTACTTTTTATTATACTAAATATTTTAAAAATAAACGTGCTTGAAATTAACACTTATAATTCAAATTATAAGACAGAACTTTTATATCAAAACAAAATAAACTCCGTTAAAAAATTTACAATAACAAAAACAAATTTAGTTACCAAAAAAGAATATACCACCGATTATTTAATAGATGATAATTTCTATTTAAAATTAAATATAAACTCAAAAATTTATTCTCATGAATTTAAAATAAACGATATAAAAATTCTAAAAGCTTATCCTCTCGAAACATTTTCATCATTAACAATTAAATCTAAAGAAAAATCACTACTCGAATATATTTTCTTAGATGCTGAACTCTTAGTTAAAAATTGAATCTATATAATGTACAAAGTAATCCCCCCACATTTAGTAGATCAATTATAAAAAGCTATATTAATAATTAATATTATTAATATAGCTTTTTTCTTATTTAGTGTAATATTGACTATTAATCATTATCCTTTAAAAAATATGATAAAGTAAGTAAATTATCAATTAAATGAACATTTTCTACAATTATTTCTTTAGGTATTTCTAAATCAACTGGTGCAAAATTCCAAATTGCTTCAATACCAGCTTCTACTAAAACATCAGCAACTTCTTGAGCACCTGATCTACTTGTACAAATATATGCTATCTCAACATCATTATTTTTAATAAATTCTTTTACATTTTCAACATCTATTACTTCAATATCATTGATAGTTATTCCAACAACTTTTGGATTTTTATCAAAAATACCTTTCAAATTGAAACCAAATTTGCCAAAGCTAGTATAATTTGCTAAAGCCTGACCTAAATTTCCTGCTCCAATAATAATAGTATTATACGTTCTTGTAAGCCCAATAATTTTCTTTATTTCATTATATAAATCTTCAACGTTATATCCATATCCTTGTTGACCAAATCCACCAAAGTTATTAAGATCTTGCCTAATTTGAGATGCAGTAAATCCAATAATCTCACTTAATTCTTTTGAAGAAATTCTCTTAATATCTTTATCAATAAGTTCTGCTAAATATCTATGATACTTAGGTAATCTTTTAATAACTGCCATTGAAATCTTATTTGCGCTCATCTAATCAACTCCACCTTTTTAATTTATACATCATATAAAAATTATACCAACAGTAACAGAGAGTGTCAAATCTGTGACAAAGAAAGCAGTGCGCCAAAATATAAAATAAGAAGCGAATGAGTTTACTCATATTAGCGTATTATTTTATATTTTGGCATAGTGCAGGATGCACGCGGTAAGGCTAAAGCACAGCTTTAGACTTACTGCACTGCTTAACCCTTTACACCAAAACATAAATAAGAAGCGAATGAGTTTACTCATATTAGCGTATTATTTTATATTTTGGCATAGTGCAGGATGCACGCGGTAAGGCTAAAGCACAGCTTTAGACTAACTGCACTGCTTAACCCTTTACACCAAAACATAAATAAGAAGCGAATGAGTTTACTCATATTAGCGTATTATTTTATATTTTGGCATAGTGCAGGATGCACGCGGTAAGGCTAAAGCACAGCTTTAGACTAACTGCACTGCTTAACCCTTTACACCAAAACATAAATAAGAAGCGAATGAGTTTACTCATATTAGCGTATTATTTTATATTTTGGCATAGTGCAGGATGCACGCGGTAAGGCTAAAGCACAGCTTTAGACTAACTGCACTGCTTAAGCCTTTACACCAAAACATAAATAAGAAGCGAATGAGTTTACTCATATTAGCGTATTATTTTATCCGATGACTAAGTATTCTAAGCTTTCAACTTTTCAAGTTGAAAATCAAGAATTCTAAAGTCCCTGGATAATACTTTCTAACCTTCAGTGGAAGAAAACTTCCTCTGAAGCCAAGAAACTTATTTATATTTTGGCATAGTGCGTAGTGCACGCGGTAAGGCTAAAGCGTAGCTTTAGACGAACTGCACTGCTTACTTTACATATTCAATCTAACTATTACATTAAAACAACTTTATTACATTTTAAATTTTATGCTATTAGTAGGACACTTATCTACACATTCCATACATCTCGCGCAGTTAAATGCAACTCCTGGATCCATTTTACCATTTTTATAAAAGCTTTTTTTCTTATCAACGCTTGTTATATAACAAATATCATCACAAATTCCACAAGAAGTACAAGTTTTACTATCCACTTTTATTTTAAACATTGAATGTTTATTTAAAAATCCTTGTATCCAAGATATTGGGCAACCAACTTTAAAGTAATTATAGCGCTGAAGTTTTAATTTATCATCTTTTAAGTTCTTAGTCATAAGTTCCATAATAAAGCCAATTGGGCACATCCACTTACAAAACACTTTTCCAAATAAAATTCCAAGTATAGCAGCAAAAGCAATAATGAGTCCTAAGTTAACATTTTTTACATAAATAGCGTATAACGTTAAAAATCCAAAAAGAAACTGTATTGTTTTCCTACTTTTTAACAATTTTTCCACAGAAACCTCCAAATCACCAGTTTTAACCCCCCTCGCAAGGGGTTCTTTTCAAATTATACCACATATCTTTCATATGTGGTATAATTTATCACGTAAATAAAAAAAACTATTATTATAATAAAACAGCATTAAAAAGTTTAATTATAATTATAAAAAAGGACATTAATATGGTTTCAATTTCATGCAGTAAATTAACAAAAAATTTCGGAACAATTCCAGTATTAAAAGATATTTCTTTTTCAATTAATGAGGGAGATAAAGTCGGTCTTATTGGAAACAATGGAGCTGGAAAAACTACTTTATTTAAAATACTAATAAATAAACTTAGTTATGATAGTGGAGATATATTTTATAATAAAAATCTTACTGTAGGCTACCTTGAGCAAGAACTTAAATTTTCTATAAATGATACTCTTTATGAATACTGTAAATCGACTTTTAAAGAAATTTTAGCAATTGCAGAAAAAATAAGCAAACTAGAACATACTATTTCAGAATACGGTCAAAAAAACCTTGATCCTCCAAAGGATGTTTTTGAAACATATTCAAATCTAGTTGACGAATTTACCTTAAAGGAAGGATATAGTTACGAAAGTAAAATCAAAGGTGTACTTAGAGGAATTGGCTTTAATGATGAAGATTTTTTTAGAAATGCAAATGAGCTTTCTGGTGGACAAAAATCAAAACTTAATTTAGCAAAATTACTTCTTTCTTCTCCTGATATTTTACTTCTTGACGAACCTACTAACCACCTCGATATTGAATCTGTAACTTGGCTCGAAAACTTTATTTCAAAATATAAAGGAACAGTTATATTAATATCTCATGATAGATTTTTCTTAAATCAAGTAGTAACTAAAATATTTGAACTTGAAAATAAGTCTCTCCTTGAACACGAAGGAAGTTATTCGGAATTTATTAGATTTAAAAAAGAACTTTATATTACAAAATTAAGAGAATTTGAAAAACAAGATAAAGATATAAAAAAACAAGAAGAAATAATTAGGCGCTTTAAAGGGCACGGAACAGAAAAACTTGCCAAAAGAGCTAGGAGTCGTGAGAAACAATTAGAGAAAATAGAGCTAGTAGAAAAACCTACAATTATTAACGAAAAAACCAAATTAAATCTTGTTTCAACAACTGATAGTGGCTATGATGTTCTTAAAGTCAAAGAGCTTTCAAAATCATTTGGCGAAAAACAAATATTTAATTCTGTAACTTTTGATGTATATAAGGGTGACAAAATTGGAATAATTGGTGCTAACGGGGTTGGTAAAACTACATTATTTAAAATACTCACAAATTCATTAACTAGTTCTGATGGAGAAATATCTATAGGACACAATGTAACATGTGGATATTATGATCAAGAGCAACTTAACTTAAATGAAAAAAATAATCTAATAGAAGAAATATCTGATTTAAAACCCATGTTTTCTGTTACTCAAATTAGAACTCTTTTAGGTTCATTTCTATTTAAGAATGATGACGTATTTAAAAAAATTTCTAACCTTAGCGGCGGCGAAAAAGGCAGAATTTCCCTATTAAAATTAATGTTAAATAATTCAAATTTCCTACTACTTGACGAGCCGACTAATCATCTTGATATTTCAAGTAAAGAAGCACTTGAAAGTGCAATACTCAACTACAATGCAACGGTTCTTACAATATCTCATGATAGGTATTTTCTAAATAAAGTATGCACAAAAATACTTGAATTAACGAATAATGGTATTAATTTGTTTTTAGGCAACTATGATTACTACTTAGAAAAGAAAAAAGAAGAGAATAATTTTCAAGAAAATCCTATAGTAGAAACTAAAACAAAAACTCAAATAAAAGAAGAAAGAAAAAGAGAAAAAGAAAAGCTGAAAGAAGAAAGTAAACTTAAAAATAAACTTAAAGCTATAGAAAACGATATTTTAATAACCGAAAATCTAATAAAAGACCTTGAATCAGAGTTATGCGATGAAAAAATATTTTCAAATCATGAACTTTCCTATAAACTTTCTAAAGAGGTTGAAGATAAAAGGCAGCACTTAAATATATTATATGAAGAATGGGAATCATTAGTATAATAAATATATAGACAAATAAATATTTTTGTATATAATATTTATATGAACTATTCAGTACAAAAAAATAGAGAAAGGAAGATAACAATGTTTGAAATAATTAAAAAAATAATAGTAGAGCAGCTTAATGTAACTGATCCTGATTTAATAACTTATGAAACTTCTATTCACAGCGATTTAGATGCTGATTCACTTGATGCAGTTGAAATTGTAATGAATATCGAAGACGAATTTGATATAGAAATTCCAGATGAAGTTGCTGAAAAATTTGAAACTATTGAAAATATTATTGACTATTTGCATACAGTACTATAACGTTAAAAATGCCGATTACATATAAAATTATGTAATCGGCATTTTATTTTTTCTAAAGTTCAAGATTAAACATTTCTTTTTTTCACTTTCATAATAACTCCTTACTCAAACTTTAATACAATGAAATTCTTAATTATATAGTAAATATTTTTAGCCATTATTATGTATACCACATAATTATATTCTTAAACATTTTTTTGAATTTTACTTTAACATTTTACAAACATTACTCGCAAAGTTATCCACATATACTTTATGAAAATAAAATAATTACAAGCTTTATCCACATTGTCCACAGATTAATCCACAAATCAAACCGGTAATTCAGAAAATTTAAACATCATTATTTGGTTAACATAAGCCTATTTTTTTTCTTATTTTGACCCAGCATATCTCTTTTCTCCAAGCTTTAAATTAGGAACTGCATTAAGATTAAGATCTGCATCAGCACCGCTTATATACTCATAATATGCTGCTGAACCAATCATTGCAGCGTTATCAGTACATAATTCTATTGAAGGAAAATATAATTTCAAATCATTTTCTTTACTTAAAGAAATCAAATAATTTCTAAGACCTGAATTTGCAGCAACTCCTCCAGCAAGTACAATATTTTTTACTTTTTTTAATTTTGCAGCCCTAATTAGCTTTACAGATAATACTTCAACAACCGCTTGTTGAAAAGAAGCTGCAACATCTTCATTTACAATTTCTATATTTTTCATTTTGCACGAATTAATATAATTAAGGACTGATGATTTTATTCCACTAAAACTAAAATCTAGCGAATCCTTTTCTAAATATACTCTTGGAAATTCAATTGCATTCGGGTTTCCACTTTTAGCAAGTGCATCTATTTTAGGACCACCAGGATATCCAAGTCCAAGTGTTCTAGCAACTTTATCAAATGCTTCTCCAACCGCATCATCTCTAGTTTTACCAAGTATTTCATATTTGCCGTAATCACTCATATAAACAAGATGGCTATGACCACCAGATACTATTAGACATACAAAAGGAGGTTCTAATTCTTTATGCTCAATAAAATTTGCATAAATATGGCCTTCTATATGGTTGACAGGAATTAGTTTCACACCTAATGAATATGCAAGAGCTTTAGCATTTGACATTCCTACTAGTAGAGCTCCTACTAAACCCGGACCATAGGTAGTCGCAATAGCCCTTACATCATTAAAAGTTAAATCTGCTCCTTCTAGTGCCTCATCAATTACTTGGCTTATTTTTTCTAGATGATTTCTAGAAGCAATTTCTGGAACTACCCCGCCAAATTTTTTATGAATATCTATTTGAGAATATATTATGTTAGATAAAACTTCTCTTCCATTTTTTACAAGAGCACATGAAGTTTCATCACAACTACTTTCTATTGACATAATTATTACATCTTTATTTTCCATATTAATCACTGTTAATCCCTTCTTAATTGTTATTTTTATTTATCCTAATAATAACAGTATTATATCTTATTTAGCAATTATAAAAAAGGATATTGATTAATTATCTATCAATATCCTAAAATACAATTTAATTTAATAATTTTAAACACTCAAAACCAAGTATTATATGCAATAGATTGCAAATACTGAAATTTATTTATTTTACTTCTAATACAAGCAACTATTTTTTTAATAAAATTGGAATAATTGAAAGTAAAAATAATAATACATATGGCGAAACTACCACAAAAGTAGCTTTTGCAGTCGATAATTTATGAACAACTTTGAATCCTTTTACAGAAACATATAAATACCAAATTGAAAATAGACTAATCATTCCAAGGAACGCATATAAAATTGTTTGCTGTGAAGAAGCTGGTAAAATCATAGCAAGTGAAAATGAAGATGTAATTGTTCCTGTAACTAAAACTAATGCAGTTCTAAGAACTTCACCTATTACTACAATTGTGTAAGCATTCATTACAACACCAATACTTTTACTTAGTTTAGCTTTTGAACCCATAAAAATACTTAAGACGTGAGAAACTATACCTTTAAATAAAGGAACCATCACTGCAAAAGATAATAAGTACCCTATGCCTCCACTTATAACAGATATTTTCATTATCTTAGCAACTGCATCTGCATTAGTCATATCAATTGTTGGATTTTTTGCAAATTGCTTATAAAATAAATCTTTATATGCATCAATTTGTAAAAAATACATAGCTCCTGCTATTACAGCAAATATAAGTATATATATCCATACATATGTTTTTCTATTTACATCTTCCATAACTTCATTTGGCGAAGTTATTATTTTAGCCATTCTAGCAAATATATTTAACTTTGGCTGCAAATTTTCCTCTTTAAATTCTTCTAAAACTTCTTCTGGTATCTCAATAAAATCCATATCGTTATTCACTTCACTAGTATCTTTCTCCAAATCCATTTTATACCTCCATTAACATTTTTTTATTTGCTTCTTGTACATTATATTGCTTTGTTTAGATTTTGTCAATATTTATATTTTTTTATTCATAACGTAAAGCGTCTATTGGATCCAATTTTGAAGCCTTATTTGCCGGATATAATCCAAATATTATTCCAACTCCCGCAGAGAACAACCATGCTATAGCTACAGTCTTAATATCTGTCGACGGTGGAACTTTAACAAACGACGACAAAATATGAGAAAACAATATTCCAAGCAATGTACCTATAATGCCACCTATAGCTGAAATAATCACAGCTTCTACAAGGAACTGAGTTAAAATATCTTTATGTCTAGCCCCTAGTGCTTTTCTAATACCAATCTCTCTAGTTCGTTCTGTAACAGAAACTAGCATAATATTCATTACACCTATTCCACCAACTAATAATGAAATTGCTGCTATTGCACCAACAACTGCAGTTAGAATTCCTAACACTTTGCTAATGGATTCAAGATTTTGTTCTGCCGAATAACCTTTATATTTGTCTGAACCAATCACTTTATGTCTTCTCTCAAGTAGATTCGTTATATTACTTATAACTTCTTTAACTTTAGCATCTTTATTCAAATTAATATCTATTCCATAAACTCTATCGCCAATTCCTAATACTTTTTCAACAGTGGTAAATGGAACATAAATATTTTTAGGCGGAGAATATCCAAACGCATTACTAAACATTGATTTTGGCTCTTCATAAACACCTACAATTACAAATGTTAAATTTGATGTTCCTTTTTTCACTACAAGCTTTTCGCCAATTACATCCGTCCTACCAAATATCTGCTTTGCAAGACCCTCATCTACAATTGTAGTAAATCTTTTCGAGTTAATATCAGATTCAATTATAAATCTACCCTTAACAATTTTTAAATTTTCAATTTTTTGATAGTTACTAGAGACTCCATTGGCTGATACATTAACTTCTTTTTTTGTAGTTTTATTGTTAACACTGCCATTAAAATTAATGGAAACTGAACTTGCTTTAATATCTTTTTTAAGTGCATTCTTTATTACATTGACATCTTCATGATTCATATAATCTTTGGTTAAAATATCTTTATCCCAGTCCGTAGTTATATATATCCTCTTTACACCTATACTTTCAAATTCTTTTCCAATAGCTGCTTCTGTTCCATTACCAAGAGCAACCACTGCAATTACAGAAGAGATTCCAATAATTATCCCAAACATAGTTAGAAGAGATCTCATTTTATTAATTCTTATTGCATTTATTGCAATAGCAAAACTTTCAAAAAAATTCACAAGATATTCCTCCTATATTTTTTCTAAAATATCAATTTTTCTTTCATCAGAAATAATATTTCCATCTCTAAATGTAACTATCCTTTTAGCCTGATCAGCTATTTCATGTTCATGTGTAACAATAATAATAGTTGCACCTTCATTATTTAAATCTTTAAAAATCCTTATTATTTCTTCTGTAGATTTTGAATCAAGATTACCTGTGGGTTCATCAGCTAAAATTATTGAAGGATTACTAACTAAAGCCCTTGCTATTGCAACTCTTTGCTTTTGTCCACCTGAAAGTTCATTTGGTTTATGATCAATTCTATCAAGAAGTCCTACTCTTTCAAGAGCTTTTTTAGACAATTCATGTCTCTTTTTTGAATCCACTTTCCCATATATAAGTGGAAGTTCAACATTTTTAAGTGCACTCGTTCTCGAAATTAAATTAAACGATTGAAAAACAAAACCTATTTTTTTGTTTCTTATTTGAGCAAATTCTTCGTCTTTTAGAGTTTCTGTTTGAACATCATCCAAAACGTATTTTCCTTTAGTTGGTCTATCAAGACATCCTAAAATATTCATAAGTGTTGATTTTCCAGAACCTGAAGCTCCTATTATTGCAATAAAATCACCTTTCTCGATTGTTAAATCAATTCCACGAAGAGCTGGAACCTTAATCTTTCCAGTATCATATATCTTCCAAAGCTCGTTTATCCTAATCATTAGTTCATCGCCTCACTAACTTTAACTTTGCTACCTTCTTTCAAAGAATCTGTAGGATTAAGCACAATTTTATCTCCTTCATTAATATCTTTATTAAGTACTTGAACAACTAAATCCCCTGATATACCGAGTTTTACCATTTTTTTAGATAGAGTGTCTTCTGTATTTACAACAAAAACATATTTTTCGCCTTCTTTTGAAGTATAAATAGATTCATAAGGAATAACTTTTGCTTCCTTTTCAAACGCAGTATTAATTTCTACGTTTGATGAAAAGTTAGGTTTTAGCCCTTTTATATCACCAACTATTGATATTTCAATAGGAACAATTGTTTCATAACCCTGTCCATTAGAAATCGACTGTGCGCTAGGAGAAATTTCGCTTACTTTACCACTATATTCCTTTAAAGTTCCGTCACTCTTCACTACAACTTTTTGACCAAGTTTTATTGAATTAATATCATATTCGCTTATATTAGTTTTTACAACTAAATCTTTAGTATCTTCAATTTTTAATAATGGAGTACCTTGGCTTATATTATCAAATTCTTTCAATTTTAACTCAACTATAGTCCCGTCAATTGGAGCCTTAATATACGTTTTTTCAAGCATTTCATTTAATTTTTCTAAATTAATTTCATTTGATTTTATATTTAATTGTTGAATTTTAATCTTTGATTCATTTCCATACCCTTTGTATTCTCTTAAAGTTGAAGCATAATTATTTTTAGCTTTCTCATAAATGCTTTTAACAGCATTTAATTCAGCTGTACTAATAGCACCAGATTCATAGAGTTTTTTATTGTCATTATAGTTTCTTTTTGCATCTTCAAGATCATTTTCAGTATTTCTAAGTGCAATATCAAAATTACTTTTGCCACTTTTATTTAATTCTCTAAGAGATTCTTTAGATATCTCAAGAGCAATTTTTGCCTCTTCAATATTTCTTTCAATATCTGTTGAATCTAGTTTTATAAGAATATCACCCTTTTTTACCCAATCACCTTTTTTTCCTATAATACTAGTAATTTTACCAGACAAATCACTATAAAGAGTTCTAGAATCTTTTGCAACAACTACTCCATTTGTAAATACTGTTGAATCAACGTCTTGTTTTACTACTTTTTTAACAGACACAATACCATCAATAGAAGAATCTCCATTTTTACTTTTTACTATCGCAAAAACAAAAAATCCTACAATAGCTGCTGCAATTAGTACTCCGATCAAAATATTCTTACGAGATTTTTTACCATTAGTCAATTTTATTTCCTCCTTTTTGTAAATCTTACAATAACTCTTTCCACATAATAACTGCATTTTCTTTATTATCTTGATAATAATTAGGTCTAATTCCAACTGAAATAAAACCTAGTTTTTCATATAAACCTATTGCAATAGAATTACTTTCTCTAACTTCTAAAGTAATTCTAAACATATTACTTTCTTTTGCAACATCTATTAAAGAACTTGTTATTTTTTTCCCATATCCATAGCCTCTTCTTTTTTTTCTAACAGCAATATTGGTTATATGTGCCTCATCAACAATAAACCACATACCGCCATAACCAATAACCTCATCATTATCAAGGAGTACATAATAATGTGCTAATTTATTCTCTGTTAATTCTCTAACAAATGTTTCTGCTCCCCAAGGTACTGAAAAACTTTCAACTTCTAATTGATATACCATATCTATATCTGAAATTCTCATTTTTCTAAAAGCAATATTAGACATTTCCTTGTCCCCTTATGAAATATTATTACAAACACTTATACTTAAAGTGTTTTATTTGTTAAATTTTGTTCATATTTTGTCTCAGCTTCAGTTTTTCTTAAATAAATTGCTGATACTTCGTCATATTTTTTACTAACAATACCTTCCTTAATAAAAGCTATGGCAAGTGAACTCGCGCGTTGATACTTGTTATTTTCATTCACAAAAATAGCATTATCACCAAAATTTTCTTTTATTATTTCTTTATGAGAATTAACACCATCACCTAAAAAAGCAATCTTTTTATGTCCTTTTTTTAACAATTCAATAAGTTCATCAATCAATATACACTTATCTTCAAAAACATTTTTAAGACCATCTTTTTCAGAACTATATATAGCAGTATATATCTGATTTCGCCTTGCATCTATCATAGGGCATATTATTCCATCAAAATCAACCATATTATATGCCATTCCTTTTAGTGCAGAAACTTCTGCAATTTTAATATTATGAGGATGTGCCAATCCTTTAGCTGTTGATATTCCAATTCTAAGTCCTGTAAAAGAGCCTGGTCCATTTGCTACAACAATTCTATCAACATTTTCGATTTTCATATCACTTAATTCAAACAATGTTTTAATCATACTCATTAATTTTTGAGAATGAGTTTTTGGATTATTTATCGATATTTCTCCAATAATTTTATCGTTTTCAAGTAGAGATGCACTTGCTATTATACTTGATGTATCAATAGACAATATTTTCATTACTTTCCTCCATATTTTTATATTCATTCCATAAGTTTTGAATTTTATTAACTTTTTCCTTCACAAAAGAATTTCCGCTTTTTATTGTAAAAACTCTATGATTATAATCTTCACCTAGTCTTATATCAATCCAAATATTATTCTCTGGAATTATTTCTTCAACTAAATTTGCCCATTCAATTATATTTATTGCATCTGAAAAAAAATATTCTTCATATCCGATTTCATACATTTCTTCCACATCAGAAATTCTGTATACATCAAAGTGGTTTAATTTAACTTTACCTTCATATTCATTTACGATTGTAAAGGTTGGACTCGTTATATATTCGTCTATTCCTATTTCTTTAGCAATAGATTTTGAAATTGTTGTTTTTCCGGCTCCAAGATCTCCAGTTAAACAAACAATATCGCCCTTTTCTAATACCTTTGCAATGCATCTACCTAAAGTAAATGTTTCTTTTTCTCTAGCAGTAATTATCTTTATCACTTTAACACCTCAAAACAGTTTTATATTTACATTATGTTCTATAATCTCAAAATTTAAAATTCATTCACTAGATAAGTATACTAAATTTATATTATAAATACTAATCCTCTTATATTATATACTACGATAAAAAAGTTTCATTAACATTTCATTAGAATATAATAAAAAATAACCAATGAAATTTTACTTAATAACTGTATTTACTAAATAAATTCTATTGATTATTTTTTATTTAATTCTCATATATTTATATTAACTATTACTATTTTCTTCTACCCATGATTCTTAATAAAAATAAAAACAAATTAATAAAATCTAAATATAGCATAAGTGCACCTGCAATGACGTATTTTTGCATTAATTCGTCATTATTTATACCTCTTAAGCTAATTGCTTTAAGTTTAGATGCATCATACATAGTTAAACCACAAAATATAAGTACTCCAATATAAGAAATAGCTGTATACATAAAAGAACTTCTCATAAAAATATTAGCAACTGATGCCAATATTATACCAATCAAGCCCATAAATAAAATTGATCTCATCTTACTTAAATCTGCTTTTATTGTCATACCTATCATAAACATTGATCCAAACATTCCAGCTGAAATAAATAATACCATAGCAATAGAACTAGACGTATACATTAAAAAAATAGATGATAAAGTTAATCCATTTAAAACAGAGTATAAAACCAAACCTATTGATGCTTTTGCTGCACTCATTGTACTTAAACTTCTTGTAAGTTTCCATACTGCAAAAAATTCAAGCCCTATAAGTGCAGAAAAAGTTATATTACTACTAAAAATAAATCTTAATAGCCAGGGAGAATTAACTGTATATAGTGAAACCACTCCCGTAAAAGATAATGCAATTGCCATCCATAAAAATACCTTATTTATAAAACTTCTTTGTAAACCTTCAATTTCATAATCGCTTTTTTCTCTAACAAAATCGTTCATAAACACCTCTCACTCACTTATATTTTCTACTATTTATTATATACAATTTTCCCATTTATTATTGTGTATTCTACACTTGACATAATATCAAATGGATGATTATCCCATATTACAACATCTGCATCTTTTCCTACCTTTAAACTACCAACTTTATCGTCTATTCCAATTATCTGAGCCGCATTTATTGTGATAGCTTTAAGCGCTTCCATTTCATCAAGACCATTCTTTACTGCAAGGGACGCTAAAAGTGGTAAATATTGAAGTGGTACTACTGGAGAATCCGTCATTATTGCTATTTTAACTCCTGCTTTAGATAAAATACTTGGAGTATCAAAAGTTAAATTTTTAAGTTCAAATTTACTTCTATCCCCAAATGAAGGTCCTACAATTGCATTATAACCTTCTTTAACTAATTCATCAGCAATAAGGTGACCTTCCGTGCAATGATCTAAAGTTAATCCAAGATTAAATTCCTTTGCAATTCTTATAGAAGTTAATATATCGTCAGCTCTATGAGCATGTGCTTTTAAAGGTATTTCACCATTTACAAGAGGAAGTAAAGAATGCATTTTAAAATCAAATCCTGGTTTTTTAGAACTATCTTTCTTACCTTCTTCAAGTTTATCTCTGTACTCAAAAGCCTTAAATAAAGTATTTCTTAGTTCAGATGCAATTGCCATCCTAGTGTTTGGCGACGTTTTTTTATCTGAATAAACTCTTTTAGGATTTTCACCAAAGGCACATTTCATTGCAAGTGGTGCTTTTATTATCATATCATCAATTCTTTTTCCGTAAGTTTTAATAGCAGCAAATTGTCCACCAATAACATTTGCACTACCAGGACCTGTTGCACATGAAGTTACTCCACCTTCTAAAGCTTCTTCAAAAGTTCTATCCATAGGATTTATAGCATCTATTGCTCTAAGCTCTGGAGTTATTGGATTCGTCATTTCATTGCCATCTGCGCCTTCAAATCCTATTGCATCTTCCCACATTCCTAGATGACAATGTGCCTCTACAAAGCCTGGAAGTACTAACTTTCCACTTGCATCAATTACTTCTTTAGCATCTTCCTCAGAAATATTAAGTCCAATTTCTTTAATTTTACCATCTTCAATAAGTAATGAAGCTTTTTCTAAAATTTCACCTTCCATAGTAATTATTTTTCCGTTTTTTATTAATAGCATATTCTCATCTCCATATTTTATTAAATTATATTAGATCTATATAGGGTATTTTTCATTATTTGCAAGCTAAATCAATCCAATTATATTTACAAAATAAGTATATAAAAAAAATTATACATTAGTCAAGTGACTAATGTATTAACTTTTTTTATTAGTATGGAAGCTTTATCATAACTTTTATTTTTCCATCATTATAAAAAGCTTTTATTTCTCCATTATGAAGTTTAACAATACTTTTAGTTATTGCAAGTCCAAGACCACTTCCTTGATTAGATGAATTTCTTGACTCATCAACTTTATAAAATCTATCAAAAATCTTATTAGTTTTATCTTCATCCATATTTAGGGAATCATTTATAACATAAAATATAAAATTTTCTTCACTGTCTTTTGCGCATATTTCAACAAGCGAATTTGGATTACTATATTTAAGAGCATTACTAATTAAATTATCAAACATCCTAACTATTTTTACTGGGTCTGCATAAATCTCTTTTTTTATATCTTCAACTGTAACTTTTAACTTCAATTCCTGTTTTTCAAAAAGATCTTTATACTCTTCTACAATCTGATCAACTAGTTCAAAAATACTTATCTTTTCAAGTTCTAATTTAAAGCCTACATTAGAAAGTTTTGTAAAATCGAATAAATCGGCAATAAGTTTTTTTAATCTTTCTGATTTATTATAAACAATATCAACGTATTCATCAAATTCCTCACTAGTAGTATATTTCTTGTCCTTTATAAGGGTAATATATCCTATAACAGACGTTAAAGGAGTTTTAAGATCATGAGATATATTAGTTATAAGTTCATTTTTAGTATTTTCTGCCTTTCTTTCAAGTTCAATCTTTTGTTTTAAATTTTTACTCATTAAATTAACTCGTCTAGCAAGCTTAGCAAGTTCGTCTTTACCATGTACAGGAATTTTATATTCTAAATCTCCAGAAGATATATATTCAATTCCTTCAGTTATTTTAAGTAAATATTTCATTTTTTTATTTGTTAAATAAAAAAACAAAGCAATTGATACTAAAAAACTAAGTATCAGCGGAATAAAACTATCCGAATTACTTATCTTAATAATTTTACCTTCCGGTACTTCGGAATAAATATAATAAGCAAGTTTTCCATCATACTTTAAGGTTTTCATAACAGTGTAATCATTTTCATCAAATTCCGCTTTATTTTGCGAATTAACTTTATCTATTACATCTCCAATATTAATATATTTATTTGTTTCATATGGATCCGTTGAAATAATAACTTTACCAGAAATATCTACAATTTCTATTAATGGAAGCTCCGGTCGTTTTACTAATAATTTTTTTATCTCATTAAATAATTTTTCTTTATTGAAGCTATTAAAATCTTGATCTTCTAATTTATTAAAGGTATTTACAGCAAGCATTTCAATATTGTTAATACTTTCAACATAATCAACTATTGGAACTGTAGTAATATTGTCTACTAAATCATAGAAAAAGCTATAGGACACTACTCCTACAATTAGGCAAAAAAATACAATCACTAGTATTTTGAGTCTTATGCTTTGCCTATAATTATTAAAAAACTTTGAATAATGATTTGTTTTTCTTTTATTTACATTCATATTGCTATCCCTCAATCATATAGCCAACACCCCAAACTGTTGATATAAATTTTGGATTTTTAGGGTCGTTCTCTATCTTCTCTCTGATTTTTCTTATATGAACCATTATAGAATTTTTTGCTCCATAAAATTCCTCATTCCACACACTTTCGTATATTACTTTATTAGTCAACACCCTATTTTTGTTTTTTGCCAGCAATACCAAAATTTCATACTCTATTGGTGTTAACTTTATTTCTCTAGGTTCTCCTATTATTTTTACTTCTCTATTTAAGAGGTTAATATGAAGATTATCTATTTCTATCACATCTTCACTAGTCATATTATTCATTTGATTTCTTCTTATTTGCGATTTAACTCTTGCCGTAAGTTCAAGTGGATTAAATGGTTTTGTCAAATAATCATCCGCACCAGAAGTTAAACCATATATTTTATCCAGATCTTCTGATTTTGCCGATAGCATAATAATAGGTGTTATACTATCTTCTCTTATTTTTACACAAGTTTCTATACCATTCATAATAGGCATCATAACATCTAAAATTATTACGTCAACTGAATTTTCTTTCAGCTTTTCAAGTGCAATTAATCCATTTTCTGCTAATATAGTATTATAACCTTCGCTTTTCATATAAATATCTATAAGCTTTCTAATCTCATTATCGTCGTCAACTATTAATATTACAGGGTTCATAAGTCCTCCCTTAATCACTATAACATTTTTTTATATTTTCTTAAATCATATTTACCCATAATCCAAATTGCAAGGTCTCCAGCTATAATACCAGTAAGAATACCTCCTAGAACATCTGATGGATAATGTACAAATAAATATAGTCTTGAAAAAGATATCATTATTGCAACAAAAAAAGCCAAATAACCTAAATTAATTTTTTTATAAAACAAACTACTCTTATATATTACATATGCTGCAGCAATTGAAGAAGAAGTATGTCCCGATGGAAATGAATATCCACTAGGCTTTTTGATAATTAAATCGATATATTTGTATACTTCAAATGGTCTTGGTTTCATCAATATATTTTTAAATATCAGATTACAAATAATATAACTTAATACTAAAGCTAGTAATACTAAAAACCCTTTCTTTCTTGTCTTTTTCACTACTACCATTATAATTGCTACAAAAATCCAGACAAGTCCCGTGTTTCCTATAGTAGTAAAAAACTTCATTACATTATCAAGAAATTCACTTCTTAAATGATACTGAATCCATAACAATATTCTTAATTCATTAAACACTATTGTACACATTATTTCACTTTCCTTTTCATTTTCTTTTTATTTTTATACATTTTTTTATCTGCACTATTAAATAATTCTTCATATGTTTCTCCGTCTTTAGGATATTCACTAATTCCATAGCTAAAATTACAACTATACTCACTACAGTTTTTATAAATGTTTTTCTGCAAGTCTATAAATTTCCCATTTAATAATTTCTTGTTAGATTCAAAAAAAACACCTATAAATTCGTCGCCACCAAACCTAGCAAAAATATCTGATTTTCTAATAACCTCATTTATCAATTTAACAAATTTATTTATTGCTTTGTCACCAGAAGCATGTCCATATTTATCATTAATAATTTTTAAATCATTTAAATCAAAAACAACAAATAGAAATTTCTCTTTATATCTACTTGATTTTTTAACTATATGATCAACATGCTCCTCCAAATATCTTCTACTAAAAACACCCGTTAATTTATCATACTTTGATAAATTAACAACTTCTTCATAGAGCATGAAATTTTTAATAGCAACTTCTATTTGAAATTTAACTAATTTCATTAGTTCAAGATCATGATTATCAAATATATTATTATAAATACTATCAATATTAATAATAGCAATTAATTCCTTGTCCACTATTATAGGAGCTGAAAGAACTGACGATATATTATAAAATTCACTATTTTCTTTTTCAAATTTTGGAAAAACCAAATCTTTAATGCCTTTTATATTATTCGATATTTTACATTCATCCATTTTACCATCAGTTGATTTATATAGGAAGAGTTTCTCTTTATCCAAATAAAAATTATTTAATAAATTATCATTATAGCCTACTGACGCTATATTATAAAATTTATCATTTTTATTTAAAAAAACTGTTCCATAATCTGATGCACTTATAATTTTAACTATTTTTTTTAAAATTATTTCAAACAAATCTTCCATATTATTTACATTTAACATAATTTGATTAATTTCAAGCATAGCAGCTTTTATCTTAAGTAATTTCTCTATCTTTTCTTCTTTTTTTCTTTGTTTAGTAATATCAACCATTAATCCTACCAAACCAACAATTTCATCTACATCATTTACAAAGCTCGATTTATAGAATAGTACATCATGAAGACTTCCATCTTTATAGGTTATTTTATCTTCATAAAGTTCTTTCCCTTTTTCACTTAGTAACTCATTATCTATCAGTTTATGAACAATTGCTTCACTGTCAATAAGAAGTTCATAAACATTTTTACCAATAATATCTTTTTTTGATTTACCAAAAAACTCAGCAAAAGATTCATTACAGTACCTATAAACACCTTTATTATCTTTAAAATAAAGAGGACTTGGAACTGTATCAATTAAACTAACTAAAAAACTTAAATCAGTAGTAATTGATATAGTTTCTTGAATTTTCTTTATATCATTATTAACTTTTTCATATATATTTGAATTTGTAATCATAATATCACCTTCAAAATATTATCATAATAATATATTATATACCCCAAAATTTATTATATAATAACATTATTAGAATTAGCTTAGGAAAGGAATAAAAAAATGCTTTATTTAGATAAACGATATCATTCACTAAATTATGAACTTCGAAAAACTTTTAATACAAAAGTAATTAAACTTTCAATAGACGGAAATTTTACATGTCCAAATAGAGATGGTAAAAAATCAAACAAGGGGTGTTTATTTTGCTCAGAACTTGGTTCAGGTGAATTTTCCGGCACTGGTAATAGAGAAGATTCCATAGACCTACAAATTAATAAGCAAATAAAATCTTACGAGGATAAATGGCCAAATGCTAAATACCTTGCATATTTTCAAAATTTCACAAACACATATGATACTATTACTAATTTAAAAACTCTTTATTATAAAGCACTAAACAATAATAACATTAGTGGTATAGTAATAGCAACAAGAGTAGATGAACTTTCAGATAATGTTATTAAATTACTTAGTGAAATTAACAAAACTCATTTTTTATGGGTTGAAATTGGACTTCAAACAAAATTTAATAAAACCCATAAATTACTTAGAACCATGTATACAAAAGAAGATTTCTTAAGGTCTTATAAGCTTCTAAAAGCTAATAATATAAAAACTGTAGTTCATCTAATCGCAAATTTACCTACTGAAAACAAAAAAATGTTTCTAGAATCAGTAAATTTTGTTTCAAAATTAAAACCATATGGCATAAAACTTCATATGCTTAATATTTTAAAAAAAACTGATCTAGAAACATATTATAAAATTCATCCTTTTGAATTTATGTCAAAAGACGATTATATTAATCTTATATGCGACTCTCTTGAAATTCTTCATCCAAGTATTTCTATTCACCGAATTACTGGTGACGGTGCAAAAGACTTATTAATTGAACCTAAATGGATTCTTAATAAACGGTATATATTAAATGGAGTAGATAAAGAATTAGCAAAAAGAGATTCATATCAAGGAAAATACTATAAAGATTAACCTTTACATTTTCATAGATAGGGATACTTTTCCTCTATCTCTATCTATTTTTATTATTTTTACGGTAACATTATCTCCAACCGATACAATTGCCATTGGGTTTGATACGAATTTATTGCTTAATTCTGAAACATGTACTAATCCATCTGTTTTTATTCCTATATCAACAAAGGCACCAAAATTTACAACGTTTCTTACCGTTCCATCAAGTACCATTCCTTCAGATAGGTCATCTAATGTAAGTACATCACTTCTAAATACAGGTTTTGGCATATCTTCTCTTGGATCTCTTCCTGGTTTTCTAATTTCTTCAACTATATCTTTTAATGTTAATACACCAAGGTTTACTTTTTCTGAAAGCAATTTATATCCATTTTCCAATCTTTTAATATTACTAAGTTCTTCATCTTTTTTCGAATTGTTATTTTCTTTTAGAACTCTTAAAGCTTCAAATCCACCTCTCGAACTAATTTTTTTCACTTTTTTAACTTCCAAAGGTGCAATATCAGTAATTCTTTTTTCAATATCATTTAAATTCGAATTTTTAACATCATCAATTGTATATCCTAATTCATTAAGAAGTTTAAGAGCATTATCATAAGACTCTGGATGAATTGCAGTATTATCAAGTGGATTTTCACTTTCAAAAATTCTTAAAAATCCAGCACACTGCTCATAAGCCTTATCTCCTAATCTTTTAACTTTTTTTAGTTCTTTTCTCGATGTGAATTTCCCATTTTCATCTCTATAAAGAACAACATTTTTTGCTATTGCATAAGAAATTCCTGAAACGTATTTAAGTAGTGATGGAGTTGCTGTATTTAAATCTATTCCTACACTGTTAACACAGTCTTCAACTACGTTTGTAAGTGATTGATCTAATTTTTTTTGATTTAAATCATGTTGATACTGACCCACACCAATACTTTTAGGATCTATTTTAACAAGTTCTGCAAGTGGATCTTGTAATCTTCTACCAATCGAAATCGCTCCTCTTATTGAAACATCAATATCAGGATATTCTTCTGTTGCGAGTTTTGAAGCCGAATAAACTGACGCTCCCGCTTCACTTACAATTGTATAGTATACTTTTCTATCAATTTCTTTAATTGTATCAGCAATAAATTTTTCTGTTTCTCTTGAAGCAGTACCATTTCCTATAGGAATAATATCTACTTTATATTTATTTATTAATGCCTTTACTGTGACTCTTGCATCTTCAATTTTGTTTTGAGGTTTATTTGGATAAATTGTTTTGTAGTCCAGTAATTTTCCTGTTTTATCAAGAACAGCTAGTTTACATCCTGTTCTATAACTTGGATCTACAGCAAGTGTAATAGCATCTTTTACTGGAGGTATTAAAAATAACGGTTTTGTATTTTTTGCAAATACTTTTATCGCATCCTCTTCAGCTCTTTCAGAAAGCATATTTCTAACTTCTCTTTCTACAGAAGGAGCAATTAATCTTTTATATGAATCTTCAATAGCTAAAGTTAGTAATTCCCTACAATTTTCTTTTGCAATAATTTTCTTTGAAAGATGCTCAATTATTTCTTCATCTTTGGAAATTAGTTTTACTTTTATAAATTTCTCTTTTTCAGCCCTGTTTATTGCAAGAATTCTATGGTTTGCTATTTTTATAAGAGGCTCTTTATATTCATAGTACATTTCATAAACTGATTGCTCATCAAGTTTTACAGCTTTTGTTTCAAGAATGCCTTTATTGATATATGAATTTCTTATAAATTCTCTATAATCTGCATTATCTGAAATTTTTTCAGCAATTATATCAAGTGCCCCATTAATTGCATTTTCAACATTTTCAACTTCTTTTTCCTTAGATATATAATTTTTGGCAATCTCTCTAATTTCTTCAAGCGAATTTTCTTGATCTAAAATAATATTTGAAAGATTTTCTAATCCTTTTTCTTTTGCAATTGTTGCTCTCGTTCTTTTTTTTAGTTTATATGGTCTATAAAGATCTTCTAATTTATTTAAAACACTCGCCGCTTCAATTTTCTTCTTTAGCTCTTCAGTAAGCTTTCCTTGTTCGTCAATTAATCTAATTACTTCTTCTTTTCTTGTTTTTAAATTTCTTAGATATTTAAGTCTTTCATCAAAATCTCTAAGCACTTCATCACTTATGCCACCAGTAACTTCTTTTCTATATCTTGCTATAAAAGGAATTGTATTGCCTTCGTCAATTAAATTTATGGTATCTTCAACTTGTTTTACTCTAAGTCTTAATTCTTCACTAAGTTTTTTTATTATAAGCTTCATGCTATTCTCCTCGGTTTTCCTTCATTTTATACACTAGATACGAATCAATGAACAGATTAATATCCCCATCCATAACCGCCTGTACATTTCCATTTTCAACATTCGTTCTATGATCTTTTACTAAATTATATGGATGAAATACATAAGATCTTATTTGTGAACCCCATGCAATTTGAGAATAATCACCCTGAATATCTTCAATTCTTTCTTTTTGCTCTATGTCTTTTAATTCAATAAGTTTTCCCATCAAATATTTCATAGCAGTTTCTTTATTCAGATGCTGACTTCTTTGATTTTGACACTGAACTACTACTCCAGTTGGAATATGTGTAATTCTAACCGCACTATCCGTTTTATTTATATGCTGTCCACCTGCACCTGATGCTCTATATGTGTCAATTTTTATATCTTGAGAATTAATTAATACTTCATTATCCATTTCGATTTCTGGCATAATATCAATTGATGCAAACGATGTATGTCTCTTTCCCGAAGAATCAAATGGAGAAATTCTTACTAACCTATGAACTCCCTTTTCAGATTTTAAAAAACCATAAGCATTTAAACCCTTTATAAGTAAAGTTGCTGTTTTTATACCAGCTTCAGTATCTCTAATTAAATCAATTATCTCAATTTTATAGCCCTTTTTATCAGCATATCTTGAGTACATTCTCATTAACATCTCAGCCCAATCCTGAGCATCTAACCCACCTGTTCCAGCATGAATAGATAGAATTGCATTTAAATGATCGTATTCACCTGATAATAATGATTCTAATTTACTTTTTTCTATTTCACTATTAAAATATTCTATTTTTTCATTTAATTCATTTACCATATTTTCTTCTTCATCTTCTAAAAGCATTTCTATAAGAATATTTATATCTTCGTGTGTTTCCAAAAGAACATTATATAAATCTATTTTTAATTTTATACTATTAGATCTTTGAAGTACTTTTTGTGCTTTTTCATTATCATCCCAAAATTTTGGATTTAACATTTTACTTTCAAGTTCTTTTATTTCATTTTCTTTTGAATCAATGTCAAAGTGAATCCCTCAAATCTTCAAGTTTAGAATCAAGTGTTTTTGCTTCTAGTACGCATTTTTCAAATAGTATCATCTAACTTTTCACCCCTTTATATGTATCCTCTAAAAAATAGAGACATATAATATGCCCCTACTTTTTTTCATATCGTTCTTTAGTATTTTATAGCTTAAATAGAAGGAAAAACCACTTCTAAAACTTTAAAAATCCCTTTATTTTAATATGTTATATTGGCTCCGCAGCACTTTTTATATTTTTTACCACTGCCACACGGACAAGGATCATTTCTACCAATTTTTACGCCTCTTTTAACCGGTTTTTTAGTTTCTACGGGCCCTTCGTTAGTTATAACAGCTACTTTTTTTCTAGTAGTATCAGTTTCTACATTAACATTATATAATAGTCTAACAGTATCGCTTTGAATGTTTTCAGTCATTTCATTAAACATATCAAAACCTTCAAATTGATAAGCACGAACAGGGTCTTCATTACCAACTGCACGAAGTCCAATTCCTTGTTTTAATTGTTCCATTGCATCTATATGATCAATCCACTTAGAATCAACAATTTTAAGAAGTACATATCTCTCAAGTTCTCTCATTCTCTCTGAAGTAACTTCTTCTTCTTTTTCTTCGTATTTATTAAAAGCATATTCTAATAATTTCTTTTCAAGTTCTTCTGTTGTCATATCTAAAATATCTATTCCATCAAAATAATCTTTTGCTAAGAAAAATTGATGTAGATGATCAGTAATTCCTTTTAAATCCCAATCTTCAGGATACTTAGCTTCAGCTGTATAAAGAACCACAGTCTTTTTAACTATTTCTTCAATCATTCCAGTAATAAGATCTTTTACATCCTCACCTTCAAGTACTTTTGCCCTTTCATTGTATATAATTGTTCTTTGTTTATTCATTACGTCGTCATATTGAAGTACGTGTTTTCTAATACCAAAGTTTCTACCTTCTACTTTCTTCTGTGCACCCTCAATTGATTTAGATAAAATATTAGCTTCTATAGGCGTTTCGTCGTCCATTCCAATTTTTTCAACCATTGCTTTTATTTTATCACTTACAAATATTCTCATTAATTCATCATCAAAGGAAATGTAAAACTGAGTTGAGCCATTATCACCTTGCCTACCAGCACGCCCTCTAAGCTGATTATCAATTCTTCTTGATTCATGCCTTTCTGTTCCAATAATATGAAGTCCACCAATACTTTTAACTTTCTCAGCCTCTTTATCTGTTATTTCTTTATGTTCTTTTAAAATTTTATTATATGTTGATCTTGCTTCATGAATTTTCTCATCATCATATTCTAAAGGACTAGTCGCTAAATTTATTATTTCTTCGTCATATCCCATTTTAAGCATATCTTTTACAGTCATAAAGTCTGGATTACCACCTAAAACAATATCTGTACCTCTACCAGCCATATTAGTAGCTATAGTAACCGAATTAAATCTTCCAGCTTGTGATACTATCTCAGCTTCTCTCTCATGTTGCTTTGCATTTAACACTTCATGCTTTATACCTCTTTTTTTAAGTAATCCACTTAAATATTCACTTGTTTCGATTGAAATAGTACCAACTAAAACAGGTTGACCCGTACTATGTTTTTCAATAATATCTTCAATAACTGCCTTATATTTTCCTGATGCTGATTTAAAAATAACATCAGGCTTATCAACTCTAATTATTGGCTTATTAGTTGGGACTTCTACAACATCCATATTGTAGATATGAAGGAATTCCTCTTCTTCTGTTTTTGCTGTTCCAGTCATTCCAGAGAGTTTATTATACATTCTAAAGTAATTTTGAAGTGTAATAGTAGAAAGAGTTTGAGATTCTTTTCTTACTTTAAGACCTTCTTTAGCTTCAATCGCTTGATGAAGACCATTAGAATATCTTCTTCCAAGCATAATTCTACCCGTCATCTCATCAACAATTAAAACTTCGCCATCTTTTACAACGTAATCAACATCTCTTTTCATCATTACTCTTGCTTTAAGGGCTTGATTAACATGATGCTGAATTTCCATATTTTCAGGATCACTTAAGTTTGTGACACCAAAAAATTTTTCAGCTTTTTCAAATCCACTTTCGTCAGTTAAAACTACAGATTTTGCTTTTTCATCCATAGTGTAATCAATTTCATTTTTAAGAGTTCTTGCAAAATTATCTGCTAGTGTATATAAATCAGTTGATTTCGCACCTTCACCTGAAATTATAAGTGGAGTTCTAGCTTCATCGACTAGTATACTATCAACTTCATCAATTATTGCGTAATTTAATTCTCTTTGATTTTTATTTTCTTTATAGAGTACCATATTGTCTCTAAGATAGTCAAAACCGAACTCATTGTTTGTCCCATATGTTATATCAGCTCTATAAGCTGCTTTTCTTTCTTCACCTTGTACTTCGTGAATAACACAAGCGACTGTAAGACCAAGGAAATTATAAACTTTACCCATCCACTCTTTATCTCTTTTAGCTAAATAATCATTTACAGTTATAACATGAACGCCTTTTCCATCCAAAGAATTAAGATATGCTGCAAGAGTTGCCATAAGAGTTTTACCTTCACCTGTCTTCATTTCGGCAATTCTACCATTATGGAGAACAACCCCACCAAGAAGCTGTACCCTATAATGTTTTAAACCAAGAGTTCTAACAGCAGCTTCTCTTACTACTGCAAATGCTTCAGGAAGAAGATCATCAAGACTCTCACCCTTTTTCACTCTATCTTTAAATTCAATTGTTTTGTCTTTTAACTCTTCATCTGATAAATTTTGCATTAGCTGATCATATTTTTCAATTTTATCTACTGTTTTAAATAATTTTTTTATTTCTCGATCATTGAAACCACTTATAATTTTACTTACTATTCCCATTAACAAAATCCTCTCTTTATATATTAATTTATTATTTATTTATTATTTATTTATTATTTACCAATATCATTATATCATAACCTTACAAGAACTATATTGAAATTTAATTACGTATTTGTGTAAAAAGTGTAAACAAATAAATAAACTATGAAAATCAGAATTCAATTTTTCTAAATTCTGATTTTTTCAACTTTATTTATTATAATCTTGAATTATATGAAAATCTAATCATTTTATTATTTAACCCAAATGAAGATTTCATCATTGATGCTTGTACAAATATTATAATTCCTATTGTAATAAGTATATCTCCGACGCTCATAACTTTTGCAAGAGGATAAAAGGCGGGAATAGGTATAAATTTACTAAAGAAAAATTTTAATCCACTAAGTTGGTCCGCATTGATAAATCCCATAATTATTTCTTTATCAAAATACGAAATTAATGATTTTTTACCAGCAATTTCGAGTGCCTTATAGCTAATCGGCATATAAAAACCATTTAATATCATAATTACTATATTTAATATCGCTCCAAATAAAATAAATTTCATACCACTTTTTTTTATATTCAATAAAATTCCAATTATCATTAATATCACTGAAATAAATGGAACTAAGTAATAATATTCTGATAAAACATGAAATTTATTTAGAATAATAGGAGAAATTTCAACAACAAGAGAAAATATTATAAAAATAAGACCCTTAAAATATACATTTGCGAAATTTTCTAATCTACCTTTTCTAATTTTACCAATAATTAATCCTATAATAATAGCTTCTATATACATTATGCCCTCTCATTCCAAATATATTTAACTACAATTTTTATTATAATACAATTACATATTAAAAACAAAAAATTCAATTAATTTATTTTTTATAACATAAAAGAGATGCCTTTAAAGGCATCTCTAAAAAAATTTTGCTATTAAAATCCAGGTTCAATTAATCCATATTTTCCGTCTTTTCTTGCATAGACTACATTTATTTCTTCAGTATCACCATTTCTAAATACAAAAAATGCATGACCTAGAAGTTCCATTTGTAATACTGCCTCTTCAGGATCCATTGGTTTTACTGGAAATTTCTTTGTTTTTACAATTTCAAGAACTTGTTCTTCTTTCGAAGTTGGAATTTGCTCAAATCTAATTGTATCATGTCCTCTATATCTTTTTTCTAGTTTAGTTTTATGTTTAACTATTTGTTTGTTCAATTTGTCAATTGCCATATCAACCGAAGCATACATATCTTCTGATTCCTCTTGCACCCTAATTGCTGCATCATTTTTAAGTGGAATATATATCTCAATAACTTGAACGTTTTTATTTTTTCTTTTACTATGACTTAAAGTAACTTGTGCTTCTATATCACTTCTAAAAAATTTATCAAACTTTTCTAATTTTGATTCCACATGATTTTTTATTGCCTCACTTAGCGATAAATTTCTTCCAGTTACATTTACTTTCATATCTCCAACTCCTTTAGGTAATTACCAATTATTAGTATCATAAAAATAATAAAATCCAATTTTATCTCTTAAAAAAGAAACAAAATGAACTTTTAATTTTTTAACCCCTCCTTATTATTATGATACTTATATGTTACCCTGCATTTACAAGAATAAACACATTATTAAAATTTTTTATTTTTTTTATAAACATTATGTGCCTTATCTATTTTACTTATATTTGAATTGCTTCTATAAAAATTACTTGCACTAATTTTATTTATTTTTTTCTCTATATTTATAATTAAATCAATATTTTTTTTTAATTCTTGTAATTCAGTAAAATATTTAATCTTAAGTTCATCTAAAGTTTTTATATTATTTTCTTTCTTTATATCAAAAAAAGTATTATTGAATTCATAATCGATTTTTAATATCCTTTTGTCAATTTTATTAGTAGAGACATTTTCAGAATTATTTCTTAAAAGTTCCTCTTTTTCTTCTAAATATAGAAGCTTAATACTTGTAAGTTCAATTAATTTATTGAGTTTATTCATTGTGCACCTCGTTAATATCAAAAATAATATACCTTTTATAAACAAGTATATCACCAAATCAATAAACAAAAAAATAAAAATCTATTTCCTAAAGAAATAGATTTTTTGGAGCCAGTGATGGGACTCGAACCCGCGACCTACTGATTACAAGTCAGTTGCTCTACCAATTGAGCTACACTGGCGTATATGGCGACCCAGAAGAGACTCGAACTCTCGACCTCTAGCGTGACAGGCTAGCGTTCTAACCAACTGAACTACTGGGCCATAGTAGCATTAAGATACGTATACAATGAATACGTTTCAACACCAACATGATAAATAATACAAGAAAAACTGTATTTTGTCAATAGAATTACTAATACTTTTTAAATAAATATCTTATATTTAACGATTCTTTCCTGTACTTAATACATTATTTGCTTATTTGCTACTTTTTTATACAATTAAACCTCTATCTTTTAATATTCCTTCTAAATTGTCGTAATCAGATATCGTTATTTTATTAAAATTAAACTGTTTTAAAATAAGATATAGTATTTTAGAACCTGCAAAAATAATATCAGCCCTTTTAGGCTGAAGCCCTCGAATTTTATACTTTTCTTCTAAAGTAATTTTTGATAATTTTTCTATTTGTTTATTCAAATTTTCTAATTTAAGATTGTAATTATGTATTAAATTGCTATCATAATTTTCCATGCTTAAATCAATAGCTCCCATAGTTGTAATAGTTCCACCTATTCCAAAACAAATTTCAGGATTAAACTCCATAATTTTTCCATATATATTATTTATCTTATCTAAAATATCTTCTTCAAGATTGTTTATCTCTCTTAAACTTGGTATTTCTAATTCTATATATTTTTCGCTAAATCTTACAGCACCCATATCTATGCTTTCAGAAAATAATATTTCACTACTATTTCCAACTATGAATTCTGTTGATCCACCACCTATATCAATAATCAATATATTTTTATTATTAATCTCTATGCCTGAAAGTACTCCAAGATACCCTAAACGCGCTTCTTCTTTACCAGAAATAATATTAATATTTAAGCCAATATTTTGAAACATATTAACAAACTCACTCTTATTTAATGAATCTCTTACAGCACTTGTAGCAATAATATCTACCAACTTGTAATTGTCTTTCAATAAATTCTTATAATATTCTTTTATAGCTTTATAAGAAAGTTCCATAGATTTAGTTGATAACAATTTAGTTTCATTAACCTTATAACCCATTCTTGTCATGCTAAGTTTTTTATACGAATCAACTATTTTTTGATTTTTTACTTTTGCACACAACAACCTTACAGAATTTGAACCAATATCAATTACTGCATATTTGTGGTTACTATTACCTTTTTCCATTAAAACCATTTCCTCTTCTAGTTGATTTCATATTTTTCTTTAAGGTTCTTTGTTTATCATCACTATCCTTGATAAAATCAGAAAGTAAATCTTCAAAGCCTGTAGCTTTTCTTGGTTTATTTCTTGATGAAAAATCATTTGAAGGTCTAGCAGAAAAAGATTTTTTGTTGCTTTTATAATTTGATTTTTCATTAGATTTAGAATAATTATTTGTTTTTCGTTTAGTATCTGTTAGCGCCTTCGCTTTGGAATTTGATTTTTCTACAGATTTTTTTATCGATAAATTCATTTTACCTTTATCGTCAAGTCCAATTATCTTCACTTTAACTTCTTGATTAACCTGCAAATGATCTTTTACACTCTTAACATAATTATCTGCAACCTCAGAAATATGACATAAACCCGTCTTTCCATTAGACAATTCAATAAACGCGCCAAAATTTGTAATTCCTGTAACCTTTCCTTCAACAACACTACCAACTTCGAAAGCCATAAATTTTTTGTTCCTCCTTAAAATTAGAAAAACCTATTATCCATAATAATACAACTTATTAAATTATAATTCACCACAATATATATGTCAATTAAAGAATTTATTTATTATCTTCTTTTTTTTCACTATCTTGAATTATATAAATAATTTCATTTGGTTTTACCATATTTAACTTTTCCCTTGCAATTTTTTCAATTGCATCAAGTGATTCAGATTGTTTTATTTCTTCATTAATTTCTTCAATCTTTTTATTTGAATTCTTAATATTATTATCATAAAAAAGTTCTTCTTTTTTTAATTCATCAAATTTTATATTTTGATTGTATAAAGTATAAGAAATATAAACAGTAAACAAAACAAAAAATATTATTATTAATTTATTTCTTATAATAAATTTTTTTCTATTATTCATAGCATCATCCCTTAAGTATTATACAGTTCTATTATTTTAAACTGCAAGTCTATAACTTATCCAATTTGTCTATACAAATCTTTAGTTTCTTCTTTTTTTACATGTTCTTTAATAATTAAAATTTCAACTTCTATGCTTTTTTCTCCAAATGTCATCGTTACCTTGTCCCCAACCTTTACTTCACTACCAGCTTTAGCTTTTTTACCATTAATTGCTATCTTTCCTGCATCACAAGCATCTTTAGCAATTGATCTTCTTTTAATCAATCTTGAAATTTTTAAATACTTATCAATTCTCATAGTACCTCCAATGCCTCTAAAATTAATAATCGTCAATAAATAAAGAAAAACAGCTAAATCCCCACCATAGCAGCGAATAGTAGCATACGCAAACTTTAGGAACCTAGCTGTATATGTATTTATTAAGCGTTAACTAACTCTTTAAGAGCCTTTCCAGCTTTAAATACAGGTGCTTTTGAAGCAGGTATATCAATTACTTGCTCAGGATTTCTAGGATTTCTACCTTTTCTAGCTTTTCTATCTCTAACATCAAAAGTACCAAATCCAACTAATTGAACTTTTTCTCCACTTACTAAAGTTTCTTCAACACTTTTCATAAATGCGTTTAAAGAAGCCTCAGCATCCTTTTTTGTTAAACCTGTCTTTTCTGCCATACTAGTAACTAATTCAGCTTTGTTCACAGTATAACCTCCTCGATAAATAATATAATAGCTTTTGTTTAGCTATTTCTATCTTATATTGAAATGACCCCATTTTTCAAGCTTTTTTTGAAATTTCTTATAAATTTTCTTGTTTTTTTGCCTTATTCCACAAATTATCAAGTTCCTTAAGAGATATTTCCTCCATTTTTCCATCTTTCGCTAAAATACTATCTTCTACAAAGTTAAATCTTCTAATAAACTTCTCAGTAGTTTCTTTTAGTGCAAATTCAGGATTTACTTTATAAAATCTACAAACATTTACAACAGAAAACAATAAATCTCCTAATTCTTCACCTATTCTATTATGATTACCACGATTTCTTATCTCATTAAATTCATCAAGTTCTTCTGTAATTTTTAAAATTGCATCCTCAACTTTATCCCAGTCAAATCCAACTTCTTTTGCTTTTTTTTGAACTTTTGTTGCTCTCACTAATGAAGGAAGTGTTTTAGCTATTCTTTTCATAGAATCTGTTGTAGTCTTTTCGTTTTTTTCTTCTTTTTTTATTATTTCCCAGTTTTTAAGAACTTCATCTGAATCTTTAACATCAATATCTCCAAAGACATGAGGATGTCTATTTATTAATTTTTTTGATATCCCTGTAGTTACGTCATGAATATTAAAGTATCCATTTTCATTTGCTATAACCGAATGAAATACTATTTGAAGAAGTAAATCTCCTAGTTCTTCTTCTAGTAGATATAAGTCGTCATCTTCAATAGCTTCAATAACCTCATATGATTCTTCTAGCAAACTATCTCTTAGCGACTTATGTGTTTGCTCTCTATCCCAAGGACATCCATCAATAGACCTTAAACGTTTCATAATACTAATCAAATCTTCAAAGAAATATTTTCTATTTACTTCTTTACTTTCTTTTGGAACAAAAACAGAAGTTAAATGATCCATAATATCTAGCCTATCCATCTCAAAAAGAGGAACGTTAACTATTTTTTCAACACCTGGTATACCAGCACCTCTAATTACAGTAACTATATGATCATCACTGTAATATTCCATTAGTTTTAATTTAACATTTGATGCAACTATATTATCGTAAGTTTGAATAATAATGCTATCAACATCAACATCAATTTTGTATTTATCAAGCTCAAGTCCATTTAAAATTTTAAGTCCATGAACAGGATCTTTTTTTATAGATGTAATAATCGCATCTATAAAACTTGTTCCATGCACAAATTCCAAAGTTATTTCATCTAATTTTTCTGCTTTTTCAATCAATAACTCAACTGTTTTTTCTGCAACAAAAGGATTTCCAGGCACTGCATAAACTATATCATCAGATTTTGCTAAACTTATTAATTTATTTGCAATAGATTCATATACTTGATCAAATTCTTCATATTTATCGTAGTATTCATCAAAACTTTCAAAAGTAATACCATCCTTTTCTAAAGTTTCAACAATGGGATGCTTAATAGTCCTAAAGTAATTTTTATCTTTATTTTTCAAAATTTTAAAGGCTTCAATCGTTAAATACTGATCTCCACCTGGTCCTATTCCTACAACTGTAATTTGTGACATTTTATTTCCTCCAACTGTTTACAAAATTTCCAATTTCTTTTAGTTTAAGTCCACCTGGAACTATTTTTAGTTCTTCATCAGAAATAGTCTTTGTAACAAAAAGCATAACTAAGTATGTAAATCCTCCAAGAAAAACTGCAAGAAGTGTTGCAAGTCTATCAGAAAATGGCGATACTATAAATTTTATTATTTCAATTACAACGCTCATAGCAAATACATCTACAAGAGGCCTAAAAAACAATTTTTCATAATTAATTTTTAACTTCGAAACTTTTGCCATTGAAACAAAGTTTAATAATGCAGCTAATCCATATGCACTAACTGTTGCTATTGCAGCTCCTTTTATATTGAGTACTCTTATTCCTACCAATGTATAACTAAGAATTAATTTTAAAATTGCTCCATAAAAAAGATTTAAGGCAGGAAGTTTTTGTCTTCCAAGTCCTTGAAGTATACCTGTTGTTATTTGAAAAATTGATAAAAATACAACGCCAAAACCAAGTATCCCTAAAATAGCTCCAATATTTGAAGCTATCTCTATTTGATATGGATATAAAAGTCTCATAATTCCACCTGAAAGTAGTGCAAGTCCAACAGAACTTGGAAGACCAATAATAACAGCCAGTCTTAAGCCAACTTCTATTGTTTGATTCCTTTTAAAATCGTCTTTTAATGCAGCAAATCTCGATATTGCTGGAACTATACTAATTTGAACAGCAGAAGTAACTACTTGTGGTAAATTAACTACAGTCTGCGCATATCCAGTTAATTGTCCATATAATCTATTTGCTTCAACTACTGTGTAGCCAACTGATGTTAATCTTCTCATAACTATAGCAAGATCAAAAATTGTCATAATAGGTAAAATCGATGCTCCAAGAGTTATAGGAATTGCAATTTTAAATAGGTTTTTTAAAATTTCGCCACTCGTCTCTTCGCGGAATTTATCTGTTATATCAAAATTAGTTTTCTTTTTAAAATTTCTAAACATATATATAATAACTATACTTCCGAAAATAGCACCTATTGTTGCTCCAAATGTTGCACCCGCAGCTGAGAATTCAACACCCTTTGAAAGAAGTATATAGGCAAGAAAAAAACCAACACTAACTCTTACAAACTGTTCAACTACTTGAGACCATGCATACATCTCCATATGTTGATATCCCTGAAAATATCCTCTATAAACTGACATTAGAGAAACAAAAAATATTGCAGGGGTTATAGCTAAAATTGAATATATGGCATTAGGATTTTTAACATAAGAAACAATATTTCCTGAAAATATTACTAGAGATAATGCAAAAATAGATCCTACTATTAACATCATAGACAAAGAAGTTTTCAAAACTTTGTCTGCTCCTAAATGATCACCAAGTGCAATTTTTTCTGAAATTATTTTTGCTATAGCAGTTGGTATACCTGCTGTAGAAATAACTAGCAAATAATTATATATAGGATAAGCACTTTGATAATAACTCATACCCATATCACCAATCATATTACCAAGTGGTATTCTAAAAAATGCTCCCATTAATTTTATTACAACTGCTGCAATTCCAAGTATTGCAGCCCCTTTTACAAAAGAATTTGATTTTTTCTTACTCATTAAATCCCCCAAATGCATAGTTTATATCTCTATTTATATGTAATCATAATATTTATTATCACAAATTGATTTTATCAGAATTTTTCTGTTTTTAATAGTTAGATTTCACTATTGTAATCTAATTTTATATATTAGTTAATAACAGAAAAAAGCAAACTCAACTAATAAAATAATTAGTTGAGTTTGCCCTAAAATTCAATAAATTTAATTTATTCATTTACTACTTTATCGTTTTTTTGTATTTTAGCAAGAGTTTTTAAAGACTCTACTTTTTTATCATATGCTTCTTTTACAACATTTGACTCAATTGAAGTTTTATAAGTTTGAATTTCTGCATCACTACTACCACCATCAATCATATCTTGAACAGTTTTTAAACCTTCAACTTTAATTATATGATATCCAAATTTAGATTTTACAATATCACTAGTTTCACCTACAGGTGTTGAAAAAGCAACATTTTCAAATTCTGGAACCATTACCCCTCTTGGAAAATATCCAAGTTCTCCGCCTTTTTCTGCCGAACCTGGATCTTTTGAATACTCTTTTGCAAGAGCAGCAAAATCTTCTCCTGCTTTTAGCTTAGTCATAACTTCTTTAGCAGTTTCCTCTGTGTCAACTAAAATATGAGCTGCTTCAACCTGAACTGGATAAGTTTTATATAATTTTTCTAGTTCATCACTATTTAATTTAGTATCTTCAGAAATTAATCTTTTAAATTCATTGTTAAAGAGTTGTGCTTTTATTTCATTTTTTATAAAAGTTTCATCAATGCCATTATTTTCATAAAATAATTTCATATCATCTTTTTCTTTAATTGAATCTTCAAATTTACCATATGAAGTATTAACATCTTCCTCACTTGGAACAAAACCAGTATCTTTTGTGAAGTCAACAATTATTTTTTCTGTAATTAAATTATCTAAAATTTCACCTTTTACAATTTGTTTTACAGTTTTTCCTTGTACTTCTGTAGTCCATATAGTATCTCCGTACAAATCATTGTAATTTTTTTCAATCAAAGCAAAACTCTTATTGAATTTTTCTTTTGAAATTGCTTCTCCATTTACAATTGCAACTGTATTATCATCAATTGCAACATTTTCTGTTTTACTTACATTACTTTCGTCTTTTGATGTATTTGATTGACATCCTACTAAAGCTACTCCTAGTAACAAAACTATCACTAGTAGCATAATGCTACTCTTTTTAAAACTCATTTAATCCACTCCTTATTTTTTTGGTCAAATCCTATTATAGTACAAAATCATCAAACTGAAAACCATTGATTTTTTCAAGTACATTAATTAGCTCTTTTAACTTTTGAACTTTTGTCTGTTTTTGAATTATATATCTATATTTAATGTATGGTTTTCCGCCAACATTAAACTTCATTCTATACTTGAATTCATCAAAGCATTTTTCTATAGTTCTAGGGTCAATAGGAGTTGATTGATCAAGTTTTAAGCTAAATCCATCATCACTTTCTCTTATTACTAAAATTCTCAAAGTTTGACCAAGTGATTTCGCATAGGAAATTTCTATTAGATTATAAACTGACTGCGGCAACGTTCCAAATCTATCTTCTATTTCTTCTTCAATTTTATTGCAATCTTCCCTACCTCTTACTGAAGATATTTTTTTATATAAATCCAGTTTATGTTCTTCAACTGTTACAAAATCATCTGGTATATAGGCGTTAATATTAAATTCAACAAGTGTCTCAATTGGTTTTACTACAATCTCTCCCTTTGCTGCGCTAACCGATTCTTCGAGCATTTTGCAGTACATTTCATACCCTATTGATGCAAGGTGCCCATGTTGCTGAGAACCTAGTATATTACCAGTACCTCTAATTTCAAGATCCTTCATAGATATTTTAAAACCCGCTCCAAGTTCAGTAAATTCTTTTAAAGCTTTTAACCTTTTTTCAGCTACCTCAGTAAGAACCTTATCCTTTTGATACATAAGGTAAGCATAGGCAATTCTGTTACTTCTTCCCACTCTCCCTCTAAGTTGATATAGCTGAGAAAGTCCCATTTTATCTGCATTATTTATTATTATAGTATTGGTATTTGCAATATCGAGTCCTGTTTCAATAATAGTAGTACAAACCAAAACATCAAATTCCTTATTGGTAAAATCTATCATAATTTTTTCTAACTTTCTCTCACTCATTTGACCATGAGCATACCTAATATCCACTCCCTGAACCATACTTTGAAGTTTAAGAGTGATTTTATCAATATCGTTTACTCTATTGTGTACAAAATAAACTTGTCCACCTCTTGAAACTTCTCTACTAATAGCTTCAGCAATTAAATTATCATCGAATTCAACAACATAGGTTTGTATTGGATATCTATCCAACGGTGGATCTTCAATAACACTCATATCCCTTATTCCAATTAAAGACATGTGGAGAGTTCTTGGAATAGGAGTTGCTGTTAAAGAAAGCACATCAACCGATTTTTTTAAATGTTTAATTTTTTCTTTATGTTTAACTCCAAATCGTTGTTCTTCATCAATAATTAATAATCCAAGATCCTTAAATTCCATATCCTTCGAAAGAATTCTATGAGTACCAATTATTACATCAACAACACCAGTTCTTACATTTTCAATTATTACATCTTGTTGTTTTTTTGTTCTAAATCTACTAAGCATATCCACTCTTACAGGAAACTTAGAAAATCTTTCTACTAAGTTTGTATAATGTTGCTGGGCAAGAATTGTTGTAGGTACTAAAATAGCAACTTGTTTTGAATCCATTACTGCTTTAAAAACAGCTCTGATAGCAACTTCTGTTTTTCCATAACCAACATCTCCGCAGAGTAATCTTTCCATTGGAAGTTCTTTTTCCATATCACTTTTAATTTCTTCTATGCATTTAAGTTGATCCTCAGTTTCTTGATACGGAAAAATGCTTTCAAATTGATTTTGCCACTCTGTATCTTTACTAAAAACAAAACCCTTTTGTTTACTTCTTGCAGAGTAAAGTTTCATTAACTCTTCAGTAATATCTTCAATTGCTTTTTTTACTTTAGTTTTGCTTTTTTTCCATTCGCTTCCACCCATTTTACTGAGCTTTGTTTTATCTTCATTTGATCCAATATATTTTTGCAGAGAATCCATTTGCTCAACTGGTATATATAAAAAATCTTCTCCAGAATATTTAATTTTAAGATAATCTTTTTTCATTCCATCAACCGAAAGCTGGTCTATACCTATATATTTACCAATACCATGATTTTCATGAACAACATAGCTTCCAACAGTAAGTTCATTAAAACTTTTAATAATTCTATCTTTGCTTCTCTTCTTTCGTATTCTTCTTGAATTATCTAAACCAAAAATTTCCTTTTCGGTTAATACTATTAACTTAAAAGTACTTAAAATATATCCTTCTCGTAATTCGCCTGATCCTATTGTGATTTGAGATGTTAAAATTTCATTAAAGAATTCATAATCAACATTAGCCGTAATTCCTCTATCTTCTAATTCTACCTTAAATCGTTCACATTTTTCATTTCCATTTAAAACTATTATTATTTTGTAGCCTCTATATTTAAAGCTCTCAATATCTTTACAAAAATTATCCATTTTACTGTGGTAGAGCGGCGCTTCAATTGTATTAAATTTTAGTATTTCCTCAAATTTCAAGAAATTAATTTGTTTTTTAATTGTATCTAGAGCAACAACTTTATGTTTTAATATTTTTTTTACTATGAATTCAAAATTCATGATAATTTCTGATTGCTCTTTAAAAGCTTTTTTATTTTCTAAATTATTTTTGAAATTTTCTACGAAATCTTCTCTTATAAATTTTGCTTTTTCTTTTATTTTTAGTGGATTTACAAAAAATACAATTGAATCATTATCAAAATAATCTAAAATTGTATTTTTTTCATCATCTATTAAACCTATATAATTAATTAAATTATTAATTACTATATTGTTTTTCAAATTATCGAGTAATTCATTAACTTTAGCATTTGTTTTTTCTTTTGAACTTATCTTTTCTAAAGCACAAATTAATTTAATTTTCTCTTTTTCCAAAAGAATGTCTTCTCTTGCAACATAAATAATGGCCTCATCTATTTTATCAATAGAAAGTTGATTAGTTAGATCAAAATATCTTATTGAGTCAATTTCATCATCAAAAAATTCAATTCTTATAGGAAATTCGTGCATTGGTGAATAAATATCTAGAATTCCACCTCTTATAGAAAATTGTCCTAAGCTTTCAACTAACTCTGTTCTTTCATAACCAAATTCAATAAGTTTTATTAGTAATTTTTCCAAATCATAAGTAGATGAAAAATCAAAAAGTATACTATTTTTATATTTTTCTATTGATGAAACATTTTGCATTATTGAATCTATAGTTAAAATGAAAATACCCTTACTTCCTATAACTATATTGTTAATTGTTTCAATTCTTTTATTTTCAATTTGTCTTGAATGAGCAAATGAATCAAAAAAAGTAATCTCACGATGCGGGAAACGATAAACGTCTTTATAAAACATTTTCAAATCATCTTCTATTAATTTCGCCTCTATTTCGTCGCTAACAATAATTACAGTGTTTTTCTTGCCCTTATTAGTAATCGCTGAAATTAGATGTGCTGAAACAGAACTCCAAAGACCGTGTAAATATATCGGTGAAATTCCTTCTTTTAAACTCTTATTTATTTCTAAAAATTCTTTTGATTTACTAATTGAATTATAAAATGTTTTTTTCATCTTTACCTCTTATTGTACAAATTCATCGCCTTATCAACATCATCTTTAAGAATCGAAGCAACAGCATTTGATGCCGTAATTACACTTTCTTCAATCAAGGGAATTTCTTCTTTTTTAAACCCACTTAGTACATAGTCAACTAAGTCTCTACTTGGTTTTCCAATACCAATTCTAATGCGCGTAAAGTTATCATCATTAAGTAAATATATAATATTTTTCATACCATTATGTGTTCCAGCACTTCCCTTTTTTCTAATTCTAATTTTACCAAGTTCTGTATCAATATCATCATATATTAATATTAACTTATCAAGTGGAATATCATAGTAATTTACTATTTTCATAACTGATTCACCACTTAAATTCATAAAAGTCTGTGGTTTTACAAATATTACTTTTTCATTTTCTATTATACCCTCACCTATAAGCGCTTTGTGCTTTGATTTAATGACTTTAATGTCATATTTTCTAGCCATATAATCAATAGTTTCAAAACCTATATTATGCTTTGTTCCGGAATATTTTTTTCCAGGATTTCCTAGTCCAACTACAATATACATATTTTCCTCCAACTTAAGGTCAGCATTACTATTAAAATAATCATATTCATTATAGTAAAATTTATATCAAAAGTAAAAACAATCTTTCTAATTAGGTATTATAAAAATGTAAAAACTGGCTTGTAATTTTTCTTACAAACCAGTTCTTTTAGTTTCTTTATCCAATGACTTTGAATCTATCTAAAGCTAAAAATCAATCGCACTAAATTTTAAATTTATCAATTTCTGTATTTAATTCTAAAGCAATTTCATTTAATTTTTCAGCAGCTTTTGCTACTTCTTCTACTGCAAATGTTTGTTGCTCCATAGAAGCATTTACTTCTTCTGAAGCTGCCGCAGTTTCTTCTGATACGGCTGATATGTTTTCAATAGCTTCAAGCAAACCATTTTTGTTTTCTTCTATCATATCTTTGTATTCTACTATTTGGTTTACCGATCCACTAATTTCAGTAACACTTACTGTAATCATATCAAATGCATCATTTACTCCTTTAACTGCAGTTAATTGTTCATCTGAAATTTCTTTCATTTGACTTACACTCTCAACCGCATTTTTACTATCAGCTTGAATATTTGTAACAATTTCTCTTACTTGATCAGCAGCAGTTGATGACTCTTCTGCAAGCTTTCTTATCTCTTCTGCTACTACTGCAAAACCTCTTCCATGTTCTCCAGCTCTTGCAGCTTCAATAGAAGCATTAAGTGCAAGCAAATTAGTTTGAACGGCAATTGCGCTAATTGCATCAAGAATAGTACCTATATCATTGGTTTTTTCTTCAAGTTCTTTAACAACTTTCTCCGTTTTGTCACTTGTTGCTTTACTTATATTACTCTTCTCAGTCAATTCATTTATAGTTTCAAATCCTTTAGTATTTGCATTTGTAACTTCTTTTATACCTTCATATACCGCATTAATATTATCACCAAGTACATTTAACTTATCAGCTAATTCTCTTGCAATTTCAGCGCCTCTTTCAGCGTCCTCTGCCTGAGACTGAGCACCTTTTGCAATATCCTCTGACGCTCTTGAAACTTCGTCTGCTGCAGCACTTGCTTCCTCTGATGTTCCAGCTAAATTTTCTGCATTTGAAGTAAGTTCATGTGATACATTTTTAATGTTTTTAACTAAATTTCCAAGTTCTTTTAAAGTGTCTTCAAAAAATCCAGCGAGAGCTCCAAGTTCATCAGTAGAACTTACATTAAATAATTTTGTTAAATCTCCTTTTTTAACATCTTCCATATTATCTAAAAGTTTTTTAATATTATTTGTAATTCTCTTAGCAAATAATAAGAAAATGATTAATCCAATAATAAGAGTAATAATACCTACTGTTATTATGTTATTTAAATTTTTAGCAGAGTCGTCGTTTATTTCTGCTACATCGAGTCCAACTAAAATTTTCCATCTAGGGCCAACTACTGTATCAAATATACCTATCTTTTCAACGCCATTATAAGTGTATTCTACAGTGTCTTCATTTGATTTTTTCATTGCTTCAGCAAGTTCTTTTACAGGTATGGGTTTTCCAATAACTTTAGAATCTTTATGAGTCATAGTTATGCCATTACCATCAACTAAAATTGCATAACCATTCTCCCCTACTGTTATTTTATTCATATTTTCTGCAAGAGTTTTAAGACTTATATCAAGTGCTGCAACCCCAACAAATTTATTGTTATTAAATTTATTATACACAGGTTTTGCAACTGTAACTACCATATCGCCCGTAAATGCATCCACATATGGATCCGTCCAAATAAGCTTATCTGCTTTTACAGCCGCTTCATACCAACCTCTTTTTCTTGGATCATAGTCAGCAGGTAAATCTACTTGTGGATAAAGAAGCATTTGACCATCTCTAGTCCCTATATATACATTCATTAAATCTGGTTCATTTTTTGCAATAGATTCAAATGACTTTAACATCCACTTCTTAGAATCAGGATACGATAAAACTTGCTGAACATTAGCATCATCACTCATAAACCCAGTAATAAAACTAAATTCATTCAAGTAATTTTTAATAGAATCGTCAATGCTTTTTGTTGTAGCTTTTGAAGTATCAATTAAATTCTCTTTAAGTATTTTATTAGTTTTATTATAAACTGTAAAACCAATAGCAGATATTCCTACTACCATAATAATAATAAATACACTAATAATTCTAAAACCAAGTCCTCTTCCCTTTATATTGCTCTTATGACTTTTCTTTTGCTTCACTTTATCTTTTGACATAAACTTCCCTCCCGCATTATTAATTAAAATCGTATTATATATATACACATAATAATAAATAATAATCAACTTTTCTAAATAATTCTATTTTGTTTTTTATTAAAGGCCTAATTATTTTCTGATTACATAAGCTTATTAAATAAAAAAGCCTTGCTTTATAATTTTCATTACAAAACAAGACTTTACGTTTTAAAATACAATAAATGATAGTATTTAAACTTAAATCTTAAATTTATCTATTTCTGTATTTAATTCTACAGCAATTTCATTAAGTTTTTCAGCAGCTTTTGCTACTTCCTCTACTGCAAATGTTTGCTGCTCCATAGAAGCATTTACCTCTTCCGAAGCTGCTGCTGTTTCCTCTGATACTGCCGAGATGTTTTCAATAGCTTCAAGCAAACCATTTTTGTTTTCTTCTATCATATCTTTGTATTCTACTATTTGGTTTACCGACCCACTAATTTCAGAAACACTTACTGTAATCATATCAAATGCATCATTTACTCCTTTAACCGCACTTAATTGTTCATCTGAAATTTCTTTCATTTGACTTACACTTTCAACAGCATTTTTACTATCAGTTTGAATATTTGTAACTATTTCTCTTACTTGATCAGCAGCAGTTGATGACTCTTCTGCAAGTTTTCTTATTTCTTCTGCTACTACCGCAAAACCTCTTCCGTGTTCCCCAGCTCTAGCAGCTTCAATAGAAGCGTTAAGTGCAAGTAAATTAGTTTGAACAGCGATTGCACTGATTGCATCAAGAATAGTACCAATATCGTTTGTTTTTACTTCAAGTTCTTTAACCACTTTCTGAGTTTCTTCACTTGTTTCTTTACTTATATTACTTTTTTCAGTTAATTCATTTATCTTTTCAAATCCTAGAGAATTTGCATTTGTTACCTCTTTAAGACCATCAAATACTGTATTAATATTGTCACCAAGAACATTTAATTTGTCAGCTAGTTCTCTTGCAATTTCAGCTCCATTTCCAGCATCTTCAGCTTGAGACTGAGCTCCTTTTGCAATATCTTCTGACGCTCTTGAAACTTCGTCTGAAGCAGCACTTGCTTCCTCGGACGTTCCGGCTAAGTTCTCTGCATTTGAAGTAAGTTCATGTGATACATTTTTAATATTTCTCATAAGCGAACTAAGTTCTTTTAGAGTATCTTCAAAAAATCCTGCAAGTGAACCTAATTCATCAGTTGAAGTTACATTAAATAACTTTGTTAAATCACCTTTTTTAACCTCTTCCATATTTACTAAAAGCTTTTTAATATTATTTGTTAAACGTCTTGAAAATAATAGGAACAAAATTAGTCCAATTAATAAAGACACTAGACCAACTGTTATGATATTTGTAAGATTTTTTGATGCATCTTCATTAATTTCATTCATACTAAAGCTTGACATAACTTTCCAATTAACGCCTTCAATAGTATTATAAATAAGCATTTTATTTTCACCATTATAATTGTAAGAAACTACATCTTCAGAGTTTTTTGCAAGTGAATCATTTAGCGCTTTAACGGGAATAGGCTTGCCAATCAAATCTTTTGATTTATGAATCATTGTATTATTTTTTGAATCAACTAATACAATATAACCATTTTTTCCTATCTTAACTCCACTTATAGCTTTATCTAGTGTTGATAAATTAATGTCTATTCCAAGTACACCTACAAGTTTGTTTTTATTATATTTATTATAAACAGGATTCGCAACTGTTACTACAAGTTCCCCTGAAGTTGCATCAACATATGGGTCTGTCCAAATTAATTTACCAGCATTTACTGCTTCTTCGTACCAGCCTCTTTTTCTAGGATCAAAACCATCTGGTAATTTCTGTTTAGGATAAAGTAGCATTTGTCCATCAGCTGTACCTAAATAAAGATTCATAATATCTTTATTATTTTTAGTCATTTCATTAAAAATTCTAAACATTGCTGTTTTTGAAAATTGATTCTCTAGTACCTGCTGAACTGTCGTATCACCAGCTAAGTAATTTGATACAAAAGAAAATGTACTTAAATAATGAGTGATATCTCTATCAATACTAGAATTCAAAGACTTAGAAGTATCTACCAAATTTTCTTCTAATATAGTATTTGTTTTATGATACACAGTAAATCCAATTGCAAAAATACTTACAATCATTATTGATAAAAATACACTTAAAATTCTTATACCAATTCCAAATCCTTGCTTAGATTTTTTTTTAATTTTTTTATCTTTCTTTTTTTTACTCATATTATTCCTCCTAATAATCATATATATTACGAATACTATATATATACTCTTTTTTAATAAAATTAATCAAAAATATAGTAGTAATTAATTTTTACGTATTACTTTTTCTATACATATTCACAAATAAAAAGAAAAACAATAAATTGTTTTTCTTTTTATTATTTAATCAAATAATTTGCTTACTGAATCATTGTTAAAAATTCTTCTAATTGATTCTGCAAATAATGGAGCTACTGAAAGAGTTTTTATTTTTTCTGATTTTCTTTCATCTGGCAAATATATAGTATCAAGAACAATTAATTCTTTTATTACCGAATTATCAATTCTCTCAATTGCAGGACCTGAAAGAACTGCATGAGTACAACATGCATATATTTCTTTAGCGCCTAAATCTCTTAAGGCATTTGCTCCATTCGTAATAGTTCCCGCAGTATCAATCATATCATCAATAAGAATAACATTTTTACCCTTAATATCACCTATTATGTTCATTACTTCACTTACATTTGCTTTTGGTCTTCTTTTATCTATTATAGCAATAGGTGCATTTAATCTATCTGCAAAATTTCTTGAACGCGCAACACTTCCAAGATCAGGAGAAACGACTACAAGGTTTTCTATATCTTTTTCCTTAAAATACTCTGCTAAAATTGGTCCACCAACTAAATGATCGAGTGGTATATTAAAATATCCTTGTATTTGAGCAGCATGTAAATCCATAGTAAGAACTCTATCCGCTCCTGAAGCTGTAATAAGGTCTGCAACTAGTTTTGCAGAAATTGGATCTCTAGCTTTTGCTTTTCTATCTTGCCTTGCATATCCATAGTATGGCATTACTACTGTAATTCTTCCCGCTGAAGCTCTTTTTAAAGCATCTACCATAATTAACATTTCCATCAAATACTTATTTACAAGTGGTATACTAGTAGATTGAATTACATATACATCTACTCCTCTTACGGTTTCGTTTATATTAATTGATATTTCACCATCACTAAACGAAGACACTGTAGCGTCACCAAGCGGAAGTCCCAATTCTCCACATATTTTTTTTGCTAAATCCAAATTGGAATTACCTGAAAAAATCTTAATTTTTTTACCCTTACTATGCATCTTTTCCTCCTAGACAAAATAATCCTATTTTTTTAATAAACCGCTTTTTTTCACCCAATCTTTTTTATTTACTTGTCTTGCTCTTGCTATCGAAAGTGAGTTTTCTTCAACGTTATTTGTAATTGTCGACCCTGCAGCTACATAAGCTCCTTCTTCAACTACGACTGGTGCAACTAAATTAACATTACAACCCACAAAAGAATTATCTTTTACAACGGTTTTATTTTTTTCTTTTCCGTTATAATTTACAAAAACAACCCCACAGCCAATATTCACATTATGCCCTACTTGGCCGTCTCCTATATAGGACAAATGCGAAACTTTTGAATTATTTCCTATTTTCGAGTTTTTTACTTCTACAAAATCACCTATTTTGGCATTTTTGCCAATAGAAGAATTTGGTCTTAAATAAGCATAAGGTCCAATACTCGTACCGCTATCAACTATACTATCTATTATCGTAGATGATTTAATAGTTACTAAATTCTTTATTTTTGAATTATATATTTTTGTGTCAGGACCAACTTCACAGTCCTCACCAATTTCTGTATTTTCTGATATAAATGTTCCAGAATAAATAATTGTATCAATCCCTATAGATACACCTTTTTCGATAATTGTACTGTTTCGATCAATAATGGTAACACCACTGTTCATATGAAAATCTAAAATTCTATTTTTCATAATGTCGTTTGCCATATTTAGTTGAATTCTAGAATTAATTCCTAAAATTTCTTCATTATCAATTATTGAATATCCTCCGACATTATAACCTTTAGTATTAAAAATATCAATAATATCTGTTAAATAATATTCACTTTGACTATTATTACTTTTAAATTCATCAAATGATTCTTTTAAAAGCTTTCCATTTAAAAGATAAATTCCAGAATTTACTTCCTTTATTTTTTTTTCATCTTCATTTGAGTCTTTTTCTTCAACAATTTTTACAACATTGTTTTTGTCATCTCTTACAATTCTTCCATATCCAAAAGAATTATCAAAATTTGCTGTCATAACAGAACAATCTAATTTATTTTCTCTATGAAATTTAATAAAATCTTTTATTGTTTCTTGACGTAATAAAGGTGTATCACCGCATAATATTAATACATCTTCATTATCTATAAAATCTTTTGCCATCATAACGGCATGAGCAGTTCCAAGGGTTTCTTCTTGCAGTGCAATTTCCACATTTCTTTTTTTTGTTGCAGCTATGACTTTTTCTTTATCATATCCAACAACTATTACTTTCTTTTCTATTCCACTATCATCAACAACATCGATTACATGATCAATCATTGATTTTCCAAGTACTTTGTGAAGTACCTTTGGATGTTTTGATTTCATTCTTGTACCTTTACCTGCTGCAAGTATTATCGAAGTTATTCCTTTCACTTTTCCACCTCTATTTTTTTACTTTTTTTAACATTACTATTATAATTCATTGGAACGATAATTGTAAATTCAACTCCTGCATTCTTTTCAGAAATAAGATTAATTTCTCCCTTTAAAGTTTGAGTAACAAGATTATAAATAACATTTAAACCAAGCCCACTACCACCATTTCCACGTTTTGTTGTAAAAAAAGGATCAAAGACTTTTTTTATTAAATATTTATCAATTCCCGTACCATTATCAGTATATATTATTTTAAGCTTATCTACATCATATTTAACAATTTTAATTTGAATAATGCCATTTTCTTTTTTTTCTAAACCATGAATTAATGAATTCATAATTAAATTACTAAATATCTGTGCATAAGCACCTGGAAAACTATTTATAATTATATCTTCATCTCCAAAAACTAAAATTTTAGTATTAGTATGTTTTATTTGGTGATTTAAACTTGTAATTACAAGTTTTATATAATTTTTAATATTAAATGTCTCTAAAATTTCACTCGACTGATCAACAGCAATTTTCTTAAAACTCGTTATTAAATCTGATGCTCTATTTAGACTACTTGATAATATATTCGTGCTATTTTTGACTTCTTCAAAGTAAGAAATAAGCTCAGATTTTTTTATATTACCACTATCAAGTTTCTTCTTTATTTTAGCAGTTTCATTTTCAATAAAGGAAGATGCAGTAACGCTATTTCCTATAGGAGTATTTATTTCATGAGCTACTCCAGCAACAAGTGAACCAAGTGAAGCCATTTTTTCTGATTCTATCAGCTTAGTTTGAGTTTCTTTTAGAGAGCGCATACTATCCAAAAGTTCCATATTTTTACTAGATAATTCTTTTTTAGCTATCCTAGCTTCCTTTAATGAATGTTTTTGATATCTGTTTATTACTGTAAGTTCAAGTGTTCTTTCATTTATTTTTTTTTCTAAGATGGAATTGAATTCAGCTAAATCTACTAGCTTTCTACTTTCACTAATAATTAAAAAAAACAATAAAAGTATCATCATTATTATTATAAAATTATAAATAGACACCTTTCCACTAAATATATCTAATGGATTGGTCTGTTTTTCAACTCTTAAAAATAATAAATTATAACTTTTATTTTTAGAGAAAAACATTTTATACTTATTATTTAGACCATCGATTTTTCCAGAAGAAGTATCTAAACTAATATCTCTATATAAAATACCCTTATCATCAATAAATTTTTCGTTTTTTAAATTTACTTCAGATATTTGCAAAAATGCATTTGAACTTTTATAGATTATTTTTCCATTTTTTAAATTCATTAAAATTAATTTTTTATCATTATAAAATTTACTAAAAATTTTATACAAATTAATTACTTTTTTTTCTAAATAAGTATTTGAATCAATCAGTTTACTTTTATCAACCATCGTTATTACTTCAAAGTTGCCAATTTCGCTAAATGAAAATACAAAATTTTCATCACTAACGAAACCATTTTTTTTTCTAATAGCGCTTTGAACTATGGAATTTTTGTTTATATTTTTATTAAAAAAATCCATAGTCGTAGCATAAACTTTACTAATCTCTGTCGGATATTTTGATATATCAAAAGCAAAAACTTCAATATATTTATAATGATCTCTCTCTGAAATTACGTGTTCATCAAATTCTTTTTTTATAAATACTTCATTTATAAAAGATTCACCTCTAATATTTTGAATCATTTCATCCTCAAAATATTTACCAATAATGCCGTCAATATATTTTTCTAAATTTATCGGACTATTTTCTAGATCATTAAGTATTATATCATTTACGTATCTATCATATTTTTCATAAGTAAAATAAACATTTAATATATATGCCCCTATGATAATTATTATAAGACTTAATATATAAACATATATCATATTAGATTGAAGTTTTTTCTTCATAAAATCACCCTTAATCAGCAATCAGCAAAATTTTATATCTATATTTTGAATTTTGAAACAAGATCATAAAGCATATTTGATAGTCTTAATGAATCTTTTAAAGAAATATATACATCTTTTGCCTCTTCAGTTATATTTTTTGAATTATTCTCAATGATTTCAAGAGTTGCAATAGACTCTTCTAAATTCGAATTCACTTCGCTTATCATAATAAATAATCCATTCATAAATTCAGATTTTTCATTATTAATTTTGGAGTATTCATAAATACTATTATAAATATCATTCATTGTAACTGAAATTTCTTCAAGCGCCTTATTTAATTCTTTCGTAGAAAAATATTGGTCTTCGGTTGATCTATTTATACTTAAAAGTTTACTGTTAGTTTCAGAAAACTTAATATTGAATTCTTCAGTTGATCCAACTATTGTACCTACTATTTTTCTTTGATCAATTAGCATATCATATATCGAACTTGAAAGTTTTCCGATTTCATTTGGATAAAGTGTATATAAAATATTTTCACCTGAATCCCTAAGATCAAATCTTGAAATCTTATCAAATAATTTTGTTAAATCTTCAATAGGTTTAGATATATAATTGCCAACCCTGTACGAAGCGATAATACTAATTATAATTCCTAATAAAACCGCTACTAATAATATTACATATTGATTCCTAATAGATTTTAGTAAGCTCCATTCAGTAATGTTTGTTGTAATTATCCAGTCATTGCTTAATCTAGTAAATACAACATATTTAGTTTTTCCTTTATACCTATATTTTAAATAACCCTGTTTATTTTTATCCATAAAATCTGCTATAAAAGCTAAATTTCCATTTTCTATTTTTCTTAAATTATCTTTGAGACCATAGACCGGATGCACAAGATGATAATACTTTTTATTCATTAAAATTGAATAAGTATTTTTTACATTATATTTGTTGATAAGTTCTTTAATTTGATCAAAAGTGCTATCTATTCCTACTATCCCAACAAAAATATCATCTACGTATACCGGATATGAAAAAGTAAATATTTTTTTTCCTACATAAGAGTCATCATAAGGATTAGACCAAATACCACTTGAACTATATATTGGATCAAAATACCATGCAAAGTTACTACTTGAAGAATCAAAATCGCTTATTTTGGCAAGTTCTTTTAGTTCGGAATAACTATCATTATAAATATCATATGTAAGCAAAGATTGATATGGATATTCCTCATTGTTTATTAAATCAAAATTAAAAGTTATATATACATCAATATTATCATTTACCGTTTTTGTACTTTTAACCATAAAACCATTTAGTTTTTTTATATAGTCTTTCATATAAATATTAATTCTATCTTTATCATTACTTTGAAGTACATCCATATTAATGGTCGATTCAATATAATTTGAAATATTAATTACACTTTGACTAATGTTATTAAGTGAAATATCAATCTTTTTTGCACTTAGTTCGTTAAGAGTTTCATACTCCTTAATTTTTGTTTCTTTTATGTTTTTGGAGCTAATAAGTAAAGTTGGAACAAAAACTATCACAATAATTGTAATAATACTAATAAGCATAATGTAATTTATAGTAGTTCTTAATTTTTTAAACTTCATATTATCACCAACTCAGATTTGTTGTTTTTAACTGTAATTTTTTTAAAAATACTATACTTCATTTATACCTAAAAAAGTCGTAATTATGCATTATTACTTAGATTTACAGTAAAAAAATAATAATAAGACTTCTGCACACTACTATATTACAGTAGATGTAATGTCATTACAAGTTGTTAATAATTATACACATAGTATTCTCTCTATGTATGCTATAATTATTATACTAATAAATTGTTGAGGTGTTTTATGAAAATATTTAAAAATTGGAAAATAATGTTCCTAGTCTTTGTTGTACTTATTTATAGTCTGTTTTTCGCTACAATAGTTAAAGAAAAAAAGAGACTACCTTCGCCTAAGTGGAGTAGAGAAATCGAGTTGAATGTTCAAAACAACCTCTCCATTGTTAATGCAAAAAAAGAAAAGTTAACTTTTACCATCCCGCTTGAAAATGAAAATTCTATTTTATCAATTTTTGTTGATAATAAAGTTAATATTCTATTAACTAAAGCAGATGGAAATATCATACTAAATAAAACTATAAGCAACCTTCAATTAAATAATACTTCTAATATTCAAGAAATTTTTTCTGGGAAAATAATTAATGGAAAATTAACATTATATTTTATATCTAACAATAAATTGTATTCTAACTTGCTAGATTTAAAATCATACGAATTAGGAAGTTCTATTTTAATCGATGACTTTGTTAAGTCTGCAAAATATAAGAATGGTTTTTTAGCAATTGAAAAACTGGATTCTTTGAATATACTTGACCTTAATTCAAATAAAAATGAATATGTATATAAAAATATTTCTTTTTCAAAATTAAAGGAATATGACTTGTTCACTGATTCAAACTATATTTATATCGTTTATTCAGGTAAATTCTCAGATAACAATAAATACTTAAAACTTTCAAAAATAAATATAAAAACTAAAAATATCGCAACAGCTATAATTGATAAACTACCAAATTCAACTTTTATAAGTTCGAAATATTTATCAATAAATGTAAATAAATCTAAAGTAAACATTCTTGAAGAATCAGAGGAGTTTAAAACAGGTAAAACTACATTAAAGCATTATTACTTAGATAAAAACCTTACAAATATAAACAAATCCGAACTAACAAAACTAAAATATTCTATATACCCTAAGTTAATTAGTAGTAAAGGTAATGATATTGATTTTATTATTTCGATTCCAACTACTATGGGAGCTACAAAAATTGTTTATAATCTTAATATAATTAGTTTGATTAACGAGAAAATTGATAATAAAACTACACTTACTAAAACAAATAAAAAATCAATTTCTCCAACTTTATTCAAATTAAAAAATTCAAAGTATATAACTTGGAGTGATATCGACCAAAATTCAAGAGAATTAATGCTTTTAAGCAACAATAAAGACTTTATTAAAACCTCTAGAAAACTAACAACAAACGAAAAAATTGATTCTTTAATTACTTGGATTATAACAATATTTCCAACTTTACTAGGTACTATGATACCAATAATAACTATTGCTGGTACAACTGCAATAATACTTGTGATTTTATCAATAAAATTTTTGAATTATATGGAACAAAATTTTAAAAAAACCTTTAATTTTTCAGTCCTTATTCATACATCATTAAAAATGTTATTTTTATATAATATGATATTTTTAAATAAAGCAATACTTAATATTAAAGATCAGTTACCAGTATTTTTAACAAATTTTCCTCTGCTAGTACTTACCATTTTTATAACTACTTCACTTTCATATTATCTTTATAAAATCAAATACACTAGTGAACAGCACAACGAATTTTGGATGTCATATATGTTTTTTGGAATTACAGATTTAATTATGTTCTCACTATTAGTAATTCCTTACTTCTACACTTATTTAGCACTTCCAATATTTTTTAATAAATAATACTTATAGTATAAAAAATGCACCTTCAAAAAAATTTGAGGTGCATTTTTATATTATTTTTTCTTTTTAAATTTCGAATATGCCTTTAATTTATTTATATTTGCGAAATTTACTTGCGAATTATTCCGTTTTATTTCTTCATTTACATCTGTATCATTATTAGCAGATATTTTTTCATGTATATTTTTCCCACTATTCTTCATTTTTTTTGTTTCTTTTCTTTGTAACTCCGTTATTAATTCATCAATAACATCCGAATAGCCATGCATTTTTACAAGTTCATATTTTTCCTTAATTCTCTCGAAATCATTATCAGAAAAACTAAGTATAATTCTAGCTTCTCTCTCGCTAATATTTTCATCTAGTAAATCATACAACTTATCAATCAATTTATGAAAATCTTCTTTTTTAGTACTTGGATTTTTTTTATTTTTTTCTTCTTTTTCATCTTTTTTTTCTTCTACATCTTTATAATAATTTTGATTGTTTTCATTATAATCAGTTTCAATGCTACTATCATTTTCATCTAGACTATCAAAATTAATTTCGCTTATATGACTTCCATCATCTTCTTTTTTTATAATGTTCTCTTTTACTGTACTCTTGTCCATTGAAACTTTTGATATTTCTCCGTGTTTTCCTTCAAAATTAATAAGTTTTTTCTCTACTAATTTAAAGATTGCTTTTTTCGCTTCGATAATTGTTGTTCCCATTTTAAGTGCTATTATCTCACTTGTAAGTAAATCTTCGAATTCTTCTTTTCCTGCATATCTAGATAATACAACTAGACACATTTTTTCATAAATTGAAAGATCTTCTCTATCCACAACTTGATTAGTGACTACGAACCAATTTTTTTCATTCATTATAGACTCCTAGGAATTAAACATTACTCTCTCGTTATTAAATAAATTTTTAATTATATAAATCAATATTGCAGTGAATATTATATTTGAGCTTAAATTTATCGAGATTTCAAGAAAAGATATATCATAATTAAGTAAACTCTTCATGCTAAGAACACTGCCATAAACAGGAATCATATATTGCCAAACTTTTACAGCTGAATTTGAAAACATTGTGCTAAATCCAGCTACCATAATTATCATATACACTGGTGAAATATAAGTTCCAGCTTCTTTAACTGATTTTGCATTTACTGAAATTAAGCTTATTAATGCAACAAATACACCTACTAATGTTATCATAATTAACATTAATGCTGCAAGTTCCTTAATTCCAAATCCTAATGAAGCTACCGATAGTACCTCGCTAGAAGATGAACCACCACTAAAAATTCTAGACGAAAACGGCATTGAAGCTACTATTCCTACAAATGCCGAAAAAGTGCTAAGAAAGGCAATTATGCCAAGACTTATAATCTTTCCAAGAGCAATTACTTCTCTTTTAACTGGAGTTACAAGCAAAGTTGCCATAGTGCCCCTTTCTTTTTCTCCAGCAATACTCTCCATACCAACTCCCATTGCCCCAGAAAATAAGAAAATAGATATAAGTATTGGAAATAAATTTCCTAAATCTTTTCCTGTAGCTTTTTTAGAATCTACCAATTTATTTTCTTCATTTTCTTTGTTTATATCAAATGGTTTAATGTATTTTTCATTTCCAAGTCTTCTTATCATAATTGAATCTTCATATTTTGGAAAAATATCTTTATTAAAAACTCTCATGATTTTACTTGAATATTCTTCACTCGGATTATAGAATGTTAAAATATTTGGTCTTTCAAATTTCTTATAATTTTCAATCTTATTTTCAAAGTCCTTATCAAAAATTATCAGAAGTTCTTTTTTGCCTTCTAATATTCCATTTTTAATATGGCTGATTTCATTGTCATTTTTAATTTCAACTAAATTAATTTTACTTTCATTATTTTTTACTATATTCTCAAAATTATCACTAGCATATTGTACATAAACATTTGGAATATGAGTATCTACGTCATCAATATACTTTGAAAGCATAATACCCATTACAGAATATATTAGTGCAATACTAACAGCTGGCAAAATAAAAGTTGTAAAAACCATTCTCTTATCAGAGAATACTCTTTTAAGCTCTTTTTTTAATACTACTATAAGTTCTTTACTCATTTTTTTCACCTTCCTTGCTCTTTAAATACAAACTAAAAAATGCATCTTCTAAATCTTCTGTATTTGTCTTTAAAAGTATTTCCTTTAAAGTTCCATCTATTACAATTCTACCATCAATGATTATTCCCATTCTATCGCAAAGTTTTGATGCAACGCTCATAATATGCGTTGAAACAATAATTGTTTTACCTTGCTTTTTTAAATATTTTAGATAATCTACAACAACTTTTGCGGTTACAATATCAAGACCATTTGTAGGTTCATCAAATATAATAATCTCCGGATCATGAACTAAACTGACGGCAATTGACAATTTTTGCTTCATACCAGTTGAAAGATCTGATATTTTTACATCTTTAAATTCCGTAATTCCAAAATAATGAAAAAGTTTTATTTTTCTATCATTAATTTGTTTATCATCCATTCCATAAAGTTTTCCAAAGTATTCAAAAGTATAATTAGGAGTAAAAAATCCATCAAGTTTAAGCTCATTTGTTAAAAAAGATATATTCTTTCTAACATCTCTTGAATCATCAATTACATCAAAGTCTCTTATTTTAATATTTCCATTAGTTGGTTTTATTAAAGTAGAAATACATCTTAACGTTGTAGTTTTACCAGCACCATTTGGACCAAGAAGTCCATAAATTTCACCTTTTCCTACATTGAATGAAATTCCATTAACTGCTTTTTTTATATTTAGATTTAGCTTTTCTTTTTTCATCTGTTTCTTAGATAATTTATACACCTTTTCAAGATTATTAACATTTATCATATTACACCTCACAAGAAATTCATTTATTGCTTTTAGTTAATAGTATAACAAAAACATGATTCCTTTTAAAGAATCATGTTTTAATATTAAACGATAATTTTAATATCATCGCTTAATGTTATTTTTCCGCCATTAATTATTTTTGCGTACCGTACATTCTTAATTAATGGGCAATATTTTCCTTGCTCTAGCAAAATACAATTATCAAAACATTTTTTTCTTACATTAGTTATTTCTATCAACGAACTACCTATTGCTATATTTTGACCATCTCTGAGCTTATCCATTTCTATTTCTTCAATAGTAATATTTTCTCTAAATCTATTTATGCATAATCCATCTTTTATATTATCAACAATCAATCTACTTTTTTTATCAAGAATTGCAATTTCTCTACTACCTTTTTTTGATTTTATATCATTTTTTATTCCGCAAGTTGTAGTTAATTCAAGTATATTAACACTTTTTTTATTTTTAACACTAAGTGAAAGATAAAATTTATTAAGTTTCATTATATTAAAATGATCTTCTTAAAAACTTTTTTTCCTTTACGAATTTTTAATGAATCACCTTTAAAATCTTCTCTAGTAATATTTATTGCAAAGTCTTTAACTTTTTCTCCATCTAAAGAAATTCCATTTTGCTTAATTAATCTTTTTCCTTCACCTTTTGACGCAATTAAATCCGCTTTTAAAAGTAAGTCAAGTAAAGGCATTCCCTCATTAAACTCTTCTTTTGCTATTTCAACTTTTGGCATGCTTGATTCATCACCATTTCCAGCAAATAATGCTTTTGCAGCTTCGAGTGATTTCCTTGCTTCTTCTTCTCCGTGAACAATTTTTGTAACTTCAAATGCCATTCTTTCTTTAATAGGGTTAAGATCAGCACCTTCAAGTTTTTCCATTTCTCTAATTTCCTCCATTGGAATAAATGTAAGGAGTTTTGTACAGTTAATAACATCAGCATCTTCTACATTTCTAAAATACTGGAAAAACTCATATGGAGAAGTTTTCTCTGGATCAATCCAAAGCGCACCTTTTTCTGTTTTACCCATTTTTTTACCTTCAGATGTAGTTAATAATTTAAATGTCAATCCATAAACCTGTTTTTGATCTTTCTTTCTAATAAGCTCAACACCCGCGATTATATTTGACCATTGATCATTTCCACCTAATTGCATTTTACAATTATATCTTCTGTTTAATTCTAAAAAATCATAACCTTGCATAATCATATAGTTAAATTCTAAGAAAGATAATCCTTTTTCAAGTCTTTGCTTAAAACATTCAGCAGCAAGCATTCTATTAACAGAAAATCTACTTCCTATTTCTCTTAAAAATTCAATATAATTTAGATTATCCAGCCAAGTTGCATTATTAGCAATAAATCCATCTTCATTATTAAGATTTAGGTATTTCTCTAATTGTTTACCAATTTTATGACCATTTTCTTTTATTTTTTCTGGAGTTAGCATTTTTCTCATATCTGTTTTTCCAGTAGGATCTCCTACCTTTGCAGTTCCTCCACCAACTAGAGCAATTGGTCTATGACCCGCTTTTTGCATATGCATCATAACCATTACTTGAATAAAGTGACCAACGTGCAAACTATCCGCAGTTGGATCAAATCCAATATAGAAATTCACTCTCTCATTTTGAAATAATTCTTTTACTTCATCTTCATGTGTAATTTGTTCAATAAATCCTCTTTCGCTCAGTACATCAAATACATTTCTCATATTGTCCTCCGTTTTTCTTTTTACTTATAAAACAATTATATTTTTATATATTAACTTAATAAAAAATGGTACCACGAGCCTTTCGCTAAGGACGAAAAACTCGTGGTACCACCTTAATTTATGAAATGTTTTATTCTTTATATTTCACCTTAATATTTATAACGGTAATTATCCGCTGCATTTGCAGATGCTCCAAACTGTAATTCACTACATATAATCATTTAATCTTTCAGCATACGATTAACTCTCTACATTATTTATATGAGCTACTATATTCTTCTTAGCATGTTTATTAATTTGTATTAGGGTAATCTTAGCACATGTAATTAACATTGTCAAAAATACTAAGAAATTAATTCCATTACTTCTATTTCTTTATTTCTAATTAAATCAACTATTTCATCACCGGATTTTATTATTGGTCTAGTTGGAAAATTAACATCTACGAATATTATCCTTCCACGTTGTCCATTTGAAAGAACAACATCCTTTCCAGTATAAAATTCAGCAAGATTTGTTAAAAACACATAGCATAATCTTGAGTCTAGTGTAACCCCACTTTGCCAAGAAATATATTCAGCTGCTTTAAATGGAGATACTTTGTTTTTATATGGTCTATCATGTGTCATTGCATCAAATATATCACAAATCATAATTATCTTTGCAAACTCATGAATTTGTCCTTCTTTAAGTCTTAAAGGATATCCAGATCCGTCAATTCTTTCGTGGTGCTGAAGTGCACTATATTTAATATTTGATGTTATCCCTTTAGTTTTCATTAATACACTGTATCCAAACTGAGAATGTCTTTTAATAACTTCAAACTCATCTTCTGTTATGCCCTCTTTTTGAAGAATAAAATTCGGTATTTTCATCTTACCAATATCAAACATAAGAGCAGCTGAAGCCAATTCTTCTAGTTCGCGTTTAGTATAATTTATCCATTTTCCAATCATAACTGCTAAAATTGAGACTCTAAAAGAATGCTCAAATGTATAATCATCAGTTTCTTTCAATTGATTAAGTCTCATTAATACATCATTATTTCTAATCATATCAGGAAGTGCCTCTTCAACATTCTTCCTAACTAAATCATAATCAACTGAATCACCATCTTTAAGACTTTCAAATACTTTTTTAGTGTCTTTGATCATTTCTTCATGTCTCTTATCAATTGGAATATTACCTTCACCAGTCAAAACGCTAATATTCATTTTCTTATTAACAACACTTTTAAGTTCAACATCTTTATATCTTATATTATCTAATTCTTCTAATTCTGTTTTAAAACTTTCTACATCAAAGCTTTTATTTGCATCAAGTGCAGCTTTCTCAATCGTATCAGCTTGAAGCGAAGGAGTTTGTGGAGCTACAGCTTTCTTAGATATAGTTCCATCATCAATTTTTACAGATAATACACCTAATTTTCTAAGTAAATTAATATGCCTTTCGTTTAAGACGCTATTTTTACTTAAAAGCTCAATCGTACCATCCTGATTCATTACCGATTCAGCAATGACCATGCCCGACGTTAATTTACTTATTTCAACATATTTCAAAATAATCACCCACACATTTATTCTTATTTCTTATAACTTTTTCTATTTATCAAAAATATCTTCAAGTTCAAACATTAATTCATCCGGAAAGTATTCAATGTTTAGTTTCAATTCATAAAAATTGCTTGTTACTTTCACTTTAAAAACACTTCCAATAATACTAAACATTTTACCATTCAACCTTACATCAATACCTAAGAACGTACCTACCTTATAGAATGATTTTGTTTTAATACTGACAATGTTCTCAAATATTTTCTCTAAATTAATTTCAAAAGGCATCTCAAAATTCATCAACGCACCATTGTAGAAGAAATATTTGTTATCAACTTCATTTTTGTTATTAAATCCATTAAATTTTGTCATGATATCACATCCTTTATGACTATGACTAAACCTAATATCGACACAATGCACGTATTTAATATAGTATTTATCTTTACTAAAAATATCTATAATCACACGCAATGCTTGGATATACTTCATCTATAATATCGACAAATTCTTAAAAAAGTTTAACTTAATAAACTAATACCCATAAATAATTTAATAACACTTTTTTTAATTATTTTGTTTTAAAAAATAAACACTTAACGTACCTGGTCCTGTATGAGCACCTATCGAACATCCAATTTCTCCTAAAATATAATTCTCTATGCCATACATTTTCTTAAGCATATCTGCAAGCAACAGCGCATCTTTTTTATTATAAGAATAATTTATACCAACAATTAATTTTTCTAGATCTATATTACGCTTTGAAACAAGCTCTGCAATTCTCTTTATTGCTTTTTTTCGTCCTCTAACTTTTTCAAAAGGAATAAGCTTTCCATCTTCTACATCAAGTATTGGCTTAATATTTAAAACGCCACCAATAACTGCAGATGCTTTAGAAACTCTTCCACCTCTATATAGATATTCCAAGTTATCAACTGTAAATATATGCTCAATATTTTTCATCATATATTTAATTGTTTCTAAAACTTTAGATTTATCATTAGTTTGTTTAGCAACTTTCGCCGCTTCAATTACAATTAATCCAAATCCAAGAGAAGCTGCTTTTGTATCAATAATTTCTATATTAATATCGCCGTATTTTTCTTTAAGCTCAATTTCAACCATTTTAGATGTTTGATATGTACCAGATAATTCCGATGAAAAAGCGATATATATATACTCATCATCCGTATTAATACATTCTTCGAATTTTCTATAAAAACTTTCATAAGATACTTGAGCTGTTTTTACAGTTCCACCTTCAATCATAAATTCATACATATCATCTGGAAAAATATCAACATTATCTCTATATTCGGTGGTGTCACCGTCTTTGTAAACGAGTAGTGGTAATACTTCAATATTATATTTTAGAGCTAATTCTTTTGGAATATCAGAAGCACTATCAGTTATTATCTTTATCCCCATTATATCCGCCTTTCAAAAGGTTCTTTTTTATATACTATTATTATATCATAAACAATAAAATTTAATATTGACATTTCATAAATAAATCATTATAATAGTAATGTATTGATTACAATTTAACAACTAATACATATCACTAGGAGGAATTATGAAGAAATTCGTTTGTAAAGTATGCGGTTATGTTCACGAAGGCGACTCAGCTCCAGATAAATGCCCACAATGTGGCGCACCAAAAGAGCAATTTATAGAAAAAAATGACGATGTTTTAACTTGGGCAGATGAGCATCATGTTGGAACTGCAAAGGGCGTTGATCCTGAAATTGTAGAAGGTTTAAGACAAAACTTTATGGGTGAATGTACTGAAGTAGGTATGTACTTAGCTATGAGTAGACAAGCTGATAGAGAAGGCTATCCTGAAATTGCAGAAGCTTATAAAAGAATCGCTTTTGAAGAAGCAGATCATGCTTCAAAATTTGCTGAATTACTTGGCGAAGTAGTAACAGATTCTACTAAAAAGAATTTAGAAATGAGAGTTGATGCAGAGCACGGAGCTTGTATTGGTAAATTAGAACTAGCTAAAAAAGCTAAAGCTTTTAACTTAGATGCAATTCACGATACAGTTCATGAAATGTGTAAAGACGAAGCAAGACACGGAAGTGCTTTTAATGGCTTATTAAAAAGATATTTTTCTAAATAATAACTAACTTTATAAATAATTACGACTATTAGATTTTTTCTGATAGTCGTTTTTTTTTATCAATCATATATCATATAATAAATTGTGTTGAAATTCATAAGCAAATAAAGACAAATTTATTAATTTATAATAATATTATAGATATAATATTATTATAAATTAATAAATAAAAAAGGAATAATAATGAATACAATAACAAATGACTGGAAAGATTTATTAAAAGAAGAATTTAGTAAAGACTACTTTACAAAACTAATGAAATTTTTAGACGACGAATATAGGACTAATACTATTTATCCACCAAGAGATATGCTCTTTAGCGCACTCGATCTTTGCCCATTTAAAGATACTAAAGTAGTAATACTTGGACAAGACCCTTATCATGAGCCCAATCAAGCACACGGACTTAGTTTTTCAGTAGCAAAAGGAGTAAAAATTCCTCCTTCTCTTCGCAATATTTTTAAAGAGTTAAACGATGATTTAAATATTGAAATTCCTAGGGATGGTTTTTTAGAAAACTGGGCAAAACAAGGTGTTCTTATGATTAACAATGTATTTTCAGTTAGAAAAGGTCAAGCTCATTCACATAAAAATAAAGGTTGGGAGATATTTACCGATAAAATAATTTCTCTCCTAAACGAAAAAGAGTCTCCTATTGTATTTATACTTTGGGGAAAACCTTCTCAGAAAAAGGAAAAATTAATAACTTCGAATATGCATTTAGTATTAAAGGCTCCACATCCAAGTCCACTTTCATCTTACAGAGGATTTTTTAAAAGCAAACCATTTTCAAAAACAAATGAATTTTTAAAGCTAAATTCGCTTAAAGAAATAGACTGGAAACTATAATTGAAATTCTTATCGTAATAGGGGTATTAGAACTCTAAGGCACCGAATAAAATAAAAAAGGATTCTAAATTTTAAAGAAATTATCTTTCTTTACTAACTTAGAATCCTTTGTTTTTTTAAAATTATATTACATCATTACTCCAATAGCTAAAGCAAGGCATGTTATAACAAATAATACAAGCATAAGTTTCCAAACATGTCTTAACCATTTATTAAATGAAACTCTACCAATTGCAAGTCCACCCATTACAACTGCACTTGTTGGTGTAATAAGATTTACTATACCAGAAGCTGACTGATAAGCAGTAATAACAAGAGCTCTTGACACTCCTGCAAAATCTCCAAGTGGTGCCATAATTGGCATTGAAAGTGTTGCAAGTCCTGAAGTTGAAGGAATTAAGAATGAAAGAGGAATATAGAAAATATAAGAGAACAAAGCAAATCCTACCGAACTAGATCCACCTAAAGCATTTTCACCAAAGTTAAGAACAGAATCCGTCATTGCTCCTGCATTCATAACAACAGTAATACCTCTTGAAATACCAATAATCAATGCAACTCCAAGTAAATCTTTAGCACCATCAACAAATGCACCAACTAAACCTTCTTCATTTAATCCGAAAACTAGTCCGATTATAACTGAAGAAACAAAGAACAATGCAGTCAATTCTCCAAACCACCAGTAAAGTGTTGGTATAGCAGTAATACCAAGATCTTCAAATGGAATTACCCCGTAAATCATTGTTAAGAAAGTTAATCCAAATAATGCTAAAACTAATTTTCTTTTACCAGTAAGTTCTGGAAACTCTCCATTTGCTTTACTATGAAGAAAATGTTTTCTGCTCTCTTCAAGATTAGAAAAAACCAATGATTTTTCAGGATTTTTTCTAACTTTTTCAGCATATTTCATTACAAATAAAATTGTAACAATTTCACTAACCAATAAAATTAAAAGTCTAAGTCCAATACCATCACCAAGTGAAATACCAGCGAATCCTGATGCAATACCTGTTGCAAATGGATTTACAGTAGATCCAAGAACTCCAACTCCAGCTCCAAGCATAATAACTGAAACTGCTGTTAAAGTATCATAGCCAGCTGCTAAAAATACTGGAATTAGTAAAGGATAAAAGGCAATTGTTTCTTCAGCCATACCAAATGTAGTTCCTCCAAGTCCAAATAGAAGCATTAGAATTGGAATCATCCACTTTTCTCTACCCTTAAGGTTTTTTGTTACATTTGCAATACCAGCATCAATTGCACCAGTTTTCATTACAACACCTAAGAATCCACCAATAACAATTACAAATAATGCAACGTCAACAGCGTCCATAAAACCGTTTATTGGAGCCATTACAACGTCAAAAACTCCCTGAGGGTTTGCTTCTACACTGTGATAAGTTCCTGGAATAGGCTCAAGTTTTGAAGCTGATGGATCAACATAGTCATATCTTCCAGCAGGTACAATCCAAGTAAGTAATGCAACTACAATTATAATTCCAATTAATATTGTATATGCCGTAGGCATTTTAAATTTTTTCATTATTATATTTTCTCCTTCATAATATTCTAAATTGTCAAAATATTAACGCATTAAACCAATAAATAGAGTTTCAACCTCCAAATACAAGTATTTGAACGTTAAAACTCTATCTTCTTACAATACGTATATATTATAAACTTATTGTGTAATAAGTGTACCTGTAATTCCTTCAATTCCCTCTTTAGCTTTTTCTAAAGAAGTAATTAATGATTTTCTACCTGATTTTGATTTAGCAAATCCAAGTGCAGCTTCAATCTTTGGAAGCATTGATCCAGGAGCAAAATGTCCCTCTTTAATATACTGCTCAGTTTCTGCAAAATCTAATTTAGAAAGCCATTTTTCATTTTCTTTTCCAAAGTTAATTGCAACTTTTTCAACTGCTGTTAATATAATTAAATAATCAGCATCTAAAATTTCAGCTATTTTTGCACTAGCAAAATCTTTATCAATTACAGCTGGAACACCAACTAATTTATTACCTTCTTTGACAACTGGAATTCCTCCACCACCAACAGTAATAACAACATGGTTATTATCAACTAATGCTTTAACAGTTGCTTTTTCAGCAACGTCAATTGGACGAGGAGAAGGTACTACTCTTCTATAACCTCTACCAGCATCCTCTACCATATTATAACCTTTTTTAGCAGATAATTCATCAGCTTCTTCTTTCGAATAGAAAGAACCAATTGGCTTAGTTGGGTTAGTAAATGCAGGATCATTTTTGTCTACAATAACTTGTGTTACTACAGTAGCAACAGGCACATCCATACCTCTATTTAAAAGTTCTTCTCTAATTGCATTTTGAAGATGATATCCAATATAACCTTGGCTCATTGCTCCACATTCTGGGAATGGCATTTCTGGAGTACCAGCATCAGAAACAGAAGCTGTTTCCATAGCTAAATTAATCATACCAACTTGTGGTCCATTACCGTGAGCAAGAACTACTTCGTGTCCTGCTGCAATTAAGTCTACAATTGGAACTGCAGTACCTTTAACTAATTCATGTTGCTCTTTTGGAGTTTTTCCAAGTGCGTTACCACCTAAGGCAACAACAATTTTATCTTTCATTTAAACGCCTCCTATAAGTTTCCGATTGTAGCTACCATAATTGCTTTAATAGTATGCATTCTATTTTCAGCTTCATCAAATACTTTTGAATGTTTAGATCTGAATACTTCATCACTTACTTCCATAGAATCTAAACCAAATTTAGCTTTGATTTCAGCTCCTACAACAGTTTTATCGTCATGGAATGCTGGTAAACAATGTAAGAACATTACATCATCATTTTCAGTTTTCTTAAGCATTTCCATATTTACTTGATATGATTTTAATAATTCAATTCTTTCAGCAAATTGATCTTCTTCACCCATAGATACCCATACGTCAGTATAGATAGCATCTGCACCTTTAACGTCATCAATGTTTTCAGTTAAAGTAATTGTAGCGCCTGTTTCTTTAGCAACTTCATTCATTTCAGCTACTAATTCATCAGAAGGCCAAAGTGATTTTGGAGCTAATGCAACAAAGTCCATTCCAACTTTTGCAGCACCAATCATAAGTGAGTTACCCATGTTATTTCTAGCATCACCAACATATACAAATTTAACTTTATTAAGCGGCTTATCAACATTTTCCATTACAGTTAAAAAGTCAGCTAAAATTTGAGTTGGATGATAAAGATCTGTTAAACCATTCCATACAGGAACTCCAGCATGTTCAGCTAGTGCTTCAACAGTTTCTTGTTTAAATCCTCTAAATTCAATACCATCATAAAATCTACCTAATACTTTAGCAGTATCTTCGATAGTCTCTTTTTTACCCATTTGTGAATTAGTTAAGAATGTAACTTGACCACCCTCATCTAAAGCACCAACTTCAAAAGCACATCTAGTTCTAGTTGAAGATTTTTCAAATAAAAGAACAACATTTTTTCTATCTAATAAATTTCCTCTAATACCAGCTCTTTTTTTACTTTTTAAATCTTTTGCTAAATTAAGTAAGTACTTAATCTCGTCAGTAGTAAAATCTTTCAATGTAATAAAATGTCTTCCTCTTAAATTAACAGCCATCTTATTTCCTCCTTAGTATTATATAATATTATTTATTAAATGGATTATCCATTATTAACCTATTTTTATTAAAGTTCTTCTCTAATTAGTGGCATCGACATACATCTTGGACCACCTCTACCACGTGATAATTCTGATGATGGAATAACGTGAAGTTTAATTCCATGCTCTACAAGTAATTTATTAGTTACATGATTTCTAGAATATACTACAACTTCACCTGGTGCAATTGCAAGTGTATTGGATCCATCATTCCACTGTTCTCTCCCAGCATCAACCATGTTTCCACCGCCACATCTAATAAGCGTAACTTTTTCAAGTTCTAAATACTTAGCAAGAATTTCTTCAAGAATCATTTGTTCTTTTTCAATTACAATGCCTTCATTATTTTGCGCTTTTTTAATTGAATACACTGTTAGTGGTCCTTCAATTTCAGGGTGAATAGTGAATTTATCATAATCAACCATAGTAAATACTGTATCTAAATGCATAAATGCTCTTTTCTTTGGAATATCAAAAGCAAGAATAGTTTCAAATTTTTCATTGTGTTCAAAAATTCTCTTAGCAATTTTTTCTACTGAAGAAGCATCTGTTCTTTCAGAAATACCAATTGCAAGAACTTTTTTACTAAGTACTAATTGATCTCCACCTTCAATTGAAGTAGTATCATCTCTATCATACCAGAATGGAATATTTTCATTTTTATAGTCTGGATGATATGAAAATACATATTTAGAAAAAAGTGTTTCTCTATTTCTTGTTACTGTTCTCATATGATTTAACGAGATACCTGAACCAATTGTTGAGAAAGGATCTCTTGTAAAATATAAATTAGGCATTGGATCAACTACAAAAGGATACAAAGTTCCAACCATATCTGACAAATGAACTCTTTCATAAGTCTGAATGTCTTCTTTTCTAATTCCTTCCATCATTTTATCAACCATAGCTTTATTTGATTTAAACTCTAATAAGTATTTTTTTACTAGTTCACGAAGTCTATGACTTTCAATACTTGTTTCAGCAATAAACTCGTCAACAAATTTTTCTTTAACCTTTTCGTCTTCAATTGCCTCAGCAACTAAGTCTTCAAGATAAACTACCTCAACTCCATTTTCTCTAAGTGTTTTAGCAAAAAAATCATGTTCCTCTCTTGCAACTTTAAGATAAGGAATATCATCAAAAAGCAATCTATCCATTAAATCTGGAGTAAGATTTTCAATTTCATTTCCTGGTCTATGAAGCATAACTTTTTTAAGTCTACCAATTTCAGAATAAACGTTTAAAATATCGCTCATATAATTTGACTCTCCTTTCGATTTCATCGACTTATACATTAGTCCTACTCTTTTAATATAAGCTATGTATAAAATTTGTCAAATTGGAGAATTCTAAGGTTATTTATAAAAATACACTATCCAAATAAAACTAGACTATTAAATTTTCACATTTTGTATTTTTTTTTAAACAATTCACTCGTAACTCAACAAAACAAGGAATATTAAGACAAACAAACTAATAAATATACTTCGGTCTATCAAAAGAAAGTATTTTTATTCATAAAAAAAATTTTTTTTTCACTAATAAAATCATATTTTTTTGCACTATCAGCTCGCATTTTCAATCAAACTACACTATAGAGAATTTATTTTTAAACCAATCGCAACAATTGATTTAACAAAAAAAGTAGAAGAAAGTTTAAATTTTAATACATTCGTATTTATTTTAACATTCTTTTGGATATACACATTTACCCCATCAACCTTATAATTAATAAACTTATTAAGCTCCACCGGAGCTTTAATTCCTATTTCAGGAATTTCTATAGATCCACATCAGCCTCCACCAGTTTTTAAAACTTTTAATGTAATAATATTTGATTTTTTCTTATTTAAGTACTCAATTACTTTTTTATCAATCTTTATATTCATTTTACCACTTCCTTCTTAGAACTTTATTATTCTAAACAAACAAATTTTTTATCATTATTTATTCTTTACTATCAATATATAACAAGTTACTTAGTAACAATCAAAATAAGCAAATCCATCCTTAGCTTCTGGGAGTTTTTTAACTGTTATTGATTTTCCATTTCTAGGATGATTAAATATGATTTTATACGACCAAAGCGCAATATTTTCATAAACGTCATTTCTCATTCTATTGTTTTTATACTTTTTATCTCCAAGAATATAATATCCTCGTGATGAAAATTGAACTCTAATTTGATGATGTCTTCCTGTAATAAGTTCAACTTCAACTAAAGAAATCTTATTATCATTTAAATCCATTTTAACATCTAAAACTCTATACTTTAATGAAGATTTCTTTGAGGATTTTTTTTCTTTCGAACTTACAGCTGACATATTTGTAGTTTTCATTTTTAATAGATAATCTTCAAATACACCTTCTTCATTCTCAAGTTCTCCGTAAATAACAACATAATAAAATTTTCTTATCTTCTTATTTTTGATATCCTCATTGAGCTTAATTAATGCATTTTTATTTTTTGAAAATAAAATTACTCCGCCTACAGGTTTATCAATTCTATGAAGCAAACCAATATCATCTTTATTAAATTCATTTTGAACCATTTCTAAAAAATATCTTTCTTCTTTTTTAGCACCCTGACTTGCAAGTCCATACGGCTTAACCAAAGCAACCACATCTTTATCCTTATATATTACTAAATTTTCTATTTTCATTTCTTTTTGTATACTAAATATATGAATTTAATTAGTATAACTCTCCTTTTTTACAAATTATTTTTTAATAATTAATTCTACAATAATAATATATCATATATTTTTTTCTATTTTATTTTAACTATAATTCTGTTTGACTATAAATTTAAAAATCATTATTCTGATTGATTGATTTAATAGTAGGGTAAAAACATATTAGATAAAGGAGGACACTATGCTAATAAAATCTACAAAAAAACTTTCAACTTCACTTGCTATATATATTTCTTCTGTTGTTATTTTAGCATTAATTATCACAAATTTATTTGTATACAATTTGGCCTATAATAGAGTTTTTTCATCTATAGAAACTGAAATAGCACTTAACTCAAAACTTGCTGCAAAAAATATAAATAAAATATTCGATGAAACCAAAATAGTAGTAACTCAAATGGAATTCAATTCAGATATTGTTAATTACTTAAAAACTGCTACCACGAAAGACACTATATTAAATAATAGATACTATTTGCCTGTACTAAAAACACTTCAGAATATTAAAAATAGTAACCCTTTATTTTTCTTGGCATGGGTTGCGAATGAGAAAGCCAATTTTTACTTGGATAACTTAAACGTTATACCCGACAATACATATGAAGTAAAAAAAAGACCTTGGTACAAGTATGCGCTAAATTCTAATGAAGTCGCATACACAAAACCTTACGTAGAATGGAAAACAAAAAAATATGTACTATCATCTATTAAAGCAATTAAAAACACTAAAAAAAATATTTTAGGATTTGTTGCAGTAGATATAAAACTTGATAGCATACCTTTAATACTTAAAAATTCAAAATCAAATAATTTGGATAAAGTTTTTTTGATTGCAAAAGATGGAACATATATTTACAACGATGATACCTCTAAATTCCTTGATTCAAATCTAAATAATAACTATGATAAACTAAGTAATTATAAAAATTTAATAATCAATCCAAACAACAACTTAAATTTAATAAATTATAACAGAAAATCCTACTTTCTCTATTCATATAAAGTAGCAAACGATTGGAGAATAGTATCACTAATTGATAAAGATAATGCGCTTGCTTTTTTAAAAATACTTAAATACAAAATATTTACTGTAATATTTATTACCTTAGTTTTGATATTATTAGTTATATATTTTATTGCTAATCATTTTACATTACCACTTAAATCGTTAGTAGTATTTGCGACTGATATTAATAATAGAAAACTTAATAAAAATATACCTAATGATTATCTTATTCGAAATGATGAAATAGGCGAAATTTCAAATTCATTTCAAGTGCTAATAAATTATTTTAGAAACGAGAAAAAACTTCTAGAAAACACAATTACTATGAAAAACGAAGAACTTGAGTCTCAATACAAATATATTTTAGAAACTGAAAAAGCAGCATCCCTTGGTAATTTAGTTGCAGGAGTAGCTCATGAAATAAATACTCCACTTGGTGTGAGTGTTACAACTGCGAGTTATATTGAAAAACTTAATCATTCTTTAGAAAAAAACATTATGAGTGACAAATTGAAAAAAAGTGATTTACTAAATTTCATTCACTCAGTAAATGAATCTTCTAATATACTAAACACCAATTTAAACCATGCTGCTAATTTAGTAAATAACTTTAAAAAACTTGCAGTTCATCAAGCAACAGATGAAAAAATACTAATAAATCTAAAAGATATTACTGATATGACTATTCTCAGTCTAAAACCTTTATATAAAAAAAAGAACATTATAATTACAAATAACATTAGTGAAGAAGTTATAATCAAAAACTACCCAAGTGCCTTTACTCAGTTATTCAATAATTTAATTATAAATTCACTAACACATGGATTTGCAAATAAAAACGAAGGTATTATTACAATCGATTGTAAAATAGACAAAGAAAATATTTCAATAATCTATTCAGACAACGGGAAAGGTATCTCTGAAGATACTCAAGAAAAAATGTATGAACCTTTTTACACAACCAATAGAATAGAAGGCAATTCTGGACTCGGAATGCATATTGTATTCAATATTGTTCGCCAACTACTATTGGGAGAAATAAAGTGCATAAGTAAAGTAAATTCGGGCGTTACTTTCATTATCACATTCAAAATTAATGATGTTGATTGTATTAATTGAACATAAATCCAAACAATGTTTGTACGTTATTCCAATAACAAGAATTGATTTTTTAGAGTATAATTAATTTATAATAAAAAAATCGGAGTGATAATATGTCAAATGTAATTCTTAAAAAAATCAACAAAGTGTATCCAAATGGTTTTAACGCAGTTAAAAATATTGATTTAGAAATCAAAGACAAAGAATTCATGGTTCTAGTTGGACCATCTGGTTGTGGAAAAACAACTACTCTTAGAATGATTGCAGGACTTGAGGAAATATCTGATGGCGAACTACTAATTGGAGAAAAAACTGTAAATGAAGTAGCTCCAAAAGACAGAAATATAGCAATGGTATTCCAAAATTATGCCCTATATCCTCATATGACTATTTATGATAATATGGCATTTGGTCTTAAACTAAGAAAATATCCAAAAGACAAAATAAAATCAAAAGTTGAAAATGCAGCATCTATACTAGGAATAGAAGATTTACTTAAAAGAAAACCAAAGCAACTTTCAGGTGGTCAAAGACAAAGAGTTGCACTTGGACGTGCTATTGTAAGAGAACCAGAAGTATTCTTAATGGATGAACCACTTTCAAATCTTGACGCAAAACTTAGAGTTCAAACAAGATCTGAATTAATCAAGCTTCATAATAGACTAGATACCACTTTTGTATACGTTACTCATGATCAAACTGAAGCCATGACAATGGGAACAAGAATTTGCGTTATGAATAAAGGTGAAATTCAACAAGTAGATACACCAAAAAACATTTACCAAAATCCTACAAATACTTTTGTAGCTGGATTTATTGGTTCACCTCAAATGAATTTTATGAACTCTGTAATAAAAGAAGAAAATGGTAACGTTCTTATAGAATATAATGGACTTAAATTACCATTAACTAAAGAAATGGCTTCTTCTGTAAAAGATGGCGGATATATTGGTAAAGAAGTACTTATGGGAATTAGATCAGAAAATATACTAATCGATAAAGGCGGATTTGAAGTAACTGTCGATGTTACTGAACTTCTTGGAAGCGAAATCTACATTTACTATAGTATAAATGGTGAACAATTTATCGCTAAAGAAACTCATAATATGAACTTTAAAATTGGCGATAAGATAACTGTATCATTTGATGAAAGTAAAATTCATTTATTTGATAAAGAGAGCGGAAATAAAATTATAAATTGGTGATAATATGTATATTGAATTAATCGAAAAACTTAACACTCTTTTTAACACTGAAGTTATTTTAAAAACTAATGCAAACACCTATATTCCAAATAATTTAATTAAAGAAACTTTTAAAGATTATATTCCTGTTGGAATAAATAAAGGTGTTTATATTAAGGATAAAATTCTTGAAAAAAGAGAAAAAGCTCTATTAAAATACCTTTTAGAAGAATTTTTAGAGACTAACAATACTTTTATAGATATATTAAATAATAAAAATTCATATAAGAATATGAGTCTTGATATTACTTATCCATTTTATATTTGGGAAATAGCATCTTCAGGTAATTCAAAAGATATTATGAAAATTATTAAATCAATATATCCAAAAGATATTGTTTTTGAAAAAAACGAAAATTCTATTATTGTATTTAAGCAAATTCCAATAGAAGAAGAAAACTCTATTGAAGATGTTTATTGTGACTTAGAATCAGAAATTCTTTCAGATATTTCTTTGTATGTAAGCTATGAAGTTACATGCGGTAAAGATATCTATGATGCACATTTAAATCTAGATACCTTAAAAGAATTTTCAAAAATAGTACGCTCTAAAAACAATGTTTATGAATTTAATAAGCTACTATTACCAAATATTTTCCTAAATATTAAAAATGAAGATAATCTCAATTATTTAAAAGATATATTTCAAAAGAACAATAGATATACATTAGATGAAGAATTACTTAATTCAGCCCTTATATTTTTCGAAAGCAATTTAAATATTACTGAAGCTGCTAACAAACTATATATTCATAGAAACACTTTAGTTTATAGACTTAAAAAAATACTTATCATAACTGGTTATGATATAAGAAAATTTCATGAAGCCATTAATTTTTATCTAAATTATCTATATGATAATTTAATTGAAAAATAAAGACACGTTCCCTCCAAATAAGATAAAGCCACAAATTTCATATAAATTTGTGGCTTTATCCTTTGTTTTATACATTGCCAAATTAGTAAAAATTGAATTATATAATCCTATCTTAGTTTAATTAATACATTTTTTATTTTACTATTAAAATTATATTTTCACTTTCTTTTAAAGTCATTGTAATTTTACCATTTACAAGATACTTGCTTAAATCTTCTTTAGTCTCATAATTTATTAAGCTTTTTGCTTTATATTCAAAAGAAATATTTTTTTCACCATTGTATACATTTGATATTACTAGAGCTTTACTATTTCCTTTACTGACTTCATAGGCAATAAATTTATTATCATTTGCTACTACTTTAAAATTACTAACATATTTATCTCTAAAACTATTTAACATTTTAATATAAGGGATAATTTTTGAATCTTTAACTTTGTTCCACTGCATATCTTTTCTATTATCTGGGTCATTTCCGCCCTTCATTGGAATTTCAGTTCCGTAATATACAATTGGAATTTCCGGATATGAATACATAAATGTTAGAGCTTCTTTTAAATAATTAACATTATATCTAACCAATGAAAAATATCTAGCATTATCGTGGTTATCAATAAATATTCCATTTAATGATGGATCTTTAAATTTCTTATCATTTTCAATTGCTTTAAGTAATTTAGTAACAAAACCTCCATCTTTAAAAGTATCTTTAATACCATAATACAAAGAATAATCGAGAAGACCATCGAGCCCAAGTTCATGATATTTTTCAAGAGTATCTACATTACTATCCCAAACTTCACCAATCATATAGAAATCAGGATATTGTTCTTTGATTTTATAAGAGAACTCATTCCAAAAGCTTTCTGGAACGTGCCTAACTGTATCAAGTCTAAAACCATCTACATTAGTTTCCTTTATCCACCAAATAGCATTATCTATTAAATATTTTCTTACATCTGGATTTTCCGTATTTAAATCAGGAAGACCGGCAAGCCAGCCATCTTCAACTTCCTCTTTATTAGTATAATCATTAATAATTTTTTTGTAGTGAAACCAATTTTCATGTTTTCCATCAGTTAACAAATCACTTTTAGGTCCAGTATGATTAACTACATAATCAAGAATAATCTTGATTCCTTTTTTATGAGCTTCTTGTGTTAATTCTTTTAAATCTTCAATTGTTCCAAAATTTTCATCAACATTATAAAAATCTTTTGCCCAATAACCATGATATCCACCCAAATCATTATCAACAACTGGCGTTATCCATATTGCAGTAAATCCCATACTCTTAATATAATCAAGCTTTTCCTTTACACCCAAAATATCTCCACCATGAAAAGTTGTTTTAACATTTTTATTAGTTTCAATATTATTTTCTACGCTAGCATCATTAAATCTATCCACCATTAAAAAATAAATTTTATCATTTAGAGAAAATTTACTCTCATTATTTATAACCGGATACTTAATGTTTGTCTTTGATACTGGCTTTTTTTCTAGAGTACACCCCGTAAATAAAATTGTGCAAACGGTTGTCATTATTACTAAATTCAATAGTTTTTTCATATTACTCCCCCTCTATAAAATTTTTTATATGATTTATTTATTCAATTATTGCATAATTTATATAAAAATGATATACTTTTTATGCAAGAAAATATTTTTTTATTCAATTTGTGCAAACGAATGCACAATATACGGGGGGATATCATGAAAAAAATTATTAGTTTATCACTTGTATTAGTCCTAATATTTTCATTAACTGCTTGCTCTAAAAAAGCACCTGTTAATCAAAATATTGAATTAACTATTTGGGAACAAATGCCTAACGATTCTGGTCAAAATTTTGATGAAATTGCGGCAAAATTTATGGAAGCTAACCCAAATATAACTGTAACTAGAACTCACTATGAAACAGAGCAACTTAGAACAAATTTCCAAAGTGCTGCTCTTGCTGGTGAAGGTCCAGACTTAGTATACGGTCCAAGTGATAATGTAGGGATTTTTACTGCATCAACTTTAATTCAACCTATTACAAATGTTGTATCAGAAGATTTCCTTAAGAAATTTGCTCCTAATGCTCTTAGTGACGGTAAAGTTGATGGAGAGTACTGGGAACTTCCTGATGTAGTTGGTAATCAAATTGCAATGCTTTATAATAAAGATATGATTAAAGAGGCTCCTAAAACTTGGAATGATTTAGTTAAAGTAGCTTCAAAATACCAAGATCCTGCAAATGGAAAATACGGATTCTTATATAACGAAAAAGAGCCATTCTGGTTTGTTGCATGGTTTGGAGCTTACGGCGGACAAGTATTTGATGAAAAAAGAAATCCTATGCTTGATTCTGACGCAATGGTAAAAGCACTTCAATTTACATCAGATATTAGAAGTAAATATAAACTTGGAGAAGTTGATATGAATTATGATATGGCTGATGCAATGTTTAAAGATGGTAATGCTGCAATTATACTAAACGGTGCTTGGTCTTGGTCTTCATACAAAGATGCTGGAATTAACCTTGGTATCGCACCACTTCCAACAGTTCCTGGTGGAACTAATGGTATGCCTTTCTCTTCTACAAAAGGATATATGATCTCTAAATTTATGCCTGAAGAGAAAAAAGAAGCCTTAAATAAATTCTTTGAATTTTTCTTAAGCTCAGAAAACGATGCTAAAATCGCTCTTCAAAAAGCGGAAGCTCCAACAAACTTAAAAGCAAGAGAACTTGATTCTGTTAAAAATGATGAGCTTCAAAAATCGTCTTTAGCAACAATCGACTATACAACTCCAATGCCTATTATTCCAGAAATGAGAGCAATATGGGATGCAATTAGACCTGAACTTGAAGCTGTGATTTCAGGTGACACTACTCCTAAAGACGCTGCTAAAGAAATGCAAAAGAAAGCAATTGATGGAATAAACACTATTAAAGGTGAATAATTAAAACTATTTACATTAAGTAAATGCATTAATCTAGAGGGAGGTTTACCTCCCTTTATTTTTCAGGAGGATCACATGTCAACATTAATTGGTAAATTTAAAACTAAAAGGAAACCTAGTTCTCAATTAATAAATAAATCTACACCCTATCTATATATGATGCCTGCAATGATTATTATGCTTGGTATGGTTTTGTATCCCTTTATGTATGGTGTGTGGCTTTCTTTTACTAATATGAGTTTAACTAAATTTTTTAATCCAGATTTTATTGGACTAAGAAACTATATTAGATTATTTCAAGATGGTGTTATTTTTTCAACATTCAATAGAACAATAATTTGGACATTTGTAAATGTATTTTTTCATGTTTCAATCGGTCTTTTCTTAGCAATATTACTAAATAGAAAATTGCCCGGGAAAAGTATTTTAAGAGTATTATTAATAATACCATGGGCAGTTCCACAATATATTTCAGCATTAACTTGGAAATCTATGTTTAATTATTCATATGGTGCTATTAATATTGCTTTGAAAACACTTGGATTTACACCCATCAACTGGCTATCAGATCCTACCATGACTTTTGTGGGAGCAATAATAACTAACATATGGCTTGGTGTACCTTTTATGATGATGATAGCACTTGGTGGACTTCAATCAATTGATGCATCTCTTTACGAAGCTGCAGAAATTGACGGAGCATCAAATTTTCAAAAATTTAAGAATATTACACTTCCACTTTTAAAACCAGTTATGACTCCCGCAATTATTCTTGGTACTGTATGGACATTTAATCAAATAAATGTAATAATTTTAATAGCAGGTGGATTTGGAAATGAAAAGACTCAAATTCTTGTAACTGAAGTTTATAGACTTGCATTTAATTTCTATAGATATGGCTATGCTGCTGCCTACTCCGTAGTAATATTTTTAATGTTATTAGTTTTCTCACTATTTTATGTAAGAAAAACTGGTATTATGAAGGAGGTAGACTAATGAAAAAAAATTTATCATCACATTTTGAAAAAAATGATTCAAAATTAAAAACTATATTAATATATTTAATACTTATAGTGTTTGTTATTATCTCAGTTTATCCACTACTAAATGTTTTTTCAGTTTCTCTTAGATCAAATGACTCATTATTTTTAACAGATTTAAAAATAATACCAGACAACTGGTCTTTAGACAATTATAGAAAAGCTCTATTTGAAAAAGACTTACTAATATGGATAAGAAACAGTCTAGCCGTATCAACCATGACAGCTATTACCGGACTCACACTTTCAGCAAGTGCTGGCTACGCTTTTTCAAGATTTAATTTTTACGGCAAAAAAACATCTATGATGTTATTTCTAGTAACGCAGATGTTTCCAGCACCAATGTTACTTCTTCCAATGTTTATTATGATTACTAAACTACACTTAATAAACAACTTTTTTGGACTGTTAATACCTTATACTGCTACAGCTGTACCATTTACGGTTTGGCTTATGAAAGGCTATTTTGATACCATTCCAAAATCACTTGAAGAAAGCGCATATATTGATGGATGCAACTCATTTACAGCATTTTATAAAGTTATATTACCTTTAGCGACTCCTGCACTTGCAATATCAGCATTATTTGCATTTATGAGTGCTTGGTCAGAATATATCGTAGCGCAAATTATACTAAGAAAACCCGATTTAATAACTTTACCAGTAGGATTAGTTCAACTTCAAATGGATTTTACTGCAGAGTGGGGTGTATACTCGGCTGCTGCCATTATTACCACTATACCAGTAGTAATATTGTTTGTAAGCTTATCCAAATACCTTGTTGGCGGACTTACTCTTGGCGGAGTAAAAGGATAATATTTTTTATCTAGGAAGTGATTTTATGAAAGTTACAATTAAAGACGTCGCAAAAAAAGCAAATGTATCACCCTCTACAGTGTCGAGGGTGATTGCTAATAATCCAAGAATTTCAGATAAAACTAAGGAAAAAGTTCATAAAACTTTAAAAGAACTCCACTATAGACCTAATGTTATCGCAAGGAGTTTGGTAAGCAATAAAACCAATATTTTAGGGTTAATTATTCCCAATTCGAATGAAAATTTATTTAAAAACCCTTTTTTTATTGATGTTCTAAGAGGAATAAGTATATATGCCCAAAAACACGGTTATCATATTATGTACACATATTCAAAGAACGAAAAAGAAGAAAAAGAGTATATTCAAGAATATATTTATAGTAATTTGGTAGATGGTATAATCTTACTAACCGCACTTGAAAACGACCCTATTATTAAACATTTGAAGAAAGAAGATTTTCCATTTGCCGTAATTGGAAGACCTGAAAATACTGATAGCATTCTTTGGGTAGATAATGACAATTTTAAAGCAATGTATGAATTAGTGAACCACTTAATTGCACAAGGTCATAAAGATATAGCATTTATAGGTGGTCCAAGTGAATTTATGTTCTCAAAAGACAGACTTAAAGGCTATAAAATGGCTCTTTCAGCAAAAGGCTATATAGTAAATGATGATAAAATAATTCATGAAAGTGGCTTTGATGTTAATTCAGGTTACAGAGCCTGCAAGAAAATATTTAAAAACTTTTCACCTACAGCTATAGTAACAACTGATGATTTACTTGCATTTGGAGCAAACAAATTTCTTAAAGAAGAAAATATTAAGGAAGTTGAAATCACAGGGTTTAACAATGTACCTACCTACGAATTTCAGTCACACTCCATAACGTCAATCGACATAGATTCAGAGGGTCTTGGATATTCTGTAGCGAAATTACTTATAGCAAAACTAAATAACCAAGAAATGATTAATAACCATATAATTGTTGAGACAAAATTAATTGATAGAACAAGTAAATAAATAAATGAATAGCAAATAACAAATAACAAATAAAAGAGGTGCTTTATGGCAAAAAATACAAGTAAAGATTTAAGAAATCTTTCAATATACTCTATTTATTTAAGAAATCACGGTAAAATCAATACTTTTGATGGTCTAAAAAACGATCTTAAAAGAATTAAATCAATGAACTTTGATGCAATTTGGTTATTGCCAGTCCATCCTATAGGCACAGTAAATAAAAAAGGAACCCTTGGCTGCCCTTATTCTATAAAAGACTACGGAGAAATCAATCCAAACTACGGAACAAAAGAATCTTTTAAAGATTTTATAGATGCATCTCATAAAGAAAATTTAAAAGTTATAATCGATGTTGTATATAATCACACATCATATGATTCGCTTCTTTACAAAACTCATCCAAAATATTTTATTAAAAATAATAAAGGAGAACCTATTTGTAAAGCCGATGATTGGACAGATGTAATTGATTTGGACTATTCAAACAGAGATTTATGGAAACTATTAATAGATTATTTAAAAGAGTACTCAGACCTTGGAGTAGATGGATTTAGATGTGACGTAGCTTCTCTAGTTCCTGTTGAATTTTGGAAAGAAGCAAGAGAAAAAATTGCAAAAATTAATCCAAATACTATATGGCTAGCTGAATCTGTACACAAATCTTTTATAAAAGAATTAAGTGTCCTAGGCTATAAGGCATATAGCGACAGCGAGCTCTACCAAGCATTCGATATACTTTACGACTACGATATTCATCCTGAATATATGGATTTTATTGGTGGTAAAATATCACTTACAAAGTATATAGATTCAGTTAAAAATCAAGATAAAATATATCCTAAAAATTATGTGAAATTAAGGTTCATTGAAAATCATGATCAAAAGAGAATGAGCTCACTTGTTAAAACTATGGATGAAAAAATCAATTTTACTATACTTTCATATCTTTTAAAAGGAGCTACTCTAGTATATGCTGGCCAAGAAACAAAAGATACCTTTACACCAAGTTTATTTGAAAAAGATCCAGTGAATTTTGATGGCACTATGCCAGAGTATGTAAACTTAATAAATACATTAAACACACTTACTAAAGATGAAATTTTTAAGACAGATAAGGTAAAATATGAAGTAATAAATGAAGACTTGTTAGTTATAAGATATGACCGTGACCAACTCCTTGCACTTATTAATTTCAGCGAAAAACCTATATCATGTGATTTAAATTTAATTGGAAATTACATCAATATTTTAGAGAATACCGTTATTAATAGTGCGAAACCAACAAAAATTAATAAACCACTAATTTTTAAAAAAATAAAATAATGCACACATATTTAAAACGCTTATCATAATAGTAGACAGTTTTTTTGATTGACTAATTACTATTAAAATAAGCGTTTTTTTTGATATGATCTATTTCTATTTAACTAAGCATCATGCTCACAGACCCAAACATATCTTGCAAAATCTCTCTTTACACTTTTTATAAACTTACATTTATCAACTATTTTAAGATTTTCATTTTCTATCATAAGTGAAATATCTTTTGACGATACTACAATAATTCTATCTGATATTCTTTTAGCATTTTCTATTATCACCCTTTGTCCTTCAGGTGTAATTTGACTACGCAAACCATAAGGCAAATCTACAATCGATACATCGTAGTGAGCATTTACATCCTGAATGGCTTTATTAGTTACTTTGGCCTTATAGGAAAAAAACTTAACATTTTCTTTAGCACTATTTGATATTTTTTCACCAATATCATATCCACTAATATCATATCCTGCAAAACACCCTTCAAGTAAAACCGTACCTGCACCGCAAAGTGGATCAACAATCGTCTTTGATAAATCACCTTTACCTGCAATATTGATTAGTACTTTTGCCATATTTATCTTTAAAGAATTAGAATAAGTATAAGGCCTATTGTTATGATTACGCCACTTGTAATTATTTTTAGTAAGTTCACCAAAATACCAAAACCCTTTATAAAATGTTATTGCATACATAATTTTAGGAGACCTATAATTAGGATCCATTCTAAACTTACTAGCTACTTTTTTACAAAATGAATTTCTATTAGCAGCGTATGGATCACCACTAAGTAATTTTAAATACTTAACAATAAAATCTTCTTTCAAAGTTTTATCATTCTCTACAAAAATAAGTAAATCTTCAAAATTTAATGTCTTATAAATAATCTTAAATCTATTTTTTATAAAGGGACTTATAGAAGGATCAATTTTTACTTTAGAATAAAATATTTTATCTTTTAATTCCATATTAAATAATGACCTTACTTCTATATTGCAAAGGTCTTCTTCATACTCTGAATAATTTACATTATACATATATATTGAATTTGCATTTGCATTTGCATTTAGATTTAGATTTAGATTTAGATTTAGATTTAGATTTAGATTTAGATTTAGATTTAGATTTAGATTTAGATTTAGATTTAGATTTAGATTTAGATTTTCATTTAGATTTAGATTTTCATTTAGATTTAGATTTAGATTTTCATTTAGATTTTCATTTAAATCTAATGCATTTTTTTTATTTTGATGTGGTTTTTCTGATTTATTTGATTTCATAATTGCTCCGATTTTTTAATGATTTGTTATTGTTTAAATTACGAGTTAAGTAGTAACTTAACTCTATTTTAGGCTTCTTTACTTAGAAGATTAGAAAGTTCTTCTTTTTGATTTTCATTAATTCTAAATTTTATATAATTTTCACCATCATTTGCTTCAAATAAGTAACCACCTTTTCTAAATTTTATAAAATTAAATTTCTTTATTTTGTCAAACGGATGTAAAACGCCACGAACTACAACTCCACTATTTGTAAAATATTCATTAACATATGTAAAACAACTTTTCTTTTTATATAAAATAATAAAAAATATAGAAATTATAATATATGTTATAAATATGAATTGCGAATTTCCAAATACAGAAACAATAATTATTATATAAGAAATACTAATAAAAAAAATATAACTAATAGGCAAAATACTCATATCATAAAAAAAATCATGATCAATTATTTCTAAAACTTCATCATCATCACTTTGATGATTTTTCACTAGCTTTTTTTTATTCTTTTTCATTGTAGAGTTAAAAATTAATAGAATACTAATATTTATCATAGCCATAATTAAAGCTTTAAAAAAACTATCCAAACTCCAAAGTAAGGTTAAAACTATTCCTAAAATAATGATTAGTTTTTTTACCCAATCTATCATTCTTTTTTCTTTTATTTTAATATCACTATATTTCATAAATTTAAATCCTTTCTCTTAATATTTGATCCATATAGTTTTTCTGCTTTCTATTGACATACAAACGTTTGTTAAGGTAATAAATCGACACTTTTTTATTATCTTTATTATTAAATAATTTTAAATCTAAACTATAATCTTTATTATCTTTTGACATATAATCACTGCTCCAACTATATGATTTAATATATATCCACGATATTAATACCCCTTTAACTATAAGACCATTTTCACTTACTATATATTTTGGTATTCGAAATTTTTCACTATAAAAAAATGCCCATGTGCTGTAAAATATGATTGCCAGTGGCCACATATTTAATATAGATACTAAGTTAATTCCTTCATCCATAAAGTAAAGTCCTATAAACATTAAAATTATTGGAGCAAAAAACATTCCTAATATAAAATACTCCCAAGGAAACCTTTTTTTAGATGACCAGAGAATTAAATTTGGCGAAGTATTTAAATCCAACATTTTTACTTTATGATAAATAAAATTTTTCGATGAATAGGCAAAAAATATATTTATTATATTTATAATTAATAATATATTATCAGAACCATTTCTTATTTTTTCAGTGTAATCAAATATTAGTAAAAGTACTATTAGTAAAATACTACTATATTTTAATGCTAAACGTATGTATTTTCTTTTCTTCATATAATCAAAATCAGCAAAAGAATATCCTATTTCTTTTGGATCACCCATATCATATAGACTTTTAGAAATTGACGTATCAAGATCAAATCCTGAATCCATATAATCACTAACTAAACATTCAATATGATCAAGCAGTTCACTCTTTATATCACTTGAATTTTCTTCTATATAAAGCATTTTTTCAACACTTTCAATAAATGCAATAATTTTCTTATTTTTAAGCAGCTCTCTTTTCATATCAACACCCCAAGATTTCATTAAGAGCTTTGCTAAATACAAGCCACTCATTTTCTTTTTCTTCTAATTGTCTAGTTCCTAAAGTTGTGATACGATAATATTTTCTTTTTCTACCTTCAACTACATTCCAAAATGATTCTATGTACTTTTTTTTCTCAAGAGAATGTAAAATTGGATACAAAGTCCCCTCTTTAAATTTAAAAGTTCCCTTTGACATAATTTCAAAATTTTTTATCATTCCATAACCGTACATAGGTTCCGTTTCAATCATCTTTAATATCATTACTTCTGTAGTACCTTTTAAAAGTTCTCTATTCAAAATAACCTCCTATACATAGAATTACTATGCCTTGCTATTCTATGTATAACACATTGTTATCTTATTGTCAATGTTTTGAATTTAGATTTAAACTAAATTATTCTATAAATTTGTTATATGTAAATTGTCCTAGTTTTCTTCATTTAACAGCCTTCTTACATTAACGGATAACTTTTTCTACATATTTTTTTATATCTTCTAGATTTTTTAAAAGAAAGATTAATTTAATACTTAAACACTATAAAAGACGTATATCTACATATCCATCTAATTCCAAGATATAAGGGTGATTTGGAAAATCTAAAAGGCGAAGTTAGAGGGTTTACTCCTAGTAGAATGTGGTATTGAGTATTGAGTATAAAAATTGTAGTTTTTTAGGTAGAATGTAACATTATTTGTTCATTTTTGTATCAAGTACACTTTCATGAAACAACTTTTTTATAATCAACCAACACACTACAATAATTAAGTTTTGAAATTGGTTTTTTAGTTGTTTCTACTATTTATACTTGGTACAGATATTTATTTATTTCCATGATTTCTCCGATTTTTATGATGATTATTGTTTAAATTAATAACTATAAGGCGTCAATCAATTCCTTAGATGGTGAAGGTATTGATATAGCAGAAACAATTTTAGGATTATCATTAATCTTATTTTTAGTATATTCAAGTGCACTTTCTACCGAAGCAACATCTCCTGTAAATAAAACAAGGCATTTCCCACCCAATCCAAGCATAATTGAAACTTTTAATAATTCTACATTTGATGATTTTTTTACACTATTTGCTGCAAGTATACCATAAGCCAAACTCTTAGTTTCAACTATTCCCAGAGCTTTAATATCCGATTTATCGATTTTTACATTTATTTTTTCTAATACACCTTCAGCAACACTTGGTATAATTAAACTTCCCTTTACTTCGTTTGTACCTATAATATTTCCAGTATTAATAGCATTTTCAACTGCTGCCACATCACCAGTTATAATAACAAAATACTTACCAATGCAAATAATCCTACTTAAAATAACTGATACACTAGCACATTTTAACATTGCATCTAACGATTCAATCCCTTTACCTATACTCCTAAATTCCATTACTCCAATTGCTTTACCCAATTTTTTTACCTCCGTAAATAGATTACTTAATAAGAGTTATCATCATTACCAAACTTTTTCTAAAATAATTCCCTCATTAAAACCACCACGTTCCTCATATTTTTTCTTTCGAATCATTTCAAGTTCACTAAAATCAATACCCATATTATTAGTAATACCATATATAATTTCTAAAATATCAGCTAATTCTTCTACACTATATTCTTCTTTAAACTCTTTAATTTCCTCATCAAATTTACTAATTAAATATTTTAGAGTTTCATCTTTATCAGCATACTTTATAGAACACTCTTTACCCGATTCTTCTATTATTTGTGGAATTTTATCTCTTACGAGTTTATTGTAAGTTTTCATTTTAGTCTCCTTATGATTGATTAATGGTACTTGATATATAATAAAGGTAAAATAATATTACCGTCGAAATATTATTATTGAGGTGCTATTATGTATAAAACAAATTTAGATACTAATATTAACTACTGCACAAATTCAGATCATCTACTAATAAATTATATCAAAGAAATGATATATAAATCAAAGAAAATTGATGTAATTGTAGCATTTATAAAAACGTCTGGAATAGATGCTTTAAAAAATGAATTTGAATATATTAGAGATAATAAAATTCCATTTAGACTTATTACAGGAACGTACTTAGGTATTACTGATCCTACAGCTATTTATAAATTAAAAACCCTCTTAAATGGTCATGGCGAAATTAAATTCTATTCAGATGAAAAAAGAAGTTTTCATCCTAAAGCATATTTTTTTAATACCGAAAATGAAGATTATTTATATATTGGTTCATCAAATTTATCAAAGACAGCTTTAATGATTGGTGTTGAATGGAACTATAGAATAAAAAAAAGTAATGATATAAAATCATATACTGGTTATGAAAATGAATTTGAAAAAATATTTAATAGTGAAAGCTATTATGTAACAGATGAAATTTTAAAAAGTTATTCTATGTTAAGAAAAACTCCAAAAATTCACACTTATTCACTAAATAATAAGACGATAGGTCATTTAGCTAAAGAAGGTTCCTATGATAGTCAATATAAAATTGCAGAATCAAATTTAGAGTATAATATAACCCCTATTGCATCACCCAAAGATATCCAAATTGAAGCACTCTATGAACTTAATAGAACACGAAATGAAGGAAATAATAAAGCACTCGTAGTTGCAGCTACCGGTGTTGGAAAAACTTTTTTAGCAGCATTTGACTCGAAAAATTTTAAAAGAGTTTTATTTATTGCCCATAGAAATGAAATTCTTAAACAAGCTTATAATACATTTGCTAAAATAAGACCTAATCAAAGTATAAGTTACTATAATGCTATAGAAAAAAATACTAATTCAAATATAATAATAGCTTCAATACAAACATTAAATAAAAACCTATTAGATTTTTCTAGTGATTACTTTGACTATATAGTAATAGATGAATTCCATCACAGCGCTGCTAATTCTTATCAAAAATTACTTAATTATTTTAATCCAAAATTTTTACTTGGCTTAACAGCAACACCCGATAGAATGGATAATAAAGATATCTATGCATATTGTGATTATAATGTTGCATATGAAGTAGATTTATTTTCAGCAATTAATAAAGGATGGCTATCAAACTTCCATTACTATGGAATATATGATGAAACTATAAATTATAATAATATTTCATTTATAAATGGAAAATATATAGAAAAAGAATTAGAAAAATCACTTATTAATAAAGAGAGATATAATTTAATACTAAAACATTACAAAAGACATCATTCAAAACAAGCACTTGGATTTTGTGTTAATATTAATCATGCAGAAAATATGGCAAAATTTTTTAATAAAATGAATATACCTTCCATTGCAGTTCATAGTAAATCAAATAATCGGGATAAAGCATTAACAGATTTAAAAGAAGGAAATATAAAAATAATATTTGCAGTAGATATATTTAACGAGGGTATTGATATAAGGTCTCTTGACACAGTACTCATGCTTAGACCAACAGAATCTTCAATAGTATTTTTGCAACAACTAGGAAGAGGGCTACGACTAGAAAAAAATAAAAAGTTCCTAACTGTACTAGATTTTATAGGCAACTATAAAAAAATTAACCTCGCTCCTATATTACTTTCTGGAAAACACAAAATACTAAGTAATAGTAAAATTAATATAAACAAACTTCTAAATAATGATTTTCTTCCAGATGGATGTAAAATAAATTTTGATATGCAAATTATAGATTTATTTGAAAAATATAATAACGATTCTAGAACGATACAAGAAAAAATTGATGAAGAATATTTTAGAATTAAAGAAGACTTAGGCAAAGTTCCTACAAGAGTAGAACTATTTACTTATTTTAATGAAGACTTATACCAAACAATGAGAAAGAAAAGTAAAAACAATTTATTTAGAGACTATATAGAGTCAATCAACCGTCTTGAAAAAAATAAAGAATCAACCATATATAATACATTTTCTCATAAATTTATTAATATGTTAGAATTAACATCAATGAATAAATTATATAAGTTACCTATACTTCTTTCTTTTTATAATGATGGAAACATACAAATGACAATAACAGATAACGATATATCAAAGAATTTCAAACATTTTTATTCTATTGGTCAACATAGACTAGATATGATAAAAGATAGTAGTACTAGAAATTATAAAAATTGGACTAATTACGATTACATTAAATTAGCATATAGAAATCCAATAAAATTTTTAAGTAAAACAGAAAGCAAATTCTTTACTTTAGTAGATAATGAATTTATTCTCAATAAAAAACTAGCAGAATTTATTAAGAACGAAGAATTTATTAATCAATTTAAGGATGTTATCGAATATAGAAGACTTAAATTTCTTAAAGATAATCTTCTAAAAAAAGAAGAAGCTATATTAAAACTTTTACAATAAATGAACACAAACTATTTTAAATCAAGTTATACTAAGGAGTTTAGCTATGAATTGTATATTTTGTTCTAATTTAAATAAAATTAAAGAAACAAATTTATCATATGCAATATATGATAAATTTCCAGTAAATAAAGGTCATATTTTAATAATACCTAAGCGACATATATCTTCATTCTTTGAATTACAAAAAGAAGAAAAAGATGATCTATTTGAATTGCTAGATGAAATGAAACTTTTACTAGACAAGGCTTTTAAACCCGATGCCTATAATATTGGAATAAACGATGGAATAGTAGCTGGTCAAAGTATTATGCATTTACATATACATCTAATTCCAAGGTATAAGGGTGATTTAGAAAATCCAAAAGGTGGAGTTAGAGGGGTTATTCCTAGTAGGATGGGGTATTGAAGGGTGAGGATTAGAGTTTTTTTTTATAAAAATAAAAAAGAGTCATTATTCAATAATTTTATTTGATTATTGAAGGATGACTCTTTTAATTTCATTTTATAAAATATTAAATCAATTAATTATTAAAATATACTCATTTATCAATCTGTAAGGTGCATCCGATTTATATTTAATATTTTTACTTTTTAGAATAATCTCAACTTGATTTTTAACATCTACTATTTTATTATTATTTATTTCTTTCAAATCAAAATTATTAAATAGTTTAATCAATTTTTCAGCAATCAATTTTACTATTTGATTATAATGATTATGTAAATATGCTTCTTTTGATTCAGCAACAAAAGAAATATATTTATTATTTGGAAACAAAATTTCTTTTACAACAAAATTATATTTATTCAAAATTTCGATATTCAATATATTACTATCATTGATATTTATAGAATATTTGTTTATATATTTACTAAAATATTCTCTTAGATTATTATCACAAACATAAATATAAGTACCACTTATCCCTCTAGTCATTAACGTTTTATAGATATTAATTATATAGTTTTTCATTTCTGAAACAGTTAATGTAGAAGTTTTTGTATTTAAATCTCTAAAATTCTTTTCAATATAGTTTATTTCTCCATTAACCATTGCTAATTCAGGACCAATAATTACACCAGCATAATTTAAATCATAACCTTGAACTGTGTGAATACAACCAATTTCATCAATCGCATTCTCAGTGTTTATCCAATCTAAATTAGTACTATTCCATCGATATTTATAATTTTCAATAAAAATATCATATTTAGTTTTATCTTTTTTTGAAACCCACTTCCATGCATATCCAGCAATATTTCTACATAAACCAACTTCAGAATTCTTTGATTTAATTAATTCTATCATCTCATTAACATCATAAAATAATCGTAAATCGTAATTTATAAATTCAATTTTATTTTTTACAGTATTTTTTAATATACTCTCAATATACTTTGTATACTCTATACCAGCTTTAACTCTAAACTGAGATTTTAAATAATACCTATTAGCATTCATATTACTGAATTTATCAATATTAATATCTGAAGGCTTTACTGATTGATTTCTATCATAAAAAAGAACTACATGTTTAGACATTTTGAGTATCCAATCAAGTTGTGAACCTATATTTTTATCAAAGCCTAGTTTTTCGTTAACTAAATCAAACGCTCTATAATTACTTAATTTTTTTCGCTGTGTCAACCTATGAGCTTCATCTACTATCAGCAAATCATATTTATCTGTTGTTTTTGCTACATCATAAGGTCCTATAACCATTGATGTATTTAGACCTTTAATTTTTTTAAAAACTCTTTTAACAGTACCTCTCAACGATACCATAGGTACAACTAAACCAATTTTTTCAATGCTATTATCACCATTTGAAAGTAGATATTTTGCTAAATAAACCGCTAAAATAGTTTTTCCTGAACCTGGTTCTCCCTGTACAATATGATTTGAAGTATAATTATTCTTAATAGAGTTTTCTATAGAATCAACAATATCTACTTGATCTTCTGTTAAAACTTTAAATGGTGACAATTTAAATAAATCACTATTTTCAATATCAATAATTTTATTATTGGCAAATTTCATAGAAATTAATTCATCCCATATAACTTTAAATTTATCTTCATATTTGCTTTTTTGATAATAGTTATGTTCTCTTAATCCTCTATTATTATTTTGAAGTTTATATTTGCCATCTGCAGAAATATATTCAATTAATTTTGATTCAATATCTAATGCTGCAGATTTATTAAATTCATTATCAGATATAATATGAATAAGATTTAAATTTTTTCTATCCTCATTATCCAAATGATTTTTGGTTCTTCTTAATACATTTGTTGATTCGCCCACATACGCTTCTTTTTTCCCTTGTAATATATACACGACTGGCCAATTAACACCATATTCATATTCCTTAATACTATTTAGTGACGATTTATTTAATTCAGATTTAAAAAATTTTATCATTTATTCTATCACCTTAGTATTTTTACCACTAGTTCCATATACCCTATCTACAGGAAATCTCTTTTCATTTTTAATTAATTTTTTTTCAATTATATCAAAAATATTTACATCAATTGATTCTGCCATGAGTATTGAGTAAATCAAAATATCAGCAAGTTCCTCTGAAATTTCTTCATTATTGTAATCATCTCCCCACTGAAAATGCTCTAATAATTCTCCTGCTTCTATTGATATAGATTTTGATAAATTTTCAGTTGTATGGAATTTTTTCCAATTCCTTTTATTCCTAAAATCTATTATTTTTTTTGTGATTTCCGCCAATTTATCCATTTATATTTTCCTTTCATATCTAATATATATTTTTTTACAAATTAATTGTATCCTACCCCTCACAAATATACTCAAAAATATCTTCCCTAACCCCAGTCTCTAAACCATACACAATCTCCACAGCATTTAACCCACTACCATTCATTTTAATTGGTTTAGGTTCTCCAGCAGTATTCATTCTACCTAGATAATAAAATTCTTTTGAACCCTTATCCTCTTTATTCTTACGTACAAATAATTCCATTGAAACGCCTAGCTTTTCAGCATTATATGCAGTTTTAACATCGTTAGATTCTGGTGTTCGTTTTGACTTAGAAATTGCAACTAATCTTGAACTTGTTTCAAATCTATCTTCGTATTTTATAGAATCATTTATAGTATTTTCTTTATGATAGTTTATAAATACAGGATAAGTTTTAGATTTTTCATCGTATTTATATCCACCTATATTTAAAGAAACTACATTTTTCTCCCACTCAAGTAGTCTACATACATCTTCATATGAATACTTATTATATAATTGTAAACTAGTTGACTTATAAGGCTTGCCGTAATATTTCTTATTTCTATATAGTCCAAAATCAACTAATTCTTTAACAATATTTTTAAAGTTTGTATCTTCTAATTGCTTTAAAAATTCTTTTGAGGCAATATAAGTTTCTTTGTTATTTTCTAAAATCATACATTTTTCATATGTTTTTCTTGAGCTTCCAGTAGCAAATTCATTTGTTAAGACGTTTCTTACATTTACTATGGTTTTTTCTTTTACATCTATTTTATATTCTTCAATTAATTTATGTTTTAAACTATTTAAAATATCTTTTTCATTGTTTAATATTTCATTTATAACAATAAGTTCATGTGGCCTTTTACCTACCGCTAATTTAACTGAGATAAATTCTATATATTTTATTTGCAAATCATTTAGCTTAATTAAATACTCTGCTTCATATTTGCTTAAAAACTTATAATAAGAACCTAATGATTTGTTTTCAAATATTCTAGCAACATCTAATGAATCATGCTCTTCAAAATCCATTAGTGAAGGTATTCTTCCAAGCCTATATTTTAAATTTTTATAGCTTTCTTTTATGAAATTTACACTTGAAAAATTTGTTTTATCAATAGAATCATAAATTTTCTTTTTAGATATTGCATCAAAATTTACAGTGCTAGCTCCTGGAATAATACGATTTCCTTCTGCCACAAATCTTCTTATTGTATCTTTATTAAAACTTCTATCATCTGACAAGGCAATTGGAATCATAAAATTATTTTTATAATTACCAATAAAATCTAATACTACTACATAATCTTTATTATGTGCTTTTCTTAGTCCTCTACCTAGTTGCTGAACAAATATAATGGCTGAACTCGTTGGTCTAAGCATAACAACTTGATTAATTTTGGGAATATCTACACCTTCATTAAAAATATCAACCGTAAATATATAGTCTAAGTGATTCTCGTCGTTTTCATCTTCTAAACACGCTATAGCACTCAATCTTTTTTCCTGAGTATTAGATCCACTAAGAGAGGTTGTTTTGTATCCTCTTCTATTAAACATATTTGATAATTCTTGCGCCTCATCATTTCTACTACAAAATATTAATCCTTTTACATAGTCACCTTGAAAACCATAGAATTCTATTTTTTCAACTATATTATTAACTCTATCTTCATTAATTAAGTATTTAAATTCACTTTGATCTCTTATTTCATTTCCATCTATAAATAACTCTGTAATTCCAAAATAATGAAATGGAGAAAGCATATTTTCTCTCATAGCTTCTTCTAATCTAATTTCATAGGCTATATTGTAATTAAAATCTTTACAAATATTATAGTCATCTGTTCTTTCTGGAGTAGCTGTCATACCTAATAAAAACTCAGCATCAAAACGACTTAGTATCCTTTGATAGCTTTTAGCTCCTGCTCTATGGGATTCATCAACTACAATATAATCAAAATAATCTTCTTTTAAATCTTTAAGTAAATATTTCTTAGACATAGTTTGTATAGTAGAAAAAATAAATCTTTTATCTAATTCTTTTTTTCCACCACCTACCTTACCTACGCTTATATTATTTCCTAAAACTCTCTTAAAACTTTCAATAGATTGATTTAATATCTGCTCTCTATGAGCTAAAAAAAGTAATCTTTTAGGATTCACTTTTGCTACATCAAAACAAGCAAGATATGTTTTACCAGTACCAGTTGCAGAGATAAGAAGTGCTTTTTTTTCTCCAAGTTCTCTGATTTTCTCTATACCTTTAAGTGCCTCAACTTGCATTGCATTAGGACTTATTTTAGGAATTAGATTTTTATTTATATTATAGGCAGGATTTTCCTCACTAACATTTAGTAAAGATTTTTCATCTGATGTTTTCCTTGCCTTAGTAAACTTATATATTTTACTGTATTCTTCAATCCATAAATCATCAACTTTAACTCCATTTTCAAAAGTCTTATTAAATTCAGAAACAGTTTCCATTATTAAAGAACCTTTATCCATTGATGATATTTTTATATTCCATTCTTTATTTGTACTTAATGCACTTTGTGTTAAATTACTACTTCCTATAATCAAATCATAATGATCGTTTTTTCTAAATATGTATCCCTTAGCATGTAAGGCCTCATCTACTACCATTCGAAGTTCAATATTTTTAAATGATAGTAATTTTTTTAATGCTTTAGGTTCTGTAAAATTCAAGTATTGAGATGCAATTATTTTACCTTTTATATTTTTTGATTCAAGTTCTTTTAAAGTATTTAGTAGAACTAGTAATCCACTATATGTAATAAAAGCTACAGAAAAAAAGAACTCATCACATAAATTAAGTTCCCTAATTATGCTTGTTAATACTTTCTGACCTTTTATATGATTATTAACTAATAGTTTTGGTCTATATTTCTCTAGAGAAACTTCACCATTATCAATAAATCCCGTAGTGAGACTTCTACTAATTTCATCTCTTATTGCCATTGTTTCTCTCCTCTTATTAACATATTTACAATTGGTATATCAGCCTCTGCCCAATCAAGTGTTAATAACTCTTCTTTTTTTAACCAAACAAAAGATTTATGCTCTTTTAATTCAAATTCTCTCTTATCTATATAAATCATATAAGAATGCATTGTAATTGAAAAATCAGGATACTTATGATTAATAGTCTCATAAAATTGATCCTTTTTTACATCAATATCTAAATTCATTTCTTCTTTTAATTCTCTTGATAAAGAATTTTCGAAAGTTTCATTTTTTTCTACTTTTCCACCAGGAAATTCAAATTTATATGAAATATAATCATATTTATTAAATGATCTTTGCATACATAATATTTCATTGTTATTTACTAATATTGCAGCCGTTACGGTTAAATGCTTCAATTATTTTCTCCTTTACTCAGACCTCTATAAAAATTTTATACCATTATTTTCAGAATTCAATTCCACTATTTTGTCATTAAATACCTAAATACAACAATTTAATTATACCCCTTTGAATAATATATTGCAATTTGTAATAATTTGGAAATAGTGTCCGGTTTTAATAAATTCAATATTTATTTTGTTCTAATTTTTCTATAATTAAAAATAATTTATTTTTATTAACTTTAATTCATCAACATCATTGAAGTGTAAATTTTAAATCCCTATTCATTGTTTTAGTATCTTCTTTTTATATGCTACTAATCTATCTGCATCTTCATATAACATTCTTTTTATATACCATCGATTTATCTGCATAATCCAAATCGAAAGTTAATAAAAAGCAAAATTTGATATCTATATAGCGCTTTATATATTACAATGTATTTGAGATACTTAAACTCCTAATAATAAATAAATTTCTTAGCTTCAGAGGGAGTTTTTACTCCCACCGAAGCTTATAAAACATAATCAATTAGAAACCAAACAAAGTAAATGTTTTTAGAATGAATTTTTTATCTTAAAATATGTAAACAAATGGAGGACTACAATGGAATTTGATATGGTAAAAAAAGCACCCTGTTGAGATGTTAATGATATAGCATCAAGGTATGATGTAAAAACTATTAAAAAAGCTGTAGAAAATTTAAAACATCAAGATATCAGCGATGTAAATATAAAACATCTTTATAAAGGTGTTATTGATGATATAAAAATCATTGATACATATTTAAGTGCAAAAGATAAAATAGGGAATATTGGTGTTAGACTTGGTTTTCACAGAGAAGACCATAAGGTGAAACCAGGCTTATACGCCATCGGTAGTCCTAGTGAAAATGATAATTTAATTGTTACTTGCAATTATAAATTAACTTTTGATATTGTAAGGAATTCTCTAGAAGGCATAAATATATGGCTTTTACTACTAGATACTGATGGAGTAAATGTATGGTGTGCTGCCGGTAAAGGTTCTTTTGGTTCAGCAGAGCTAATATATTCACTTGAAAAGTTTAATGTTGAAAGGCATATTAACCACAAAAATATTATTGTTCCTCAACTAGGTGCACCAGGTATACAAAGTCATCTTGTAAAAGAAATTACAGGTTTTACTATTAAATATGGTCCTATTCATATTAAAGACTTAAAAAATTACATCAATAATGGATATAAAACTGATGAAAACATAAGGAAAGTTACATTTAATCTTTTTGATAGATTAAAAGTTTCTACTTTAGAACTAGTTATTGGTATGAAATATTTTTTAATCGCTATGATAAGCTTATTAATATTAACTTTTATAATACCTAGTTTTAATTTAAGTAGGTCGCTAAAATTAATTAATCATTATTTTTTAACTCTTATAACTGCAACAATTCTATTTCCAGCATTATTACCATACCTTCCCTTTAGAATGTTTTATAAAAGAGCTTTTATATTAGGTGTTTTATTTAATATTATATTTTTAGTTTCTTATAATAGCTGTAGCCTTTTTTCTATAGGTAATAGCATAATTTCAGTTGTCTTAATATCCTATATAGGTCTTAATTTTACTGGTTCATCTACCTTTACATCTCTTTCAGGTGTAAAAAAAGAAATGAATGAGGCTGTACCAATTTTAAGCATTTTGGGAATACTTAGCATATTTGTCATAGTTATCGCTTTATTATTGGAGGTGTTTTAATGAAATACTTAGATAATGTTGTAAGCTTAAAATATGATGCAAATAAATGTATTGGTTGTAAAAAATGTTATGAAGTCTGTCCACATAGAGTATTTATAATAAAAAATAATAAAGCTGTTCTTGATAAAATAGATTCTTGTATTGAATGTGGAGCATGTATGATGAATTGTCCTAGTAATGCCATTGAAGTAGACCAAGGTGTAGGATGTGCGAGTGCTATTATTAGTGGATTTATAAAAAGAAACAAATTTCTATCAAAATTTATTAAAAAAGATTCTTGCTGTTGATTAAAAACAGCTCTAAATCATTATTGGAAGCGTTTCTCCTATTATTGATTTTGAGCTGGTTTTTAAAACTAAAATACTATTTTTTAAATTTACATTTTTATATAGCTTAATTTTTTCTATTTAATTTAATATAACTTGTAATATATCTAGCATCACATCCCTTTCTGACGCTAAGGTATAGTTTCTACTTTAAATTTTCCAAAAGCAATTCATAAAAATTAAGTCCAACAATTCTTTTAATACTTGCATCAGAGTAGCCTCTATTAATTAGCTCCACTACTATTAAGTAAGCTTCACTATGGTCTTTTAGTAAATCTATATTATCTAAGTTATCATAAAATTTATTACATAAATCAAACCCAAATCCTACATTTTTATCTGAACTTTTACTTACTATATAATCAATATGATCGCATAATGTATTGACTGTTTGTTTAGTTTTATCTTTCATAATAATGGATTTATTTGCATTGATTCCAATAATTCCATTTCTCTTGTATATTGCAATGATCTGTTTATCAGTTAAATTTCTTCTTATATTATTAATATTTCTTGCATTTGAATGAGAAGCAATAATAGTTGCACTTGAATATGCATAGGAAATTCTAAATTGATTGATACCTTTAATCCTGCTATAACAATTTTCGCCAATTAATATAGCAATATTTTTTATTCAATTTAAAGAACATAATAAACATAAGGGCATTTAGAAATAGCTATTAATCTATTTCTAAATGCCCCCTCCTATCCAGTTCACATAATATTTTTCATATCCATTAAACATTTCTTAAACAATTCTAAAACTGTTTCAATTTAAATAAATGAGAGTTCTCTAACTTCATCTTCTACCTAATCCTTTTCAGTTTACTATTAATATCTTCTATGTTAAACTCTCCATATCCTAAACTTTTGCCCCACTCTAACATACCTTCTTGCTTAGGGTTATTATTATCATTTGTAATTTCAAGGAATTCGTCGTATCCATAGCTACCACCCACATCTTCTGGTGGTGCAGATCCTTCGCCATCTAAACAAATCGGATAATTCTTATCGTATTTTTCTAATTTTTCTTCAATATCTATAAAGTGTACCCAATTATCTCCAAAATCATATATATACTTAATTTTTACCCAGTTATACTCTGATAGTTTATATCCTATGTCAAGTTTTGTTAAATTTTCATCTCCATAATCAAGTGATTCCTCATTATAAACCAGATTTACTATTGGTTTATAAGATTCTAAAGTATGTGCAGAATTATTAGGTTTTGTATTCATATTTTTATCCTTATCTTCACCAAAAACCCAAAACTCATGTAAATGATAATCCTGCCAATCAAAAACAATTTGTAGTATTTCATGCAATTTAGAGAAAGTAGTATTATATGGAATAACTAACTTTCTCCATACATTATGATTGTCTAAATCTAGTTTTATTTTTACCACAAATGCTTTTGTTTCAAAGATAGATTGTTTAGAAAATTCTTCTAAATTTTTAATAAGTTCTTCTTTAGGATGTAAATAATCATCATTACCTTTTCCAACAATAAAATAACCTAATTGTTTATTTATTTCGCTTTGATTTTTACTATTTTCATTAACTAAATCTTCAAAATGATTTACGATTCCTATAGATTGATTCATTCTAGCTATCGAAATTCTATTTTTTGTTTTAGTATATATAATACTACCTGAACTTTCTAATAATGAGTCTATTATTGCTTCTTTTATACATTCATCTAAAAATGTTTCTTTTATAGCATTTATTATTAATTTATCTAAATTTTTAAAATCTTTTGCTTTTAAAGCGTATAGTACAATAATGTATCTATTTTTATCATTTACAAGAACTACAGTGTTTTTTCTATTGAATTTAATTAAATTTGCATGCCATGAAAATAATTCATTTTCTTCAACTGGCAATTTTATTTCTGGTTTTATTTTCATTTGATCTAATAATTTCTTTGTACATTGTATTAACATCTAATCCTCCATTTTTTATTTTAGTACTTTTAATAATTCCTCCTTCATTGCCCTTCGCCTTGAATATTTACCGATAAGAGTATCTACTAATTGTTTTATTTTTTCATTTCCATTTGGATATTTTCCCATTCTACTTATTAAATTAGCCATTCTTTTATAATGATTTCTTCCATCTGTAAAAGTAGCCATTTTCAATACTTTTTTCTCATAAATATTGAGTATTTCTATTGGATATAATTTTTTTAGATATATTTCATATTTAATAAGTATTTCGATATCATCAATTTGAGTAATACTATCAAATAAGTCTTTATACATTTTCTCATATACGTATAAATCTAATGCTTTAATATGGTTTTTTCCCTTTATTATATATATAATATTTCCACTTTCTATTTTCCAGTCTTCCTTAGAATGCATACTTTTTAATTTTTTATAGCTTTCTATATTTCCAATATCATAAGTAAATAATATACTTTTTAATTCTTCTTTTGTTTTATGAATATTATTTGATTTCTCATATAGATCAACTAAATTAAAAGTAGCAATCTTTTTATTATAAAATTTTTTTGCTTTATTTCTTAAAATTTTAAGGTTCGTAATTGCATCTAAATAATTTTCTTGATTTTTACAGTATTTTATTAGTTCCATTCCTATATTAAAATTAGCTAAATATTTTTTATACTCTTCTATTATCATTTCATTGCTATAATTTAATTGATAATATATATTGATTTTCGCTCTAACCCATACAAATAAATCTAAATTTTCTTCAATTCCATACTCATTAATTGATATTAATATTCTATTCTCTAAATAATCTAATTTAATTTTTGAATATTCAATTTCTAAAAAAGAAATCGTAAAAACTTCAACTAATTCTAATAATAATGAACTATTATCACAAATATCAATTATCTCTATTAATTCCTTTAACACTTTTACTTTTTTATCATTTTCGCATTTGTTTAATGTAGTATGTAATATTAGTGCTATTTTTTCGTATACCACGTCACTACCGACTGAATCATTTTGATAAAATTTACTTACCAAATATTTAATAATATTAAGCGTTAAAAATATATCCTCTTCAATCAACTCATTTATTGAATTTAAAACTATTTTTATGTTTTCAACAAATTTTTCACTGTATTCTACATAATAATCATTATTATTGTATCCTCCAAGATATGAATTCCAAGTATCATATTCATCATCTTCTAACTCTGTTTCTTGATATACAAAAATATCATCTATTTTTCTTTTATAATTTATATATTTATCGCCTTTATATTTATTTATATACCGACTTTCAAATTTTTTGTAAATTCCATCATTAGAAGCTAATATTTCTAGTAAAATTTTTTTTAGTTCTTCTTGATTAATATCATTTAAAATATTAAGTATATTTTCTTTTTCATCTAATTTTAATTCGTCATTTTCTTTAAGATTTATTTCATTAATTTTGCTACTTAAAATGTTCATTATATCATAATGAATTTTAAAAATAACCGCAGCCATATGTTTGCAATTATATCCATTTTTTGCATAAGGACAATTACACGTCATATCAGTTATCAAATTAGACTTATCTAGGATCACATTTACCTTATATATATCATTTCCTATTACTTTAGCTAAAAAGTTATTATTATTGTTTTCAAGTTCAACAATTCTATCCATCATATAATAAGTATATGCTCTATCAATTATCACATCACTAAAATATTCATATAAATTTATACTCATATTCACCTCTTTTTTGTGCTTTTTATAAGAAAAAATCAACTTCTTTATTATCTATTTCACATATATCATATATTCCTACACCATAAAGACTAAAAGTTATTAATTACTTTCTTTACTTCAACTCTCCAAATATAGTGATCATAACCAATATCCCAAAAATCTTTCACTATAAGTTGAGGTTCACCTAGTTTTTTTATCCAAAATTTTTGTGCTATTTTAAAACCACTATCCAAGCAAAAAGTTTCAATATTAATACTTTTGATATAATCTAAAATAGCATGCATTAATTTACTTCCAACTCCCATATTTTGATACTCTGGAAGAATGTAGACTGTTCCAACTGCACCTTCATCTTTATATTTTCCATTTGAACACTTAGTAATTAAATTGTCATAAGGACGATAACATACTGTTCCTATGATTTTATTGTTTAATTTTGCTAAAATAAAATGACAAAGTTCTCCATTAGAATCTAAATCTTCTTTAAGATATTTCATTTTTGTTTCAACTTCTTCTTTTACATCCTCTTCATATCCCGAATCAACTTCTCTCTTAAAAGTGTCTAGTAGTGTAACTTGAAAAAAATTATGTAATTCTGAAATATTTGATTCAATTAATCTTTCAACTTTTATATCAATCATTTTTGCCTCTTTTCTATTAATAATATTTTATCTGATTATGCTGTGCAAATAATTATAAAATAAATTCTAAATAACATCTTTAAGGGTAGTAGTAATTGATCTAGATTCAAATAGTCATTTTATACAAGTATTTTCATTCCATCAAAGGCAAACTCAATGTTTTCATATTTACTTTCTAACTCTTTATAATCATCAAATGATTTTCCCCAGTCTTCTTCAAGATGAGTTACAATAACTTTATCAATATTAAATTTTTTCTTCAGTCCAACAATTTCATCCATACTAAATAAATCTTTTTTTAGAAAACTATCATCAGAAAGAATATACCCATTTTTTAATGTTTCTCCAACTATTGTATTTCCTATAATTAATATATCTGCATTATTAAATAGATCACTTTTAGGAAATGGTTTCACATCACAAGGCGCATAAATCACTTTTTTATGACCCTCTTCAAATACAAATACAGTTGCACTCTCAATTCTTACAAATGAAATTTTTATATTATCAATATTTATACTTTCACTTACTGATTCACATTTTATTAAATTTCTAACTAACTCGTAGTAATCAAAATATCTACCGTGCTTTGATTTAATTTCATTAAGATCTTCTAGTACATGATCCATTGCAAAAACACTAATTGGATTTTCACACTCTTTTCCTTCTGAAATACCAAACCAGTTTAAACGTAACTGCTCAAAAACTCTAAAACCCAAAACGTGGTCTGGATCAGTATGACTAAAAAGCACATTTTCGATTTCTTTAATAGTGCTCATATTTATTGCATGGCAAATATCTTCTGGCGTATCTACTAGTAAATTTATATCATGCAAAAATAGAGAGCAACCAAACCTTGAATATGGTCTACCTTTAAGTCTTGCTTCTCTACAAATTTTACATTCACAAAGTGGCTTTGGTAGTGATACACATCCGCCGCTGCCTATAATTTCAAATTTCATAATATTCACCTCTTGTATAATTAGGTTAGAAATATTGCTTAAGTTTCTTGCGAATATTCTTACCTAATTCATTTATATTGTTTGTGATTAAAAATAAGTTCAACCACTTAACATACTGTAATTTTTCTATTATAGTTATCTCATAAAGAGTATATGCGTCTTCTCCTTGAATGACTCATTTCTTGAGTTTATATTCGTAACAAAGCTTGCATTATTGTGAGATTCTTTGATTTAGCTGGTTGAATTTCTCTTTGATCATAAATATTATTAGAGAATTATTCGTGTCACTTACAAGGTTAATTGACTCACTAATTATTGTTACTCTTTATTATTTTAAATGGGGGTTATTTTATGTCTAACTATTACCATTTGCCTGTTGTAGGCATTGATGTTGCTGCTAATTTTTCAGTAGTTACTGCTTTAAAACCTAATGGCGACGTATTCCGTAAGAACCTTAAAATTAGCCATACACTTGGGGGCTTCAATAAACTTCTTCTTTTTCTACAAAAAATTGAAGAAGAGTTTAACGATAGTCCCAAAGTATTTTGCGAATCCACGGGAATATATCATCTTACTCTTCTTCATTTTCTTGTTAAAAATCAGATTGATATACATGTAATAAATCCTCTGATAACTAATTCTAACAAGAATTCGAACATAAGAAAAGTAAAAACTGATAAATTAGATTCTCTTTCCATCGCAAAAATTTGTAAATTTGATAATGTAAAGACTTCAACATTCACTAGTGAGGAGTTTTTACACCTTAAACTCCTAGTTCGTGAGTATTACAAAGTTGTTGATTTAAAGGCAAATTTGAAAAAAACTTTCTCAAATAATATTTATATTAACTATCCAGGACTTCAAAATGCATTTGCTAATATAACAGGTAAGACACCTTTAATATTTATTAGAAAATATCCAACACCTAAACATCTTCTTAACGCTGAGCCCAAAGTTGTTATTGAACTTCTAACAAAGTCATCAAGACGTGGTTCTAGTTGGGCTAATAATAAATATAACAAACTTATAAAAATCGCTAATAGTGCCAATATCATTGGTATTACTCCCTTGCTTTTTGAATCTAAAGTAATACGTTTTAGCGAAAGTTTTGATTTTTATACAAATCAACTTAGAAATATTGTAGATGAAATTCACCAATATATTGACAATGCCTCTTTTGGAGAAGTATTTAAACAAAATATTAATCTTCTTAAAAGTTTCAAAGGTCTTGGTGATATAACTGCAATTACTTTGTTAGTTGAAATGGGTGATATTAATAATTTTTCTAAGCCTCAACAACTTGTAGCTTTTTTCGGTGTAGATCCTAGCGTTAATCAATCTGGCAATTTTAGCGGTGATCGCAATAAAATGTCCAAACGTGGTACTGCTATAGGTAGAAGAGCTTTGTACACAGTCGCTCTTGCTTCAATACGTACAAGTAAAAATAAAAAGCCAATAAATCTTGTTTTGTATGAATATTATCACATAGCCCTTGATAAGAAAAAGAAAAAAGTTAAACTTGTAGCTGTTATGAATAAACTACTTCGCTATATTTTTTCAATACTAAAAAATCAAAAACCATATGAAGTTAGAAATCCACTCGTCCACAAAAGGATGTTTTTAGAATCTAAACTTCATAATCCTGTTGCTGCTTAATAAATATTTTTACAGTAAATAATATTGAATGTTCATTTTTACTCGAGCATTATTTAGTATGCTCATTTTTAATAAGAACTTTTTTTATTAAATTACTTGACTATTACTAGCTGGTCTTATTTATTTTTTTTACTTTCTCATCTAAATCTATGTCTTCTTCTATTCTAAGCATTTGGCAATTAATTTCTTCTAACCATTTATTATGTAAAACGAGACTTCTGATATTTTCATCACCTTCATCATATTTAGATGCCCAATCCATAAATTCTACATATTTTTGATATCTGCTTTTGCCTATTTTAATTTCGTCTCCATATCTTCCTTTTTCACGATTTCTTAATCTTTTCATCCTTACTTCAGGTGGCAATTTCAAAAATATTACTAAATCAAAACAAGGTATTAGTGGATTTCCCCAACCACATAAAGATCCTGATAATATCCAATTATCAAATTTATCAAACTCATTTCTTAATCCTTCTATCCTTTTCTCAACTTTCACTGTGATCTTTAGCATAGTCTCTATACATATTACTTTCAAATTTTTCACAATATTTTTTTGCTACTTCTTCGCTACTTATATTAAATCTATTTAAAACATCTGAGTAATACATTAAAACGTCACACATCTCTTCTACAAAATGCTCACGTACTAGATCATCATTCATTATTTTATCTTCACCTTTTTTCTTAACAATTGAAATTACTTCACCAATCTCTTCAACCATATATAATATGAAATCACGTCCATACTCTGGAGTCATAGGTGACCATGTCTCTTTGTTTTGCTCCCATAATTTCTTTGACATTTCCAAAGTTTCTTGTATCGTCAAATCCTTCATAATATCCCTCCTTATTGTGATACCAATTCCGAATAAAATACTTTTATATAATGTTACTGCAATTCCCGATATATCCTTATTTTTGCAATCATTTTATACACACTTTCTGCAGATTGTTTTGCAGTCTGTAGTTCATACTCTTCATAGTTTATTGTTGATTTATCGTCTGCATTATCTGATATAGATCTGATAACTACAAATGGAATATCATTCATAAATGACACATGACCAATTGCAGAACCTTCCATTTCGACACATAAAGGATTTAATAAATTCTGTATTGTTTCCTTTTCAACATTTGAGCTTATGAATCCCTCACCACTAGCAATTCTTCCAATATGATAATTCTGTTTAAATCCTTTTTGCTCTTTCACTGTTTCAATAGCTAATTTCATCAATAATTCATCAGACTTAAACACTTCTTCATATGGATGACATCTCAATAGTTGTTCCTGTCTAACATCATGATGAACAACATCACTTGAAATTACAATATCACTAATTCGAACTTTATCATTCATACTTCCAGCAATTCCAGTATTAATAATATATCCAGCTTTATACTCACTTATAAGTATTTGAGTGCAAGATGCAGCATTAACTTTTCCTACTCCACTACTTGTTATCACCACATTAATATCATTCAATTTCCCAACATAGTATTTGTTCCTAGCAGATATTTTTTCTTCCACGTACTCTAACTTACTTATCAATGCATCAATTTCTAGTTGCATTGCTCCAATTATTCCAACAGTAACCATAATTTACTCCTTGTGAATATTAAATATTTCTATAAAACCGTTTCTTTTAACGTTCCCGATAGGCGACCTCTAATTAAAATTCCAGATGCCTCAAAGGCGTCTTTTTATAAGGGACATGTTAGCTGATGAAAGTTTTTAATTTACTGGCAATCCACATTATAAATTTGCTGATTCCTAGTACTTTTCCAATTTTATTAGCAACGCGCATCCAGATTCCAACAAATAACAAACTTACAACAATTGTAAATAGTATATTAACTATAATTTGAAAATTCTCCATTAACTTCACCTCATACAAACTTTATATTAGAGTATAAAATATCATAATAATTGTAATAAAAATAACGCTAAATATAAAGGTTTCAAACAATATTCTCCTATCTAGATCTAATTTGTAGCACTTATAATTCAATATAATCCTACTTACAATCATTGAGAAAGATAGTATGGCAATATATACAAATTTATAGAAAATATCTTGGATAATAAATATAGGAATAGAAAAACCAAAATAACTGATTACATTAAGCTTCTTCCATTCATAGTCCATTCTCATTCTAAAAAGATACGGATTATAAACTCCAACAGTGTATGCTTTAATATCACTACCTATAGTTATTCCAATACTAATAACACCAACTATCATTGATATAAAATCTAACATTAATCTCACCTTTTTTTTACATAAATAGCCTGATATAGCATCTCTCTTATGAACTTTTGATATTCACTTCTCATTTCTCTGATTTCAATTTTATTTTTATTCTTCAAATTACCCCCTAACTAGTTTTTAGGTTTTACTATTGAACTAAATACAAGACAAATAACAGTTCTTGATATTAAAGCGTCATTTATAAACATAGTTAATAATAAAATGTTAGTTTCTCACTACAGATGATGTTTCTTCAACCGAGATGCGTTATCCCTATATTGATTAATCTGTAAATCTCTTTTTCAACAAAGTTTACATAATCAAAATCAGCAATCGCATTCCCTAACTTCCTGAAATGCTGATAAATCATAATCATGCAGTACCTTACACTCTCAACACTATAGTTATTTTGACTCATATATCCATCAAGAAATGAAGTTCTCTCTTCATCGGTCTTTAAGAATTCTTGACTTGGTCGTACAATGATCGCCCATGCTATATCAAATTCGCACTCATAATCTTCAAGTGGTTTATGAAACCTTCTTTCTCTAGTGATTATTCCATCTACCTTCAATTTATGTATCTTACCTAATGTAATGCCAAATTCCCGAAGATACTTCTTTGATACAACTATCGAATGTTGTTTATCAAGGGCTCTAAGTAACTTCGATAAGCGTAAACCATCATTATATTCTGTAATTAAAAATTTTTTTCCTTCATAATTTCCTGAATAAATGATATGCGGGACTTTCACTTCAGTATTTTTTATTTTCTCAATAATGTAAAGTTCCCTTTCGAAATCGGCTTCTACATGTCGCTAATACTTAAGTACGCAGTCTTTACCTATACCATCAACTATGCATCTTATATTAAATACATCATTAGCAGCGTACGGATAACCTAATACCTCTTTCACCTGAATGAAATCTGGCAACTCAATAGCATTAGGATCAATAATCGTTTCTCGCCATTTTTCTTCGTACATTGGTAATCCCTCCTAACGCCTAAACTACTTTTAACTCCGATTTTGAATTTCATATAACGTTCCAATGATTCGCGACATTCCTGTTAATTCTTAACTCTCTATAAATCTCTTACTTATGCAAATCTTCATCCATACTCTAATCATAGAACTGAATGTCACTAATCATCGTGTTAGGCGATTTAGATTTGATTTTCAACAAAATCATAATTTTAATACTGTATCTTTAAATTGATCGATGCTTAAATTAATTAATACTGCAGGTAGTACCACTGATTCTATAGCTGACAACGATATCGATACACCATTAAATTCAAATTCATCAATTCCTATAACAATAGATGGTACATAAGATATTATAAGAATTACTAATGCAACAAAATATAAAGCAACTTTCTCAAATTTTATATTTTTCTCTAACGATAATGGCGATCTATTAGTTTTAATATTAAACTTACTATACAATCTCTTCATTATTTTACTTGCAAATCGATATCCTAATATAGAAATGAAAAAAGCTCTATTAATAATTTCATTTTCTCCAATACTTCTAATTGTAACTATATAAGCAAAATAAAAAGACACAATAATTATTGATAAGCCTAAAACTAGTACAATATCCAAATAAATAGTTACTAATAGTTCTCTATTTTTATAATCATTAAACGTTGCTATTTTATCCGTAATCAACATACCAATTAATCCTATTATAATAAGAATTATTGTAATTATAAAAGGACCAATAAATGTAAAAGCTATCTCATTAAAAAAAGTACTTATAAAAAACAAGTAAATACCAATTGTTGATAATGCTAACGATAACGCAATTAACTTTGGATTTATAGTATCTATAATTCTTTCTTTATTATTATTATTAAATTCTATTCCATTTTGTAATTCCAATTTTTTATTTGTTAATGTTGGTTTCTTTTCACTTTCATTTGAAGAAATCATATTTCCATTTCACCTCCAATTTTTTCAAATCTAGTTTGCCTAACGTTCCCGCAATTTCCGTCGTATCCCTATCTTTGTTTCGATTTACTCTTTAAATTCAAATCCAATTTAATCACAATCTCTTTAAACACTGGGATATGAAGGGAATTGGCGTGTTAGCTGATGGTCGTGAGCATTCACTTTTAATTATAATTAAACCAAACTACTTATTAATAAACTTGTATATATAATTACTAATATTTAAAAGTAGCTCTAGGCTATCAACATAATCGTCCTTTTCTAAATCGTGATTAGCACCTTCAATAATTTTTAAATTCACATTTTTATTATTAGAAATCATATCAATATGCTCTTGTTTAAAACCTTCATCATTAGTTCCAACTATAACCATACTATCCGTCTTATTTATACCTTCTACACATTCAGCCCACGGAGTCAAAAAAATATGTTTTTGATTATATTTTTCAAACTCTTTTCTAATTACATTTTGAATATAAGTCCCAAGACATTTTCCAATAAAGATTAGATGCTTATACTCTTTTTTATCTAAAGCTTTTCTTACAGCTTCTTTAACTTCTTTTATTAAAAGCAAATATGTATCATTATTAAATTCAACTTTTTTATCAATTCTTTGAAAACCGTATTCAATAGCTAAAACATCATATCCAGATTGAACTGATACGTTATATGAATAATATAAAAGTGGAGCAAATGTTGTATAAGTGCCACCAGGTAATAAAACCACCAAGGTATCTTTATCTTGTATCATCAATTCATTTTTTATTTTTACACCCCCAATTTGATTTTATCTCTATAAATTCCATATATATTTTACTCCTTTGATGCCTAATATAAATATAAATCCACACAAAGTTTTTGAATTATATTCTACTTTGTTAGACTGTAAGCTAACGTTCCCACAGTTTCCGTCGTATCCCTATCTTTGCTTCGTTTTATTTTTAAAAATTCTTATCTCTACAAACCTCATTCTCTTTAAACACGAGGATATGAAGGGAACTGGTGTGTTATGTGAGGGAATCTACGATTATTCCTTATATTCTCCTGCTATTTCTATCTCATTACCATCTGGATCTATTAATACAAATGAGTAATATGGCATAGCAATATTCATATACATTATTTGTGTAATTTCCCCAATATTTAACGTCTGTAATCGTTCATATTCTTCTTTTAAATCTTCTATGTAGAAATTCAAGACCATATTATTTCCATATTTAATATTCTCATGCCTTATATATTCTATATAATTTTGACTATAAACACCTTCAAGATTTTCATCACTTGAAATTCTCCTATCGTCATAATCAGGATTAAATAATGCAATACATTGTCCGCCAAAATCGAATTGAGCCCATCTATCATAATTTTGCGATGACGGCTTCATATTTAATAACGTACTATAAAACTTAATTGATTTTTCCATGTTTTTCGTTTTTAAATAAGTAGAACCTAATTTCAACATTTTACCTCTCCTTACATATTTATCAAGTATATTCTGTCACATAACGTTCCCGCAGTTTCCGTCGTATCCCTACATTTGTTTTGTTTTATTCTTTAATCTTATATCTATGCAAATCACAATCACATTAAACACGAGGATATGAAGGGAACTGGCGTGTTATGTGCCGGTACTACATGTTTTAACAACAATTTATTTTTTTCAATTCTTTATAAACATTCGCTCTAATAAGATATTTTTCGCGAGCAATTACTTCACTTTCTAAATACAAAGTTGACGCGTCGCATCTAAAACCCTCAGCTCAAGACTAAATATCTTTCGTGAACATTTACTCCACTTTCTAACTGCAAAAGTTACGCGTCGCATTTAAAACCTTCAACCAAAACCAAATTGTCTTTCGCGAACAATTGCTCCGCTTTCTAAATACAAAGTTAGCGCGTCGCATTTAAAACCTTCAATTAAAACCAAAACATCTTTCGCGAACAATTACTCTACTTTCCTAATTACAAAGTAGCGCGTCGCATTTAAAACCTTCAACTCAAACCAGAATATTTTTCGCGAACATTTGCTCCACTTTCTAAAATGCAAAATGGCGCGTCGCATCTGAATTATTCTTTACTTCTATATCAATATAAAACAATTATATTTTTTGATGCATACTCTAATGTAGTTCTGTCACATAACGTTCCCGCAGTTTCCGTCGTGTCCCCTCTTTGCTTCGATTCGTTTTTTAAAATCAATATCCAAGCAATTTGATATCTCTTTAATCACTAGGGATATGAAGGGAACTAGCGTGTTATCGGTAGGTACTGCATGTTTTGACAACACATTAATTTTTCAATCATTTAAAACATTCGCTCTAACAAGATATTTTTCGCGAGCAATTACTTCACTTTCTAAATACAAAGTTGACGCGTCGCATCTAAAACCTTCAACTCAAATCAAAACAACTTTCGCGAACATTTGCTCTACTTTCTTAAATACTAAGTGGCGCGTCGCATTTAAAACCTTCAACCCAAACCAAAATATCTTTCGTGAGCATTTGCTCCACTTTCTTAAATACAAAATGGCGCGTCGCATTTAAAACCTTCAACTAAAACCTAAACATCTTTCGCGAACAATTACTCTACTTTCTTAATTACTAAGTGGCGCGTCGCATCTGAATTATTCTTTACTTCTATATCAATATAAAACAATTATATTTTTTGATGCATAATCTAATGTAGTTCTTTCCGATAACGTTCCCGCAGTTACCGTCGTATCCAATCTTTGCTTCGTTTTATTTTTTAAAGTTCCTATCCTAGTAACTCAACATCTCTTTAATCACAAAGGATATGAAGGGAACTGGCGTGTTATCGGTAGGTACTGCATGTTTTGACAACACATTAATTTTTTCAATCATTTAAAACATTCGCTCTAACAAGATATTTTTCGCGAGCAATTATTTCACTTTCTTGATACAAAGTTAGCGCGTCGCATTTAAAACCTTAAGCCCAAATCAAAATATCTTTCGTGAGCATTTGATCCACTTTCTTAAATGCAAAATAGCGCGTCGCATTTAAAACTTTAAACTCAAATCAAAACATCTTTCGCGAACAATTACTCTACTTTCTTAATTACTAAGTGGCGCGTCGCATTTAAAACCTTCAACTAAAACCAGAATATCTTTCGCGAACATTTGCTCCACTTTCTTAAATGCAAAATGGCGCGTCGCATCTGAATTATTCTTTACTTCTATATCAATATAAAACAACTATATTTTTTGATGCATAATATAATGTAGTTCTTTCCGATAACGTTCCCGCAATTTCCGTCGTATCCCTATCTTTGCTTCGTTTTATTCTTTAAGTTCATATATATGTAAAGCGTAATCACTTTAAACACAAGGGATATGAAGGAAATTGTCGTGTTATGTGCAGTTAATTACGAATTACTGAATTGATTCTAAATAATTCAAATGCTCCAATAAATAAATCCCAGCACCGCTGAATTTTATACTTTCATCAGTATTTACGCTAGCATCACCTGGACTATCATCATCAATATCGATTTCAGCTTCTATACTACGAATTACAATTTGATACGCAATACATTTTTCTGCTGTTAGCTCTAAACTATTATCCACATTAATTTCTTTCTCTTTGCAATAATTCTTAAAACCTCTATACAAATCAAACCAAACTATTTTACTATTACGTCTTCTAATATCCCTATAATAGTAAAAATAATTCTTAATAATTATTAAGTTATCAATGTCAAAATCATTAAATGATTGTAGTGCATTTATACATATCAAATCCTTATAATCAAACTCTTCGTCAGAGTTTATTCTCCTATTAAATATCAAACCAATTAAAAACGATGATTTAGTTGAATTGGAATTTATTGCTTTATTCACACTATCAGTCACATATTCTGCTCTTTTCTCATCTTTTATGTAATCATATAACCTATTAAGTTGTTTCTCAGTTGGCTCATTACATGCATTAAATCCCTTCAAAAAATGTGCTAATCTCTTTTTTACTATATAATTACGACCATTATTTAGTAATTTAACAATTTTAAAGGCATCACTAAATCCTTCTAATAAATCTTCATCTATCAAGCTATCTTTGCTTTCCATAAATGATGCTATTCTATCATTCATTGCATCAAAAATATTTTTAGATTTTATAACTTCAAAGTTTGTACCTTTATCGTCCATTTATATTTTCTCCTATCATATCAAGTAATTAATTTCACATAACGTTCCCGCAATTTCCGTCGTATCCCTACATTTGTTTCGTTTTATTTTTTATGTTTATATATATTTTAATCGAAATCTCTTTATACACGAGGGATATGAAGAAAATTGCGTGTTATATGATGAAAATTATTTACAATTCAATATTTTAGCTTGTTCCAGATTTATATGAAAATTAAATCCGTGGCTACTGAATAAATCGACTAATTGATCTCCATTAATCAATGTAATATTATGTGCATTAGCAAATTCCCTTGAACTATTACCAAAATCTGAAGTCGTTACTAGTATTCCTCTAATAGCTTTATGTTCATCCATTGAACCCTTTAATGCCCTTACTGGTTCAGGAGTAACTATATTAGTATATCTTTTCGCTTGTAATAATATTACACCACCTGTATAAGGGTTTTTATTGAACGCTACTACGTCAATTCCTCCATCATTTGATTGTTGAGTATTTTTAATTTCAATATCTTGTTCCCTAAATTCTAATTCAAACACATCTCTAATTATCACCTCGAAATCTTGCCAATCCATAGCAGCTAAATTAGATTCTGCTGACAAACTATCTAATACTGAATCACTATTAATAATTTTAAATTTACTTTTGTCAGAAAATCTTATAGGTTCAATTTGAGTTATGTTATTAACATCAGGTGTACCTCTTCCTTTAAAATACTTAAACGTATCTCTAGGATTAATATTTTTAAAATCTATATCCTTGAATTCTTCATAAGGTATCTTAGATGACATTATACATACTTCAAATTCTTTACCCGTTCTTTTATCTATACCTTTATAAAATCCATTTAGTATGATATCACTAACTTTATTACTAATATCAAAATTATATATTTCATATGCAATCGCTAAGTACATACTGTAATAAGTATCTTTAATTAATTCATTGCGTTCTTTTTCTTTAAATTGTATTTCATTTATTTCATTTCTAGATTTAACGTATTTATATGCTTTAGCCTTAGGAAAATATGATTCTTGTGGTAGTAGAAAATCGACAACTAAAGATCTATCTTCAAAATTATATTCTAAATTCAAATGTTTAAATTCAATTATTGAAAAACATAAAGAAAAATTCTTTATAACTTTTTCAAAATATGCTTTTATTTTTAAATTGTCATCTAAATTAGAATAATCTTCAAATAATTTATTATAGTAATTCATATCAGATTCAATTTCTTTATTATATTCATCTAACAAGTCATTATATTCTTTTAACTTATATTTATTTATATTTTCAATTTTCTGTTTTTCTGAATGTGAACTATTATATAATTCCAAATCATTTTCATATATTTTTTCAATTTTATTTATCACTTGGTTTGTCAAACCAAAAAGCTTATGATACCATTTGATATTTACAATATATTTCTCCGACTCTTTATTTGGTTTTTCTAATAATTTAGGAACTTTTATAAAACTTGGTCTACTCGGGCGACTTCCAATCTCTTTTAACACTTTACGTTCATATATTTTTTTATAATCAAATTTTTCATTTTCACTTACTTTAATATGTAATTTACTTGATGATGCAATAAACTCCTCTACATCTTCATTCTGCTTTTGAGCTCTCCACTCTTCGGTAAGTTGACTTATTGCTAAATTATATTTCTCAATATATATTGAATGATCTTTATTTCTTACTTTAACCGTTTTACCAAGTTTTACATGCGTCATTAAAGATTGATACGCTTTAATATTTCCGTTTTTATAATATTCTTTTGTACTTTCAATCTTTATATAATTTTTACTCATTTTTTTACCTCATTTCTACTTTTATAATTTTATTCATTTTAAACACACATGAACCTTTTTAATTTTTTTCATATAACGTTCCCGCAATTTCCGTCGTATCTCTATCTTTGTTTCGATTTATTTTTTTAAGTTCATATATATATATGTAAATCTCAATCTCTTTAAATACTAGGGATATGAAGGAAATTGTCGTGTTATACGTCTTTAAAATATGGTGATTAATTCTTATATGTTGTATTACAATATAAATGGGTTAATTGAGCATTTTCTCGCGAGTTATTACCACCATCTTCTTTTCTAATGATATGGTCAACTGACATTGATGTAGTACTCAAGTAACCACCACAAATAGAACATTTTGGTAACGATTTTATATATGATTGTAATTTTATTTGTTGTTTTTTGCCTCTTGAAAAATTACTTTTAACGGATACTCTTTGTGTATCTATTATATCCATTTGAAGATAATTAAAGTCTGTATGGTTTTTTATATTTGTAACTATTTCATCTATACTTATATTCTCATTTTTATCTATAATATCCAGTAATTCATTAAAATAATCTCTTATAGTAGAATAAGCTTTCTTTGATTGTCTCTTTTTTCGAATTATTTGTTGAATCAAAAAACTATATTTATATATTGTTTGTTCAAATTTCTCTCTATTTCTTGTAAATTTATCTAATTTCTTTTTTTCAACTAATTCTTTCGTAAACATTAAGAATCCATAATACGATCCAACTTTATGTTTTCCTATATCAGAATAGAAAAATACATAAGGATGTATTCCTAATGAAAATGGCTTATTAGAATTGATATATTCCAATATTTTCAAAGTGTTTTTAAGGCTATTTACAACGTTCTTTTCATTACCTTCTGTTGCTCCTTGTTTATTATAAACACCATTGCATATTTTTACAGTTTGAGTAACAACATCTAGTGTCATACTTGATGACTGAATTCCTGCAATGGTATATGAATTTATATCATCTCTATTATATTTATTTTCTCCAAACATAATATTATGAATTTTTTTTGAGTAATTTACAATTTCCATTTGAACATCTTCATTAAAATTAGACCAATACTGATATCCTTTGCCAGCTCTTACTATCGCTCTTGCAGAAATTGCATATGCTTTTTCTCTATTCATTATCAAATCTAATTCTGCATCACTTATTTTAGTTGCTGATTGATTAATTTTCAAAAACGAATCTTCAGCTTTTATTGCATCTCCTTCTACCCATTGTAATTGAACGGCTAATGCTCCTAAATTTTTAGCCATTTCTTGTTTTTTAACGTCTTTTGTAGAAGTTATATCACGGCTTATTGCCCAAATTTCTTTAAAAGAACCAATTTTTTCATTAACAATTTCACGAGTAGTTTCAGCGACCTTTTTCTGCTCAGGTGATATTACATTTCCATAATATTTTAATGAAATTTCTCCATCACCATAATCATCATTAATCCAAGCACCAAGACTACTAAGTCTATGTGCACCATCAATTACAAATATGTACCCTCCTGAATTTCTCCATAATATTAATGCTGGTATTAAATCGCTATTAATGAAACTTTCTATCATAGAAAAAACTTTATTTTTATCCCATTCATTTGTTTCTCTTTGAAATATTGGTTTTCTTAAGGCTGCAAAAAAGAAAGAATCATATTTAATATCCTCAATTGAAAGTGTTGCTTTATTTCTTGTGTTTCCACTGCTCCCTACAGATGATGTGATTTCAAAATCTTCTCTTAATATTAAAGCATCTAATGTTACTGTTTTCATATTTTCCTCCTATATACTTTTTAATTAATTACCTCTAACTAGTATTTTAAGTCAGGTAAGTCAGGGAGATTACTCTCCCGTTCTCCCCTAAGAACCGTACGTGACACTTTCACGTCATACGGCTCAAGCTATTTATAACTAAACAAGTCTACTGTTTAGCAAGTTTCTCTTCAAATAATAATCCTTATATTCATTTAAATAAGGATTTGCATCAAACTTTATTAACACATGTCTTTTTATTTTGAAGTCTGTTGCAAATTTTAGAATTTTATTTTCAGTTTTAAATATCCAATCTCTTGATTTGATTTCTGAAAAATATTTCTTCTTTCGCCAGTTCTTCGATTTCGTTGGATGTCTTCTTTTGCACCAATTCCATAAGCTTTCAAATATTTCCTTATCTAATGTTTGAAATATTTTCTTTGAACATGCATGTTTATGATAATTGCACCATCCTGTTATTATTTGATTTAGGCGACTTATCAATATATCCTGCTTTTGCATTAGATTTTTCTTTATTGTATTTTTTATGTTTTTTAGCACTTTTCTTAATGATTTATTTGATGGTTTTATTATCAATTTATCTTTAAACTTTCTGAAGTTCCATCCTAAAAAATCGAATCCTTCTTTTATATGTGTTATTATTGTTTTCTCTTTTGATAACTCTAAACCTCGTTTTTGTAAGAAATTTGATATAAGTTCTTTTATTTCAACAAGTGTTTCTTTATCTCTTGCTGTTACTACAAAATCATCTGCATATATTACTATATTTACCTTCAACTTATTATATTGTCGGTCTATTGTTCCAACACTATTTTTCCAATACTTTTCTTGCAACATTTTACTCATTCTATTAAGTGTTAAATTTGCTAGTGTTGGTGATATTATACCGCCTTGTGGTGTTCCTGATTTTGTTTTATAAAGCTTATTATTTAGTACATATCCAGCTTTTATAAATTGTTTTAATACTCTTTTATCCATTAAGATATTTCTTTTTATCCATTCATGTGATATATTATCAAAACATCCTTTTATATCACCTTCAAGTACCCACTCTACCGAATGCTTAGTTCCTAAACATTTAAATAAATATGCATATGCATCTTTTGTACTTCTATATAGTCTGAATCCAAAACTTCTTTTATCTAAAATAGTTTCTGATACGGGATCAAGTGTTTGTAAATATAATGCTTGCATTGCTCTATCATACATTGTAGGAATTCCTAGCGGTCTTTTCTTTTTCCCTTTATCTTTATCAATATAAATTCGTCTAAGTGGTTTTGATTTATAACCTTTATTTGTCAACTTTAATGCATTTTCGTACTTAAGTGATTCTGTTGACCACAGTTTCTTATCAATTCCAAATGTTCGTTTACCTTTATTGCTGGTAACCCTCTTTACTGCTAGTAGTTTTGCATAATATGATTTTGCTAAAAGATACTGTAATTTCTTTACTAGGTTTATTCTATTCTCCGATACTGCTTTAGCTATCCTTGATTGAAGTTTATTAATTACAGTTTTTACAATGTTCCAGTCTATACTTTTCCATTGATTTGTGTAATCTATAGATGCCCGAGTACAAGCTCTTTTTGGCTTTCCTATATTCATAAAGTTTCTTTCCTTTCATCGCTATAAACAACCTACTAAAAGTCTGCATTCTCTCGAATTAAGGCAAATTTTGAACCTCTATCTACTTCATTACAAAGTAACATTCGCTTCCTTTAGCTTTCCCATAACCAGTAATATTGTGTTTTCTTTGCAGAAAACCTACCTTAATTATTTAAGGAATTAGTGGCCTTACTCAGTTCTACACCTTAACCAATTCATATATCCTTAGATTCTATCTTTACCCCGGAGCTTTTATCCATTTGTTAAGCAATACAACAACTTACTCAACTACAGCTCATACCTTTTGGTTACAGAGTTTCAGCCTTATTTCTCTGAGCACGTTTAACGAGGCTTACAATAATTCATTTAATTTAATCATAGATATATATTTATCCTAGCAATTAATCCACTTTAGGCTAGCAGATTTCTCACATTGTTCCCATAGCTTAGAACCCCTTCATTACTGATGGCGCACCTATAGGTAGGATTACTCCAAATGGATAGAGTAGCTAAAAAGTCTTTCAACTTAAGCAGCTTAAGATGTAACTTTTGGTCTTTATTTCAGACCCTGGTCGCACTGTTACCTAACGTTCCCGCAGTTTCCGTCGTATCCTACATTTACTTCATTTTATCTTTTAAATTCATATCTAAGCAAATCACAATCTTCTCAACCTCAAGGATATGAAGGATACTGACGTGTTATGCGCTGGCATTTCACGACTTCAACTTAATTTCCTTTTTATTTTATACTCGAATTGAAGCTGATTTGGACAATATTTGTTATTTTCATCAATCACTTTTTTTGATGTCAACTCAAATCCAAGTTTTTTATGTAAATTTATAGACTCAATATTAAATTTGCTTACATGAGCAATTATAATCTCACATTTTTCACCTTCAAGATGTCTAATCAATCCTTTAATTAAAGTTGTACTGTAACCACAATTTCTATAATCAACTGCTGTTTCTAAAGCTTCTTCAAACCATATTAATTCACTCATCTTTATTGCTCTTACTCCACTTACATATTTATTATCTTTATCTATAACTGCAATAAACTGTGAGTCATTTGGAGATGACATAAACGATTCAATGAAATTATAATAATCAGATTTAAATTTTTCATGCGCTTTCTTTTTCTCATATTCATTTTCTTTATCAATTTTACTTAAATAGGAATCTTCAAATATTTCATATGTAGATTCTTTATAAGTAAATTCCATTAGTTGTTCAACTAATTCTTGATTAAAATCTTTGTAATTTAATACTTTAAACATAAACTCACCTTCTTTTATTCATAATACAGTGACATGCTTGCGCTTAACGTTCCCACAGTTACCGTCGTATCCTATCTTTGCTTCATTTTATTCTTTAAAATTCTTATCCAAGTAACTCGATATCTCTTTAGTCGCAAAGGATATGAAGGGAACTGGTGTGTTATATGATGAAATCATGGTTGTAGCAATTAAATGTATTTATAATAATATGCTTGTGCAGTTGATTCATTTATTAAATGACTGTAATTACCAACTTCAATCCCATATTTTTTTATTTTTTCTTCTATGGTTCCCAATGTTGAATCGTTAATTTTAGCTATTAGTATAGGATTAGTATTATTTATTATCATAGTAACAATTGCTGTATTCATCAATTTTTCGACTGAAAATGTTTTACTTTTTTTTTCTGAAATATCATATTCAATTTCTTTTAAAACTTTATACAATGGTTTGTTAAATACATTATGATTATACTTCCTGTCATATATGTGTTCGAAAAATCTTGTACTATCCAAATATTTTTTTTCTGATAATTTAAGTGCAGATAAAATATCTCTTCTTAATGAATTTGAAATTAATATTTTAACTTCGTTTATCGTTACACTTCGGAAATCATTATCAAAATCAGCAAATTTTAATTCCGCTATAACTTTTCTTTTAGCTGGTGCTAGAAGTGTAATTTTTGTATATAGTTTTATCATATGTAAATCAATATCATTACTATTATAATTTTTTTCAAAATATTCTAATAGTTTTATAATAATATGTTCTGGCAAATATTCACGTTCCGTTGAATTATTCAAATTTAATTTTTCTGATATTTCATCTTTAAACAATTCATATCCTGCAATATCATTAAATATATTATCTGTTTTTCCCTCTCTATGTATTTTGTCATAAAAAGCTTTTATTGCTTCCAAATGTATTGCCATTGTATTTGTCGTGTTTATTTTGCCCAAGTTATTATAAAATACTACCGATCCTATGATATCATTTTTATCTATTTCATTTGGTCTATTTTCTTTTCCAAGAGTTTTAATATAATATAAAAATTTTTCACAATGGTTTGTATAAGTAGGATATTTTTGGCCCTTTGTAAAATCTTTTATCCACGTCTCCAATAAACTTGTATTCTTCATATTACCTCCAATATTTCAATGATTTTTTCATATAACGTTCCCGCAATTTCCGTCGTATCCCTATTTTTGTTTCTTTTTATTTTTCAAGTTCATATATATGTAAATCTCAATCACTTTAAATTCGAGGGATATGAAGGGAATTGGCGTGTTAGCTGATGGATTAATCCGGTCGCTCTACATCAAACTTCAATTCAACCAATACTCCATAATGATCACTTGGTGTCATTTTATTTATTCTTTCTTTACCTAACAATTGATACTCCTCTAATTTTGGAGATATCTTTGGATATGGTTCCTTCATTAATATCCAGTCAACTCTTTCAGGTATTGAAAAAGTATATTCATCTTCCCATCTTGGGTTGTTACAAAAATCCAAAGTATAATCTACTTCTTTACCTTTCCTATATGAATAAGCTTTAGCTAAATCAGTCCAATCAGTACTTAATTCGTCTAATGAATATTCACCTTTCAAAAAATTGTATATTGAAGAATTGTCACTACTATTAAAGTCACCAAGTAAAATAGCATAATCCGTTTCTTGCGAATCAAAATGCTTAACAGCTTTAGCAATCTCAATTTCTCTATTCCTTACTTTCTTCCAATCTAAATGAACATTCATTATTCCTATTTTGTATTGCTTAATAATAATAGTGGCATACATTAACCCACTATTATGTACATCTTCACTATCATCCCAATTAGTCCATAAGTTACTCATTGGAAACTTACTTAATATCGCTAAACCTTCATCACAATCAAAATACTTTTTCCAATATGAGTATTCAAAATTACATTCATATTTTATCTTTTTTATTATCTCTTCATCTTTAACTTCTTGTAATGCAATCAGGTCAATATTTTCTTTCTTTATCAAATCAACTAGTAGCTTCATTCTGTCACTATAATTTTTTTCACTATTCCAAATATTATATGTTGCTATTTTCATAAAGACCTCTTTTTATTACATAATCAGGATTAATCTTTTAGCTAACGTTCCCGCAGTTACCGTCGTATCCCTAACTTTTATATCGATTTTTCCTTCAAATTCATATACAAGCAAATCTCAAGCCCTTTAAACAATGGGATATGAAGGGAATTGACGTGTTAGCTGGCGTTAATTCTTGAACCATTTAAGCTATAATATACTTTTGTCATTATACTTCAACAGCCTGTCTTTCATTGTATTAGCAAGCTCTTCAATATTTACATCAAAAGTATTTACTGATATATTAATTGGTGGAAATTTCATCATCATATTCAACTTCGCTACCATTCGCTTTGTTGATGAAATTCTCATTAAATATTTTTCAACATTATTTACTTCTATTCCAATAAATTTTTGAGTAAAACATCTTACTATTCTTATCGATTTGACTTCACTCCAACTTATTAGTCCCGTACTTATCATACTTGATAAATCAAAAATACCTTCATCACTTATCCTAATTAGTTCCACAGCAGGTTCTGACGAAATCGTTTTAATACTTCGTCTAATAATATAGGTCGCACAAATTCCCAAAAATAATGTTGCAATAATCCCAATTATAATAAGTAATATGTTTTTCCCAACTACTCCCATAATTAGACTGAATACACTAAAACAGGTCCCTATAATTCCCGAAAATACTAAACCTATTAATTTATCTTTATTTTCCTTGATACTAATCGTGTTCATAACAAATACCTCACTAATTATTATAAAATTTTATATTTCTAATACAAATAAACTAGAACAAGCACTAAAAGAATTTATGTCAGCTAACGTTCCCGCAGTTTCCGTCGTATCCCTATATTTGTTTCGATTTATTCTTTATCTTATATCTATGCAAATCACAATCACATTAAACACGAGGATATGAAGGGAACTGGCGTGTTAGAAGATGCTTAAAACGTTGATAACAACTAAATGCTTTTTTATAAATGCACTCCAATTACAACTTCTTAATGATTTTGATTTTAAATATCTATTAAATAAATTTAATTTTTCGACATTTCAAAGGGAAGGTGTATACTTTTGCTACCATTTGTTACTTTTTTTGTTTATATGAAATATCAAATACTTAAATTAATTTTCTTATCAAAATCATTTTTTAATATAATTAAAATAGTATTTTTTTAATGTAAGTATCTAGATACAAATTTTGTTCTTTTTTATATTGGATTTCCATTATAATCATAAAATTTTACATCCTCAAAGCCCATTTTTTTCATTATGGTTTTAATTATTTCTTCACTTAGACCACCATGAGGTACTCCATATTCTTTTTCTACTTTTTTTAATTCTTCTATCAACAGTTTTATTTCATCCTGTGATAACTTTCTTTCATTAGGATCTATTCCAAGTATTTTATCAATTTCTTCTCTGCTTAAAAACTTAGGCATAAAAAATACTCCTTTTAATTTTAACCCTAGGACCAATTAGCAATTTTAGGATTATAAATAATTCTACTACTATAACGAAAAATCATTTATTATTTATTAAAAATTAACTCAATTTAATAAATAAGATTTTAAATGACTTAGTTTTTAGTGTCTGCTAACGTTCCCGCAGTTTCCGTCGTATCCTCATCTTTGCTTCAATATATTATTTAAAAATTCATTTCCAAGCAAATGTCAATTCCTTTAATCACAAGGATATGAAGGAAATTGGCGTGTTAGCAGATGTTAATTCTCATTACTATAAACACACTTTAACAAACTGTTTTCCATAATCATTAATATAAAATACACTCTTAGTTTCATATATTTCTAATTCTCTATCCAAGTTCTCTGTTTGATATTTATCTAATATATCTAAAATCAGATGATTTGCTGTAAATTGTTCATATCCATCTTTACCTGCTGTCCTATCAAACATAAGTTCAATTAATCCATATTTACTTAGCCTAACCAAACTAGCTGAAATATCGAAAATATCAAATCCTTCAAAAGTCCATCCTAAGAACCAATTTGGTGTAGCATCAATAAATACTTGATTTGAACCTACTATTCTAATTTCAGGATTTGTTGCTCTAATATTTCCTTTATTTTTTGAAATTCTTTCTAAAACTTTTGCATCCAAACTACTCATTTGCTTTATAATTTCTGTGAATGATGGATGTACCAATTTATTTTTTGATAAATCCATTGAATTTGCAAGTAAATTTACAAACATCTCTCTAAGATATTTGTTGTCAGCAGTATAAGTAAGTGCTTGCATTGCAGGCACAGCAATCTCAGGATCAGGACTTTTTCTATTCTCTAATGATATTTTTTCCAATTTCTTTTCAACATCATTTACTATAAATTCTTCTATTTTTTCCCAACCCCAAAGTAACCCACGTACTGGAGCTAACAAGCTCTTAACTGATTTTCCTACAACTGTTCCAACTTCTTTAAAAGCTGGTTGTGCAATATCTTCATATACTTGTGGAAGTAATTTTACTGATTCATCAATTGCTTTTTTTGTTATTATTGTATTCATATATATTCCTTTCATCAAATAAAAATTTGAGATTTAATGTATGCTAACGTTCCCGCAGTTACCGTCGTATCCAATCTTTGCTTCGTTTTATCTTTTAAAGTTCCTATCCTAGTAACTCAACATCTCTTTAATCACAAGGGATATGAAGGGAACTGGCGTGTTATCGGTAGGTACTGCATGTTTTGACAACACATTAATTTTTTCAATCATTTAAAACATTCGCTCTAATAAGATATTTTTCGCGAGCAATTACTTCACTTACTTGATACAAAGTTGACGCGTCGCATTTAAAACCTCCAACTCAAATCAAAACATCTTTCGCGAACATTTGCTCTACCTTCTAAATACTAAGTGGCGCGTCGCATTTAAAACCTTCAGCCCAAACCAAAATATCTTTCGTGAGCATTTGCTCCACTTTCTTAAATGCAAAATGGCGCGTCGTATTTAAAACCTTCAACTCACACCAAAACATCTTTCGCGAACAATTACTCTACTTTCTTAATTACAAAGTGGCGCGTCGCATTTAAAACCTTCAACTCAAATTAGAATATCTTTCGCGAACATTTAATCCACTTTCTTAAATGCAAAATAGCGCGTCGCATCTGAATTATTCTTTACTTCTATATCAATATAAAGCAACTATATTTTTTGATGCATAATCTAATGTAGTTCTTTCCGATAACGTTCCCGCAATTTCCGTCGTATCTCTATCTTTGATTCATTTTATAATTTAAGTTCATATCTGTGTAAATCGTAATCTCTTTATTATCTAGAGATATGAAGGAACTTGCGTGTTATCCGAAGTTCTTTTTATGGTTGACATGTAATGTATACATTAACATTAGAATTTTGACAACTTGAAATTAAAGATGATAATAACCAAAGAATTTGTATTGTTTCATTTTTGGGGTTTCCTATTCCACTCTTTAACGTTGATAGCTCTGATAAAAGAGCACTCTTCGATATAAAATCTACAACTAAATAAATACACTTACTTGTATTAGGAGTTTTACTAGTCATCAAAAAATCGTTGGTTAATTTTGTTAAGTCACCTTTTCTCATACGTTCAATATTAGATTTAACATTATCTTTATTATATTTTTTTTTCCATTTATCTTCCTTACGTACTAGTTCTTGTTTAGTCGTAAATAGATTTCCAATATTTTTTTGAGCTTGAGACACAACATCATGAAAACTTGAAGCTCCTGATGTTAAATTAGAATGCTTACTATGAAAATAATTTATTGATTTTCCAATACTCACACTTATATGATCAGCCCATTCATTTCCTAGGTCATCGCATATAACATAATCGTCATTAACAGTCAATTTTTCTTCAACAAATCCAAAAAGACATTCTGAATCGAATTTTATAGAATCTTTTTTTACTTTCCCTTTTTCAGAAGTTATATCTGATAATTCTGGGTATTCAATAAAAACACTCATGAAGTAATCCAAACTTCCTAGAAGCTGACTATCTTCAAATAACTTCCTATTTTTATATACTATTTCAATATTTTCAAAGCAAATTATATACTCATGTTTTTTATTTAAATAAGACAATAAATTCATTTCCTCGCCATCACTCATTAGCATAATAATATTAGATAGTTTTTTAGAATGAAGTGAAATTGATTTCGTATTAATTTTTAATCTTAATGTCTTATCTAACCCATTCTCTATGTAGTATTCTGTTTTTTCGCCTTTAACAATTTTTTTTATTGATTTTACAGTTTCTAACAAATCAACAAGTCTGTCAAGTGATATAGATCTTTTTTTATTGCCATTTTTGTAATACAACTCATCAATTGCACCATCTGTTTTTAATTCTGAAACGAGCAATAGTATATTACTTGGTTCCAAATTTTTTATACTCTCTTCAAAATTTAATGGTCTTGCAAAATGATCTAAATAATTCTCTTGATTAACAAACAATTTCAATTTAGCAACAATAGTTATAATCCATTCACAAAAGCCATTAAAATTCGATTTTTTGCTTATTTTGTTAATCCGCGAAGTATTTAATGACAAAGTATATCTTTCATTAGCTTCCTTAATACGCATATTATTTATTATTGCTTTTCTTGAACTTAAAGTAGAATAACTATCTTTCAAATTTAATGCTTCTATATTTGTTCGTCTAATAACGTTATCTGATATATCCATATTATTCATAGTTATTTTTTCAAACTTAGTTTCTTCATCTACAAATAATTTTGAAATAACATTATAATCTAAGCCATCAATTTTATTTTTAAATAATTTCTCAAGCCCACTAACATTTTTTTTTGAAATAATAATATAATCATCATATTCTACAATTAGCGTATATGCATACTTTAACTCTCTGTCCCTTACTTTATGTAAAAAAGTTGGTAACTGTTCATACTTAAAAATGCAAATCGAGAAAATAATCTCTTCACCACTAACCATAACTTTTTCCTTAACTTTATTTTCAATATAATTACCTTTCTTATTCTTTGATATTTCTTTAAACGCGTTACTAATTGCTGATTTACTAATTTTTTTAACATAATTATAAAAATAAGCTCCCTCTATCAAAACTAATTTATCAATCATATGATATTCTCCTTTTGTTTAGTAAAAAGTATTTCGGATAACTCCCTACTTCCCGAACTCCCCCTAAGAACACTGTCCAAATAGCGTGCTTCCCGTATGCCCGGAATACTACCCTAAGCGGTCTAAAGGATTAACTATTCCCATCAACGACTTTCTAGACACATGTGTATATATTTCTGTCGTCTTTGTGCTTGAATGTCCTAAGAATTCTTGTATATATCTAATATCTACTCCACTTTCTAAAAGATGTGTTGCAAATGAATGTCTTAGGCTATGAAATGTAGCAGGTTTATTAATTTTAGATTTCTTCGCTGCTGCATTAAAAATTCTCTGAAGTGTTCTTGTACCTATTGGTCCATTCTTCATTTGATTTTCAAATAACCAATTTGTAGGTTTATACTCTTTATAATAATCCCGTAATTGTTCAAGCATCTTTACAGACAATGTTCCTATTCTATCTTTTCTTCCTTTTCCTTGCTTTATGATAACTACCATTCTTTTGCTATCTATATCTGTAACTTTTAAATTAGCAACTTCGCTAACCCTTAATCCACAAGAATATGCAATCATAAGTTGAGTTTTATGTTTTGTATTTTCAGTTACATCAATTATAGATTTTACTTCTGACATACTTAAGACTTTTGGAAGTACTTTTTCCTTTTTGGGTCTAACTATTTTAATTAAATCAATTTCAGAGGCAATATTCGCTTCCCTAAGATATGTTTTTATTGCATTGATTGCTTGATTGCAATATGAATGACTTGATTCTTTAATTTCTAATAGATTAAGCAAATATTTATTAACGCTTTCAATATCTGTTTTATTATTAGAAAATATTAGAAATCTATTTAAATGATTCACATAATTTTTAATTGATTTTGGACTATAGCCTTTTCGTACCATATACTCTCTTAGTTTTTCTTTTCTTTCGTTAATTGATGGAATAATTCCGTTCTCTACTTTTTTATAGTTAAATCTTGAAATTATTTCATCATATTTTTTTATTGGAAAGATCCAAATGTTTTCACTTTCATTATATTTACCACCGCTGATTTGCTTAATTATTTTAAGTAATTCTGCATTATATTGAAAATAAATTTTCACACATTCTTTATCTTTCCAAATATTCATAATTGTTACTCCTACAGGTAATTTTTTTTTAGAATAGTTCCACTACAATTATAATCCAACTATTTAATTGTACCATAATTGTTGTAATAATTTGACCTATGATACAAACTTTTTTATTTTTTTTTACTTTTTTTCCCTCTAATTGATTTTTTATTTTATTTATAGGACTCAAGCCAGCAAATTTATATATTTTCTCACATACCATTTACCAATTCAAAGAATATATGTATAAATTTATAGCAATAAATATAAAAATCCTACATACTTTATTCATAAGCATGTAAGATTTTACAATTATTTTATAACTTCATTTTCTAATATTTCTATTGCCCAAAGAGGTATGTTTAGTATCCAATCTTCTCTTTTATAATCTGTCATTGCAGTTCTTATAGAAATAGAAGGATTAAATTTATCATAATAACTTTTTAAACTTTTAGATTTAAGATTTGTTTCAGCTTTAACTTCAACCGGTATAATTTTTTCACCTGTATCCACTACAAAATCTATTTCAGCACGTCCTCTATTATTAATCCAATAATAAGTTTCTATATGAGAAGAAGTCTTAAACTGCTGTAATACATATTGCTCTGTTAAAGCGCCTTTAAATTCTTTAAATAATTCATTTCCATCTAATAAAACATTCTGATTAAGTCTTACCATACACGATAATAAGCCAACATCTAACGTAAACAATTTAAAGGCTTTTAAATCTTCATAAGCTTTTAACGGTAAATTTGGAGTCGAAACTCGATGTACTTTATGAATAAGTCCATAGTCAATTAACCAAAGCATTGCCATTTCGTATTCTTTAGCTCTTGAACCTTCTTTTATAAGACCATATACAAACTTCTTATTTTCTTTTGTCAATTGGGATGGGATACTATTCCACAACATTCTAATTCTTGGTATCACGTCATTTGGTGCATGTTTAGAAAAACCCTGTTCATATGCCATTAATATTAACTTTTGAATCTCTCTAACTTCATTAAAATTTTTATTTTTTGCAAAATTTGAAACAACTTCTGGCATACCACCAACATAATAATAATATTTTAATAACTCTATATATTCTTGCTTAAAAGTATTCAACAAATCATATTTACTTTGTTGCATAACTTCTACAAATTGCTCTTTTCCCATCGCTCTCATAAATTCACTAAAAGATAAAGGATATAAATCCATAAATTCAACTTTTCCAACTGGAAATGATGTACCTTGATGTAAGGCTACACCAAGCAATGAACCTGCACAAATGATTTGATATTCTGGTGCATTTTCGTTAAAATATTTCAAGGCTGTCAATGCTTTTGAAACTTCTTGTATTTCATCAAAAATTAACAGTGTATTTACTGAATTAATTTTAAAACCACAATATAGTTCAATTCCCATAATAATTCGATCTATATTCATATCTGTTTCAAAGAGTTTTTTCATTTGCAAATTATTATCAAAGTTTATATAAACAGTTTTCTTATAAGCAATTTCACCAAACTTCTTCATAAGCCAAGTTTTTCCGACTTGTCTAGCACCTCTTATAATCATCAGTTTTCTGTTTTCGTTATTCTTCCATTTATATAAATTATTCATAGCATTTCTGTACATTAAATCACCTCTAAGTACATTATACACTTTTTGCAACGTAATCGTGTATATAAAACACATTTTTACGAACGAATATTTGTAATATATTAAAATTCTAGAAAAACATCAAATATTAAGCAAAAAAATCACCTTATATGACGTTATTTTATAATTTTTTTCATTTTAAATTTTTTTGAATTTCTCTTTAGTTAATATCATTCAACTATTTCAACTCGGTTCTTGCCTTTATCTTTACCTAAATACAAGCCGTTATCACATTTTTTCACAACTTCATCTAATGACATTGCAGAATCTCTGTATGAACTTAGGCCAATCGTAATTGTTACTCTAATTTCAATATCTTTATAATTAAAAAAGTGACTACTTATATTTTTCCTTACTTTTTCAGCCACTAAAAAGCCACTATTTAACTTAGTATTAGATAGCATTAATAAAAATTCTTCTCCACCCCATCTAGATAATTCATCCTGTTCTCTAATGCTTTGTTTAATCAAATTAGTGAGTTCTACTAAAACAAAATCACCACAGTCATGACCATAGTTATCATTAACTTTTTTAAAATCATCAATATCTATTAACATTAAAGTAAATTCTGATTCATTGTATTCAAAATCACTTTTTCCTTTCTCTAACTTACTTTGCATACATCTTCTATTATATGCACCTGTTAGTGGATCAGTCATAGCCATAACGCTTAATTGTTTTTGAGTTTTTACTAATTTTTCATTTTTTACTACTAAATTAATATTTACTTTTTCGATTTCTTTTGTTCTTTTTTTCACTTCAAATTCCAGTTCATTATTATAAACTTCTAAATCTCTATACAGTTTTGCATTTTCAATGGATATAACCATTTCAGTAGATAGTAACTTTAATACATCTAATCTTTCCTGACTAAATGCACCTTTTACTAAATTATTTTCAAGATATAATATTGCTACCAATTTTTTATTTCTAACTAGTGGCAATACTAAAATTGATTTTACCCTATTTTTAATAATATATTCATCTTTCATAAAATCATTATCTTCGGCTGCATTAAATATAATAATCGCTTCTAAAGTTATTTTTGCATAATTAATCAATGTCATAGGCACCGTTTTTGAAAGATTTATTTCTTGATCTTTATAAAATGTCACTTTTGTTTGATTAAAATTAGCCTCAGCAAATATGGTAAGCTCATTATCTTCAGCTGTTAAAAAAATTGTTTTTACGGCTCCTGCATTCTCCATTGTAATTTTAAGTATATTTTTAACCAATTCCTCAAAATTAATCTCGCTTGAAATTGTGTGAGAAGATTTTAATATACTAATAATATCTAGCTGATTATTATCAGTAGTCTTTGAAAGGGATCTGTTATCTAAGTCTTTCGTACGATTTTTTTCTCTTATTTCAATAAGATTAGAATATTTTTCATTCATATCATTGATTTTTGCATTTGCACCCCAGTAACTATATAGCCTAATGGATTCATTAAAATACCCTAATGCTGCTACATTCATATTATTTTTAATTAATAGATTGCAGGCAAGCTCATTAGCTAAGGCTTGATCCCTATACCATAAATTTTCTTTAGCGAATTCTATAGCTTGGTTATATTTGTTTAAACTCATTTTCAAATTATTCTTTTGATCTAATTGTAGCCCTTCCATAATAGTATATAAATGCAAATAGTTATCAGCATTTACCTCAGACCACATTTTCATTTTTTTCATATATGGTTTAATACTCAAACCTAGTTTCGCATTTATTAATGCTTTAAGCATAGTGAATCGTACTGTATATTGAAGACCCATTATACTTTGAATATCCGCTTCTGTTTTAAGAATATATTCATTAGCTTTTGAGAATTCACCATATAAATAATATATTTCTGCCTTTCTTAAATTGTATACTGTAATCCCAGTCTTAAACTCTCTTTCAAACATACCAGCAACACATTTTTTTTCATCAAATCCATTTATATTTAAACTAAATTTATCATCTGTAAGACCTCTAAAATTCATGCATTGACCATAAATAATACTTAGTCCATCCAAAAGATCTTGATATTTTGCTTTTTTGACAATCTCACGTTGTTTATTTTTTTCAATAGAAAGTTCTTCTAAAGTAATTGTTGGATCCCAAATATATAGGCTTAATGCAATATGAGACATATACATATAATCACCAGTATTATAGCCTATCTCAATGCCTTTTTTATATAAGGAATTTAACTTTATAGGATGTGTTGTCCAAGGTAAAATAAATGTAGCATAACCGTGATATATTCTACACTCTTTTTTAATATCACGATAAACTTCATTTAAATCCATAGCCAATTTTCCAAGCTCTGCACCTTTTTCATACTTACCAAATACAGAACACAAAAGCATACCATATAAAGCAAAAATGAAAGGTGACTCTTCAAAGTTTCCATACTTTACTGTTAAATCGACTAGATGTAATCCAATCCATGCAAATGTATTTGTTCTACCCATAATATAATATATTGGCAATATATTTGACCATAGTTTAATTTCTAATTTCACATGTTCATTAGTTATTTCGGGCTTGTTATAAAGGTCATCAATAGATAAACCTTTAAGCCTATAATTCAATTTTATATATTTTTCAAATATCATAAGTTTTGATACATTTTTCGGTACTTTAACATCAAGTAATTTTAAACCTTTAATACCTGCTACAATTGATTCTTCCATTTTACCAATCGTGATATATTGAGATACTTTTTGAATATATGCTTCAACTTTTTCGAAATTAGTCTTTGTATGGGATAAAACTTCACTCATAGTAGCGTCAGCGATTTCATGTTCATTTACTAAATAAGCTACTGAAGCGTATTCCATCATAAAAAGTTTAACAATCGTATATTCGTTCATCCATTGCTGTTTTTTGATAAAAATGCTGAATTGGTGCAAAATATTATATGCACTTTTATAAGCTGAAGTTTTTCTATATATAAGCGCAACTTCATAAGCTAATTTCAAAACAAATACTATATCTGAGTTATCGTGAATTAAATCTATTGATTTAAGATAATGACTTATAAGCTTTCTCTTATTTTCATTTGTTAAACTATTTCTGTAATAATTTTTAAGAGTATTGGCAATTATAAAATGATTATTTTTTTGTGCTCTTTTATCAACAAGATTATAAGATGCTTGTTGTAGTCTATCGTGCATAAAAATAAATCCGATTGCTATATCAACTTTAGATTGTGATTCTAATAATAACCTATAAGAATTATCTACTGGTCTTATAAGGTCTTCTTTTATTAAAAATAATAATATTTTTACAAGATTTTCATGACTTACTTCAAGACACTCTATAAGTTCTGAAAATAAGAATCTGCTACCTAAACTAGCGGCTACTTGTAATGCATTTTGAGTAATTGGATTATATGTGCTTATACGGTTAAGTACTAGATCAACAACATTATCAGAAACATACATTGCTTCAATATTATTAAGATTCCAAGACCATTTCTTTAACTTTTGATCAAAATATAAATCGTTATTTGAATATATATTTCTAATAAACTCATTTATAAAAAATGGATTCCCTCTTGTTTTTAAAAATATAAGTTCAACTAATTCATTAATATGCTCTAAATTTTTACCAAGAATTCCTTCTAAAAGTTCTAATATAGCGTGTTTTTTAAGTGGCTCCAATAAAATTTTACGTATATTTTTTAATGATTTAATCTCATTTATAAAACGAACTAATTCAGGATTATCATTTAATTCATTATCTCTATAAGAAACAATAAGATAAGTATGCGAAATAATTTTATTAGTAATTATTTCTTTTATTAGCTCTAAAGTATTGCTATCACACCACTGTAAATTATCTAAAAATATCACAATAGGTTTAGTTTTATTGCTTACTACTCTTAGTAGTTCAAAATAGGTTTCTTTAAATCTATTTTTTTCTTCATTGTATCCAAGTTCTACAACTGGTTCTTGTGGTCCAATAATACGTTCGAATGCTGGTATCATATCAATTATTAATTGTCCATTAGACCCAAGAGCATTTAAAAACTTTTCCTTCCAATATTGAATTTCTTCCTCAGATTCAGTAAAAATAAGATCTAAAAAATTCTCAAAAGCTTTAATAAGTACCGTATATGGAACATCTGTTTTATATTGATCTGCTTTGGCTGAAATCAAATAATAATTATAATCAAGAGTATTTCTTATTACTTCATATACTAAAGTAGATTTTCCGATTCCCGGTTTTCCAGTGACTAAACAAATCTCACTTTGATCTTTAATTGATTTTCTTAAACCGCTACCTATTTCACTTAATTCATTTTCTCTACCATATAATTTATCAGGTATTATTAATCGACTAATATAATCATTTTGTCCTAACACAAATGTATCTGTATTCTTATCATTTTGTTTTATTTCAAACGTTTCAATGTCGGACAATATGCCAAAAACACTTTGATATCTATCTTCTTTATCTTTTGCTATAAGTTTTTTTATAATTGCAAGCATATATTTTGGCATATCAATTGATTCATTAAGTTCCTTTAAGTTATTTGCTAAATGAAGATGTATAAAAGCTAATTTATCCGAAGAATAAAATGGTAGCATACCTGTTAACACTTTGTAGGCTGTAATCCCAAAAGAGTAATAATCCGTTCTATAGTCAACATCTCTATTAATTCTTCCTGTTTGTTCAGGTGACAAATATTCAATTGTTCCTTCTATATTCTTAATTTCTTCATGTCTAATATGCTCATTTTTTATAAGAGAAGCAATACCAAAATCTATTATTCTAACTTTTCTATCTGTATTACTAACAATAATATTTGACGGATTAATATCTTTATGAATAATTCCATTTTCATGTATTTTACCAATGATTAAAAGAATTTGTTTAAGAATATCTAACTTTTCATCATATTCAAGCGTATTCTCATCTAAATATTGTTCAAGAGAAACACTGTCTACAGCTTCTAAAAATAAATACTGATGTCCATTGGACTTTAAAAAACCATACGCTTTAATAACACCATCTATATCATTTAATTCTTTTAAAATTGAGTATTCAAAAGCCAGATTACAATTTGCAGTTTTACAGTGGAATTCATCCACTACAGATTTGATAATAACCTGTTGATGGTCTTGCTCACGATTTGCTATATATATATTAGAGTTGCCCTCATATATTAGTTCAAAATTTGTATAACCATTCAGCTTCAAGTAATCATCTCCCTTTTAAATACTTTAATAACTTCCTTAAATTATATCATTATATTTAAATGAATAAAAACTTAATCTTGAAAACAATCATATGAAATTATACCCCAAAAGTTAATAAACAGTTAATACTCAATTAATTTGAGTTTTACATCTTTGTTCTATACTTGATTCATAGTCAGGGAAAACAAAAGAATCCCTTAACAATTGTAATCCAAGGAGGATAAAATGAATAAATTAACTGCTTTATACGAAGTAATGAAAAATGTGAAAAAAATGAAAGGTGCTGATGATTTTAAAGTATCAATTGATGCTGAAGTTAAATTTGCAGAAGATATTATTGCCACATTAGAAGCTTACAAAGAAGTATCTAAAGGAAAACATAATAAAAAAGCAACAATTAAATTTGGAGATGAATTTGTTGAATTTGAAAATTCGACTAGCGTAAATAGTAGCTTTGAACTTAATCATGAAAATCATCACAAAGGAATGCACCACGGAATATTTAGTCATGGTATGAAACAAGGAATGTGTAATCATGGTATGAATTATAGTGAAATGAAAGGTCATAGTAATAAGTATATTAGTAAGTTCGATCGAGGAATGATGATGATAAAACTACTCGACAAAATCAATTTTAAAGAAACTGAAGATAATAGAAAAATTTTATCACTTGAACTAAAAACTACTGATTTACCTGAAAAATTACAAGCACATATGAAAGACCATTTAGCTTATAAACACGAACATTTAGCTATGATGAAAGAACATGGCTGTGAGGCTCACCACGAAAAAATGACTAAATTTTTAAAGACTAGTGGTCTTGATCAAATAGATACAAAGACTGTAATGCCTGAAAAAGTAAATCTTATTGTTGAAATAAACGAAAATAACCAAGCTGATCTTGTTAAAGTAAATGCATTAGTTAAGTCCAAATTAAATTCTGGTAAGGAAAAGAAGATCACTATTAGTATTTCTGCAAAAATGTTATAATTAAGCAATTGATTTGTTAGGGAAGCTTATATGCTTCCCTTTAAACATTAAGGTAGGAGAATAAGATGAAAAAAATAAAAGAGAATATAAAAATGCTTATGAATAAACTAAAATCAATTAAAGAAATATTTCATTTTTCTATTGTTATGCATATGAAAAAACACGTAGATAAACTTGAATGCAAAACTGGTGATTGCAATAGAAATCTACATATGAGAAAAAAATATGCTAGGTATCATAGGTTTTTTCTAATTTCACCTATGTTTGTTTTAGTAAGTTTAATTATAATAATACTTGCTAATGGCGGATTAATTTCTGAAAGGGCATATCCATATATTTTTTTATTTTTAGCTTTTATAATAGTTAAAGAAATAGTGAGCGTTAGTATTTCAAGACGAATCTATAATCAAATTCTTAGACCGATCGAAGATTTAAAAAAAGGATTTTATGACGTATCAAATGGTAATTATGGCGTTCAAATTAAACAAGGTCATGCGCCAGAAATTAGAGAACTTATAAATGCATTTAATGATATGAGCAAAGAATTAGAATCAGCGGAAATAGAAAAACAAAAATATGAAGAAAATAGAAAATTACTTATTACAAATATATCTCATGATTTAAAGACTCCTATTACATCAATTAATGGATTTGTAGATGGTATATTAGATGGTGTTGCTAATACTGAGGAAAAAAAAGATGCATATATAAAAGTGATACAGCAAAATGCAAGGTATATGAATAGATTAATTGATGACTTACTACTATATTCAAAATTAGATCTACAAAAATTGCCTTTCACTTGGCAGAGTATTTCAATTTCTGATTATATAAGAGAAATATTTAATGAATTACTCCTTGAAAATGAAGAAAATGGTGTAATCATGAAATTAACTGATGACTTATCTAAAAAAATCATATTAACAATTGATCCAAAACAATTAACAAGGGCAATTCGTAATATAGTAAATAATGCAATTACCTATAATAACAAAGATCAATTAGAAATAAATTTTATACTTGCCAAAGAAGATAAATCAATTGTTATAAAAATTAAAGACAATGGACCAGGCATGAATCAAGAATTAGTTAAAAGAGTATTTGAACAATTCTACCGAGGAGATAATGCAAGAACAATGGATTCGGGCAGTAGTGGACTTGGACTTGCAATAACCAAGGAAATTATAGTTAATCATAAAGGAACAATAGAGCTAATTAGTGAGCTTGGTAGAGGCACAACAATGATAATTAGATTACCATTAATTAAGGAGGCATCTATTGAATAAAACTCAAATTTTAATTATTGAAGACGATGTAAATATTGCTAGACTAGAAATAGATTATCTTGAAATTGAAGGTATGAATATTACTCATGAAGTAGATGGCATGAAAGGATTAGAACTCGCAAAACAGAAATCATTTGATTTAATTATTATCGACTTAATGCTTCCTAGTGTTGATGGATTTGAAATTCTTAAAGAAATAAGAGAAAAATTTGATATTCCTATGATTATGATATCGGCTAGATCTGAAGACATTGATAAAATTCGCGCTTTAGGACTTGGCGCAGATGATTATATTACCAAACCATTTAGTCCAAGTGAAATGGTAGCTAGGGTTAAATCTCATTTGAAAAGATATAAAAGACTTTCTGATAAACAACATGTTCTTGATGAAATAGCTATTGCAAATATGTTAATCCATACTAAATCTCACCGAGTTTATGTTGATAATAAAGAAATAACATTAACTACAAAAGAATTCGAGCTATTACTTTTTATGGCAACAAATATTGATATAATATTTAGCAGAAATCAACTTTTCGAAAAAATATGGGGTATGGATAATTACGGTGACATTGGAACTGTTGCAGTTCATATTCAAAAATTAAGAAAAAAAATTGAAAAAGATCCTACAAATCCAGTTTTTATCGAAACTGTATGGGGCGCTGGATACAGAATGAACAAACGCCACTAATAAATAAAAAAGTTCCATATAATTACGCTTTATTTTTCATATAAAGTTCTTTTCACGGTATTTTTCTTTTTATATATAGCAATACTTTGCAACTAACTTTTAATATACTTTTTTCTAAATTAAATCAAGAACTGTAATTTTTTTCTTGTATTCTTTGATTAATTGTGGTAATATTTTACTGAAACAACTTGTTATTTATTAGACAAATAATTTTTAAAGGAGCAAAAAAATGTTAAGTATTGGTTTTATTTTCAAAAATTCATGGGAAATACTTAAAAAAAATAGTTTTTTCTATTTAAGTTTTTCAGTATTAGCTTTATTATTAGGAGGAATATACTCTTTATTTTTTGTTGGTAATTTTAACCAGCTTTATAAATTATATAGCTTGTTAGTATTACATAAATATATTCCGCAAACTAATCATTCGCTAAGTGTTATTATCATTACGTCCATTGCGGTTCTAATGTATTTTATATTATCAATTATGTTAATTCAAGGAACAGTCAAAATTTTAGATGGGCAGACTATAACAAAAGACAATATTAAACCCTTATTCTCATCTTCTTTAAAGGTATGTATACCATTTATAATAGTTTCTCTTATTTGCAGTTTATTAACAACTATAGGATTAATTTTATTAATCATACCTGGTATAATAATTTCTATAGCATTATTTTTATCAACTTATTATGTTGCTACTAGAGATAAGGGGATTATTGAGTCCCTTAAACTTAGCTATGAAAAAACAAAAGGTGAAAAAATGAGTCTAATTATTCCATTTCTTTCTATAAGTTTTGTACTGATGGTTCCATACTGGATTTTTAAATTTTCATTAACACATTTTAACATAGGTCTTATATTACTATCTTTATCTATATACCTTTTCAGCATTTTATATACTAATATTTGCAGTATTAATTTACAATATTTTATTGCAAATAAAGAAGATAAACGTGAAGAAATCAATAATTTTGTCCCTAAAGAACTTATTTAATAAGCATATTTTTTAAAATTAATAACTTTTAAAAACTAAAAAAAATCGTAAGCATATCACATATATGCCTACGATTTTTTATTAGTTAAACTTCCCAAATATCTTTGCTATATTCTCTTATTGTTCTATCACTACTAAATTTACCTGCGTTTGCTATATTCATCCAGCTTTTTTTAGCATATTCTTTTTTATTTTTATATGCCTTATCAACTTTTTTCTGAGCTTCTCTATATGATTCAAAATCTTTTAATATAAAGTAATTATCAGCTCTATGCCAATCGTATCCTTGTAAAAGCGCATCATATAGCTCTTCAAAAGCACCACTTCCGCCATCTGAAAAAGTTCCATCAATCAAAGTATCAACAACTTTTTTTAATCCCTCAACTTTTTCATAATATTCTTTAGGGTCATACGATTCCATAATTTCATCTAATTCTTCAACTTTAGCTCCAAAGATGAAATTATTATCTTCTCCAGCTTCTTCAACGATTTCTATATTAGCTCCATCATAAGTTCCTATTGTAGGAGCACCATTAAGCATAAATTTCATATTACCTGTTCCAGAAGCTTCTTTACCAGCAGTAGAAATTTGTTCAGAAAGTTCAGCAGCTGGGAATAAATATTCTCCATAAGTAACTCTATAATTGTGAACAAAGACTACTTTTATCTTTCCATTTACGTCTTTATCGTTATTTACTAAAGAAGCTATATCATTAATAAATTTTATAATAGCTTTTGCTCTATCGTAGCCTGGTGCAGCTTTTGCTCCAAAAATAAATGTTCTTTTTTCAATCTGAATATTTGGATTTTCTTTAATCTTATAATATAAATCTAAAATATGAAATGCATTTAATAGTTGTCTTTTATATTCATGAAGTCTTTTTATTTGAACATCGAAAAGTGAATCTTCATCTATTTTAATACCTTCTTCTTTAAATATAAAGTCTGCTAACTGTTTTTTCTTTTCTTTTTTAATATTCATAAATCTTTCAATTACCGAATCATCATCTACGTATTTTTCTAAATCTTTTAATTTCGAAAGATTTTTAATCCATTCATCTGATCCAAGTAGTTCAGTAATAAGCTTAGATAATTCTGGATTTGATTTTAATAGCCATCTTCTTTGAGTAATTCCATTTGTCTTATTTTGAAATTTTTCAGGATATATTTCATACCAATGCTTAAGTTCTGTGCTCATAAGTAAATTTGTATGAAGCCTGGCAACACCATTTATATATTTTGATCCATATATACTTAACCAAGCCATTTTGATTTTTCCACCATGAACAATTCTATATAAACTGCATTTTGATTTTTCTAATCCTTTCGACTTTAATTCTTCCATTAAACTTTCATCAATCAATTTAATGATTTCATAAATTCTAGGTAAAATATTTTTAAAATATTCTTTAGGCCACATTTCAAGTGCTTCTGCTAAAATAGTATGATTTGTATAAGAGAACGTTTCCTTTGCAATTTCAAGAGCTTTTTCAAAAGTGTAATTTTCTTCATCAATTAATATTCTAATAAGCTCTGGAATAGATACTGCCGGGTGAGTATCATTCAACTGAATTTTATTAAATTCATAAAAATTATCTAAAGATCCATGATTTTCTTTATGCTTTCTTACTAAATCTTGAAGCGAAGCAGATGAGAAAAAATATTGTTGTCTTATTCTTAAATATTTTCCTTCTTCTTTAGTATCATTTGGATATAAAACTCTCGAAATATCCTCAGCAATTATTTTATTTTTTTGTGCATCAAGATAATTTTGATCATTAAATTCTTTAAAATCAAAACTTTCTTTTGACTTAGAACTCCAAAGTCTTAATGTATTAATAGTATTTGAATTATATCCAATAATCGGCATATCATAAGGAATTGCCTCAACTGTAAAATCATTAAACACAACATCAACTTTTTCGCTTTCTCTTCTTATAGACCAAGGATCTTCATTCCTTAACCAATCATCAGCAGTTTCCATTTGAAAACCATTTTCAAAATACTGTTTAAAAAGTCCATATTCATATCTGATTCCATATCCATTTAGAGGAATATCTAAAGTTGCACCCGAATCTAAAAAACAAGCAGCTAGTCTTCCAAGACCTCCATTTCCAAGTCCTGCATCCATTTCTTCATCTTCTATAATATTAATATTTAAATTAAGTTCTTCCAAAATCTCTTTTACTTCATCATATATGCCAAAATTAATTAAATTATTACTAAAGGCTCTTCCCATCAAAAATTCTGCACTAAAATAAGAAACTTTTTTCACATCAGTCTTTTGATTTTTCCATTTTTCTAATATAAGCAACATCATTGATTTTGAAAGTGCATAATATAGCTCACTATCTGTTGCAGTTTTAATCGTTACGCCCTTATCTAGTAACAAAATATTAGAAATACTCTCCTTAATTTCATTTTTATTTAACATTTTTATTTAACCTCCAATAAGTTTTAGTTAATTTATAAATCTTTTGAGTAAGTTTCTTAGTTATAGCATCTTTTTTCATTCTCCATATCCAGTTACCTCCTATGGTAGATGGAATATTAAATCTAGCTTTTTCATCAAGCTCTAAATAGTCCTGCATAGGAATAATTGCTAAATTAGATACTGAACTAAAACAAGCTCTTATAAAACCAAAGGCATATCCTTCTTCCTCTGTTAATCTTAAATACTCCTTTGCATACTCAACTTCTTCATCTTTTGCATCATTAGTAAACCAACCAAAAGTTGTATTATTATCATGCGTTCCAGTGTATACAACTGAATTTTTAATATATGCATGAGGCAAATAGTTATTCTCATCTCTAGCATCAAAAGCAAATTGAAGGAGATTCATACCAGGAAAGCCTGTTGCGTCTTTAAATTCATGAAATTCTTTAGTTAAATAACCAAGATCTTCAGCTATAATCCTAAGGCTTCCAAGAGCTTTTTTTATAGCATCGAAAAGTTCTACTCCTGGACCTTTAACCCATTCACCATTTTCAGCAGTTTTATCACCAGACGGAATTTCCCAGTATGCTTCAAAACCTCTAAAATGATCAATTCTAACAATATCAAATAATCTTGAAGATGCATCCATTCTCTCAATCCACCACTTGTATCCATTTTTTTTCATAGCTTTCCAATCATAAATAGGATTGCCCCAAAGTTGACCAGTTATAGCAAAATCATCTGGAGGACATCCAGATACAAATATTGGCTTTTTCATATTATTAAGTTTATAAAGTTCTGGAGACGCCCAAACATCACTAGAATCTTCAGCAACATAAATTGGTAAATCTCCAATAAATTCAACACCACTACTATTGGCATAATTCTTTAATTCATCCCATTGTTTAAAAAATAAATACTGAACAAAATACCAAAACTCAACTTCTTCTTTATGCTCTATTTTAAATGCTTCAAGAGCTTCTTCATCTCTATCTCTATAGGCTAGATCCCATTCTTGCCATGTTTTTCTATTAAATTTTGTTTTAAGTGCCATATAAAGGGCAAAATCTTCTAGCCATATTTTTTCCAACTTAACAAACTTATAAACATCTTTTTTTACTTTCGAAAATTTATTTTTATATGCCTTTCTAAGAAGTGGCAACCTTGTATCATATATTTTGTCATAATTAACAAAATCATCACTATCTTTAAAATCAAGTCCAATTAAATCTTCTTTCTTTATAAAGCCCTCTTCAACTAATTTATCCAAATCAATAAAATAGTAATTTCCCGCAAAAGCAGATACTGATTGATATGGAGAATCTCCAAATCCAGTTATTCCAAGGGGAAGTATTTGCCAAAATGATTGACCAGACTCAACTAAAAAATCTACAAATTTATATGCCTCTTTTCCAAATGCTCCAATTCCATAATTACTAGGAAGTGAAGATATATGTAGTAAAATTCCACTACTTCTTTTATCCATATTATTTTTGTATACTAAAAATAAAATTACTTTAGCATAACTCTCCTTTCAATTTTAATACTAGTTAACACTAGCTATAGAATCTCTAATAATTAAATTAGTTTTTAATTTTATATGTTCATTTAAACTTTCCATATCATTAATTTGCCTAAATAATAGTTCAACCGCATTATCTGCAATTTCTTCAATAGGCTGGGCAACAGTTGAAATAGAAGGATGAAAAAATTCTCCATACTCTAGACCATCAAAACCAATAATGGAAACATCATTAGGTATCTGACGATTTGTTGATAAAATATATTTTGCAGCACCCACAGCAATAATATCTGAAGTTGAAAAAATAGCTGTAATCTCAGAATTTTTATTTAACAAATCTTTTGCCATTTCATAGCCTGATTCAAATGTATAATAACCATCTCTATAATAATCAATATTGATACTAATTCCATTCTTAAGTAATGCTTTTTCATAGCCAAAGGTTCTTAAATTCCTATTATTGCTATCAGAAAAACCAGATGAAAGAAGACCGATATTTTTATGACCCATTTTACATAAATAATCTACTGCCTTAAATGCAGAATCGATATTATCAATACCTACACTTGAAAATCCGCTTTTATCAACATCATCAGAAATATTAGCTGATGCAATAACAAGTGGAATATTTAATAATTTTAAATAATTATTAGATTTATTATCAAAATTTCCACCCAAATAAATAACACCGTTTAACCTCTTCTCTTTAATTTGCTCAATCAAAATTTCAGAATCATCCTTTTCACAAGAAGAATTATAGTGAAGAGTTAAAAGATAATTTTCATTTGAAATAGACCTCTCAATCCTTTCAACAATCTTCGAGAAAAACGGGTTAAAGGACCCCTTTACAATAATGCCAATATTATTAGAAGCAAGCATTTTTAAATTTCTAGCACTATTATTAGGAATATAATTGTTCTTTTCAATAATATCCTGAATTTTCACCCTAGTTTCCTTCTTAACATCAGGATGATTATTAATAACCCTTGAAACAGTAGAAACACCTACTCCAGCTAACTTAGCAATATCTTTAATATTAATACTACTCATTATTCACCGCCTTTGAAAACGTTTTCGGTAACGGTACCATTATACCAACGCCCAAACCACAAAACAATTGTCAAAGTCTACAAAATCCGTGAACAAAAAAAGCAGTGCATAAAAAAATGCAAATAACGACTCTTAAGCCAAAGGCTTAAAAGAGACGTTATTTGCATTTTTTTATATAGGGCTGAAAGCCCACGACTAGGCTAATCGAAGATTAGACAGGGCGTGCACTGCTTATATTTTTTCATAAAATTAAACCATTAATTTATAACAACTCTTAAGCCAAAGGCTTAAAAGAGACGTTATTTGCATTTTTTTATATAGGGCTGAAAGCCCACGACTAGGCTAATCGAAGATTAGACAGGGCGTGCACTGCTTATATTTTTTCATAAAATTAAACCATTAATTTATAACAACTCTTAAGCCAAAGGCTTAAAAGAGACGTTATTTGCATTTTTTTATATAGGGCTGAAAGCCCACGACTAGGCTAATCGAAGATTAGACAGGGCGTGCACTGCTTATATTTTTTCATAAAATTAAACCATTAATTTATAACAACTCTTAAGCCAAAGGCTTAAAAGAGACGTTATTTGCATTTTTTTATATAGGGCTGAAAGCCCACGACTAGGCTAATCGAAGATTAGACAGGGCGTGCACTGCTTATATTTTTTCATAAAATTAAACCATTAATTTATAACAACTCTTAAGCCAAAGGCTTAAAAGAGACGTTATTTGCATTTTTTTATCCGATGCCTAACGGCCCTGGATTGTATTTTCTAACCTTCCGTGAGAACAATTCACTCACAGAAGCTAAGAAATTTACTTATATAGGGCTAAAAGCCCTCAGGCTAGGCTAATCGAAGATTAGGCGCGTCGTGCACTGCTTATATTTTTTCATAAAATTAAACCATTAATTTATAACGACTCTTAAGCCAAAGGCTTAAAAGAGACGTTATTTGCATTTTTTTATCCGATGCCTAACGGCCCTGGATTATGTTTTCTAACCTTCCGTGAGAACAGTTCACTCACAGAAGCTAAGAAATTCATTTATATAGGGCTAAAAGCCCCCAGGCTAGGCTAATCGAAGATTAGACAGGCGTGCACTGCTTATATTTATTTATCACTATCAAGTAAAAAATCAATGATATTCTTGTGTATAATTCCATCTCTTGAAAAATCATATTTATCCATCGACAGAACAAACTTAGGGTAATTATCATCTACGCTGTCAAATGCACCAAATTCACGCTTTATAACTTCTTGGTCAGCTAATAAGTAAGCAACTTGATAATAGCTTCGTTTATCACCATCCATAACAATAAAATCTATTTCACTTTTTACTGTTTTCCCAACATAAACTTCATATCCCCTATGAATCAATTCATTATAGATTACATTTTCGATTAAAGAACCTATCTCGGTTTTAAAGCCTGTATTATTAATTTTTGCAAGACCAAGATCAGTTAAATAATATTTGTCTGACCTTGTTAGTATTCTCTTTCCTCTTATATCATATCTAAGCGCCTTATTCATTATCAAGGATGAAGATATGTATTCTATATTAACAAAATATTTTCTATTAATCCAACTTTATTTTGTTTAAACAAAACAAAGTTGGATTTTACACTTTTATTTCTTTAGAATAGCTATCTTTCACTAAAAAAGAATTCCAAGTATGAAACTTCTTTAACTATCAAGGTTACTAGTCTTATCTACTTCCCATGAATCAGGCGCAGTAGCTACTACCTTAATATTTTTAAAGGAACCAGCAAATAATCTTAGAGTTGAATTATTAGATTCTTCGCCTTGTATTAGAATGATTGGAACATGTCATACCATAGGATCTTAAAATGTCGTACACCCATTTACACCTTCACCTAACTTGATAAAACTATACTTCTCTTTTCTTCTATAAATTGATTAGTATATAGATTATAATAATGACCTTTGTAGTCCATTAGCTCTGTGTGTGTTCCATCTTCTATAACTTTTCCTTTTTTAAGAACTAATATTCTATCTGCATTTTTTATTGTCGATAATCTATGTGCAACTATAAAGCTGGTTCTTCCTTTTAGTATTTTTTGTATAGCATTTTGTATAATCTCTTCAGTTTCAGCATCTATTGATGAAGTAGCTTCATCTAAAATGAAAATTTTAGGGTTTGCTATTATCGCTCTAGCAAACGATATAAGTTGTTTTTCACCCGTTGAGAGTAGATTTCCACCCTCTCCTACTTCTGTATCCCATTTTTTCTCTAATTTCTGAATAAAATTATATGCATTAGCTAGTTTTGCTGCATTTATCATTTCATCTTCACTAGCATTTAAATTACCATACCTTATATTTTCTCTAATTGTTCCACTAAATAGATGTGGTGTTTGCAGTACATAACCTATATTTGAATGAAGCCAAAGTTGACTTCTTTTCTTATAATCAACATCATCAATTAGTACCTTTCCTTTAGTTGGTTCATAGAACCTACATGCTAAGTTTACTATTGTGCTTTTTCCAGATCCAGTTTCTCCAACTAAAGCTATTTTTTGACCGCTTTTAATTTTTAAATTAAAATTTTCTAGTATGCTTTCTTCTTTATTATAATAAAAACTAACATTTTCAAATTCAATATCGCCTTTAATTTTTTCCCAATTTTCTTTTTTGGGATTAAAATTATCACCATAAATATCTATTATGTTTTTTGTATCTTTTATTTCAAGCGGTTCATTTATAAGTTCTAAAATTCTTTCAGCGGACGCCGTAGCCACTTGTAATTCCGCAAATACTCTAGCTATTTCTCTAACAGGTTCAAAAAACAGTACTGAATAATTTATAAAAAGTACAATCGTTCCTATTGAAATTATATTTTTAGAAACACTATATCCACCGTAATATAATGCAAATGCCATTCCTAGGCTTGAAAGTGTTAATACTATAGGCAAATATATGGCTGAAAGCATGGCAGAATTTATAGATTTGTTTTTCATATTTCTTGTTAATATTTTAAATGCATTTAGATTGTATTCTTCTAAAACCAACGTTTTTGAAGTTATTGCACCATTAATGCCTTCACTATATGCAGCTGTAATTTGTGAATTAATTTTTCTCACATTTCTAGAAGTTTTTATCATTTTTCTTTGAAAATATAAACTTGATATAACAAGCAGTGGAACTACTGATAGAGTTAATAGTGATAATTTAACATTTATTCTAAACATATTAAAAGTAATAATTATCATCATAAAAGCTCCCCAAAATAAATCCAAAAGTCCCCATGATATAGTTTCAGATATTCTATTTACATCGGATGTTATTCTCGACATAATCCATCCTAATGCTGTTTTATCATAGTAAGAAAATGATAGCTTTTGAAGTTTTTCAAATCCTTTATGCCTAAATAAGTAGGAAGTTTCAACTTCAAGGCGCCCACTTACCATAAAAAATAGTTTTGTAACTATTGTACTTAAAAATATAAGTACACTGTATCCTAATATATACATATTTATATTAGATAAATCTTTTGTTTCTATATAATCATCAATTAGTCTTCGAGTCATTAATGGAAATTTAGCTTCTATAAATGCCATTGAACTCATTAATAACATTAAAAATATAAAATTTTTATAAAATGGGGATAAAAATTTAAATATATTTTTCCAAGTATTTTTTGATTTTTTTGTATTAGAGCTTTTATTAGACATAAAAACCTCCTTTATTTTTCTTTAAATATTATGCTGATTGATTTTTCTGTATGTCGTTTATTTTTTTATATAGTGATGAAATTTTTAATAAATCATTATGATCTCCCATAGCAGTAATTTCGCCATTTTCAAGAACTAATATCTTATCAGCTTCTTTTAATGTTGAAATTCTATGTGAAATTAAAATAGTAGTAGCGTCTTTTTTAAAATTTTTAAGGTTATTTCTTATATTCATATCCGTTTCAATATCAACAGCACTTAGTGAATCATCAAAAATAATTACTTTTGCATCAGTTAGAACTTTTCTAGCTATAGAAATTCTTTGTTTTTGTCCGCCTGAAAGCGACACACCTTTTTCACCAACTAGTGTTTCATAGCCTTTATCAAATTCTAATATTCCAGAGTGTACGCTTGAAATATCTGCTGCAAGTTCTATTTCTTTAAAGTCTGCATCTGGTCTAGCTACTGAAATATTTTCTTGAATCGTTTTAGCAAATAAGAAAGGTTCTTGCAAAATTAATCCTATATTCTTTCTAATATAGTGTTTATTAAATTTTTTAATATCTATACCATCTAAGGTTATTGTGCCAGTGTAATTACTATAAAGTCTAGTTAAAAGATACATAAGAGTTGACTTTCCTGAACCTGTGGTTCCAAGTATAGCTATTTTTTCATTAGGCTTTATGGTAAAAGAAATATTTTTTAGTATTGGTCTTTTATCATATGAAAAATTTACATTCTTAAATTCTATATAACCTTTAAATTCATGATCTGTGATTCCCTCATCATAATTCTCGGCCTCTTCATCAAGTATTTCTTCTATCCTACCTATTGAAACCTTTGCTTTTGACATATCACCTAAGATTCTTCCTACTTGCCTTATTGGAAATAGCATTTGATTAACTAGTAAAGTAAAGGCAACTAAAGTTCCTAAAGTTAATTTACCATCTACAACCATAAATGCACCAAATATTAAAACAACAGCATTTTGCGTTAAAGCTATTAAGCTAGAAATAGACCAATAATTTCCTATATAATTTATTAATTTAAAAATTTTTTCCTTTAAGTCCTTATTTTTCAAATCAAATTTTTCAATTTCATAGGCCTGCATACCAAAGGCTCTAACAACTCTAACGCCACTTATATTCTCCTCTAATGCAGTTGATAAATTAGCTTCACTTTCATCTACTTCTGTAAATAAAAAATGAACTTTTTTAGAAAAGTAATAAGAATAAATAACTATAATTGGCATTAAAACAATACCTATAAATGTCATTTTTACGTTCATATTAAACATTAATATTACAACTAGTATAAACATAAATATAGAGTTAAATAATTCTGTTGACTGTAAAGCCAAGAACCGTCTTACCGTATTTATATCAGAAGTGCACCTTTGAATTGTGTCACCAGTTGAAGCTTTAATATGATATTCATAATTTAATTTTGAAATATGACCATATAACTTATCTCTTAATGATTTTGCAATACCTTCTGCAGCTACATTTGAATGAATAGATCTCAAAAAAGTAAAAACACCTCTGATAATAGTTAATGTAACAATAAGTACACTAGATATCAGAAGTGATTCTAAAAAGTTTTCTCTATTTATTATTTGCCTCAGAAAAGAGGTTATAATACCGTTTTTAGCTTCTATATTATGGGACAATATATCTATAGAAATTCTAATAACTTGAGATATCAATAAGTAAAAAATTGTTGAAAAGATGACTGCAAAATATGAAATTATAAGATTATTTCTGTAATTTTCTGTGTATACGTATGCTTTTTTTAGTAAGTTCATTATTATCCTCCTTTTTGATTTATTTGTTTTGTCCATCACCAAACGACAAATCCATAATAACATTTTTTTATGGACAATTGTTAATAAATTGTAAACTGTAATATACATGTAATATATTGTCTTATACTTACTACTCCTATTTTTTTATTACGTAAAAAAAGTATGAATCTTTAATAATTCATACTTTTTTTCACTAATTATTTTGTTTTTCAACTACTTATTCTTTTATTACTTGTCAATCTCACTATCTCTAAATTCAATAATAGTTCCTTCTGGCGCCACTATTTTCATTAGTTTTTTATCATTAACCGCATATACATCTTGATTGTTTTTAGCTTTAAAATTTGTAAAACCTTTTTCTTTTATCTCACTATATGTTTTTTCTATATCTTTTACTCTAAAACAAATATGAGCTATTCCAGAAATACTTTTGTTCCACGGTGTTAGTTCATCATCATTTTTAGAAGTTTGCAGTTCTATATTAAATTCATCTAATTTAAGCCATGAATTGTATCTTCTATTATGAAAATCTTTAGTTTCTTTAAATAATTCAAAACCAAGAATATTTGTATAAAACTCTAATGATTTTTCATAATCATTAGTTTGAATGCAAATATGATGTGGTTTTATATCTTTATCATTATAATAATCTAAGTAAGAATGTTTTTCCATATCTTTTTTCCAACCAATAATTGCATCTAACTGAACATTATTGGCCGATTGAAATATTGATTTATCAACATCTTTAAAAGTTAGCTTCAATGTTTTAATTAAATCCTTAATTTCTTTTCTTTTACTTGAAGTCTTTCCTGCTGCAACAACGCAACCACAGTTCATAGTGACTAGACCATTATATTTAGTAAATTTAATAATATCTTCTTCTCTAATCATAAACATAGGTCTAATAAGTTCTAGAGAATCAAAATTATCCGATTTTAATTTAGGTAACATTGTTTTAAAAGTTCCACCATAAAGTACATTAAGCATTGTAGTTTCAATAACATCATCAAAATGATGTCCAAGTGCAAGTTTATTACAGCCAAGTTCAGTTGCTTTATTGTAAAGAGCACCACGTCTCATTTTTGCACACATATAACAAGGATAGTCTTTTGCAATATTATCGACTATTCTAAAAATACCCGATTCAAAAATATGAACTGGAATATTCAAGTGTTTACAATTATCTATTAACATATCTTTATTTACTTGATGAAATCCTGGATCCATTGCAATAAATTCAAGATCAAATTTAAATTTACCGTGATTTTGAAGTTCTTGAAGTAATTTTGCCATAATTAAACTATCTTTTCCACCCGAAATTGCAACAGCAATTTTATCGCCCTCTTCTATTAGCTTATATTCTTTAATCCCCTTAATAAATTTAGACCATATCATTTTTCTATGTTTCTTTATTATACTTCTTTCAATTTCTTTTAAATCTTTTCTCTCACAAACTGGCTCAATAATTTGACAGCCACTGCCTTTAACACCACTCATTTTTCACCTAATCCTTTTTTACTTTATTAATTTTAAACAAACTTTACTAAATTCTTTTATATCATATATATGTTTATCAATTATTTTCTCAATAATTTCAATATTTATTTCTTGATAATCATGCACCGCTATATTTCTAAAACCAACCATAGCTTTTAATTTGGTACAAAGCTTTAAATCAATAAATTCGTTCTTATATAATATTTCAAAACCATCTCTACTATTTTGCGGAATACCTAGTGAATTTTCAGAAATAATATGCATAGCCAAATCTATTGCCGCCTCTGATGCTCTTTGTATATTCAAAATAATTGAATCTTGTTTTGTAAAATTTTCTAGATTATCAGGATTTCCTAAATACTCTTCATTTATTCTATCAATACATTTTTCAATTATAGATACTTTGTTATAAATAACGTCATTTGCCATATATCTCACCTTTTTCTTTGATTTTATCAAGTATAATTTGTCTTTCCTCATTAAGTAAGCAATAGTCTTTATATGCTCTAATAATAAATTCATCTACAAAATTTGTATTATCTGTATAAATTTTTTTGCCAGAAGAAAAGATTTGCATTTTGAACACAGTAGACGCCGTATTAATATTAATCAAATCTATATCACGAGAAAGTATATTAGCTAATTCTTCCTTAATCAAAAATTCTTCATATTTATCTAGTTTCTCACTTGATAAGTAGCCGATATCAATATCACTATAATCATTAAAATTACCTTTAGCAAATGAACCAAATATCATAATTAATCTTGGATTAATTTTTCCAACTAAATATTCAATGATAATTTTTTCTATATGTTTATCCATAATCAAAACTCCTTCTGAGTTATTATAGCACACAGTTTATATATTTTATTTATCCGATGCCTTAGAGTTCTAATACACCCACTTTTTAAAAAAGTGGGGGATAAAGAACTCTAAAAAGGCCCTGGATTATGTTTTCTAAGATTCAGTGGGAGTAAAAACTCCCTCTGAATCCAAGAAATTCATTTATCTGATGACCTATACTATTTTTCTAAACTTCAGCTAAACTAATACCTTCCTTTGAAGTCATAAACCTTCTCTGAAATCAAAACTCATCTTTTATCAATTTTTAAAAACCTATTAAATACTAAAATAAATATGCCAATAATTAAAAACAATATATTAATTGAATAATTATCTGCTATAAAACCAAATAGCGGCGCTAGAATAATTACAAATAGTGATTTAATTTGACTATCAATAGAAAGAACTGTTGCTCTTTCCGTTTTTTTCATATTGTCACCACAAACATCGACAAAAATTGGTCTTCTCGAATCTTTTAAAACATAAAGAATAAAAAAAACAGCTACTACAAATAATAGTGAATTCATTTTCATTCCAAAAAATATTATTAAACTTAAGATACCCATTAAATCAAATGATAATTCCATTAGTCTAGTTGAATTTATTTTATTAGTAATTCTATAAACATTTTTTGATGCAAATGAGCTAACTATATAAAATATACCATATATTATTCCAAGATAAATTTTAAGTTTTGCATCTTTTATATTTATATCACTAGTAATAAATGAACCAATAATTATAACTTTAAGAATCGGCTGAATATAATCTTTAATTGATTTAAAAATTGCATCATAAAAAGAAGAACTTATAAGAATAACTCTAAGCTTATTATTTTTGAATATGCTTTTAATACTGCCTGCACTCTCTTTAAAAAAATCACTTAAATTAAATTCATTTTTAACTTTTTCATTTAAATAATTTGGATAGGAAAAAATAAGAAAGAAATCTGCAATATATGGTAAAATACATATTAAAAATATCCACCTTAAAGAAGGAATATTAAAAACAAATATAATAGACACAAATGCTGATAAAGAAGAACCTAGTAAAGAAAAAGATCTGGTTCTTCCATAAACATATGTTTTATGGTGAAACCAATCTTTTCTTTCAAGGTATGAGTAAATCATTGCCTTATGTGTTCCTGATCTAAAAGCTTCACCAAGTCCGTAAAATATAAAAGCAGATGCAACAATATATATATTGCTTCCTATAAAGAATAAAATAAATGAAATAATATAAAAAACAAAACATATCATTAATTCTTTTTTCTTACCATAATTATCAGCAATAATTCCAGATGGAATTTCGAAAATGTATGTTATTATTTCACGTACAGAGTACAATAAACCAATAGTAAAAAGCGAATAATTTAAACCTAGTAAAAATATAATTAAATATGGTTCAAAAAATTTTAGATTTTTTAATAGTCCATAAAAAGAAAATTTCCATATTAATTTGTCTTTTTTTATTAATTCATAATCGTTTTGCATTTAACACCTCTAGCAGATTATAATAGTAAGAACTAAGTATAATAAAAACTACATACAATATTTATTATATCATATTTTTTTTACTGATTTTAAAGTAAGACCTTATCTAATATGAAAGAGCTTATATTAAAACATTTATAAGCTAAAAAAGTGACAATCAATATTACTAAATAATATTGATTGTCACTTTTTTTCATTTATGATGTTTTCTCCAAAATATCATTTATTATTTTTATTCAAAAGTTTTTGCTTCTTGTTTTCCTTATAAGTTGAAATTGAAAACATAATAAATAAAACTAATAAAATTGCATAAAAAATTGTTTCTACTTTTTTATCAACTACGAAATAAGTACTTAAAAATTCTAAAATAGAAATACACGATATAAAAGCAAAACCCCAGATTGTATTTACTTGTTTAGCAATTCTTTTAGCACTTGTATACATTAATATTGTCATTAATAAAACAGTTGCTATGTTTGCCATTATTATTGGATCTAAAAATACTATATTATTTTTCAAAAATTTTAAAATCAAAATTAGCAAAACTAAAACAATATTTAATACTGTTAGCATTTTTAAAATAATAACCTTTTTTTCACTCAAAGTTAACACTCCCTAAACAATTAAAAATTACATAAAAATATATTTCCTAATTTAATTTTCGTCAAAATAACCACAATTAATTGCATTACCTATACTATATATTAACATTTGTATAATTTTTGTCAATATAAAATTGGATTTTTTATGTATTTTTAGTATAAAACTCCTAGTGCTGTTACTTCACTTACATATTTTATTTTATCCAATGCCTTAGAGTTCTAATACCCCCACTTCTTAAAAAGTGGGGGTATTAGAACTCTAAAAAGGCCCTGGATTATGTTTTCTAAGATTCAGTGGGAGTAAAAACTCCCTCTGAATCCAAGAAATTCATTTATAAAAATAGCTATAAAATCAATTAATATGATTTTATAGCCATTTTTTGTAATTACATTCAATTTATTTAGTCACATTTTTTACTCTAAAACTTTTTCTTTTTTTCTAATCAAAATACCAAAATCAAGTTCTGCTACTATCATACCAAAAACAATCATCAGCGCTCCAATAGTTCCGAAAAGCCCTAATACTTCTCCAATGAAAATATAGCTAAATATTGATGCAAACACTGGTTCCATTGAATATATTAAAGCTGTATGAGTAGAAGATGTATACTTTTGCGCAATGCTTTGTATTACAAATGCTCCTAAGGTACATATTACACTTAGAACAATAAGCGAACCCCAAGCATTAACACTTAAATTTATAGTCGGCTTTTCGAAGATAAATGAAGCTATTAAACTTAAAACACCAACTGTACCTATTTGTATTATAGCCATAGTTATTGAATCCGACTTATGAGTTAGTGCTCCGACCGATATTATATGCATTGCAAATAAAAATGAGCTAACTAATGTTAATATATCTCCAAGATTTAATGAACTTACTCCATTCGTTAATGTTAATAATCCAAGTCCTGTGATTGCCATAGCAACGCTTACTATAATCTGAATACCGGGTAATTTTTTTTTATAAAACGACATAAGTACTGGAACTAAAATAACGCTAAGTCCAGTAATAAAAGCAGACTTTGATACCGTAGTAATATTAAGACCTACTGTTTGAAATGCAAATCCCGAAAAAAGAATCAGTCCTATTACAAAACCATTTATCAAACTTGTTTTATCAATTTTAAGCATTCTTTTATAAAATATAAGTATAGCTATAACAAATGCAAGTAAAAATCTTACCCAAAGAAAATTAAAAACTTCTATTTGATTAATTACATTTTTAGATAATAGAAAAGATGATCCCCAGCCAAAAGTAACAAATAGTAATGCTAAATCAGCTTTTTTTGAATTAGTCATAATACACCTCACAATCATAAAAATAAACCATTTATGTTTAATAATATTTCTTAATTTATTTTAAATTCACTAAAACCAATAAAAAAAGGATTCGCAAAAAGGGTAAAACAAATAAAATCAAGAAAGTGCAAATCCCTATAGTCTTATCTTAATTGAATTTTATTCTTTTTTCATCATAATACTAACAATTTTTACTATAGTTCTTTTGTAATTTTTACAAACCCTTGTTATAAATTCTATAAAGATTTATAATTATAGAATATTCACTTAAAAATGTTTCTTCTGAACACACTCCCTTTACTAATTCTTTTATTTTTGTAATTCTATATCTAATAGTATTTCCATGTTGATGCATATACTCAGCTGTTTTTTTTACATCCGATGAAAATCTTATATAATTGTCTAGGGTCTCAAGCAAATATGAATTATTTTCTTTATCATACTTAAGTATTGGTGCAATCAATGAATAATAATATTTTTCTATCCATTCGTTATCCTTAAGAGCTAGTAAAAATTTATTCATACCAATTTCTCTATAACTTATACTTTTTTCTTTATTAACTAATAAATAGTCAAGTGCATACAAACTTTCATTTAGTGATATATCAAGCTCTGCGAGTTCACTATGCATATCACTAAATGCAATTATATAATCATCCACTTTAAAACCAAGTGACACTAAATCACCATACATACTTTCAGTATTTTTTCTATATTCCTTAATATTGTTTTCAAAAGTTTTGATAAAAAAATACTTATCTTTATAAAAAACTAATTTATCTTTTTCTGATATCATATAATCCAAATTAAGCATATATTCTAGCGAAGACTTATATTTATCTTCATTTATTAGTTTTAGCGAACCTACAATATGGGTCTCATTAAATTCACTATTTATTTCCTTTGCTATACTTCTAACGCTAAATTTACTAAGAGACTCATTTATCAATTTATCTATTTTAGTCTCAACATTTTTTGAAATTGATCTTAAATATATTTCGTTATTTATTTCTGTAATAATATCCTCAAAATAAGTCTCATTAAATATAAATATGGGAAATTCATTTTTACTTGCTACCTTATATACGTCATCTGGTATTCTATCAAAGAATATGCTTTTAATGGCAAGGCCACTTGCTTTTACTTCTATTAATTTTTCTACCATTGAATATAATTTGCTTATATCATCCTTAATACTAACTAAAGTTGAAAGTGCAAATTCACCCTCATTAAAATTTTCTACTATAACTTCATCCATTTCATAATCAAGAATTCCTACTTTTGTTATCTCTCTCTTTATTCCTTTTTCACCAACTATTAATTTCATTTTTTTCATTATATTTAATTTTAATGCTTCTCTAAGGGTTAATTTCATAATCCACCTCCATTTTCCTAACCTAAAATAATTATAGCAGAAGATTTCTAAAACAACTATTTGTATTCAAAATTAAATATATTAGATTGTAAATATATAAAATTTTAACTTGTATTTATTTTATAATTTATATAAACTAACTAGAGTATTAGTATTTATTTGTGTTATGAAAGGAATATTATGAGTATATTAAATGTTACAAATTTAAGCCACGGTTTCGGCGATAGAGCCATTTTTGAGAATGTTTCTTTTAGACTTTTAAAAGGGGAACATATTGGATTATTTGGAGCAAATGGTGAAGGTAAATCTACCTTTATGAATATAATTACAGGAAAATTAGAGCCCGATGAGGGAAAAGTTGAATGGTCTAAACACGTTAGAGCAGGGTACCTCGATCAGCATACTACATTAAACGGCCAAATGACTGTAAGAGATGTTCTAAAAACAGCATTTAAGTACCTTTTTGATTTAGAAGAAGAAATTAATTCTTTATATAATAAAATGGGTGATTGTACACCAAAAGAACTTGAAGATTATCTTGAAGACGTAGGTGTTATGCAAGATATACTAGACCATAATGATTTTTATACTATCGACTCAAAAGTTGAAGAAGTTGCAAGAGGTCTTGGCCTTATGGATATAGGTCTTGAAAAAAGCGTTAGAGATTTAAGCGGAGGACAAAGAACAAAGATACTTCTTGCTAAGTTATTGCTCGAAAAACCTGATATTTTACTTTTAGATGAGCCAACAAACTATTTAGATGAAAGCCACATTGTATGGCTTAAAAGATATCTTCAAGAATACGAAAATGCATTTATATTAATTTCACATGATATTCCATTTTTAAATAGCGTTATTAATTTAATCTATCATATGGAAAACCAAAAATTAAATAGATATGTTGGAGACTATAATAAATACCTTGAAGTATACGAAATGAAGAAAAAACAAAAGGAATCTGCTTACAAAAAACAACAACAAGAGATGTCTCAACTTAAAGATTTTGTAGCAAGAAACAAAGCAAGAGTTGCAACAAGAAATATGGCTATGTCTAGACAGAAAAAACTTGATAAGATGGATGTAATAGAGCTAGACCGTGAAAAGCCAAAGCCAAAGTTTGATTTTAAAGTTGCTAGAACTTCAGCTAAATTAATATTTGAAACAAAAGATTTAGTTATTGGTTATGACGATCCACTTTCAAAACCACTTAATTTTAAACTTGAAAGAGGAAGTAAAATAGCAATTACTGGAGCTAATGGTATTGGTAAAACTACTTTGTTAAAAAGTATAATCGGAGAAATTCCGCCAATATCAGGAGAAGTTAAACTCGGTGATTATCAATATATAGGTTACTTTGAACAAGAAATAAAAGAAGCAAATTATAACACTTGTATTGATGAAATTTGGGCTGAATTTCCTTCATTAACACAATATGAAGTAAGAGCAATGCTCGCAAGATGTGGCCTTACAAATAAGCATATTGAAAGTAAAATCCTTGTTCTTAGCGGCGGGGAGCAGGCTAAAGTCAGACTTTGTAAATTAATAAACACTGAAAGTAACATCCTTATCCTAGATGAGCCTACAAACCATCTAGATATTGATGCAAAAGAAGAATTAAAACGCGCTTTAAAAGAATACAAAGGCACTATTATTCTTATAAGTCACGAGAGCGAATTTTACAACGATATAGTTACGGAAGTTTGGAATATTGAAGATTGGACAACTAAATTATTTTAAAAAAAATATAAAACCGTGTAAATTGAAATTTAATAATTTACACGGTTTTTATAAAAGTTTTTTTAAATTTAACTCTTTTTATCAAATCAAATCAACTTTAGCCTTAACCTCTTCTCTATCCACTTTACCTTCCCTAAATGAAGTTTTCCAAAGAAACACATTAAACAAAATCGAAATAAAAAATACTCCTATTTCTGTATATAAATTTTTAAATAGAAAACTACTTGATAATACATATATACCAATAATTAATCCTCCACCAAAAATATTTTTAAAATTTTCTTCAATTTCACTTGTTTTACTATGTTTTTCTGAGAACGGATACTTTTTTTTATTCCATCTAATTAGTAGTAAAGATTCTGTAAATAATGCTAAAAACATAAATAATAAATCATCCAAAGAAGAAACTTTAAAAATACTAATAAAAAGTATAAAAAACAATGTAAAAATTGGAATAAAATAAGAAATATATACTGCTTTAAACATACCCTTTATAGCAAAGTCTTTTCCTTTTATAGGTAAAGTTTTAAATATCCATGCACCTTTATAACTATCACTATATGATAGAGTAGACATAATACTTCCCATTAAAAAAATTCCAAAATAAAAAACCTTAATATTTTGACTTAAACTCATATTTTCAAGTACATTTTTAAATCCAGCACCTCTTAAAGATGAGAAAAAAATCAATATCAGAGGTAAAAATACCGAAAATGCCAAAGACGGAAATAGACGCATTTTTAAGGATCTGTCTTTTTTTAACATGACTTGAACAAATTTTATAAACCCTTTTTCCAAACTATCCTTTGTAAGTAAGTTGCAAATAAATTCATTAATCTTTAATTTTATTTTAAATTCCTTTTTATTATCTTCACCTGAATTTTCAAGTTTATATAGGTATTTTTCAAAATTTGGAGATATTATTTTTATATGAATAAATAAAGAAAAAATAGAGCTTACTAAAGCAATTACCGATAAAAGTATAAATATAAATCCATTATTTTTAGTAAAAATTATTTCAAAAGGCGCTGCAAACCAACTCGGAACAATAAATACGCTCCACCATTTTGCATTAAAAACTACATTTACTCCTACTACATCAAACAATCTAATTACTAACTGGTAACCAACAGATATTACTACTACAAAAAATATTTGAAGTGCATTTATTATATCTTTTAATTTTTCCCCATCAAATAAATTTAACAATATATAATATACTAGCGAAGTAAATAATATTGATAAAAAACTAATAAAAACTAATGAAATTATTAATAGCAATCCAAAAAACACACCATACCTTACTGAAAATCCAACTATTCCAGGCGTTGCTAAAAATAATAGTAGCGATAATAAATATATTAAAATATGAATAGTTCTAGCTATTGTTAATGTTTTTTTTGGTACAGGTTTTGTAAGAATTATTAACTTATCTTTTGTATCTAGCATAATCGAAGTGAAATCTGTAATCAAACTAGACATTATCATAAAAATTATAATAGCAAAAAACAAAGTTAAACCAATAAAAGGCGAATCACCTATAAAAGATAGTGAATACAAAAACAATCCTATAAATCCATAAAACCAATACATTTTAAATACATTACTATCTATTTCTTCATCCTTTTCATATCTGTTTTTATTAAATAAACTAGCCCTCCTATTGTCTAAAGTTAATTTAACACTAAGTATTCTTCTAAGTGTTTTATAATCAACTCCCATAAACCTTATTAGAAAAGCAAATTTATCTAGTATCTTAAGTGAAATAAAATCTTTCATAATATCACCTACAAATTGCAGTCACAAAACTTTCTGCAATTTCCTTATGATTGTTAAAGCCTGTTACTTCATTAAATATATCTTCAAGAGAATCATTTTTTCCATTATTTTTTAGTTCATCAAAACTTCCATCCGCTGCAATAATTCCATCATTTAATAAAACAATTCTCTCACTCAAATTTTCTACAACTTCCATAATGTGTGAAGAATAAAATATTGTTTTTCCTTTTTTTGCTAGTCCATTTAAAATTTCTTTAAATATCATTACGCTATTAGCGTCAAGACCTGTAATCGGCTCATCTAAAAAAAGAATATCTGGATTATGAATCATACTCGCTATAATAAGTAATTTTTGCTTCATACCTTTAGAGTAAGAAGTAATTCTTGCATTAAATTGCTCATTTATGCCAAATAATTTTGTAAGTTCATTTGCTCTTTCAAGTAATAAGTCTTTATCTATTTCATATAAATCACCTAAAAAAGTTAAATACTCTTTTGCAGTTAAGGTATCATAAATATCTCCGAGCTCTGGAACATAGCCAATTCTAAACTTATAGTCTACACTATTTTCTCTAATATCTTCACCAAATATTTTAACTGTGCCACTATAATCTTCTATTAGACCGAGTAGTATTTTTACAGTAGTACTTTTACCTGCACCATTTGGACCAATATATCCAATAATTTGTCCTGGATAAATTTTTAAATTAACACCTTTAAGCACTTCTTTTTGTGAATATTTCTTTGTTAAATTTTCAATTTCTATAATTGGATTCATATTAATTTTTATTACTGAAATTTTTTTCAGTAAATCCTCCTTCTTTTTAGCATTTTGTAAATATATACAATAATATACATTGCTGCACTGTCTTCTTTTTACCCATATGATAAAATAAAATCAATAAATTAACAATATTAAATTCGTTTTTTTAACTTAATTGTAATATTATTCATTTTAACTTATTTTACAATTAAAAAAAGGATAATCTCTTCATTATCCTCTTTCTAAATAACTATATGCAAATATATTCCTTATATTAACTTCACAACTATTCTCCATATTAATTGTAATTATCTATCTAATATATCTTCAATTACTCTTTTTTTAATATTCGAATCAACTGCAAATTCTATTAGGAGTTCTATCATTTCTTCCCTATTTTTTTTATCATCACTTTCAAAATTACTTTGGAATTTTTTTTCTATTTCTTTATATTTTTTTTCTTCTATTTCTAAAAACATATTATAATATTTACTTAAATTATTCGGATCATTTTCATCATCAGAATCTGATAAAATATTAATAAATCCTTTTACATCATCTATACTTAAGACATTTTTAAGCTGATAGACTAAATAAAGTCTCATTATCTGATCTTTACTATATTTTTTTTTAATCGGTTTAGGTATAACCTTAGCTTTAACATAATTGTTAATCATTGTTTTTGTTAGAATTTTTTCATCATCTTTTCTTTTTAAAACACTTAATTTTTCATCAAAAAAAATTAAAACTTGGTCCATATAAAGTGGAATATTTGGAATTAACTTTTCCTTTATCCCTACAAAATTATTAAATCTACTCATATATACCTCCAAAATTATTAAATTATCACTCAAGTATAAAGCACAAATGTACAGCCAATAATAATCAGCTATATATATATATTATAGCCTAAAAAGTTATTAAATAAAAGATTATATAGTTTTTATTACTACATGCTTTACTTTCGTTTCTAGTTATGTTAAACTCATTACATGGTATCAAATACTACATGTAAATATTTAATAATAAATAAAAGGGAAGTGTTTTTATGTCAACAATAAAAGAACCAGTAAATACAATAACTCATCTTATAGGAGCAATACTTTCACTTATTGCACTAGGACTTATGTTATTTAAATCAATTACAAATGGAAGCTCTATTGAAATAATTAGCTCAATTATTTTTGGCCTTAGTTTAATAGCTCTATACACCGCTTCAACTATTTATCACTGGATTAAATGTTCTAAAAAGACTAATCTTCTATTAAAAAAACTTGATCATTCTATGATTTATGTACTTATTGCTGGTAGCTACACTCCTATTTCTCTGCTTGCAATTAAAGGAAAACTCGGATTTTATGTTTTATTAGCAATTTGGACTCTTGCTATTTTAGGAATAATCACAAAACTATTTTGGATTAATGCTCCTAGATGGATATATACGTCTTTTTACCTAGGACTAGGTTGGCTTGCAGTATTTTTTATTATGCCAATTGTTGAAACTGTACATATGACAGGATTTTTACTTTTACTTGGCGGAGGTCTTTCTTATAGTATCGGTGCAGTTATTTATGCAATAAAATCAGACAAATTTAAATTCTCAGTATTTGGATTTCATGAAATATTTCATTTGTTTATTTTATTTGGTAGTTTCTTACATTATATGTTAGTTAGTCAGTTTTTGCTTGTTTAGGAGAATCTAAAACTATTAACAACCTATAATTTGCTAAATAAAACCTATAAGCAATATTTCAATTACAAATTTAATCTAAAAAAGACGTAAACTAAGAATAAGCAACTACTCTCTTCGTTTACGTCTTTTTTTCATATAATGGCTACTACTAATTAGTTACTATTAGTCATTATATAAATCTTTTATTTTCTTTTGAATATCATCATCTTCTAAAAACTCATCAAAAGATACTTCTTTATCAAATACTCCATTTGGTGTTAATTCAATCACTCTACTAGCAATTGTCTGAATGAATCTATGGTCATGTGATGTAAAGAGCATAGTTCCTTTAAATGCAACAAGTCCATTATTTACTGATTGTATTGATTCAAGGTCAAGATGGTTTGTTGGTTCATCTAACAAAATAACATTTGCAGCTGAAAGCATTAGTTTTGAAAACATACATCTAACTTTTTCTCCACCTGAAAGTACTTTGGCACTTTTAAGTGGCTCTTCACCTGAAAACAACATCTTTCCTAAAAATCCTCTAATAAATGTTTCTGATTTTTCAACTGAAAACTGTCTTAACCAGTCTACTAGATTATAATCTACATCCTCAAAGTAAGAAGTATTATCTTTTGGTAAATATGATCTGCTTGTTGTAACTCCCCACTTAAATGTTCCTTCATAATCTTCGTCTTCGCCCATAAGGATATTTAATAATGAAGTTCTTGCAAGTTCATTTTTACTAAGCAATACAATTTTATCACCTTTATTTACTGTAAAAGAAACATTATCAAATACTTTAACCCCATTAACCGTTTTAGATAATCCTTCAACCATAAGAATATCTTTTCCAGCTTCTCTTTCAGGAGTAAATCCAACAAATGGATATTTTCTCGAAGATGGCTGAATATCATCTATTGTAATTTTATCCAATAATTTTTTTCTTGAAGTAGCTTGTTTTGCTTTTGATGCATTAGAACTAAATCTCGCAATAAAATTTTGAAGTTCTTTAACTTTCTCTTCTTTTTTCTTGTTTTGATCTTTCATTAATTTAAGCATTAATTGACTTGATTCATACCAAAAATCGTAGTTACCAACAAATAACTTTGCTTTTCCAAAATCTATATCAAGCATATTTGTGCACACTTTATTTAAGAAATGCCTATCATGAGATACTACAATAACAATTTTCTCATAGTTCATTAAAAAGTCTTCTAACCATGTAATCGCTTTAAAGTCAATATGGTTTGTAGGCTCATCTAGTAAAAGAATATCAGGAGAACCAAATAAAGTCTGTGCTAAAAGAACTTTTACTTTTTCTGCACCCTTTAATTCTTTCATATATTTTCCATGCAAATCTTTTGTAATACCAAGTCCCATAAGCATTTTTTCTGCATTCACTTCTGCATCCCAACCGTCAAGTTCAGCAAATTCGCCTTCGAGTTCTGATGCTTTTAATCCATCTTCATCAGAAAAATCTTCTTTTGAATATAAAGCGTCTTTTTCTTTCATAATTTGATATAATCTTTCATGTCCCATTATTACAGTATCTAGTACAAGAAATTCATCATACTCAAAATGGTCCTGCTTAAGTACAGCAAGTCTTTCACCAGGAGTAATAAAAACATCTCCCTCATTTGCCTCTATTTCGCCAGAAAGTATCTTTAAAAAAGTTGACTTTCCAGATCCATTTGCACCAATAACTCCATAGCAATTGCCTGGAGTAAATTTAACATTAACATCATCAAAAAGTTTTTTGTCGCCAAATCTTAACCCTATTCCTGAAACAGTAATCATTTGTTTGTGTACTATATTAGTAGTCAAACCTAATATAGTTCCTCCTTTCAAATATATAATAAATATGCTTACTAAATAGTAGCATTTATAATAATAAAAATAGATTACACATCTAAGCATAATCTATTTAATAATACATAAACATTTCATATTTTTCAAGTGTATTGAACTATTTTCTATAATTATCTTTTATAGTTTTTTTAAGCTCACTAAATTCAATTGGTTTACTAAATAAGTATCCCTGAATCTCTTCGCATCCTTTTTCTTTTAAATACTCATACTGGTCTTCTAATTCAACACCTTCAGCAATTACAGTTAAAGATAAGTTTTTCGCAAGACCTATTATTGCATTAGTAATTACCTCACCTTCTTCAGATGTTAATTCATCGATAAAACTCTTATCAATTTTTAATTTTGATAAGGGAAGATGCTTAATATAAGAAAGTGATGAATACCCTGTACCAAAATCGTCCACTGAAATGGAACAACCAATTTTTTTAAGATCCATAAGTAGTTTTTTTACATAATTTATATCTTCAATAAACAAACTCTCTGTTATTTCAAATGTAACCTTTTGAGGATTAATTCCTATTTCTTCAATAGTATTTTTAATATATCCTATTAAATCTCCTTCTAAAAACTGTACAACTGAAAGATTTATAGAAACTGTGAGATTTTTGTATCCGGAGTCATGAATTTTTTTTATATTCGTAAGAGACTCTTTAATAATCCACTTGCCAACTTCAACTATATGCTTTGTTTCCTCAAGAAGTGGAATAAATGTTATAGGAGACACCCTGCCAAGTTTTTCATTTTTCCACCTAATTAAAGCTTCAACACTATTCCAACCTAAAGAATAAGAATCAACTATCGGTTGATATACCATATAAAATTCATTATTATTTAAGGCATTTCTAAGTTCCGATATCATTTCCATTCTATTTATAGCACTTTTATTCATTTCTTCATTATAAAATTCATATCCACCTTTATTAAAGTCTTTTGCATGAACCATTGCAGTTGATGCAAATTTAAAAATATCCAGTGGATCATTACTATCATATGGGAATGTACTTATACCAATACTTGAATATACAGTTATTTCTTTTTCATCTACAAAATATTTGCTATGAAGCTCTTCTTGTATCTTTTCAATCTCTAAAACTATTTTATTGTAATTTTCCGCTTCAAGTATAAATCCAAATTCATCTCCTCCTAGTTTAAAAAGCAAATTATCATCAAAATTAAATTTCTCAAGTCGTTTGGAAATCATTTTCATAAGCTCATCGCCAAATTTATAACTATACGCCTCGTTAATTTTTCTAAAATCATCTATTCCTATTACAATAAGCGATACAATACCATTGTTTTTAATTTTTAAATCATTTAAATAATTAAGTAACATTTTTTTATTTGGAAGATCCGTTGCAGAATCAAAATTTTCCAAATAATTAATAATTCTATCTTTTTTCTTTCTTTCACTAATTTCTTCATATAATTTTTCATTTTGAAGTTTAAGGGTTTCGAACGTTCCTCTAATATCCATTATCATTGAATTAAATGAACTAGCAAGTTTTCCAACTTCATCCCCACTATCAATTTCAATATCAAAATCATAATTTTTCATTTTAACTTGATTAGTTGCTTCAACTAATTTATTTAAATTTTTAGTTATATTTTTATTTATAAACGCAATAATCATTATTAATACTATAAATACAACTAAGTAACTAATAATTATATTTTTTATCGTATCTGTAAGCTTATTATTAACATTATCTCTTGTGTTGTTATACATATTAAAAACTTCATCATAAGGTACAATAAAACCTAAAATCCAATTTTCTTTAAAAAAACCTTTCTCCGGTGTCCAGCTATTATATATTGGAATTTTTTTTGCAATTGCAATATAATCCTTGCCTTCAATTGAAATTCTTTTATATGTGCTAGAAATAATATCTTCAACGTTTAAAGACACTACGTCAGCATACTTACTATCTTTTAAATAACGTTCCAGACTGTTAAATCCTTTTTTTGAATCATTTATATTTTTATCAGTACTAAGTAGTCCTAATATATTTTCTCCTGTTTTATTAACAGCAAACATATTCCCATTTGATTGTGATAAAAAGGCGAATCCATTTTTACCAATTTTAACATTATTAACGATACTTATTAGGTCATCTATAGGAACATCCATCGACACAGTTCCTGCAAATTCACTGTAGTTATTTGTCGCAAGCGGCTGAGAAACAGTTAACACAATTTTTCCTGTTACACCATCTTGTACGGGCGGAGTTACTCTATAATATGAATTAATTTTATCCATATCACCCTTACTTTCTTTTATAAGCTTTTCCCATTCTTCAGCTAGACCAGGATTAAAAGTATCCCAAATTGGTATATCGAAAAAATCAGGATATACTTTATAAATATCATTTCCTATATCTGTCCACGGCGAAATCCTAAAGATTTCATTATTTTTTCCACCCTGATAATATACTTGTAATTTATTAACTCCATTAGTCGAAAACGATGGAAGAATTAAATCCAAAAATATTGTCTTATCTATAAAACTTTGAGCTTTAGGATTTATTTTATTATTTTTATCAAATAATTTTCTTGTAATAAAAACAGTAGCTGGCTCATTACTTGAATTTTCATACCATGCCTTATTATATTTTAAATTATCTTTAAAAAACATATTATTTTTCATGACCTTAGTTACTTCTGACAATTCTTTATCATTGTCAAAATACGTTTGCGTTATACCTGAAAGTAAATGAATTTCACCAATAACATTATCAAGATAATTACTAATATTTTTAGATATTTCATTTAAATAATTGTCATAATACTCGTTCGATAAATTACTTAGTTCAGTATTTATTCCCTTTAAAACACCGCCTTTCAAATTAGTCATACTATTAACAATGAAAACTCCCATAAAGGCAATATAAATAGCAACAATTAAAGCTGTTACTAAAGTAATTTTTATATTTATACTTGATTTAATTTTATTAATTAATTTTATCATATTTACTCCAATCTCTTATATTAATTTTTGGAACTATACCTTATATACATACCCATAATTATTAATTCTAAAATTAAAATTTATTTTTCCTCATATAAATATTACTTTTTCGTAGCATTTGATCTAATCTTACTTATCCAATATAATATTTATATGATAAAAATTGCATTTACAAGGTGTTTAGCTATTTTTTATATCTTTTTTTTTTCATATAGTTAATTAAAAAATAATTGATATTTCGACATTTTTTTTATATAATGTATATGGATAATTTTATATTTTAAAATATAAAGAGGTAATTATGTATAATAAAATAAAAACGGAAAGTTCTTGTAAATTATTTAAACTAAATACTCTGAAAAATCTAAATTCTTTTTATAATTCTAAGTTATTAAGATATTTTATTATTTCTTGCATTGTCACTTTTATTGATTTTACGGTACTTTCTTTTTTTATGCAATTAAGTAATAATATTATTTTTTCTAATACATTTGGAATATTAACTGGAGCTCTTTTTCAAATTAATCTTAATTATAAATTTGTATATAAACATAAAAAAGGTTCTATTGATTTGTTTTTTTTCATAATCACTTTTCTAATCAATCTATTTATGGCAGATTCTATCATTTATATAGGATATCATATGTTAAATATCAATATGTATATAAGTAAATTTTTATCTATTTCTATACCATTTATTATTACATATTTGCTAAGAGATTATTTAAATAGCAATCGAGACTATTACACTAATATATTAGTTAAAGCCACATATAAATGAGTAATATTATTAAAGAATTAATCATCAATTAAACTACAAAAGGGGATACTAATGTTATCTAGGTCATATAAATTTAAATTCTATTTAAATGCAAAACATTTTTTATATATAGATAACAAAAAATCTTTGGTTCATCCCCATACTTGGGAATTAACTTTTTTCCTAGTTAAAGAGAACACAGAGTTTATTCAGTTTACTGATTTAGAAAAAATTATTTCTAACTATCTCTTAAAGTATGAATCTCGCATTATTAATGAAGTTAAACCGTTTGATTCAATTGTTCCTACTATGGAAGCAATTGGAGAAATTATATATACAGATATTTCAAAAAGTATTCAAAAATATTCATTTTCTTTATTAAAGCTAGAAATTAGCGAAAACTCAGCAAGAACCTATATCATTAATAATGAAATGCATAATTTCAAAGGCTTCAACCCTATTAAGGAAGAACTAAATGATTTAAATCAAAAGTACACTTTAATAAAAAAAAGTATAGAAACAATTTCGTCACATAATGATAATGATAATATTAATAAGGTTAAAAAAACAACAATTTTAAAAGAAAGTGAAACTACTAACCAAGAAAATTTAAGAAAACTTATAAAAGAAATTATTGATAATAGCATCACTAAAATAGATAATACCATAAGTCATGATGATAATAAACTTTCCAATGAGATTAAATCAATTAATACGAGTTCAATTGTAAATGAACCACAGAAGTTACAAGCACAAACAATTTATAGTGACTTAGCTCCAAATAATCACGATGAATTAAGTAGTTCTAAAAATATATTACCCACAATTGATCCACCTATAGAAAGTTCAAAAACAAATACTCAAAGTAACACAAATGAATTAACTAACAGTCTAGCGCTTTTAAATAATAGATTATCAAAAATTACTGAATTAGCAGAAACAACGAACAAACTTTCAGTAGATAACACAAAGAAACTTGAAGAAGTTATAAATAAAAATATTAATTCATCTTATTCTAAGGAAACTTCTAAAAACGAAAAAAAATTATCTAATAAAAAAAAACTAATATCTACTAATGTTCTTTCTGTTCTAATACTAGTACTTTCCTATTTAGCTATTTTTTATTTTTTATTTAAAAACGGTTCTTCTCCTTGGGGATCTGACACATATGGTCATCTATTTAAATCACATTTTTTATACACTAGATTTATTAACGGCGATGTTTTCCCACTTTTTACAAAGCTTTGGTATAACGGAATTCAACCCTTTAGATACTGGGCTCCTTCTACTTACTATGTACTATTAATTGGCGAATTAATTTCAAAAGGTAATTCAATTTTTTCTTTTTATTTTTTTACAAGCTTAGTATTTTTCATTGGAGCTATCCCTTGGATATTATATGGAAAGCATAATAATAAAATAATACTTGGCACTATTTTAGGAGTGCTATGGTTTATTCTACCAGATAACTATAGAGTTCTTTTTGGCGAAGGAAATTTACCAAGAGTTGTTGTTACAACTTTATTTCCTTACATTTTAATTAATATTTTTTATTATTTGGATTATAGAAAAAAAATTCAATTGATCTATATATTTATTCTTATGTTTTTTATTACTTTGACACATGCAATGATTGCAGCCTTAGTTGGAATAACAATTTTTTTATTTTTATTTATTGACGTATTTTCTAGTAAAAAATATCTAGAAGCTATGCATATTCTATTTTCATCTGTATTAGGAATTGTTTCTGCTAGTTTTTGGCTATATCCTGCGTTAAAAGGAGGAATTATTTCACTTAATTCTTCTACTAATTTAACTGTTATGCAGCAATTAACATATAAAATTTCACAGTCTCTAAATCCTTTTTTTAGATTAGGGCCTTCTTTAAGTGATTCTTACTACTTTGGATTATCTGCAGTTTTAATTTCGCTTATAGCAATTATTATTGCAAAAGGGAAAATAAAAACTTCTTTTCTTATGGTTATAATTATTTTTTTAGGAACAACAAAATGGTTTTTATTTATACTTAAAAAGTTACCACTTAGTCAACTGTTTTGGATGATGAGATTTACCCCTTTAGCAATGGCTTTTTTACTAATAGCAATTCTTTCTTTTAAAAAATTAAAAAAGAAATATGTTTTTTTTATAGTACTAGTCCTTCTTATTGAAGGTATTTTTACAATGAGCATTATTCAAGTAGCACAGGAAAATCACAGAGCATATGAATCTCTTAATTATGCTACAAGTATTGCTAGTCAAAGAATTGGTGTATTAGATTTAAGTACATTTGATTCTGACCCCAGCTATTATAGTTCATACACAAACAAAAACAAAGAAATTTCGCAAATTTTTGGCTGGGCATGGCAAGGAGCTACTACATCCGAAAATATAGTTTGGTTAAATTATGCTCTTGAAAAAGGGTATTATAATTATATTTTTGATAGATCACTTGAAATGGGTGCAGATACCTTATTAATTAGAAAAAAATATATAGAAGATCTTAATAGATTAACTATTTCGGCTAATAAGCTAGGCTACAAACTAAAATATGTAGATGATGATGCCTATATATTTAAATATCCAATTGATACCACTTTCGCTACTAAGGTTAATTACGAAATTCTTGGCATCGGTTCTTATGCAAATAATCTTATTTTTGCATTTCCTACTATTAAAATTGGTAATTATAATTCTATAGACGAATACACATTAGATGAATTATCTAAATATAAAAAAATAATACTTAGTGGCTTTGATTACAATGATAAGTCAATAGCTGAAAATAAAATTAAAAAACTTTCAGATTTAGGAGTAGAAATTTATATTGATTTAACTCATTCTAAAACAAATATGCTCTCTCAAAGATCGGAATTCTTAGATGTAATAGCTCAGCCAATTAATCTACATTATACATTTCCAAATATAGATTATAATGGCGAAAACTACTTATTCAATGATTTTAACTCAAATGATATAAATTGGAATACAAATTACTTAGTAAATCTAGATAAAGAACTTGGTATAAGTCAAATTGATGATAAAACAATAGTTTTTTATGGAACAAAATATAATAATAATATTAAATTTGTTGGTCTAAATTTATTTTATTATTCTTATACTAAACGTGATCCTCAAGTCCTTAAACTGCTTGAAAATATTTTAGGCCTTAAAGCTGAAGATACTCCTAAAAGAATAGTAGTTCCTATTACAAAGAAAAGAGTTGGGAATACCATTCAAATAAATGCACCAAAAGGGACTCTATCAGATATAGCTTATTTGGATTCATTTAAAACTAAACAAGCAACACAAAAAATTCATAACTTAATTTATCTTGTAGAAGGAAATACTAATTTAGACATTGTATATCCTTATTTTAACAAGGGCTTATTATTATCTATGATTGGACTTTTAATATTTTTAATCTATATTAATAAATACAAGCAAATAAATTATTTATATACTAAGTATTCAAATATCTTAATTGAAAGGAATAATACTATTGTTAAATAAAAATAATTTTTTCAAAATATCTTTTTCTATAATCATATTCCTTTCATTAGTACAAACAAATATTTCATTTGCATCAACTATTCATCTTGATGGTTATATTGATGATTGGAATGACAAACCTATTTTATACGATGATTATGAATATAATGTACGAACATATAATAATATATATTCCACTTCATGGTTTACAGATGAAAATAATTTTTATATTAAAATTGAGCGATACGGATATAGACGTTTAAAAAGTAAATGGACCACCTATGCAAACTTGTTCTACGCAAATAAAAAATACAAGCTTGAATTTAACTATTACCCCAAGACAAGAAAAGTTTATGTAAAGCTCTTTGATATTACAAATTCAAATATTTTAATATGGGCAGATAACGGACGTTGGGGTGGAAGAGGCTTTAACAAGGGATTCCTTTTTGAAGCTTATGCTCCTCTAGAAAAACTCGTAGGAAATACAACCGGCGGATACGAACTACGAGCTGTTATACATTCTAGTAACGATAGATCACCAGACTATGGAAGAATTACAATTGCATCTCTTACAACTTTATCAATTTTACTCGAAATACTTCTTGGATTATTTGGAATACTTATAATCTATATTACTCATTTCAAGAAAGGAAAAAGTGTTACTATTTTACACTTAACTAATAAATTATGAAATTTTATTTTTCTTTAATAATTGTATTTATCTTACTTAAAATTCTTAGAAAAAACAATCTATTTTTCTTTTATTTTATCTTAGGTAGTGTAAGCTCTTTTTTAATAATGCTTTATTTTGGCGGAGATGAGTTTGAAATTTTACTTAAACATATTATTTCTTTTTTTATGTATCATCTAACACTTTATATTCCAAGGGCAAGTGTTTTAGAAGATTATTTTTTAATAAACATTAGCTTAAAAGACGGAAGTGCTATGTCATGGATAATTGATTATGAATGCACCGGTATAGTTGAAATGTTAGTTTTTTATTCTTTACTACTTTTTTATCCTATAAAAGATATTTTCTATAAAACTAAATATTTTATTATGGGTACTATTTACTTAATAACTGCAAATATTTTACGTATGTTTGTAATACTCTTTTCAGTACTAAAATTTGGTGAAAATATATTCTATTTTTCACATGTAATATTAGCTAGAATAGTTTTTTTTATTCTGGTTATAATTTTATACTATAACGTATTTACAAAAAAACATGTACGTCAACAACTAGTAGGTGATCTTTATGATAATAAATAAAACAATAACTATTTTAATGTACTGGATTTCATGGCTTATAATTCCTCTGGCCATTGAATTTTCTACAAATTTAATTAGTGGATTTTTTTTAATAATAAAAAAAATCAGATATAAAACCCGAAATAGAAAATTAGATTTTTATCCACTCGTTTCTATTTTGATACCGGTTTACAATTCTGAAAGTACTTTAATGCAGTGTTTAAACTCAGTAGCATCTCAAAATTATCCTCAAAATAAGATGGAAGTATTTCTTCTTAATAATCAGAAAACTAGAGGTGACAGCTTTAAAATTTTTGATACTTTTAAAGAAAATAATCCTAATATTAATATTTGGTGGTATGATACTTCAAGTGGAAAAGCAAAGGCACTCAATTTAGGTATTCTCTCTTCAAAAGGTGAATATATCATAAATATTGATAGTGATGGTTGGCTAGATAAAAATGCACTTAAGAGTTTAATAATTAAATTTAAATCTGATAGTAAAATAAGTGCCTTAACAGGGGTAATTCTAATTGATCCAAATTATATAAAGGATACTAAAAACATTTTTCTTAAATTACTTCAAAAATGTGAATCATTTGAATATTTAGAGTCGTTTTTAATTGGTAGAAATTTCAATTCAATATTTAATTCAATGTATACTTTAGCCGGAGCATGTTCTGCATTTAAAAGAGAAAGTCTAATGCAAACTCAACTATATAACTTTGAAACCGTTGGAGAAGATACTCATATGACTTTTCAAATACGCGATTTTACAAAAGGTAAAATTCTTTTAGCAGAAGAAACTTTCTTTTTTGTTGATCCAATTGAAAGTGTTGATAAATTATATGCTCAAAGACAAAGATGGCAAAAAGGACAAATGGAGGTTGCAAAATTATTTTCAAAATTTCACATTGGAAAATTCTTTGATTTTTTCACAAAATTTCCTGTAAGACTGCTAATAAACGATCACACTTTAGTGTTCCCACGCCTTATCTGGATTTTTGGAATGATTTTTCTATATTTTAAAGGATATCCTACAAAAATACTTGTTTTTTCAAATGTTTTTTTATATTTAATGTACGTTTTTATTAGTTTTTTTAATTTTTTTATCGCTTATATTTATTTAGAAAAACAACATATTACAAAAAAATTTCTCTCAAAAAATGTACTTATAGTTTTTCTACTTCCAATTCATAGATTTATTAATTATTGGATTAGAATTGCAGGAATTATAAATAGTGCCTATGTAAATGAAAAATGGGACAACATTTCATACAAAGAAGAATTCAAAATTTTTTTTAATAGTATAGATAAACTATATAGAAAAGAGTTTGATAAAACAATATATAAAATCAAAAAGGAGATATTAGATGAATAGTTTATTTGTAGTACTTCCAGCATACAACGAAGAATATAATATAGTAAAGGTAATTGAAGATTGGAGAAGTCAAAATAAGACTTTTTTAAAAGAAAATTTACTTTTAAAGATTGTAGTTGTAGATGACTTTAGCACCGATAACACATTTAAAAAAATAAATACATTTTACTCAAATAAAAATTCTATCCATATTATTAAACATAGCAGAAATAAAGGATTAGGTGGGGCAATAAAAAGTGGAATCGAATTTGCTCTAAGTGAAGCTAATGAAAACGATCTACTTTTTATTATGGATTCTGACTTTACTCATAAAGCTAAATTCTCAATCAATATGTTAAATCATATGAATAATACTTCTTCTGATGTTGTTATAGCATCAAGGTTTCAAAACGGATCTAAGGTTTTGGGAGTTCCAAAGCATAGACTTATGCTAAGTTATTTTGCAAAAAAATATTATTCATTAATTTTAAATGTTCCAAATGTTAGAGACTATACATGCGGATATAGACTTTATAATATTAATGCTTTAAAAAACGTAAAATCAGTTTATAAAGATTCCTATATTTCAGAAATGGGATTCACTTGTATGGTAGAACTTTTATATAAACTTCATAGAACAGGCTCTTCGTTTTCCGAAGTACCATTCTCCCTTCACTACGATGAAAAAGAAGGTGAAAGTAAAATGAAAATTCTAAAGACATCTTTTAATAGTTTAAGAATTCCTTTTTATATTAAAAGTATTACTCAATAAAATAATAGCTATAATTAAATTGTTAAACCTTTATTATACATTTTAATATATTATTTAATTTGTATTTTAAAATAATATTCATATACAAAACTACTATATATGGTATATAATATTTATATAGATTATACAGAAAACGAATTATACTATTTGTTTTTCTCTAGGAGTTTATATGTTTAAGAAAAGACTTTTTTTCATTTTAATACTTTTCATATTATTAATATCCGGATCAATAATTGCATTTTGTTATTTTTCTAAAGAAGTAATTCAAGATAAAAATGGCGATTTTAAAGAAAAAAACGTCAACAACAACATATTAGTAGTCGCTAAAAAAAATACAAACTTATACATTAATAAGAACTATATCTATAATGAAAAACTATGTTTTTCTTTTTTAGATAGCAAAATGTCAAAAAAATTTGGCGTAATATATACTAACTATTTATCGAACAAAAAAACTTTATCTCATTCAACTGGACATGAAATTCTTTCTGAATCAATTGGTTTAATAATGTTATACGCAGTTCATACAAATAATAATTTGCTATTTGACAGCGCATATGATTATATGATTAAAAACCTTTTTTCAAATGATATCGGAATACTGTGGAGATCAGAAATGAGCGATAACTCTGTAGCCTCATCAAATGCCTCAATTGACGATTTAAGAATTTTAAGAGCATTAATTGAAGCAAAATCATTATTTGATACTGATAAATACAATACTTCAATTAAAAGAATTAATGATTTAACACTAAGTAATTTAACTTATAAAAATAATTTGATAAGCTATTACTCAAAAAATCAAGTTACTAGTACTAATACTATTGAAATTGGATATATAGATTTATTTACTATAAAACTATTAATAAATTTTGACTCAAGATGGAAAAATGTATATAAGACTTCTATTAAAATAGTAAATTCATCAAAACTCAAAAATATCCCTTTATTTTATAAAAGTTATAATATAAAGAATAAAACTTACAAAATAAACAACAAAGTAAATATGTTAGACTCTCTAATAACTATGCTTCACCTTAGCGAAGTTGATTTACTAGACGATAAATCATATAATTGGCTAAAAAATAAATTTTATAAAGAAGGAAAATTATATGGAAGTTATTTTTTAGATGGTGAACCTACTTATAATTATGAATCCTCTGCTGTTTACGCGATTGCAGCAAGATTAGCAGATAGTCAAAATGACGATATATTTTATAATGATTTACTAAAAAAATTAGTTAATCTACAAGTAACAAATTCACAAAGTGAAATTTTTGGTTCGTTTGGAAATATAGATAATTTAGAAGTCTACTCTTACGATAATTTACAATCTCTTTTAGCATTTAGGAGGAAAAATTATGAAGCAACACATAATTAAATTAAATAACGTAATCATAATTTTGCTAACTGTTATTTATTTAACCGTTTTAACTATAATAATACCATCTATTAATTATAATTTTTTTGATTACGTAATTGTTACCTTAGTTTATTTTTCATCTCTAGTTTCTTTACTTATATCGCTTACTACTGGCTTAATTTTATCTCTAATTTTCTTAATTTTCATTGGTGGATTTATTTCTTTTGAATACTTTAATTCCTTATTAAAAAAAGATTTTATAAACTATACTTACATCATTCTACTACCTATTGTATCAATTATTACTGGTGTTGTTAGAAATAAACTTAAAACTATAGAAAATTTAGCTATACCAATAGAACAAGAAAGAAAAGAGCTTATTAGAATAGATAATATAACTGGTTTTAGAAACTCTAAGGATTTCTACCTAAACCTTGATGAAGAAATGAAAAGAGCAATTCGTTATAAACATGTGGTTTCTTTATTACTCGTTAAAATTTCTCACTTTGAAGAATTTTCTGCTATGCATTCTGAAACCTCTGTAATAAATACATTTATTTCTCTTTCCAAAGCAATAGAAAACATAACAAGAAATGTTGATAAGCCATATAGAATAAAATCTGATATCTTTGCAGTAATTTTGCCAAACACAAACCAAGAAGGTGCTAATATTGTTAAAAAAAGATTGACTGAAGTAGTACAAAAAAACAATATTATTGGCAATGTAAATGAAATTAATTTTGAAATTAAAGTTGGAGCTTTAGAGTATGATAAACAACTAGAAAATTCTATTCTTTATAAAAAGGCCTGCGAAAAGGAACTTGAATATGATAATTAAGAAGTCTTTATTAATAATGATATGTTTTTTTTGTTTTTTTACATCTGAACTATCTTTCTCAGAAAATAATACAGATATAGTAAATATAATTTCACCTAAAAGTATTTTAATCATTTATGACCAAAAATATAAAATCGGAGATTTCACTGATTATTTAACTGCTTATGAAGGATTAATTGGTCATTTTGATTTAACATCTTCCCATATGCAAGATAAAATTTATAAAAAAAATGATATTAATAATTACGACTATATTATGATAATAAATGTAAATAATGAAATTAAAAATAAATTTTTATTTGAAGATTTAAAAGACACTAGTAAGACTGTATTTTGGATTGGTGGCGGAATAAATAAGCTCATTGAAAAAACAAATATTAACATGCATTTTGAAAATAATCAATATACCTACAATACACTTAAACACTATAATGATAATTTTATTAAAACATATAGCGTTGATAATGTGAATAATATCCCTTTACTTACACTAAGTAAAAATTCTACTATATACACAAAATTGTCTAACGGTATAATTAACTCTCCATATATTTTTAAAAACGATAATTTTGTTTTCAAATTGAATGTCGCTGCATATGAAGAAGAATACTATGCATTTGCTGATGTTCTTTTTAATTTTTTTACTTCTAAGTTTCCAATTATAAAGACTGCAACCATAAGAATAGAAGATATTCACCCCCTTCGTGATCCAGAAAAGCTAAAAAAAATCGCTGATTTTCTTTATGATAGAAACATTCCCTTTATGATGGTTGTTATACCTGCGTATCTCAACTTTAAAACCGATAAAATAATAACACTATCTGATAAGCCTAAACTAGTTGAAGCCTTAAAATACATGCAAAATCACGGTGGCAGAGTAATTTTACATGGCTTTAAGCATACTTTTCATAAAAGATTTACCACAGGCGAAGGATACGAACTTTGGGATGGATATTTAAGTAGACCTCTTGACGTAAACATAAAGACTTACGTAAATAAATTAGTTTCAAAAGGTTTAAATGTATGCTACAAAAATGGATTATATCCAATTGCCTTTGAAGCTCCTCATTACGCAGCAAGCCAAGATGCTTACAAAGAACTTTCAAAATATTTTACAACTATAGTTGGACAAATCCAAACAAGCGACTACCATTTTACTACTCTAACATTTCCATATGAAACAACTAATATTTCTCAAGCAAAATTTGTTATACCAGAAAATTTAGAGTATTATAATCCAAATAATAATAATCCACTAAGGAGTATTGAAAAAAAATTAAATGAACTTTCCATGATGCGTTCCTATACTGCAGGTGTTTTCTTTCATCCATATTTAACTATTGATGAATTAAAGGCTACAGTAAATCTAATTGAAAGTAAAGGATTAAAATTTAAAGATCCTCTAGAAAATAACTTTTCAGTAAAGACTAAAGATTTAAGTATAACTTTCAAAAATCACACTCCAAAAATTGATACTTATAACAAAAATTTACTTTCCAACCGTTTAAGTATTTTCAGTAATTACTTTTTTGACTTTATGCTTATTATATTAATTATTGCTACAATTTCTTTCTTAGTTTTTTATATTACTAATTTGAAATCAAGAACGTATTTTAGGAGGATTAAGAAACATTATGAGGATATATGATTATATTTTTCTTTTTGCTACATTTTTTATTTGGTTCCTTCTATTTATGAATATTATATTAACTTACCAAGGTTATCGCTTCTATTTATATATGAATTCTAAAAAAATTGAAATACTAAAAGAATTAAATACATTCCCAACTGTTTCCATTTTGATTCCAGCTCATAATGAAGATATAGTAATAAAAAAAACAGTTTTATCTATGCTCGAAATGGATTATCCTAAAGATAGATATGAGGTAGTTGTTATTAATGACAACTCAACTGATAACACTGAATCAATAGTTATTAGTTTAATTGAAAAATACAAGACCTCAAATTTAAGAATTGTAAATGTTCCAAAGGGAAGTATTGGTTCTGGAAAATCAAACACTTTAAATTATGGTCTAAAAACTTCCAATTCTGAGTATATAGCAGTTTATGATGCTGATAATACACCAAATAAATTTGCTTTAAGATATTTGATGCACGAAATGCTAAGTAATAATAACTACGGTGCAGTTATAGGAAAATTTAGAACAAGAAATAAAAATAAAAATATTCTAACAAAATTTATTAACTTGGAAACACTAACTTTTCAATGGATGGCGCAAGCTGGTAGATGGAAACTACTCAAACTCTGCACTATACCAGGAACCAATTTTTTAATAAGAAAAAACATTTTAGATAAATTAAATGGATGGGATACTAAAGCAATCGCCGAAGATACTGAAATTAGTTTTAGGATATACTCTTTAGGTTATAAAATTTCATTTATGCCATTAGCCGAAACTTATGAACAAGAACCAGAAACTCTAAAAGTTTGGTTTAAACAAAGAACTCGTTGGGTCGAAGGTAATATTTATGTACTTAGAAAGTATATACTGCTAATGTTAAAATCAAAGAACAAAAACGTTTTTTTTGACATAATTTATTTTTTTTCAGTGTATATAACTTTTTTAACTGCTGTAATTTTATCAGATATACTTTTTTTACTATTACTTATTTTTAAAATAAAATTATTCATAACATATAATTTCATTTTGTTTTGGATATTAAGTTTTATTGTTTTTATCTTACAAGTAAGCTTAGCGCTTTCATTTGAAAAAGGTGAAAATTACTCAAAAAATATATTGCTAATATTGCTAATGTATTTTACTTATTGCCAGATGTGGGTTCTTGTTTCTATAAAAGGAACATTTAAAAGTTTAAAAAATATTATATTTAGAAAAGAGTCTAAATGGTATAAAACAGAAAGATTTTAGGAGGAAATTATGAAAAAATTAACAATACTATCCATACTAATTTTATTAGCTATTATTTCACATTCATCATCTTTTTGTGAATCTCCAAAATATGTCGTTCAACTTGGTGCATATTCTTATGAAAAAAATGCAGATATAATGTACAAATCACTATTATTAAACGATTATAAGGCATTTAAATCTACTTCAAAATATATTTATGTATTAGTTGGCCCATTTAATAGTAAATTAGAGGCAAATATTACTCTTAATAAACTTAAATTAGATGGATATAATGCTTATGTAAAAACTTACATACAATCTAATAATTCTACTTCTAGTCAGTCTTCAGATGCAAGTGTATCAACTTATGAAACCAATAAAATTAAGTCTACATCGACAGAATCGGAAAGAATATCAAATGTATACAGCGAACTGGACCCTAGCTTTAAAATTAATACAATTGGTGTTCAAAATACTCCTTTTAACAATGACGTAGTTTTTCAAGGAGTGTTTGACTCTACTGCACTTTATTTTGAAGTCAAAGACAATTGGATTCCAAATGACAATAATTTCATATATTTTACTTACAACAATACAAATCTTACACAAAATACAAATTCTTCACTTACAGTTTATTTGAACTCAATACCTATAAAATCATATTTGTTAAGCGAAGTAAATAAAACGCATAAACTTTTAATACCAGCGCATTCATTAAAAAAAGGATTTAATGAATTAAAATTTGGAATATATAGTAGAATTTCAACACTTCCTTGTGAAGATAATTTTAATCCTGCTAATTGGCTTGTTATAGATAAGAACTCATATGTGCATATTGAATACACGAGTAAAATTGATACTAATGCCATTTCAGATTTTCCTTACCCTTACTTTAAAAATGATGAATCATTTCCTTATAATGCAAAATTAATATATCCTGATAATTATATTAGTTCTGATTTAAGCCCTATGTTTACTTTCATTTCAAATATAGGAAAAATACTAAAATTTGAAAAAAAAGATCTTAAATTTGCAAGTTCGGAGGATATTAAAAAAAATGACTCTAATTTCATTTTTATTGGATCCATTAAAACTATGCCCTCTTCACTTCAAAACTATCTATCAAAAGATGAAATAGAGCGGGCAAAAAGAGATGCCCTAATTAAAGAAATTTATTTATCGAGTGACCATAAATATAAACTTTTGCTCGTAACTTCAAGCAATATTAAATCACTTAACAACGCTGTTATTTCACTAACAGACAATGAATTAGTAAAACAAATGAAAAATTCTTCTATTTGGATTTCTGAAAATCAAATTTTCAGTAGTACTTCTTCTAAAAACAATGAACTTATTACTCTAAAATCATTAGGATACAGTAGTACCTTGTTTGAAGGTATAAAAAAAGGAATAAGCAACTTTTCATATAGTATACCTAAGAATTGGGATATAGATGAAAATAGCAAATTTATACTAAAAGGAAAAATATCAGGCGTTATCGATTTAGAAAGATCCGCTGTAAGCGTATTTATCAACGGAATACCTGCTGGTAGCGTAAATTTAAACACTTTTTCTTCAAACGACTTTATTACTGAATTTAAAATTCCAAGTGAGATAATAAATGAGCCTACTTACAATATTAAGATTGTATATAATTTAAAAGTATTAGATGATAAATGTGATTTGAATTTTAGAAATGATTTATGGGCTTTTATTTCAAATGAAACTGCATTATTATTACCTCACAGTGAAAAAACTAGTTACACCTTAAATAATTTATCTGCTCCTTTTATCAAAGATAATAATATTAATAATTTTGGACTAGTATTACCTGAAAGAATAAATAAAGACTATATCAAAGATCTAACAACTATTATTCAAGTAATTAGCTCAAATTCAACTAAAACAAATATTATTCCAATTTATAAATCAGACGATAAGATAGACGAGAATGTAATAGTTTTCGGTACACCTTCAACAACACCATTTATAAAAACAATTAATCCCGAACTTTATATTAAATATAATAAAGATTTTTCTTCACTTATTCCAAATAAAAATATGGATCTTTTAGAAAATCTATATAATAATTCATCAACAATCCAACTAATTAGTTCAAAGCTTATTAACAATCATTTTGCTCTTATTATATCAAGTTTAGATAATAGTAATATGTCTATATTAAGTAAAGCATTTAGTAACAATTTTTTTGGTGAAATTATTACTACACCCTGTGTTATTATTGATCAATATGGATTGCTACATTCATATAGTATTATTGAAGAAGTAGATGAAAATGAGTTATTAAAGGATAAAACAGATTTAGAAAAACAAAAAGCAAAAGATTTAGACAAAAACCGTTTGATTAATTACGATGAATATAAAAATTTTATGATTACTCTTACCATAATATGTTTAATAACATTATCAATAATATTGATTTTAGTAATAAATAGAAAAAAATATAAAAATAAATAAATATATACATTAATTTCTAACATAAAAAAGAATCAGCAAAATGAACTGACCCCTAAAAGTTAGACCCAAAATCTAACTTTTGGGGGTCAGTTTAAAACACTGATTCTTTTTTATATTTACTCAATAATCGTAATAACTTCATCAAGCGATTTCCTCTTTGGGCTATTTATATTTTCCTTCAGAGGAATCCCAATTGGTGTTAAGCAAGAGAAATTATAACCTTCTTTATTAAAAGCAATTACTTCACACATCTTGTCACTTGCAAAAGCAGGTCCAGTCATATAACATCCACCGTAACCCATATTAGCAGCACTGAGAAGTAAGTTTTCCATTGCGGCTCCTATGTTTTGAACACCAGGTTTAACACTTTCAAGTTTTTCCACTTCTTCATTGCTTGCCCCGTTAAGCATTAGTATATCTTTTCCACTAGATTCATATTTTGAAGAAAATATCATTACTACAGTAGGAGCATTTTTAAACACTGTATAATATTTTAGCATTTTCATAAAATTAGATGCTGTTTTTTCGTCTAAATTATTAGATAATTCTCTTCCTTTTTCATAAACAGCCTCTGCCATTTTTTCGATTTTTTCTTTATTTCTAACGACTACAAAATGCCAATTCTGCGCATTTTTACCTGATGGAGCTTGGGTCGCTTCTTTAATCATTTCCTGAATAGCTTCCATAGGTACCTGAATATCTTTAAATTCTCTTACACTTTTTCTTTTATAAATAAATTCATTTTTCATAGATTAGTCCTCCGTTTTTTATTATACTTCAACAATTTAACTGTATTATGATAATAGCTAGAAAGCATATATACCTTTCTAGTTATTATCATACATTTTTTATTTGACATAGTAAATAAAAAAATGTATGATTGATATATATCTGATATATCAGTGATATATCACAACGAAGGAGGCATTTTTATGTATGAAGTAAGATGGCACGGCAGAGGAGGTCAAGGTAGTTTTACCATAGCTAAAATATTAGGTATGGCCGCTTCTGTGTACGAAGGTAAATACGCTCAAGCATTTCCATCTTTTGGTCCTGAAAGAAGAGGAGCACCTGTTCTTGGTTTTACCAGAATTGATGAAAAGAAAATTACTGATAGAAGCGAAATTGAAAAATGTGATTTTGCAGTAATTCTTGATGAATCTTTATGGGGTGATTCTGTAATAAACGGACTTAAAGAGAATGCAATTATAATTATTAATACTGATAATGTAGAAAAATACAAATCTAAAATAAATAATAAAATTATAGGAATTGATGCTACTAAACTTGCACTTGAAACTCTTGGAATGCCAATCACAAATACTGCAATGATGGGTGCATTAATTGGTGTAAGTAGTATGATTAGCCCTGAAAACTGTAAAAAAGCGATTGATAAAACACTTAAACCTAAAATTGCTGAAAAAAATAAATTATTATTTGATCAAGCTTATAAAATAGCAAAGGAGTCTTATAATGAATAAACCTAAACTAAAGAAATGGAAAGAACCAATTAATATTTCAAACTATCCACTAGGAGCTACTTGTGAAAGTAATCATCTAGTTAGTATTAACGCAGGTTGGAGAACTTATAGGCCTGTAATTAATCAAGATAAATGCGTTAAATGCTTAAGATGTTTCTTAGTTTGCCCAGATGGAGTAATTGATAAATCTAAAGAACTTCTTGAAATTGACTATGACTATTGCAAAGGTTGCGGAGTTTGCGCATACGAATGTAAGTTTGACGCAATAGATATGGTAAAGGAGGAAAAATAATGAATAATAAATTTATAAATGGAGATGACGCTGTAGCTGAAGGCGTTAGACTTGCTAGGCCTCACGTAATTTCTGCTTATCCAATCACACCACAGACTATTACTGTAGAAAGACTTTCAGAATTTGTTGAAGATAAATCTCTTGATTCTATATATATGCATGTAGAATCTGAACATAGTGCTCTTGCATGTGCAATTGGTGTTAGTTCAGTTGGAGCTCGTGCTTTTACAGCGACTTCTTCTCAAGGGTTATTATATATGGCAGAAAATCTTCCTTATGCAAGTGGAGCTAGACTCCCTATTGTTATGATGAATGCAAATAGAGCACTTGCAACTCCTTGGAATATCTATGGAGATCAAATGGATTCAATGTTCCTACTAAATTCTGGATGGATTCAAGTCTACGTAGAAGATGCCCAAGAAGCACTTGATATGATGATTCAAGCTTATAGAATCGCGGAAGACAAAAACGTTATGACACCTATGATGGTTAATTTAGATGGTTTTGTTTTAACACATACTTATGAACTTGTTGATATTCCGTCACAAGAACTTGTTGATTCATTTTTACCACCTATTACTATGCCTAACAATAGTATGAGTATTGAAAACCCAAAAAGTTTATGTATTTCTGCTGGAAATGATTTTAATATGGAATTTAAAATAAAACAAGAAAATGATATGAAAAACTCAATTTCTACAATTGAACAAATTGATAAAGAATTTGAAAAGGTTTTCGGTAGAGGATATAATGGCATGCTTGAAGAATACATGACTAAAGACGCCGATGCAATTCTTATTACTACCGGAAGTATTACTGGAACAACAAGAATTGTAGTTGACAATATGAGAAAAATCGGTAAAAAGGTTGGTCTTATTAAGCTAAGATATTTAAGACCATTTCCTGATGAATATATAAGAAAAGCTGTAGAAAATATTAAATCAGTAGGTATTATAGATAAAAATATTTCATTTGGTTATGAAGGAACAATTTTTACAAACGTTAATTCTGCTCTTGTTCATTTAGAGAAAACTCCAAATATGCATAACTTTATAGGTGGTCTTGGTGGAAGAGATATAACTAAACAAAATCTTGAAGATGCATTTAATTCTTTACTTCTTTCAGCAAATGGTGAAAAACAGGATCGTATTATGTATATGAATGTGAGGTGCCAAAATGATTAAACTAAATTCAAGAACTATTCAAAACGAAGAACTTTTTTATGGTCACAAAGCATGTGGCGGTTGTGGCGAGAGCCTTGCAATTAGACTAGCAATGAAAATACTAGGTGAAAGAACATTTGCAGCGCTTCCAGCAGGATGTATGTCAGCAGTATCATTTGTTTATCCAAATATGGCTTTTACAAATAACGCAATTATAACTCCATTTGCTTCTACCGGAGCTGTTGCATCAGGAATGGCAGCAGGACTTGAAGCTCTTGGTATTAAAGATACACATACAGTAGGTTTTGCTGGCGACGGCGGAACTGCAGACATTGGTCTTCAAGCACTTTCTGGTGCAATTGATAGAAATGATCAAATAATATACTTTTGTAACGACAATGAAGCATATATGAATACTGGAATTCAAAAAAGTGGCTTAACTCCTTATGGAACTAAAACTACAACTTCTCCTGCAGGAAAAAATCTGCCTGGTTCAGTAACTATGAAAAAAAATATGTTTGAAATTGTAGCTGCTCATGATATAGCATATGCTGCAACTGCAAGCGTAGGTTATTTAGAAGATTTTATGAGAAAAGTACAAAAAGCAAAAGATACTAAAGGTACTTCTTATATTCATATTTTAGCTCCATGTCCAACTGGATGGGGTTACCCAACTGAAATCACAGTATCACTAGCAAAAGCTGCTGTTGATACAGGATTATGGTATTTAGCTGAATATGAAAATGGTGAATTTACTCTTAATAGAAATCCAAAAGAATTTGTTCCAGTTGAAGATTATTTAATGAAACAAAGTAGATTTAAACATTTAAAAGAAAACGACATAGAAGTAATAAAAGCTCATCGTGATAAAAAATGGAATATGATGAGAAGAAAATGGAATACAAAATAACAATCTATATAGAATAAATCGCTTTAATAGTTTATAATAATATAGTAACTATTTTAAATTTTTCTCTTCATACAAAGCAAATAAGGAATGATTTCATGAAAAAAACTAACAAAGAAGAAATATTTATTGAGCTTAAAAGACGAATAATTGATATGGAATATAAACCTGGAAGTCCTATAAATGAAAAAAATTTAATAGAAGAATTCTGCGTAAGTAGAACTCCTATAAGGGAAGCTATATTAAAGTTATCACAGATTGGATTAATTGAAATAAAACCAAGAATTGGTACTTTCGTTTCCGATATTGATATAAGCTCTGTAAAATACGCCTATGAAATCAAAAAAAATCTTGAAGGACTTGCAGCGGAACTAGCTGCATCAAGAATTACTGACTTAGAGTTAGACGAATTATTTTCTATTATAGAGAGATTTAAAAATTATGATATTATTAATGACTACAAAAAATGTATAAAAGACGATCAACTATTCCATAAGATTGTAAGAAATGCATCAAGGAATCCTATACTAATTGAAATGCTTGATTCGCTTAATACTAAAACAGCAAGATTTCTTCAGTATATAGAATATGTTTTAGATGATTTTGATTGGTTTTATAGTTCTTTAAACAATATGGCCAACGCAATAAAAAATCGCGATTTAGAAAATTCAAGAATAATATGCGAGGAACATACGCAGAAATTTCTTGATCAAATGTCTAAAAAATTCTTTTCTTAATAGATGAATTTCTAAACTTCAAAGAGAGTCTTTATTTCAACATAAATTAATTTCTAAGATTCAGAGGGAGTTTTTACTCCCACTGAATCTTAGAAAACATAATCCAGGACCTTTTTAGAATTCTAAAGCATCATACAAAACAGCTTATCTTAAAATGATTTTTTATTTCATTTCAAAATAAGCTGTTTTTATAAGTGGTCTAATACTATATTCTATTCTTATTTTTCATTTCATACATTTTTATATCCGCATCAATTCTAGCTTGTTTTAAATCGTATGAGGAATTTTCTCTGATTACAATTCCATACGAAGCAGAAGGACCTTCAATACAAATATCTCCATCGCAAATTTTAGTTTCTTCACACTTTTGAAATATTTTATTAAAATTAAATTCACATATATTTTCAGTTGTTTCTTCTAAAATAATTAAAAATTCATCTCCTCCCATTCTTATTATTTCTCCGTTAGAAAAGAATTCGATTAATATTTCACTAAATTTTTTTATTAGTTCATCTCCAAAAAAATGTCCATATTTGTCATTTATATATTTTAGATTATTCAAATCTGTTATGATTATTGCTTGAGGATATTTCAAAAAATCAATACTCTCTTCTATTTTATTAAAATACATTCTGCTCTTCGCGTTTGTTAGAGCATCAGTATAAAACATTTTTTCTTTGTCTTTTAATAATTTCGTTTCAACGTTTTGATTAATATAGGCCTTTAACATCCTAATCAATGCAAATACCATTAATAATACAACAAATATCAAAATTATAACTATTGCTATCAGCTTTTTAGTATTTCTATTTTTTAAATTTGGTGCAGTTGAAAGTCCTATATTTTTTAGTTTATCGTAATCAATTAAAGTTATAGCCTTATCAACAATAGAAGCTAATTCTCTCTTATCTTTATTTATTCCAAAATAAAAAAAAGATTCTCTTGATGTGTTTCCTTTCATAACAATATTTGAAAATCCTAACCCATCTTTATAAAAATCAATTACAGTTGGATTTTCAATGACATAATCAACTTTTTTATTTTCTAATTGCTCTAATGAATCTTCAATATTTTTTGTAATTACAATATTAGGGTTTTTAAGGTTTTTTTCCAAAAAACCTTTATGCCAATATCCGTCAACAACTGCTACTTTTTTATTTTCAAGTCCATAAATATCTTGAATCCAAAGACTACTTTTTCTACCAATTATAATATCTCTTTCTTTATTAAAAGGACGAGTAAAAATAAACAACTTCTCTCTTTCTTCTGTTTTAGCCATATCTAAAACATCAATTTTCCCTTGAAGCGCCATATAGTAGAGTTTATTAAAAGGAGCATGGATAATACGATATTTAAAACCTACAATATTTGAAATTTCATTAAAAATTTCACCTGCTATTCCTTCGTATTTACCCTTATTAAAATAATCAAATGGTAGATAATCATCAGGAACACCTACGACAATTTCTTTATTTCCATCTAACCAATTTAACTCATCATCATTAAATTCTAATATTTTTCTATTATAGTTAATCTTAGCCTTTTTAATTGACTCTAAAATTTCATTGTAATTTTCATCTATTACAGAATTTAATATATTTGCTAATATAGTTTCATTTTTTCTAGTAGATAACGTCATATCTGAAGTAATTGTACTTATTTCTGCAACTTCTGATACATTAGGATACAAATGCTTAAATTCATACGCAATTTGGCCTCCTGACGTTATGAATCCATCTATTTCTCCATTACTTAAAGCCTCAAGACCATCTATCTGAGAATTATATTCAATTTTTTTATAGGAAATATTATTATACAAATTTTTAAAAACGTTTATAACAATATCTCCATCAATAAAACCTATTGTTTTTTTATCTAAATCTCCTATTGTTTTAACGTCACTATTTTTTTCAGCAAAAATTGAATACGGATACTTATACACTGGATTAGTAAATGACATAAATTCCATTCTCTTTGGAGTTTTATTTGCTCCAAATAATATGTCTACACTACCATCTTGAAGTCCTTTGTAAACTTCTCCCCAGCTTTTATCCCCAACAATGTTTATTTTTATGCCTGTTTCCTTAACTATTAATTCTTTTAAGTCAATCAAATATCCATCAATGCCACCTCTAAATTTAAAATAATCCATTCCTGAAAAGGGATCCAATCCTAAATTAAAAGTTTTATTTTTATTATCAGCTAACCATTTTTTTTCATCAGCACTTAGATAATTCGTACTTGAAAAAGAAACTGAAATCATCATATATAAAATTATTGTCAAGCAAAGTATAAGTATCTTTTTCCTCATACACTTCTCCTTGTGTAACAATCATTATCTTACTTTAAAATTCTTTATCTAAGCTGAAGAAAAAATACTAATTCTTTCTTCAGCTTAGAAATTCATTTATTTCAAAACTTTACTCAGCATTTATTTTTTTAAAAACTCCAAAATTCAATCTTTCTCCAACATAAGATTCATACATTACAGCATATTTTTCATCTGGCATATTATCATCATCACCATAAATCATTTCATCGGCAACCATATAGAATTTTTTTCCTGTATTTTCTTCATATGCTTTTTTCATAGCCATCATTTCTTCAGTGTTTTCATTAGTTTCAGATCCAAGACTCAAAAACTTTTGTACTTCGGCATATGTGTTGAAATATGGAATCAATCCCTTCCCTTGCATAAAATCATCAATATTTGCTGCTCGTCCCTTTTGACCAAGATCATCAGTTATACCGACATAACCTTCTCCTTCTCCCGTTTCTAATATCAAATTTCTTGCTGTTTGAAATTCTTCAAAAGTAGAACTATATCCTTCACCTTTTAAGCTCTCACCATTATTAAGTCTTGTTATATATCCATTTAGCTTATCTGTTTGCATGCCTTTTGTCCAAGAAGTATCTTCAAATTCATATTTAGCTAAAACAGACGCAGAATTTGTTATATCTGAAACATCATCATATATTTTCCACTGCCCGTCAATTTTTACAAGCGATCTGTAATGAGCTGGTGTTTCAGTTGCAATTAATCTTACAGCTTCATAAGGATAATCTAAATTTTTCTTTTCAAGTAAAACCTTAAGTCTTGAATATTCTTCTGTCGACATACCAGGAGGTATTAAAGTATTATTTTTATTACCAAAATCTAATGTTTCACTCGGTTTTAAAATTGTATTTTCAATCTTAACCTCTAATCCATAATATTCACCTATAGATTTAAATAGAGTAGCATAGTTATAACATATACCATACCACTTAGTTCCATCTTTCATGTTTTTAATCATATCTCTAGTAGTATAAATATCACCAAAATAATAATTAAATCTCATCGCATCTGCTGCATCAACATATGTTTTCTTACTATCCGCAAAAATCATATTATTATGTTCCCACTCATAAATAGCATCAGCAATTTTTTTTGGAGTTTGACTTTTATCAATATCAATACCCAATAATTTTATATCAGCATCAGTAAATTTTGATATTGGAGAATAAGTTTCTTTTATGTTTATATTAGTTTTATCTTCATTGGTCGCACTTATATCAGTTGTAATATCAGATTTTGTATCAGAATCATCCGTATTAATTACTGGTTTTATATCATTTTCATTTTTAGAAGTCATTTTTGCAGCTATTGAAAGGCCCTTTTCCTTATTCCAATTATAATCCCAACCAAATGTTTCAACTGCATATTTCCATGTTAAAGGAAAATAAGTTATATCTCTGTATACAAGTATAGGATATTCTTCTTTTGAATTATCTACGTTAACACCTTTTATTTTAATTTTAAATTTTGGAAAATTAGCTATTTTAGAAACAAATTTTGAATTATTCGAATTCAAAGCTTGTTTTAATTTACCCTTTTCTCCATTAGATTCAATTACAAGTCCTGTTTCATTGCTCCAATTAGTTTTAAGACCCAGAGCCTGACTAAAATCCCATGTCATAGGAAAATAAGTTATATCTTTATACGATATTAATGGAAAATCACTATGGATATTATCAATACTTTCACCATTAATATTAACAGAAAAATTAACAATTTTTATTTCTGCATTTGCTAAATTATCCTCAGAAAATGAAATTCCAACACAAAATAAAACTATTAACATCATTGTTAAAAAAATTACTTTTTTTTTCATAATTAACCTCCAACTATTTTTTTTATCACTACGACCTATACATACAACATTTATATATATTTATTTTATATCAAAAAAAATATATTAGCAAACAGCTCATTTGTAGATACATTGCTAATAATATTTAATTACTTTGGAAATAAAATAATTAATTACAATAAAATTAATATTCTAATTTTATGTATAAAAAAATCCAAATCAATTAAATGATTCGGATTTTTATAGTTATAATTATTAAGTACCAAGATATGCTTTTTTTACTTCTTCATCATTAAGTAAATCCATTCCTTTACCTTCCATAAATATTTTTCCTGTTTCAAGAACATATGCATAATCTGATATTTCAAGAGATGCTTTTGCATTTTGCTCAATTAAAAGTACAGTAACACCTTCATCATTAATACGTTTTATTATATCAAATATATCTTTTACAATTAAAGGTGCAAGGCCAAGTGACGGTTCATCCATCATAAGAAGTTTAGGTTTAGTCATTAATGCTCTACCAACGGCAAGCATTTGTTGCTCCCCACCTGACATGGTCCCTGCAAGTTGCCATTCTCTTTCTTTTAAACGTGGAAATAAACTATAAACCCAATCTATATCATCTTCTACAATTTTTTTATCTTTTCTCAAATAAGCTCCGAGTATAAGATTTTCCCTAACTGATAAATTAGTAAATATCCTTCTACCTTCTGGAACTAATACAAGATTTGATTTAACGATTTCTTTCGTTTTCATATTAGTTATATCTTTTCCTTCATACTCAACTTTTCCTTCTGAAGATTTCTCTAATCCCATAATAGTTCTAAGAGTTGTACTTTTACCAGCTCCATTTGCTCCTATTAAACTAATTATTTTTCCTTTTTCGACATTTATAGAAATTCCTCTTAAAGCGTGTATACCACCATAAAATACATTTAAATTATCTATTTTCAGCACTATTCCACCCCCAAATAAGCTTCAATTACTTTCGGATTATTTTGAATATCCAAAGGATTTCCACTTGCAATTGTTACTCCGTAGTCCAAAACATATATTTTTTCACACACACCCATAATAACTTGCATATGATGCTCTATCATAAGAATTGACACATCAAATTTATCTCTGATTTCTCCAATAAACTCCATTAATTCAATTGATTCTTGTGGATTCATTCCAGCTGCAGGCTCGTCTAGAAGTAGTAATTTAGGATCAGTTGCAAGAGCTCTTGCTATTTCAAGTCTTCTTTGCTTTCCATAAGGAAGATTGGAAGCTTTTTCATCTTTTAACTCTTCGAGTCCAACATCTCTTAATAAATCCAACGATTTTTGATAAATATGATGTTCCTCTTTCTTATAAATCGGTGTTTTAAAAATCGATGAAATCAAGCTCGACTTCAATCTTAAATGGTTTGCAATCATTACATTATCTAGTACCGTTAAGTCTTTAAAAAGTCTAATATTTTGAAAAGTTCTAGCGATTCCATTTTTTGTGATTTCATGAGGTTTTAGTCCAGTTATATCATTTCCATCAAAATACACTTGCCCATGAGTCGGAGTATAAACACCAGTTATCATATTAAATGCAGTTGTTTTACCAGCACCATTAGGACCGATAAGACCTACAATTTCATTTTTCTTTATTTCTACATTAAGTTTAGATACTGCAGTTAAGCCACTAAACTTCATAGTAATATCGTCCGTTCTAAGTATAGTCATATTATCACACCCTTATGCTGATTTTTTAAATTTATTTAAAAACTTACCTTTCGTAAAATATTCCCAAGTAAATTCATTTCTTCCCATTAAGCCTCTTGGATAGAATAAAATTACCGCCATTAATAGAAATGAAAATACTACCATTCTCATACCTGGTATACCTGGTATATGAAGTGCACCAATTGAAAGTGGCTTTTCTATTACTCTAAGAACTTCCATAAGTACAGTCACGCCTATAGCGGAAAGAACTGTTCCAGTAAGACTTCCTATACCTCCAAGAACAACAATTAATAATATGTTAAATGTAAGAATAAATCTAAACATAAGCGGATCTATTGTACCAATTAAATGTGCCAATAATCCTCCACCTATACCAGCGAAAAATGCACCTATCACAAAAGAAAGCATTTTATGTTTAAATAAATTAATACCCATCGCTTCTGCAGCAATTTCATCTTCTCTAATAGCTTTAAAAGCTTTTCCATACATTCCATCAATTAATGATTTAATTCCAAACAATGTTATAATTGCAATTCCCCAGCTCCACCAAAGATTCGTGTACCTTGTAATACCCTTTAATCCCAGTGCTCCATTTGAAATAGTTTGTGTATTAGTAAGTATAACTCTAATAATTTCACTAAAACCTAAAGTCGCTATTGCTAAATAATCGTCATTTAACCGAAGCACTGGTGCCCCAATTAAAAATGCAACACCCGCAGTAACTAAACCTCCTATTATTAGCGCTATAGGAAATGGTGCATGAATCATTTGAATAAAAGGATTAATTGGAGCCGCATAAAAAATTGTTCCCTTTAATTCAGGAGACATAGTAAGAAGGGCTGATACATATGCACCCACAGCCATAAATCCCGCATGTCCAAGTGAAAATAATCCTGTAAAGCCATTGATTAAATTCATTGATAATCCTAGTATAATATATATGGCACATAAATTTAGAATTCTAATTTTATATGAATCCAGAGTCACATTTAATATTGCAATTACAATAAAAATAACGATAATAGATGCGACAGTAAGTTGATTTTTTCTTTCTTTCATATCTACACCTTCTCCGCAATATTCTTACCCATAATTCCCGTAGGTTTAATTAACAAAATAACTATTAATAAAATAAAGGCAAATGCATCTCTATAACCAGTTAATGATGGAAAAAATGCTATTGTCATAATTTCTAAAATTCCAAGAGTAAATCCACCTATAACCGCACCTTTTATATCTCCAATTCCGCCAACAACTGCTGCTATAAAGCATTTAAGTCCTGGCATAAGTCCCATAAGTGGTAGTAAACTTGGATATTTAAGTCCCCACATAATTCCGCCTATAGCAGCTAAGCCTGAACCAATTGCAAATGTTATAGAAATTATCCAGTTAACATCTATTCCCATAAGTCTTGCCGCTTCGTAGTCCTTCGAAACAGCTCTCATTGCCATTCCTGTTTTAGTTTTATTAACAACGAATAATAATAGTGCTAATACAAGTAACGTAATTACCGGAGTAATAAAAGTTATACTAACAATAGAAACTTTTCCAAAATGAATAATTGTATCAAATAAGTCCGGAACTGGCAGAGATTTTGGTCTACCTCCAAAAACAACTATTGCTAAATTTTCAATTAGAAATGACGCACCAATTGCCGATATCATTACCGACATCTTCGGTGAATTTCTAAGTGGTTTGTATGCTGCTCTTTCAACTAATAATCCAAATGCAATCGTTAGTAATATTGCTATAAGAAATGATGCCCACCAAGGAAGAACAAACGTTGTCATTGAATAAAAAGCAATGTATGCCCCAAACATGAAAATATCACCATGTGCAAAATTGATCAACCTAAGAATTCCATATACCATTGTATATCCAATAGCCAAAAGTGCATATAAACTTCCAAGGGATATTGCATTCGCTAATTGTTGAAAAAAAGTACTTAAATCCATTCCCATAATTTCCCCCAATTATTAATAATTTAACTACCCAAAAAACAAAAAAATATAACTCTTAATCATAGGATAATTAATCAAATAATAATCAATGCGATATTATCGCATTGATTATTAAAATATAAAACAGTTTATTTTGCTGGTTCAACAGTTGTTAAATATGAAAATTTTCCATCTTTAACTTGTTTAATTACAGCACTCTTAACAGCATCTCCATTAGGATCTAATGAAACCATACCTGCAGCTCCTTCAAAATCTTTTGTTTCTTTTAAAGCTTTTTCAATTTCTACAGGATCAGTAGAATTAGCTCTTTTAATTGCATCTAAAATAACTATATATGCATCATATCCTAATGCAGTTACTGATGCAGGTTCTTTATTATACTCGTCTCTATATGCAGCTAAGAATTTTTCTGACTCTTTCGTAATTGGAACTTCTGTTGTGAAGAAAGTTGAAAATGTTGCGCCTTCAACAGCCTTGCCACCAATTTCTAAAAACTCAGGTGCTTCCCAAGTATCAGCACCAACAAATGGAGTTTCTATACCAAGTTCTCTTGCCTGTTTAATTAATAATGCTGATTCTGTATAGTTACCTGGAGCAAAAATCACATCTGCATTTAATTGTTTAATATTAACTAGCTGTGCAGAAAAATCTTGATCTCCTGTACTGTAATTTGCTTCTCCAACAATTGCATCTTTATCACCAGTTAATTTAATAAATGCTTCATTAAAATATTTAACTAGTCCAACTGAATAATCACTTGAAATTTCTTTAATAATAGCAGCCTTTCTTGCACCTAAATTATCATAAGCATATTTTGCCATTACTGTTCCTTGGAATGAATCTATAAAACATACTCTTTGATAGTAATCATTTCCAAGTGTTACAAGTGGATTTGTACATGATGCTCCAACTGCAGGAATTTCAGCATCCTGTACAATTGGTCCTGCTGCTATTGAGAAAGAAGATCCCCAACTACCAATAATTGCATTAACTTTTTCCTTATCAATAAGCATAGTTGCAGCATTTGCAGCTTCAACTTTATCTGATTTATTATCAGCCAAAACTAATTCAACCTTCATACCATTAACTTCAGGATACAATTTGTTTGCTAATTTAATCCCTTCGTATTCCATATCGCCACCTGCAGCATTTGCTCCAGTCATCGGCTCAAATACACCTATTTTAATAACTTTTGCTTTATCATCTGCCGGAGCTGTACTATCAGCATCTTTTGTAGTACTTGAACAACCAACAGTAAAAGCCATAATCATTAGCACTAATACGAGTAATAAAGAAATTCTTCTTTGCATTATGTAGTCCCCCTTAAAATTATATGAGCTGCAATCATTAAACATATTAATAAATCGTAAAAATAAAAGAAAAATAAAATTTTGTTAACATTTTTTGATTTCTTTAGTCATTTATATAATCCATATAAAAATATATTTTTAGTGCAACCCTTTCTATCTATATAATACTTTCCATATTATATTTTGTCAACGAATTTTAGTATGTTTAAGTTGATATGTATATAACAATATTTTCATTTTATACATATAAATATAGCTATATTTGCTTCCTTCAATACTTTTAGAACGAATAAAATTAACTATACTTAACATTTAATATTTTAAATTATATCATAAACACGCTAAATGTGTATTTAATTTAATACAATAAAAAAACAACACCTACAGGCATTGTTTTTTTATTATATATAATATTATTTATTTAAGAACTACTTAATAACTATTTACAGTAACTCCATCAGGTATTTTAAATAATTCTGCATCAAACGGACCTTCGTTTATATCTGTAATCTCAGTCGAATACATTAATTTTCCATCAATTTCATTTTCCATTTTTATAGGCAAACTATATTTTTTAGATATCCACATCTTAGAAATTACATTTGATTCACTCGGTGAACTAACTTCTAAATAATATACATCTTGACCATTGTATTTAATTTCCTTTAATCCATTTGATTCATTTAATATTTCTTGATTAAGTCCAAGTGAGCTCATATCAAAAAGCCCCGTCATCCCTTTAGATTCACTATTATAAGTAGTTTTAGTAGCCATATTTTGCGCAGGCATATACTGATACATTGCTTTTTCTTTTCCATTTAAAATAGTAATCATTTTGTCCCCAGTACTTGGATCTTTCATTTCAATTCTAAAGCTATCGTCTTGCTTCCAATAACTAAATGACATTTCAGAACCATTAGATGTGGTTTTTATTTTGTAACTATAGCTACTCGGAATATTGTTAAGCTCTATTTTAGTATTCTCTTTTGAATCATTTTCTTTTTTCACAACACTATTTTCTGAAGTAGAAACAGTTGAATCATTTTGTTTAATTTCGACTTTATCCGTATTTTTTTTCGCACATCCTGCAAAGATAAGCATAGTAGCAATAACTAGACATAATATTTTTAACTTCATAATAAAACTCCTTTCCTAGTTCAATAAATCAAGGCAATATTTTTTTGATTTTAAATTAATCTACTTTTCTTAAAACTTCTTTTATAGAGTTTAAAGTATAGTCAATTTCATCTTCTGTATTAAAGTAGGAAAAACTAAATCTTACAGTTCCGCTTGGAAAAGTACCTAAAGTTTTATGTGCAGAAGGTGCACAGTGCATACCTACCCTTGTAGATATTCCATATGATTTTTCAAGCATATAAGATACTAAAGCATTATCATTTTCTAGAAAATCTACAGAAACAACAGGAGTTCTTCCCTCAGTTTCTAATTTGCCAATTATTTTAATACCTTTAATATTATTTAAACCTTCAATAAACATTTTTGTTATTTTTAATTCGTGATTTCGTATATTTTCAAGACCAGTTTCAAAAATAAATTTTAAAGAAGCATTAAGACCATAGAGTCCAACAACATTTGGTGTTCCTGATTCAAATTTATCTGGCATATATTTAGGTTGATTTTCGTCTTCTGAAGCACTTCCAGTACCACCCTCAATAAACGGATTTATTTGCTTACATATTTCATCAGAAACTATAAAACCTCCCGTACCTTGAGGCCCAAGCAAGCTCTTATGTCCAGTAAATGCAATAACACTTGCATTTAGTTTTATGAAATCTACATCTAAAAAACCCGCTGTTTGAGCTGCATCAACAATAAAAAATATATTATTTTCTTTAGCTATTTTACCTATTTCTTCAAGATCAAGAACTGTTCCACAAACATTAGAAGAATGAATCATAATTATTGCCTTAGTATTAGCCTTAATAGCATCTCTCACATCACTTGGATCAATTTCGCCATATTTATTACACATAACTCTCGTAATATCAATACCTTTTAATTCAAGTGAATTTAATGGTCTCATAACTGCATTATGTTCCATAGAAGAAATAATAACATGGTCATTATCTGTTAACAAACCTTTTATTATTGTATTAAGACTCTCCGTAATATTTTTAGTAAATACAACATTCTCCACTTTATCAAAATTAAATAATTTACAAATTAATTCTCTCGTTTCAAAAATCACCCTTTGCGCATCTAAAGTTTCTTCATAACTTCCTCTTCCAACACTCGCACCATTATTAACTAAATAATTATACATAGATTCCGCAACTCCAGGTGCTTTTGGAAAAGAAGTTGCACCATTATCTAAATATATTCTTTTTTTATTCAAAATACCACCTCACTATAATCTCATTTGTTAAAAAACTCTTCTCACTAAGTATACCAAACTCTAAAGTAAAAAACACATAAAAAAGGATTATATCAAATAGATATAATCCCTAAAAAGTTTACATTTTATTTTTTTATTAAATTAAATAAGCAGTTTCACCGTGAACTACTTCGTCTATTTCAGCTTCATCATTCGGATCAATTCTTACAGGTACAAATTTATCAATAATCTTAAGAATTATATAAGAAATTACAAATCCGTAAACAGCAGCAAATAAAACAGCTCCAACTTCAACTAAGAAGAAATTAGTTCCACCATAAAACAAACCATTAGCTCCAGCAGGATTAACAGCCACGTTACCTAATAAAGCTAACATAATAACACCTGTTATTCCACCAACACCGTGGACTCCCCATACATCAAGAGCATCATCCCAGCCTTTTTTATTCTTAAATTCAACAGCTAAGAAACAAATCACACCTGCTGTAATACCTATAATTGCCGCAGTCCCCTGACCTACATAACCAGCTGCCGGTGTAATTGTTGCAAGTCCAGCAACAGCTCCTGTTAAGAAACCAATAAATCTAGGTTTACCAGTAACTTTCCATTCAATAATCAACCAAGTTATAGATGCAAACGAAGCTGCAATATCAGTATTTAAGAAAGCAGCAGCAGTTACTCCATCAACTTGAAGCTCACTACCTGCATTAAATCCATACCATCCAAACCATAATAAAGCAGTACCAATAGCAATTAAAGGAACACTATGTGGTTCTGTTTTTGTAGATTTTCTTTTACCAACAAAGAATACTGAAGCAAGTGCTGCCATACCTGCAGTTGCATGTACAACAATACCACCAGCATAATCAAGAACTCCCCATTGTGCAAGAATTCCACCACCCCAAATCATATGAACGAATGGGAAATAAACTATTAGTAACCATAACACTTCAAATATCAAATATGCTTTAAACTTAATCCTATCTGCAAAAGCTCCTGTAATAAGTGCAGGTGTAATAACTGCAAACATCATTTGATAAGCAATAAATACAAGTAAAGGAATGTTATTAGTTGCAGAATGAGCATCATTAATAGTTACACCTCTTAAAAACGCTAAATCTAAATTACCTATAATACCACCAATATCCCCACTAAAGCATAGTGAAAATCCAATTGTGTACCACAAAATCGTAGTAATTCCTAAAGAAACAAAACTTTGCATCATTATAGTTAGAACACTTTTTCTTCCAACTAGTCCACCATAAAAAAACGCAAGTCCTGGAGTCATTAGCATTACTAAGCTTGTAGCAATTAGCATAAACGCCGTACTTCCAACATCAAAATTCATTATTTCCCCTCCAATATAAATTATTCGCTCTGGAAAAATTCACCATACTACTTTCCTCTGAGCTAACCTAAAATAACATTGTTTTATGTTTAATATCCACAATGCAAATCAAGATAAATATAATTCCTCTTTATATACTAGCAATTTTTATGCCAAATACTATTTTGATTTTTCAACCCATAATTAGTTTATTCTTAATTTAACAAAGACTCGTTTGTCACACTGCGACAAATAAGTCTCTTTTTCTACGATTGTATATTGTATTTATTGATTTTTCTGTGCATGGATCTTCTACTAAGTCCTATTTTTTCCGAGGCTTTTGTTATATTATTATTGCACTCTTTTAAAGCCTTTCTAATTGCTTCTTCCTCAACACTCTCTTTTAAATTTATCAATTTATTTTCGTTGCTATCTTTTTTTAAATTCAAAATTCTATCCGGTAAATCTTCTTTGCCTATAACATTCCCATCCGTTATTACTATAACTCTTTCAATAATATTTTCAAGTTCACGCACATTTCCTGGCCATTTATAACTCTTTAAACACGTCTTTGCTTCTTCTGATAAAATTTTACACCCTTTTTGATGTATTGTAGAAGTTTTCGATATAAATATTTCAAATAATTCTTCTAAATCTTCTAACCTATCTCGAAGTGGAGGTACAAAAAGTGGTATAACATTAAGTCTATAATATAGATCTTTTCTAAATACACCTTTACTAACTAGTTCCTCTAAGTTCTTATTTGTAGCAGTTATTATTCTAACGTCTAACGGAATAGTTGTTGTGCCTCCCAGTCTCTCAAGTTCCTTTTGTTGTAATACCCTTAATAACTTAAGCTGTATAAGAGGTGAAATATCTCCTATTTCATCTAGAAAAATAGTACCACCATCAGCAAGTTCAAATCTTCCAAGTTTCTGAGAATATGCTCCAGTAAAAGCTCCTTTTTCATAACCAAACAATTCACTTTCAAGTAATGTTTCTGGAAGAGCAGAGCAATTTACTTTGATAAAAGGATTATCTTTTCTGTCGCTATTTTCGTGAATAGCCCTAGCTACTAATTCTTTTCCAACTCCAGTTTCTCCATTAATATATACAGTAGCAACACTTTTAGATATTTTATCAATCATTTTTACCAATTCTTTCATTTTAGGACTAGTCGAAACCATTAAATTCTCAAAATCACTTTGATTCGTATTTATAAAGTCGTTTTCTTTAAATACTAATTCTGTTTTTTTTACCGCCTTAACGATTTCCTCTAAATTAAAGGGCTTTCTTATATAATCTCTTGCACCCATTTTAATTGCATTAATGGCTGTTTCAAGAGTTGCAAACGCAGTCATAATAATAACTTCTATACTTGAATCAACTGACTTTATCTTACTAAGAAGTTCTATTCCTGTCATTTCAGGCATTTTTATATCAGTTATAATTATATCTATACTATTAATTTCCAGTATTTCTAGTGCTTTTTTACCATTTTCAGCCAATAAAGCATTATAGCCCTCTTTCTCTAATACTCTTTTAATTAATAAGGCTAAGTTTCTTTCATCTTCAACAATTAATATATTAGTATCACACATCACTTTTCACTCCATTTCTTGCTGGAATTTTTATAATAAATTTACTTCCTTCATTTTTAATACTTTCAACTTCAATAACTCCATTATGATATTCAATAATTCTCGAACAAATTGCAAGTCCAAGACCAGTTCCACTACTTCTAGTAGTAAAAAACGGTTTAAAAATATCCTCAATTTTATCTTTCTCAATTCCATCCCCAGTATCTTTTATATGAATTTCCAACATATCATTTCCTATAAAATAAAACGAAGAAATATCTAAATTACCACCTTTTGGCATAGCCTGAACTGAATTTAAAATAATATTTATCATCACTTGTTTTATCTGTCCATAATCAATTTCAATTAAATCATTTTTATCTAAATCAAAATTAACATAAATGTTTTTTTTGCCAAAATCATGACCAATTATTTCTACAGTTTCTTTTAAAATTTTATTGATATGACAATAATCATAGTTAGGTTTATTGGGATTTGCAAAATTTAAAAACCTTTCAATCAATTGGTCAAGTCTATCAACTTCAGATAAAATAATTGAAATATCTTCATTTAATTGTTTATTTTCTTTTGTTTCATACAAGGCTATTTGTGCATACCCTTTAATAGAAGCAAGAGGATTTCTTATCTCATGGGCAACTCCAGCTGAAAGTTCACCGAGTTCAGTTAATTTTTTTGCCCTAGATATACTTTCTTCAAACCTTCTTTTGTCTTCTAAATTTCTTATAACTACTGTTAGACCAATCAAGTTTCCATTAAAATCCGTCTGTTTCAATGTACTAAACACAAATGGAATTAATTCATCTTTGCTAGATGTTAAGTAACATATTTTTTCGTTAATTCTATTATCTGATTCTAAGGAAATTGACAATGCTTTAGTAAAATTTTTAAGCTTTTCTCCGAAATCATTATATAGGTTTTTATTTACGAATTCATCTTCACTAACATCTAAAATTTTTAGAGCTACATCATTTATACTACGAATATTTCCTTTACTATCTACCGTTATTATACCATTAGGCATACTCTTAAATAAAAGATCAAAACTTTTTCTTATTTCTTCTATATATATAGATTCACCTGATTTTTCAAGTACTCTTTGCATCATAAATTCAAGTTCTTCAAGAAGAATATCAAATGAATCTGTTAATTTTCTTATTTCATTACTTGTAATATTACTTGAAGAATATTTTTCGTTTTTCAGTGTAAATTTACTCATCCTATTCATAAGATTTTTAATTGGTTTTGTAATTTGAGAAGATATTAAAAGCGAAAAAGCAAATAACAATACTATTGAAATAATAATTACAAAGAAAAAATATTTCTCTATATCATTCATAATTGAGAAAGCTTCATTATAGGGTTGTATTACAGAAACCAGCCATCCATTTTTTTGCGAATAATATTTTTTTATGGGATGAATAGCTCTTATAAATTTATGTCCATCAATAATTATATTTCCATATTGATTTTCATTTTCACTTTCTATAGTCTTTTCTAAAATCGCATAGCCTGTTTTTCCAATTTTTACACCTTCTATTATTTCTGAAATTGAAGCAAAATTCATTTTTTCTACAATGTATCCCATTTTTTTATTTTTTTTATTAACTATTACTTTAGAAAACACTAAAAAATATTTTTCGGTTTTTTCATCATAAATAAAATCTGAAATATAAGATTCATTCGTTATTATTCTTTTTAAAATATCATTAGATATACCTATGTTTTTATCAATTTTTGTTGTTAATATCACACTACCATAATCATCTATTAGACTTATACTATCATATGTATTATAGGCTTTTACAACATTGTTTATATAACTCTGTTTGGCTTCACTCGGTATATTATCCATAGAAAAAATTTTTGAATCAGCAAGCACTTTAAGATCTGCGTTTCTTTCAAATAAAAACCTATCTATTTTATTTGCAGTTTCTTTTGCAAGCGTAATCATTTCAGTCCTTTTAAATCCACTATAATTATTATATGTATTTTTATAAAATGCAACTCCTAAAAAAAAGGTAAGTACAACTGACATAACAAAAAACATAAGCATTATTTTTGTCTGTAAAGATTTATTACTAATATTTTTAATCATTATAACCACTCCTAAAACTATTATAACATAGAAGGTTTCAAGGTATTAATTTCAATTATTTTTAAATTAAATTATTTTTGATAACTTTTTTCCAAAATACACATTTTTAAATTAAATAACTAAAAAAACAACCCATTAATTTCTATTTTAATGGGTTGTTTAGTGTTAATATTAATTTTATTGATCTAATAATCTTTTTAAAACAACAATACCTTGAGCTCTTGTAGTAGTATCTTTTGGTTTAAAATTATTATCATTAAAACCAGTTACTATTCCATTATAAAGAGCTCCATCAACAGCCTTTCTTGCCCAGCTACTAATTTCATCATTATCATTAAAGCTCGCCATAGTTCCTTTAATTTCACGACCTTTTATGTTTTTGTAAGCATTTGCAATCATTACTGCCATTTCTTCTCTCGTAACATTAGAATTTGGATCAAACATATCATTTCCAACGCCATTAACAATACCATATTTTGCTGCTAAACATACATAATCATGATACCAACTACCTTCTTTAACATCTTTAAATTTTTTTGTCCAAACACCATCTAAATTTAAAGCTTTGACCAAAAGCGTTGCAAATTGAGCACGTGTCATAGTCTTGTCTGGTCCATAAATATTTTCAGAAATACCATTGGTAATATGCTTTGATGCCATAATTTCTATAGTATCTTTAGCCCAATGATTCTCAATGTCATCAAAGGTTTTTTTATACTCCATAACAGTATAAATACTAAAGTGCGGTGGATCAAATGATAAGGTTTTTGTATTTGCATTTAATTTTGATCTAACAAAATCCCACTTTCCATTTTCCATATTATAAACATAAACATTCAACTTTTCAATATTTTCGCTAGTCAAATCAATCCCTATAACAGGAATTGTAATTTTCGGTTTAGAAACTAAAGATTTAACATCTTTACCTTCATCATTTTTATAACTTACACTAAAATCGTAAAGTTTTCCTATGCTTACAATTTTACCACCCTCGGAATTATTAATGTTTGAAGTAAGCTGTTCTTTTTTATTATTTGATACCTCTTTATTTGTTACTTTAACATTTACATTTTCTTCTGAGGACTGAATACCTTCAGTCGGAATTTCAAATTCTACGCCCTTAACATTCAATAAAAGATCTACATTTATCGAACTTAGAAGTTTTAATGATTTATTATTAATATCAATATTTACTTCTTTTTTGCTTTGAATTTTATTAGGAATATCCATACTAATAGTAGCGTTAACAGATCCCGAAACATCCGCCATTTGATTATCTATAAATAATTGTTTCATATCTTTCTTCATTTTAACAGCATTTTGAGCTGCTAATTTTAAATTTGCTTCACTTACTACTATGCTGGCATCATTAATATTTTCATTAATACTTAAATCATCAGATTTTATTGTTCCAGCTTTTGTAACAACATTTTCTGCAACTTTAACTAGTTTGTCTTTTAAATCACCTGAATTTATATTATTTTTATCAGACTTTATAGCTACAGAAGCTGTTTGATCTACAAATTTTTCCATAAGATTTTGTGCTTCTTTAGATGATATATTTAAAGAAATAGTATTTACAATTACATTATCTAAAATATCTTCAGATACTTTAGTAGATAATTTAGCATCATCTTTAATAAAAGTAAATGTTTTAATTGCAATATCATCTATCATACTATTACTCCATTTTAAAGCAACTTCAGGATCTAAATTTTTTCTTTCAACAAGAGACTGAATCACTTTTGAAGTATCTTGAGTAGCAGATGCGATATCACTATTACTTAAATTTTCTTTACTTAAAAGTATTCCAACAGCATCAAATACATTTCTAGTTAAGTCTTGTGCTTTAACATCTGATAGCGTTTTATCTTTTAGTGTTTCAGCAGCATTAACACTTAATGTCACTACATCACTTTTAGCATCTTGTGTTGATGCATTTTTAATATTATTTAATACTTCATCTGCAAGATTCAAAGTAGTATCTGTCGAAACAATTGGAACATAAACTCCACCCGAACTTTCTTTTTTATCAGAACTTGAATCGGTAGATGAACTTGATGTATCATTTACAATTATTAATTTTGTAACAGATTGTCCCTCATATGTTACTGTAATAGTTGCAGTTCCTGAACTTATACCTTGAACTCTACCATTTTGTACAGTTGCAACACTTGTATCACTGCTTTCCCAGCCTACACTACTTGTAATATCGACTGTATTTGTACCATCAAATGCAGTTAAAAGTAGGTCAATCGAAGTCCCAACATTCAAGCTACTTGAACCTTCAGTACTGAATTCTATAGTTTTAGCAACTATAAACTGATCTTGAATTGTATGTCCTAAATATTTTCCTTCTGAGAAAGTCAAGGTTATATTATAAGAAGCTGCATCTAAACCTGATGAAAGTGGGAAAGTAATTGTATCATCTGATTCATTAATAGTTACATTACTAGCTGAAATAACATTAGTCCCAACTACTATCGATGGCTTATTTGTTGAATCATCTAAGTCAATATTTTTCGAAGAAATAACCATATTAAAAGTATCATATCCTACCGAAACAATTGACTTACTAAGGCTGATTGTACTTGATAATACAGATATACTTGATACATACTCATTTCCACCTGCCGTAATATTTACTGCATTAACACCTGATGAAATTCCACTTGGAACTGTAAAAGCAAAATAACCATTATCTATTACAGGAGTTACTGAAATTCCTCCAACCGATATTGATATATTGCTTAAACCTATCGATGTATCAATACCACTAATTTTAATTACCCTAACTCCAGCTTCTAATGTTTGAATTGTAGTTGGACTTACATCAATATTTGTTACAACCATAGGATACGTACCACTTTGTCCACCATAAGTCGCTGTAACTGTTGCTTCTCCGACAGAGCTTCCAGTAACTAAGCCTTTAGTAATACTAGATAAAGTAATATTTGAATTACTTGCAGTCCAATTCGCATTATTTGTAATTACTTCACTTGTGCCATCACCATAAATCGCTGTAGCTACAAGCTGAATATCTTCAGCAATTTTAATAGATGAAGATGAATCTGTAACACTAATGCTAGTAGGACCGAATACAGTAAAACTAATAGAATCCGTTTGTCCATCATATGTTGCACTAATTGTTGTAGTCCCCGCTCCTACTATTGAAACTACACCACCACTTACGGTTGCAACTCCTGTATCTGATGAATTCCAAATTGAAGTGCTTGTCTTATTATTACTTGCAGATCCATTTACAATCGTTCCAGTTGCAGTATATGAAAAAGTAGAACTATCATTTTGATACACCGCTTTATCTCCTGCTAAAGAACCATCTATCCACAATTGTAAATCACTAATTTCATTTTTAATTTGGTAATCACTTATAGTTAAGGTGTTTCCACTGTAATCTCCCGAAGCCCACGTTAAGTCTATAGTAGGATAACTTGCAGATAATCCAGTAGGTAAAGCTAGTGTAAGTATATTACTAGTTTCATCCACTGTAACATCACTTGAATCTACCAACTGACTTGCAACAGTAACTGTTGGTTTTGTTGAGCTTGTAAATACTAAGGTGTCATTTCCTTGAATAACTACCGACTTATCAGTATATCCAAAAACTTTATAGGCTGGATCATAACTAGTTTGCTTACTTTTTACAATTGAAATAGATGTTTCATAATCAATAGATGAATCATTATTATTATCTATACTTATATCTACGATACCTTCCGATAGGTTTTTCGGCAAAGTATAGGTAATTTTAGAAGATGTTTTATTATAATCAGATGAGGATATTACATTTCCATCTATTTTTAAAACAATAGTATCTCCAAAAGTAAAACCTTCAGCATTTATTCCTAGGGTTTTATTACCTAACTCTAAAGTATAATAAATACCATTGTCTAATGTAATACCATTATTTGATGCAATTAAAGCACTTGTTTTACTTGCAGTTTCTGATATAGTTGCACTGTTTGTTTCAACCGAAATATCATATGTTCCATTTTCAGTTATTGTATTTGGAATCAAATCAAACTTTAAAGTTGTATCATCAATCACATTAACATTTTGTGTTGTTTCTCCGCTAACTCCAATAATATCTATAGTTGGTGTTCCACTTTCAAAATGTGTATTTGTACCAATTACAGTAATAGTTTTAGCTACAGTACCGGTTCTTAATACTGATTTTGGAGAAATATTTTCAATTGATGCTGAAGTAGCTACTGTAAAAGTTGTTGTAATTACATCTGAAGTAGATGAATCACCGTCTATATCTACACTTACAGTATAGCTTCCTGTAGGCAATCCAGCTGCTAGGGTTGCACTTATTTTTGTCGCTGATGTATAACTTTCACCTGTAGCCACATCCGTAGAAGATCCATTTAAGACTGTAATTGTTGTATCGGCTGTAAAAGTTGTATTTGTTCCATTTACATCTAAAGTAAATCCCTTATATCCATCTGCAAGAGCTGTTCCTGAAACTGCAGTTGTATTAAATCCTAGAGAAATCGTTGGGTCAACTACGCTTAAGGTTGCACTAACAACTTCACTTCCTGTGGTTGCAGTAATAGTCAAATCACCGATTCCGATGGTTGAAGTCCATTTTGCCAAAGTAAAACTTATTTCTTGCCCCGAAATGCTTGGTGTACCTACAATTTGCTCCGTAGAATTTTCAAGTTTTGTCGAACCTTTAAAAACAGAAAGTGTAGTTTCACCACTTGCAAAACTTGAATTTGTACCTACCAATTTAAGAGTCTGCTGAGGATAGTACTTACCTAAACTTGAAACAACAGATTCGTCTGACTGTTTTTTTATTAGGCCAGTCGGATTATTCACAACTAAAGTTGTTGTTGCAGTTTCACTTCCAGTCTTCACTTGAATTGTATACGTTCCAACAGATAGTCCTGTACTTACATTCATGGCAATCGCAGTTGAATTCGTAATAGCCGGAGTACCAGCTTTTCCCGTTTCTGCACCATCACTATCAAGTATTTGTACTTTTGTAGATGAGTCAAAACCAGTATTTGTTCCCGTGATATTTATCGCAGTAAGACTATAACCTGCATTTAGTGTTTTTGTGTCTGTTACTATGCTAGGCGTTGATCTTACTTTTATTCCATTAGTAACGTTAATAACTTCTTTATCAGTTGTAATTCTTACATCATAATCTCCAGATGTTAAACCTGTACTAACTTTAAAAGTAAGTGTTTGTGTATTACTCGTTCCATCTGTAACCGTTGTAACACTTGCCGTTTCTTTCACGGTATCATTTTGAAGCAATTCTACAGTAGTTTTACCCAAAGAAAAATTAGTATATTGTCCTACTATAGATACTGTCTGCTGAGAATCATAATCTTTAGCAATGCTAGTAAAAGGGGTTGTTGTTGTAATAGTTGGGTCAGCAATAATAAAATTACCTGCATTGTAATACTTTTGACCACTTCCAGTGTCTCCCGCTGGATCACCTATTATAATTGAATAAGTTCCATTATCAACTCCTATAGGTATTGAAAATTTAATAACTGTCGCAGATGATTCTATAATTGAAAGAGACTGTGACACACCTGACGAAGAAACCAACGCAGGGAATGCTGATCCTACAGTAAAGGCAGTTTTATCAGCTGTAACCGTAACAATTTGAGGTAATAAAGCACTGCTAGAATAACTCGGAGTTACAGTGAATGTAACACCATCCACCGCTTCTGATACACTACCATTGAAATTCATTAATAATATTAGTAGTACGCATACTACACTAATAAACATTGATGCTAATCTCTTTGAAAATTTATAATTATGCTGCATCATTTATTCACCTTCTTTTTTTATAATTTACTATAAAATATACCTGAAGTTTACAATATTTTTATTATTCAATTGTAAACTCCAGATTAAATTAATCTATTGCATCAAGTTTTCTAATTGTTTAATAACGTACTTATATCAATATTCCAGCTAGTACTTAAATTTGTTCCTGTATCATAATTCATAGTAACACCGCTTAGATTAAAGGCTCCATCTTTACCACTTAACCCTACTAGTGTCCATGTTGTTCCTGCATCTAATTTTAATGTGAATTGTCCATTTTCATCTGTTTGAATTTTCTTTTCTACAAATACACCATTAACAGTTGAGCTAAATTTTACCCACATTTTTTCACTATATGCAGTTTGTTGATTCATTAAACTACCGCTGACTATAACTTTTCCTGTTTCTTCTCCAAGATTTATTGGAACTACAGTTGTCCCATTAACCGTAAATTCTTCTTCTAATTCAGCTCCTCCAACAGCAGTTCCAAAAAATGCAACTTTGTAATCGCCATCGAGTAGAGATGAGTTAAAAGTAAATGTACCATTGGTTGAAGAAACAAATTCAACTGGCATAAATTGTTTTTCACCGTCTATAGTCTGGTAAACATCTAACCAAGCTTCAACATTTGCTCCTTGCTGAGGAATCATTGAAGTTGGTACATTTAAAATATTAAATGTTACATTTGGTCCACGTTTTTTAATTTCTAAATTATAAGTTTCATTTCCTACAATTGTTATTTCAGTATTCGGTCTAAAGAATAAACCTTGACCTGCTACACCAATTACTCTGTAAGTACCACCAGAAGGCAATGATATTGCAAATTCTCCATTTTCATTAGTTTCTGTCCACCTTGTATGTTGCCAATAAATATTTGCCCACTCATCATAGCCTTGTTCATTATCCGAAATTTCTAATCCATCCAAAGTGACTTGTTTATTATTTGTAAATCTAGCAAATCCAATTCTCGCATTAGAAACAACATCATCTACACCATCATTGTCGATATCGCCATAAACGATTCCTGAAATATTCGGAGTAGGCGGTGCAAGAACCAATTGATTATTTACATCGAGATTCGTTGAATCAGTTACTAAATTCAAAGCAGAATCAATGGTAAATTGAACATTTGAATTATAATAAAAATTATTTGAACCAACTTCAACTACCTTATAATTTCCTTGTTCAAGATTTAATGCAAAATAATATTTTCCATCATCATGGAGTTTATATTCTGACCAAATTGCTTTTTCAAAATCATTTTCTCCTGCATCTGCTGGTTTAATTGTAATCCAAGCTCTACCAAAGAAGCTGTTACCTGATTTATCTTTTACAATACCTTTCAAGTTAGGTGCTGGTGGGAATATAGTTGCTTGTCCATCAGTAATAATATTGGATATCGTTGACGTTACATTTCCACTAGTAACCTTAATAGGAATATTAACTTTGTTCCAGAAATTGTAATTTCCCATTTCTACAATATTATAATCTCCATCATCTAATTTTGATTCAAAGTTACCTTCTCTGTCAGTATTAATCCAAACAATGTTTTTCCAATCATTTTCTTCAACATCTTTAGGAACTACCTTAAACCATCCTAATTTAAGCAATTTAGTTTTAGCTTCGTCGCTATATACTAGACCTTTAAAGTTAGGAAGATCTGGTTTAATAATTAATTTACCATTTTCAGTATGTCCATTTGAAACTAATTGGCCTCCAGAAACTGTAAAGACTATTTCAGGAGTCATTCTAAAGTTATTCATACCTACTTCTGTAATAATATATTTTCCATCATCAAGCATTAATTTGAATAAACCATTTTCGTCTGTTTCTGTCCAAATTGATTTATCCCAATGATCCCAATCAACACCATATTCATCAGTTTTAGAATCCAATAATTCGTATGGCCAAATTGAAATCCAAGCTTTTTTGATTTGTGCATAATCGCCTACATTTGGTGTACTTTGATAAATAAAATCATCTAAATTATTATTATCATAATCTTTAAATATTTTAAATACTTCACCAACCACATTCGGTTCAAGCGAAATAGTTGATAACGGATTGCCTAGTGAATCTGCTAATACTCCGTTAACAATTTTAAAATTATATCCTAAAGGTGACCATTTTCCATTAACCCAATTAGTACCTTGCCAGTAACCTTCAGTATTATAACCTTCAATTCTATAATCGCCATCTTCTTTTAATTTCAAACTGAATGTACCATCATCATTCGTTTTTGTTCCAAACATACGATTAATAGTCCAATCATTATAATCAACATCTGTTCTTTGAATATTAACCCATGCTTTTCCTACACCTACTCCATTTTCAGTAATAGAACCTGTCACATTCGGAGTATATCCAAGAGTTAATGTGTAAGAACCATTAGCATAAACTAAACCTTCTCCAGTTGATGCACTAGCTGAAAGAGAAATAGGTTCGTCTATTTGAAGATCTAAATTATATCCATTAATATTGTCAAATTTATAATCTCCATCATCTAAATATGAGTAGAAATAAATATTACCATCTGTTTCATATTTACCTTCAAGTCCTACTCCAAATTCCCAAGGATTATTTTTATATCTATCGAATTCTTTATCCGATTTACTTGGCTCTCCATCTTCTGTTGGTGGATTAGTCGTATCATATAAATTTTGAAAATCTGTTTCATTTAGTACAGGTGTAATATTTGCATGATAATTATTATCATTTTCATTAGAAGGAATATTTCCTGATGTTACTACACCTTCAACCACTACTTTAAGATTTGGAGCTAATACTAAATCACTTGAATTACTACCAACTGTAATTTTTTTATTTATTGTCATTCTATGTTGTTTAGAAACTATATTTCCATCTACTGTTTCTTCTGTTTCATACCATAATTCTCTAATTATATAAGTTTTACCATCTTCTAAAGACATTCCAAAAGAACCAGTTTCATCAATTTCAGTTCCTAATCTTTGATTAAAATCATCTTGTTGATATTCTAATTCAACACGTCCATTTCTTAAATTAGATATTGTTAAGTTCCCAAATCCTTTAACCACTCCATTAAAGTTTGGTTTTGGTGGAACAATATAATTAGTTGTTCCAGACCCTATAGTAATATCTATAGCTTCTGCGAATTCATAATACCTTCGAGGTGTTCCAACTCCAACCACTTCATAATTTTTCGTTTCATCAAGAGTCTCGGCAAAAGAACCGTCATTATTTACCTCAACCCATTTTTCATACATCCATGGACTAATATTCAATAACTCCTTATCGATCCCTTTTTCTCTTAATTGCATATAATTTTTTTGATTTTCATCAGTTCCACCATCATATGGTATACCAGTGTCTGCTTGATATACAGAGTCAATAAAAGTTGCGCTTCTAAATAAATAACCAGTAAAATTTGGTGGTGTTTGGCCAATATTCTTTGGCATAGTCCAAGGATTAAAGGTTACTGGATCTACAAGCACATATTTTCCTTCTATTAATTTAACATCAAATCTTTTATTAATTTCAAACCATGAACCTCTTTCATTACCACTAGCACCTTCAATCATATATTGACCTTCATTTGTTAGGGCAATTTCAAAGTTACCATTACTGTCAATTTGAGCACCGAACCATTCATCATTTGCTCCATCAGTTCCTATTTTCCTAATATCAAAATGACCATCTGTTAATAATGCTGCATCAATTTCTTCACTAGTACCAACAGGTTCACCATTTGATCCCACTACTAAATTATATATTTTACCTCTAAAATTAGGTTTTGTAATAACTAAATTATAAACTTTTTTATTTGAACCATTATTAGTAGTCAACACTTCAAATGTCGGCTTATTATCTCCACTTCCAGCTTCATACCATTTTTCTTTATACGAATAACCATGCAATTTAATATTATTATTTCCATCTGTATGATTAGAAACATCAATATTAAAATATGCATTACCACTAGCATTAGTCATTTGAGAAAACCACATATTACTATCCATATCTTCTATTTCTATTCTATAGCCCTCCATTGGAGCACCATCTTCGTCTTTTACTTGGATTGTTGTATTATACTGAGATCCAAGATCAATTTCAAAGGTCGAATCACTTGGAATAGAAAAATTATAATTTGAATAATTAGCTTCAGGTACATCATACCAAAGTGGACCAGAATTAAATCTTCTAATGCCATAATTACCATCAGGTAAATAAAGCTCAATTTGAGCCGTTCTAGTAGGTACTTGAATCCAATCCCTAAACTCTCCTTGACCCTCTACGTCTGGAATAACTTCAATTTCTACACTACTCCACTCTCCATCACTTATAGGATCACCATCAACCGTGTAGTTTAACACCATGTTTGGAGAAGGCATATTGATTGTACCAAGATTTTGCACAGTGTACGTTCCGTTTGCCATATCTATTGTGTTTTGCTCAGTAATTGCAAAAGCACCTGCTCCATTTAAAAGAAATAGTTTACCTGCACCATTATAATCCCAATCGGTACGAACTACTTTAATTTTGTAATTGCCAACTTCTTTAACTGTAAGTGAGAAATATCCACTATCATCAGTTAAAGCATTGAAGAAAATTCCGTTATCGCTGATTACCTCAACCCACGCTCTTGAAACAGGCACAGCTTCAGCTACATCTCCACTTGTTTTAATATAACCTTGGACTGTTGGTGGAGGAAATACAACATTATCTATAGAAGTCGCTCCTGAAGACGGAACTACAAAACTATAACTTTTTTGTCCTGCATTTAAATCGCTTCCATTAACTGACAATGGAGTAACTATATCGTCACCTGAAAATTTTCCTAATAATTCATACGAACCGGGTCTTAAATGAATATCAAAACTTCCAGATCCATCTGTTTTAATTTCTTTAATATAAAACTGTTTTATTATGTCCATTAATTTCCATCTATCTTCATGATTATTTGGATCAGTTGCATTTATAAAATCTTGTAAATGCGCTGAATCAATTAAAACAATCGTTTCTTTATATTTCATGTCTCCCAAGCGCACAACATTTCCAGTAACATTACTTTCAGGAATACTAATGTTCATATTTGTACTTTCTTTACTACTAGCAATATTTATATTAATAATAAAATCTAACTTTTTGACCGTCTTTCTGCCATTATCATCAATAATTGCCATTTGATAAGCTAGATACTCACCAGGATAAATATGCGTAGTAAATTTACCATTTTTGTTAGTCTTCACATTTACAATTTCTTGGTAATAATCATTAGCAGTATCTGTACTAACCACAGGAATTTTTTGAATTGGAACTAACGACAATTCAGTATTTACAACAAAATTACCATCAGCATCAACTATATATCCAATAATATCACTTGACATATCAAGCGGCATAATTCTTTCTTCAACTAATTTATTTCCAAGATTATCTGATAGTCCATAGACAAAGATACTTGCACCAGTCGTTACTTGACTTGGAGTAAGTTCCAAAGGAGTATCCATATTAACATTAATCGCCCCTGAAGTCGTTACACTAATTGCTCCTGAAGTTGTCACATTAATATTTTTTTCAATTGTTTGAATCTGAGAAGAATCATCAAGTATTCTAAAATTCACAGATACTAGTCCAATTTGTTTCCCATTCAAAACTAAATTTTCATCCTTTTTATAAAAGTCAATTTTATCATTTTGATTTTGTTTTACTGCGCCAAGGAATGCTAAGGAATATCCCCTTGGAATAAATTCATCAAAATAGAGTTTAATATCTTGAAAAGGATCATTATCATTACGGAAACTAGGTCTGTACCACTGAACATCAACAGGAAGTATACTCGTTAATACATTCTTATCATCATATACTGCAAAATATTTACTAAAATTTGCTTTCATATCAGCAAGATCTACTTCATCGTTTAAGTTAATAGCAAATTTATAATAATCCACTCCATCAATAGTTTCTTTTCCATCAAAATAATCCATATTAGGGTTAGGCGGGCTATTATCAATTCTTAAATTTCCCCCAAATATCTTACTTGCATTTAAGCTAAGTTCTGAGTCTGTATAAATTAATTTTGTACTTACTTGGTCATAGTCCATAAGTTCATTATAAGTATTAGAGAAATCAGGATTTTCCGAAAAATGAATTCTCGTTACTTGTCTTGTATTATCCCCATCGACTATCTCAATATTTTCTGAAGTACTTGCTAAATACTCAGCTATTTTAACCGTTTGACTTACACCTTCAACAACTATATTTTTTTCAATCTCAACTTTCAACTTTGAAAGGTTTATTTCACTTCTAGGAAAATCAATATAAATATCTGTTTGATCTAAACCAATTTTTTGATTTTCCATATTTACATTTCCATCATTAAAGAAGTTTTCTATTACTGTGTTATCAGGTTTCCAAGTAAACGTTTTAGTATATTCCTGAGCGTTTATTGTTTTAGATAAGACAATTGAGTTGCTTGCAAATATATTTACAGGAATTTGCCAGTAGTCTTGATTCATATCTATGGTATCTGGAACACCAGTAAAATTATTATCATTCTTATTAATAAAACTAAAATTCTTACTATAATTTCCATCACCTTGATTTTGCATCTTAATTATAAAGTCCGTAGCAGTACTATCATAAGTTGATCTACCTTCAATGATTATTTGCGGAGAATCTTGTACACCAGTATTATTAAAATCAAATTTCAAATCATTTTGATTTCCATAATAAAATCCAGTAAATGGCGGAGTCAATGTTTCAAACTCAAACATAGGATTTACATACATACTCTCACTGTATTTATCAAAAACTTTATAAGCTACTAAATTACCAGTTGAATCATAAGCATTTAAATACAAATTCGCATTTTCATGACTTTGATTAAAATATTCTCTAAATTCATCCCTAAGATTTATAGAGCTATCTTTATTTTCGATAACAACAATTGCTGGACCAGTTATTACAGAGCTACCTAAATCAATAGGATAATAAAGGCCATTAAAATTTGCCTCACTAAGAGGTGAAACATCTGCTAAATTAACGTTGCCTACTGAAATATCCAAAGGCTTTGTAGGTAAATTTAATTGTGAATTAGGATCAGCATCAATTGCTAATTTTAACGACTTAATTGTAGTAAAGTTTGTTAAATCACCTAATTCAACCCTCATAATATTTGAACCAATCATTTGAACTGTACTGTCTACATTAAATTCTTCAATAGGAGGATTACTATCAGCATTTACCGCATTAGTAAAAGTGGTTTTACCTCTTGCCAAGTCATTCCAAGAATTATCTGCTATATTAATATTTAAATTAGGATCTCCTGTAGCATATACAGATGACATAATTCCATTAACAATTTCATTTATTTGTTTTCCTGTAAAAACAATTCTATAAGTTTCATTATATTTAATTATATTTTGATCATCAGGATTAAACTCTAAGTTCATCTCAAGAATATTTGTATTATTGTCTTGTGTATTAGTATTATTATCACTATAAACATCCCTAAATTGACCCCAAAAATTTTGTACATTGATTTGAGTACTTGTTGAAAGATCAATCAATTTCACATTGTATTTTTGAAGTATATCTTCTAAATAACCCGAATTATCTCCAAAAATCACTTTAGGAACTATGCTTCCACCTAATCTTAAACTAAGTTTTGACACGCCTGCATAATAAAGCTCACCTGAAGGCGCATTTGTAGTTTTAAATTCAATATAAGATTGATTGTCTTGATCTACACCATACGAAATATTAATTATTGAATCATCAATCGATCCACTAGGTCCTTGTCCACCAGGAACAAGCGTCGATTCAAAGTTTGTTTTTGCAGTTGCTAGATTAGAAACCGCATTTACAACATCCTCAGATTTAGCAAATAAATCTTCTTTAACGTTCATAGCATCATCAATCGCCGTTTGAAAAGCAGCTTTTGAACCAATACCATAATCTCCAGGATTAGTTCCTTCTACTGCAGCTGTTATCAGATTTACTGCATTATCTAAATCAGATGAAATCGTAGACTTGTCAGCTTCATTAACTGCATTTTTAAAACTAGTGAAACCATTATCCAGTTGATTTAATAAATTTGTTTCATCTGTAACGGAAATTGCTCCCTGCGATGTTGTAGCAGTGACTTTTCCATTTTCAACCGAAGTTACTACACTTTGAAAATCATCAATTGCAACTTGACTAACTTGTCCTACTCCGCTACCTATCGCTCCATTATTTGTATCATTTACCCATGTAAGCATTTGGTTTGATTTTGCTAATGACTCGCTTAAAGATGGTGATCCTGCATCTTCTCCAAATGTTATAGGGGCTATTGGGACAAGTGTCACAATTAATATTAATACCATCATTCGTGACAAATATCGATTTTTTGATTTCATCTGATTACCTCCTTTACATATAATTTATTTTTTAACAAAATAAATAAATCTCTTAACCTTAAAGCTTCATAAATCTTTTATATTATTGATACCTCCTTTTTCAAAATACTATTTATGTTTCGTTAAACCATTATTACCCAATATATAAAATTAAAATCAATTTATTTATACTAAGGTTAATTTTATTTAAAAATGAAAAGAAAAATGAGTCTTAATTTGATAAAAATAATCAAATTAAAACCCATTAAGTTCTAAAAGTAAATCACCCTTCACCTTCGGTGATTTCACACTCCCATTTACTGCGGTGCGACCCAAATCACCTTCGGTGATTTCACACTCCCATTTACTGCGGTGCGACCCAAATCACCTTCGGTGATTTCACACTCCCATTTACTGCGGTGCGACCTAAATCACCTTCGGTGATTTAGGTCACGGGCTTTTAGCCCTATGATAAAAACAAAAAAAAGGCTAAATAATGAGCAAGCTCATATTTAGCCTTTTTTTGTTTTATCGCACCGCTTATATTATTCGCGAATATTATAAAGAGTTTACGTTTTCTGCTTGAGGGCCTTTAGCGCCATCAACTACGTCAAATTCTACTTTTTCGCCTTCTTCTAGTGTTTTAAAACCATCTTTGTTGATTTGAGAAAAATGTACGAATACATCATTTCCGTCTTCAGCTGTAATAAAACCAAATCCTTTTTCTGCATTAAACCATTTTACTGTACCATTCATAGTATGTTCCTCCGAAATTTTTATTTCTTTAATTCTTGGTAAATACTTTTTTTAATAAAAATTCCTAAAATACATCATCTACCAGGCAGCGTAAGCTACAAAGATAGTATCAAGAAAATTCTTTAACAAATACTTTACTAATGAATCAAAGTTCAATTTAATTGTACCATATGCTAAAAATAATGCAAGTAATTTTAAGGCTAAAATGTCTATTAATACATCTGTTTTAATATCTACTCATAACCTTCTCTCTGTAATCAGAAGTAATATTATCCTTTAAATGGTTAATAAAATTTTTAATTAAAACAGATGCTTCTCCTTTAGTAATTTCACCATTTGCTCTTATTGTTTCATCTTGATACCCAGAAACAAGCCCTATTTCATTAGCAATATATATAGCATCTTTTGACCAAAGTGGAATATCTGCGTCATCTTTAAATTTAGTCTTATATGGTGGTTTAGGAGCAATATCAGAAAGTCCAAGTGCATTTACCATTATCGTTATCGCTTGCGCTCTTGTAAGAGAACGATATGGTTTAAAAAACTCTCCTGAATTACCCATTCCATGCATTATTCCTTTTTCTTTAACATATGATGTATAAAAAGAATCTTTAGAATTTAGATCAATATCATCAAAATTATCAGGTTTAACAGCAGTAGGCCTTTTAAGTAAAATTAACTTTTGCTTAAGTTTGGCTTCATCATCTAAATAATTTAAATCATCCGTTATAGCCCTAACAATTTCTTTTGCAAATTCAATTCTTGAAATAGGTAAATCAGCCATAAAATAATTTGGAATTACATCATATATGCCAATTGAAGCTAAAAGAAAAATATTATTTTCAGCCCAATACCCTCCAATATCTTTTATTTTAGGAACAATTTTACTTGTAGTATCTAAAGTTATATCTTTTCTAATACTATTTTCCAAAGAATTTCTTTTTAAATCATTAAAACTACCACCACTTACTAATGTAGGTAAATTACATTTATAGCTTAATAAATTTATTTCTGAATCAGTTTGAATATAATTTTTTCTAAAACTTATATTTTGAGGATCAGTACCTTGAAGTAAAAAATCCACTTTTTTTGTTGAAGACATTTTTAGCGTTGCATTTCCTGTCCATTTCAAATATTTTGATGAAGATGCATTAGTTGAATCATAATTAGGATTTAAATATTCATACTCAAGCTTCTCATTTAATATTTCTGTTTCTTGATTTCCCCATTTGTGTTTATATCCTACTAAAGATTTTGTATTTGTTTCAATAGTAAACTTACCTTTATTGCTTATAGCATCACCATTCTTATAAAAAATTCGTTTAGAATATACATTTCCAGAAAAATAATCTACTGCAGGCGTATTATCTGTTATTTTTGATTTATCAAATAAAAAACTTCCAAGCGAAAATGTATCTGAACCAACACTATAATTTTCATCAAACTTTGTCATATCAATTTTCGTTATTGTTTGATTATTAGCTTTATCAATAGTTTTTGTAACTAAGTAAGTTATTTTTCTTGATAGGACTATTTTTTTTTCAGTATTTTGTGCAGAATAAGTATAACTCATATTATAACTTAAAGGTGATTTATCCACTGGCGGAATAGTTACTGTGCCTTTAAGAATAACTGGCTCACCCGTTATAAAAGTAACTTCTTCGTATTCAAAAACACCAACCTTTAACTGAGGGTCACCTGTAATTCCACCGTAGGAACCTGCAATTTCTCCAAATGAAGCAAAAGACATGATTATTAAGGCTATAAATACTAAATTTATACTAATTATTCTTTTTATATGTTTCTCCATACTAATCACGCCTTTATCACTATTTTTAAAATATACTTTCCTATTCAACAACTATTACAAGTCCTTTTTCTTTACTTCTCATAATATATACATAGTCTGTTGGTTTTAAATCTTCATAACTTACAACCTTACCATTTTTAATAATAATAGCACTGTCGTATTCAACATATTTATCAACTGGATTTTGAACCCACATACCTTTTACATCAATCCAATCTAGCGCATCTGTAAGTTTCACTCTATTTGTTTCTGATTGAACTTCATCAATTATTCCTCTTGATAATACAAATGATTCAACTGTTTTTTCAATTTCATCTTTTATATCGCTTTCATATTTTAATTTATCATCTATATTTTGATCTTTCATAAGCCCTTTTTGTCTTATATTTAATCCTATGACTTGTCCTTTTTCATCAGTAACTACAACCCCATAATATCTTTTATACTTTAATCCCTCCGAAGAATTTATATCTTCAGTCTCTTTTTTAGCATATTTATCATGGAAAAAATCTAAAAACGTTATTTCTTTATTTTTAGTAAGATCTTTAATATATGAATCATTATTAAAATAAAAATTTTGAGATTTGCTTTCTTTAATCGATTCCCATACATTATCACTTATAGTAGCATTATTGGTCATATTAAAATACCCTGCATGAACTTCTTCAATACTCCCAATATATATGTTTTCAAAAGCATCATCACCTTTTGAATTTATCTTTACAATATTAGCATAATTATTATTATAACTATTAAATCCCGCTACAATAAAAGCATCTGATTTTGCTTTTAATTTTTCAGCTTTAAGAATTCTACTATCTTTTAGAACTATCGTTCCATCGTCAATCTTAAAATTAATTTGATTATTTAACTCCATTTCACCAATATTTTTATCAATAATATTAATTTTATCGTAATAAAATCTTTCTCCTCCAGACTTTATATTCATTTTAATCCCTATTTCTTTACCAAAGGAATTTTCTACTACTATATAAACATCTGAACCCTTATAAATTTTAGATAATTCACCTACATTAATTTTACTACCATTAATGTATATTTCTGCATCTTTTTTTAATTTTAAATCTTTAGAATAATTATCCGAATTCACCCAATCTTTATTTTTAAGATACTGAGTACGGTTTATAGTAATCGTATTTGTAATTTCATTTACGTCAGAAAGCCTTCCTTTATAGACTTGTTTTATAATTCTTTCAGCTGCTTCTACCACTATTAAAGAAGCTTTGTTTGAATATATATCATCAAAATAAACCTTAATCTTATCTCCTTCTTTTAACGCTCTTGAAGAAATGACTGTTCCATTTTTTACTATTGGAATGTTTTTTGAAATAACAAAATGGTTTTTTTCTCCAGAGGAAAGTTCAACCGATATACTATCTGGATAAAGATAGTATATTGTCCCAAATCTAACTTTACCATATTTAGGAATATAACCAGGATTTTCAATAAATTCATCACTAACAATTTTCGAAATACTACCATTCGTTAATGTTAATACTACATCTTCACCGTACTGCAAATCCATAACTTCTCCGTAATTATTATTAATCATTGTAAGTACATTTTTAGAAACTCTATAATCAACAATATTATCATCATAATCCAATAAAGATAGAGTTATTTCTTTAGTTGTAGGCTCTTGATATAAATGCCTAATAGTTCCACTTATTTTTTTAGACTCAATTTTTTTTATAGCTATATATACAACTTTATTATCTTTAACTAGATATTCAATATCGTCTCCCGATTTAAGTAAACTTGTTCCGCCAAATTTACCATCTCTATAAACCACGGCATCTTTTTTAATATGCGTTTGTAAATCAGTACTGATAAGTAAATCCATAATCTGTCCATCAAAATTTTTAATTCTAAATCTTTCTTTATTCATAAATTTATTAGCTTCTAGAACTTTTTCGAATGAAATATTTGAAATAGTACCATAATATTTTTTTAAAGTATTATCCATTGTTAAATCTTTATTGATTTTACTAATCAAACTCTCATCTTTTATAACTTCTATAAAATGTACTTCTTTATTCAATAAAGTGTATTCAATTAAATCTCCAACCGCAATATTACTTGAATCTGAAACAATACCATTTTTATATGATACAAAATCTGATTTTTGTCTTGTTTTAGGATTATAACTTGTTTTTATATTTGAAAATGTTCCATCAATATTTCTTACAGTTATTTCTCGGTTTTTCACATTGTTATTATTATTCATTTTATCGTAATTTTGTATATCTAAAACTACTGCAAATTTCGACTCAGAAGATAAAAGATTACTTGCAAATGGAAGTGCATTATCAATAACATAAGCAAGCATACCTCGATTTAAATTTCCTTTAGGATTAAAACTTCCATCTCCATTTCCGATCATTATATTATTTCTAACAATAGATTCTAACATACTTCTATTACTAGGAGATATTTGCTCAAAATCGCTAAATGCGTATACATTTGTTAATCCATCGGTTGCAGGAGTTATACCAATAGCACGTCCTAGCCAAAGAGCAAAATTTTCCCTAGTAACAGGTACATTATTATCCCTTGTTTCATTTGCTAAAACTATCCCAAGTGTTTGAGCCTCATTAAGATATTCTTGATTAAAAATTCTTCTTATACCATCCATATTCATACCAGTAGTTTGTGGAAGTGCTCTTGTTTCAACAGCAGATCCTCTTCCACTCAATCTAACTAAGGCACCCAAAGCTTCATACCCTGTAACATCTGTAGATGGATAATAATTATTATCTCCAAACTTTTTTATTACATCAAGTGAAGCTAATTTTGTAATATCTTTTTCATATACATTAGAATCAATATCATTAAAATATGAATTCTTTAGAATCTCTATACCTTTACCATAACTTTTTACATCTGTTTTTGAAGCAGAAGCATCAAAAGGGGTTAATTCATTAGTTTTAACAAGTAAATCTTCTGTAGCAAAAGATAAATTACTAAAAATAAGCATTAATATTAAAACTATCATAATAAATCTATTAAACTTCATATTATCCCTCCTTATCTTCTACTTATTAGTAATATATACATACCGGGTTTATCAATCTTTGCAGTAACTTTGTTATTAATTTCATCTATATTCGAATTTACTTTAGTCCAATTATCATTATTTGAATCAAAATTAAATAGAGCTAATTTACTTTTTTCTGATGGCATAACAGCTAAATCTGTATATGTTAGTTCAAGAAATACACTTCCATTTACACTATTTAATAGTTTTACATCCCCATCATTTAAAGCTGCAAAATTCAATTGATATACTTTTGAAGCAATTTTATATCCACGTGGTATTGTACCTTTTGCCATTTGACTATAATATGAGGCTATTAAAGAATTTGTAATCTTACCATATCCACTTGTATCAGAAACAATTTGTCTGAATTCAGTAGTATTTAAATTTATCGGCATAAATTGCATTTTAGAATCACCATAATCTACTGTTATAAGTGAATTGTCGCTTACTACTCTTTCATAAGGTACTAAAATATCTCGCGTAGGATATTTATCAATAGGATACTCTGTTAAACTAATAAATATATCATCCCTTTTCTTAGGATTCAAGTCTACCTCAACACTTTTATTATTTACGATTTTTTTATAATCTTTATCTAGTGGTACACCTATATCTCCATCTTCATCTTTGGGACTGATACTTTCTATATCATCTAAAGTAATATAACTTATATATGCTGTATTCGACCAATTTGAAGGTCCATATTTATTTACAGCCTTTATAACAAACCAGAGTTTATCATACTTACGTCTTTTTTCATATCCAGGAATACTAGTAATTTTAAAAGTGTTTCTTTCAGTTACATCAATTAGTTTAAAATCTCTATATCCATTATAAGCTAAAGCTGAATTATTTTTATTACCTAAATAATAGTAAATTTCATAGTATTCACTATTTGCCGCAGTATAATCATAAAGCTCTACATATCTATCTTCAACTATTCGTGCTTTTAGACCTGTAGGATCTGATGGAATAGGTTCACTATATTTAATTTCTGCACTAGTATTTGAAATTCCTTTATCTTGATTTATAACTGTAACAAAAACATCACCTTCAAGAATATGCTCAGGAGTTGTAACTAATAATGTTTTTTTATCTATATATTCAACATTTGTTGCAAGCGTTCCATTTTCAATTATATAATTTTTATCATCTACATATAAACCTGATTCACCCGTTGAAAGATCATCTGTTTTTATTGACCTTGTGCCACCAAAAATAACCTTTGGATTTTCATAAAATTCACTACCTTGAATCCTAATCTTCTCTCCACCTTCTATGGATATTCTATTAATTATTTCACTTCCATCCTCAGTTAAAAATTGATTTTCTACCGTTGGATTTGATATAATTTTAAGTCCCTTTTCTTTTGAAGCTATACCAAAATCGGTATTTAAAACTTGAATTGTTTTTTCACCTAATGTAAGGCCTGTTGGAAGTTTAAATTTGATAATACTGCCTCTTTCTTCTATTGATAAATCAGATACCGGAACTCCACCTTTCGAACCAATAATCACTATAGCCCCACTTCTAAAATCTGAACCTGTAATAGTTATTTGGTTTCCTCCAGCCACACTTGTTTCTTCAGGGTATACTGTAACAATTTTAGGGATAGAAAGTGGTTTTCTATATACAAAATAAAACGGAATTGTTTTATCTTCATAATTAGGTCCAATTAAATTTCCTAAAGTAGATGAATTAGCAAGACCTGAATCAGTGTTTTCTATAACTATTGGAAATTTTTGATCCTCGTCAATAGTGCTTGCTGTAGGTACTTTAGCTATAATTACATCATAAGTGACCCCATCAATAACTTTTGTAGTGACTTCTACTATATTCGCCTCTTTATTTCCAATATATGCTTTTACATCTTTTCTGAAATCAAAACCTTGAATTTCAATTTCAATCCCCCCCTGAATTGATCCCTCAATCATATAGTATTTTTTATCAGGCGACAGTTTTTCAGGCTTAACCTTAAATATTTTAGGTTCACTATCTGGATTTGTATAAGTAAAAGTTCCATCTACATTTCCGCCATCTGGGTTTGTATAGGTAAGTTTTACAGAACCAATAGTATAATATGATGGAGTTGTAACAGTAACATGACCTGTGTTATCATATTCAGATTTCGGAGAATATCCTCTTTGTACAATCATTCGTCTTCCGTCAATCTTAATTTTTACATATTCATATACATAATTTTTATAAGAGCTACCATCAGCATCTCTAAAGCCATTTGGAACATAATACTCACTCCCTGACTTTAGCATCTCAAGTGGCAAATAAACTTCAGTGTCATTATAATTATTAAATGTTCTTCTATAAATTTTACTGTTTTCTTCCACTGTCAGTATAAGCTGATTAGTTTCTCCTCTATACTCAGCTTTAAGTCCACCGCTCAAAGAAACTGATGCAATTTGATTATTTATTTGTCCATAATTAATATCACTTACTTCATAATCATCATTACCTATTTTTCCAAATCTACTTATTGTTTCAACATCAGGAATTGCTACTATAGCAGTATCATTATCGTTATAGTAACCATTAATAACAGCTTTATATAAAGATCCACCATAAATTTCTTTCTTTTCCTGACCACTTTTTTTACCCTTATTAGGAACTATTGATACAATTTGCGGTTTTGACGCCGTATATTTATATTTAATTTTATTAGTAATACCTAAATCATTATTTACAACATATAAATCTACATCGCCTTCCTTATGAGGAGGTGATATAACTTTTAAATATCCTTTTGAATATTCTACAACTTTAGCTTCATTTTCACCAAAAAAAACTTTAGGTAAAATAGGAGAATCATAATAGTATCCAAATATTTTAACACTTGGATCAATTACTTTACTTACAGCATTTGGATCCACTGAAGAAGACATTAAATCATCGAAAACTCCATTTTTATACAAGTCTTCAAATTTATCACCAATGTCATATCCATTACCACCTACAGAATCAGTATATGGTTCATAATATCTAAACTCATATCCGCTTATTTCTACTATTTCTCCACCATTTGAAGAGCCAGCAGTTGATACAACAGAGTCAATTCTCGGTGAACTAACTGGAATAATATAAGTAAATCCATCTTTTTTATATGCATTTCCACCATCATCATTTATAACTAAAATTGGAACAGTAAATCTATCTACATCATAGTCTTTTTTTAAATCTTTTAAAGTTTTCGGTACTTTTACAACAATATAGCTACCATCAATTGAAACAAAAGTATCTTCTTTTGGAACTAACTGCGAATCAATATATACTTTGGCATTATCTTCAAAATCATTTCCAGATATTTTTATATTATATCCACCATCAATAGATCCTCTATCTGGATAAATATCAGTAATAGCAGGATGTGAACTTGACTGTGAAACATAGTAAAAACCATCTTCACTAAGCTTTTTTGCAGTCTTTGTATCAGGATTCATAACAACCAAATCTTTATAGCCTTTTCCTGTAAAAAGTTTTGGTACATAAAACATAATTTGATCTTTTGTTATAACTTTTTTTCGGTTTCCTGTAATTTCTTTTGTTATGGAATCAAAAACGTAGGGAGTAATATAAGTTAAATTTAAAAGTCCAACAGTGAATACGCTATCTGTTAGCGTTACATCAAGAAGTGTTCCTTCTGTGTAAGCTACAAATTTATTATTCACATTATCATACATAATCGTATAAATAATATCTTTACCATTTGAAAGTTTAATATCTCCTTTTAAATCCTTGGTTAAAGTATAAAATGAACTTCCATCTGTTAAAATAATGCTATCATTGTAATCAGCTGAATCTATATTTTTTTTACCATCATCATCATAAGAAATTCTTACCGTTTTATTATCCATATTAATCGAGAATACTTCAGGAATCGCTTTATTTACTGTAAGTAAAGTAATTCCATCTATTTGATAGTTTGTATTTGTACCAAGGCTGTCTGTAATAGTTACGTTAGCAATGTAAACATCATCTTTATCATAGGCCTTATAAGTTCCATTTTCATATTTAATAGAATAATACACATCTTTGTAATTAGTTATTCTTGGATTGTTAAATTTATCGTTATCTAAATGGAATATTTTTGAATCTGGACCTATTACAGATGCATTCTTATAGAACTTCGAGTAGACAGCTTTTCCCGCAGATTCTGTTATTGCCTTATCTGCTAAAGGTGAAGTATAAGCTTTAAAATCAATATTCCCTGAACCATCATAATTATAGGTACTTATATCTTTTCCATCTAATAAAACTCTAGAACCAATTAATCTTAAGCCTTCATATCCAAGTGTAGAAACAGCAGTAGGATCTGGTTTTAAATAATTATCCCCATTTAATAAAACTAATGTGCCTTCTGTTCCAAGAGTAGGTGCAAATGAATATAACTCTGGGTCTTTATTAAACGATTTTACATAAGTAAAGGACTTTGTATCCATTCCACCAGATAAATTCTGTACAATAATCTGAGTTGAACCAAGTCTTCCAGAAGGTGCATCAAATTTTAAAAGTACCTTTGTACCCTCTGAATCAATGTCACGTGTTACTCCTGTCATTTCTTCACCATCTAAAAAAACTCTAACCCCATCTTGAAAATTGCTACCTGTTATAACGATTTGATCTCCACCATCAACAGTAACTATGTTGGGTATAATACTTTCTATAACTGGAATATCACTTGTTTTTACAAATGTTAAAGAATCCGTCAATATAGAAGAAGCACCATTATCATCACTACCACGCCTAGGGTTTGTAACTTGTACATTTTTAATTCCTGTATCACTCATAACAGAAGACTTAGGAAGCAATATAATAATTTTTGTACCTACATCATTTCCAGTTGTTCCATCAACTATTTTATTATTGTCATCAACTATTTTTATATCAACATTTTCTGGATTAAGACCATTCATTAATATATTTTCTTGAGTACTTGTATCATCGGCTTTCCATTTAATAATTCCTGTAACAGATCCTGATTTTTCATTTGGAAATACACCTAATTGATATCTATCAAAAAGCGTATTATCGCCATTTTTCTTTATCAAAACAGATGGATATTTTGTAATAACATCACCTGATTCATTAACAAATCTACTAACTAAAAAATTTGAACCTTTAATTACTAATTGAGTTTGATTTTGTAGAGAAGTATCCGCTGTTTTAATTTGAATCATTTCAGGCGAAACCGAATCAATTTGTGGGGTTATTGTACTTGGTACAAATTTAAAACCATCTTCTTTATTTACTATTTGTCTAAATACATATGTTTTACCTAAAGGGTCTTTAACTCCATCAGTTGCTTCAACAAGAGTAGTTTTTATATCTACAATAATATCTTTTAAAGGATCTTCAAGTGCATCGTCGATTACATCTGTTTTCACTTGAACATTGTCTGGAATACCTTTAAAAACAACAAAATTTCCTAATGTATCTTTTACAAAAGTAACTTTTTTACCAATTTGTACATTTATATTTCTTGATACCAATACTTCTTTTCCATTGTATTCATATCTATTGCCAGCGCCTACTCCGTGTCCATAGACAACATCAAGAGTAATATTACCATCGCCAGAACTATATGAATCCGAAAACGAATTCGTTGGTTTTACCAAGTCTGGAACATTCGGAGTCAAAATATTTCTACCTGATATTTGAACATTTCCACCAGTATCAGGACCTTCTGTAGGAAAAACTGTTTCAACGGAAGGTTTGTATCCTGAACCAATAACAGTAAAAGAAGCATCATTTCCATCCTTATCTTTTACTACTTGCTCTGCTATTATTTCTCCATTTAAAGTATTAGTAATCACAACATAATAATTTCTAAGTTCAAAAAAAATACTTTCAGGTACTTTAACTATAAGTCTGTCTTTACCAACAGTATTCTTTTGCACAGATACAAAACTAGCTTTATTTGTATCTTTGTAATCATCCGAACCATCTAATGCTTTTAAAAAATACACCGAATAATCTTTTGTATCATTGAAATCATCAGCATCAAAGTATACTTCATCTCCTTTAGCTCCAGTATTAGGAAACATATCAAGCCCTGTAAGTCCTACATTTTCAACAAATCTAAATGAACTTGCATATAAATACTTAACGCTTGTGTCATAATTTCCATTTACTGCATCAACTATTGTTTCATCTCTCGAAAATTGTATATTTTGATATCCCTTACTTTCAGGTGGACTAGGAGTTTCCAAAGTAATTTTATTTGCACTATCTCCTGTAGAGGAATCATAAAAAAATTCTGTAGACTGAACTCTACCAAAATTAGCTTTAACTAAAGGAGACAAACTACCTGCATTTACTTTTATTTTATCTAAATTAGTTCCTGAAAGAACTAAATCATCATTATTATCTACGTTTATATTTTTTTTATTTACACTATCTAAAGTAGGAAAACTAGATAAATTTATATCAATGTCTTTGTTCCCTATTCTTAATACACCCGTAAAATACTGGGCTTCATCGGTAGTAAAAGTATATTTTAAAAATCCAGCTTCATCGTCAACCTTCGTTCCCATAAGCTGAAGACCACCGCCTATACCTGCTTTTTCAAATCTTACAACAACTCCCTGTAAATTGGTTCCTGTAATTTCAATATATGCAGATGACGTGTTAAATCCTAAATGTTCTCTTACAAATTTAATTTTATCTACCACAACTCCATCACCAGCATCAAGTGCAAAAGATAGATCTACATTTGAAAATACTAATAAAATACTTAATAAAAACACTAATAATTTCTTAAAAAAAGCATCCCATTTATTTAACTTAAGTATATTCATATTAACCCCTTTTTACTATATTTTGTAATTAATTTTCTCTTACAAATAAGAAAGTATACTTTTACTATTGTTTAATCTATAATTTTTGTTTATTTACTTACTTTAATTTTCGTACATTTATTTGCCTTTGTTATACATTTATTTGCCTTTGTTATACATTTATTTGCCTTTGTTATACATTTATTTGCCTTTGTTACTTATATGTTAACAAAAAAGCTAGATTTCTACTTGAATATCGACAAATTTTAATATATTTTTAATAAATATGTAGAATGTAATATTCTTGTAAAAATTAGTTAGCAAAAAATAAAACACAGCATTCTTAAAAAGAACACTGTGTTTATTTACTAGACAATAAATTTTTTTAAAATTCTTATAAACCTCTTTCAGTTACTTGTTGAACTACAAAAGATGCAACGTCTTCTGCAAATGTTCCCGTTCCAAAACCTGCATCATAGCCGAGTTCTCTAGCTAATTCATGGCTTATTCTAGGTCCACCTGCAATAACAATTAATTTTTCTCTTAAACCTTCCGCTTCTAAAAGTTCAATCAATTCCGTCATATTCATAATATGAATATCCTTTTGTGTTACAATTTGAGAAATAACAACGGCATCCGCTTTTTCTTCAATTGCCTTTGCAATAAGTTCTTCATTTGGAACTTGACTTCCCATATTTATAGTTTTAATACCTTTATATCTTTCAAGTCCATAATGACCTGCATAACCTTTCATATTCATAATTGCATCAATTCCAACAGTATGAGCATCAGTTCCAGTACAAGCGCCTATGATTACAACTTCTCTTTTAATATTCTCTTTTATATAATCTTCAACTCCGTATTTATCCATAACATCAGACTCAACTTTAGGAACTTCTATTACAGTATAATCTACTGTATGTTCGCTTTTTCCATACATCGTAAAAAAAGTATAGCCAACACCTAAATCTTCTGAATAAACAACAGCTGGTTCTTTAATACCCATTTTAAGTAGTAATTGTTTGGCAGCTTCACTAGCTTCATCACCATAAGGAACTGGCAAAGTAAAGCTAAATTGCATCATTCCATCATTTAGAGTATCTCCATATGGTTTTATTTTAGTTAAATCAATTTTATTCATTATTCATTGCCTCCTAACATTAATGGTATAAATGGATTAAAGTATTTTTCGCCTTTAACTGTAACACCTTTAAGACCTTTTCCTCCATCCATTGCTCTTTTAATTCCAGCAAATTTTCCCATTTCAATAGTCGACATTAAGCCTTCTTTTTCAATTTCAGAAAGCATCTTTTGAGCTTCTATTACAACACTTTGCGCTCTCTTTTGAATAACTCCATCTTTTTTAAATTCTATTTCTTCACCTAAATTTTTCATATTATTAAAGATATATTTTGCATTTTCTATTGATAATGCTCTATCTTGTAGAAGTGGTGTATGAATTGCTTCCGTAGGCATTCCAAGTAATTGAAGGCTTTGGTTTGTCATAATTGAAACCATATTAAATAAAGCGTCTTGGATATGACCTTTAAATATATTACCCGTCATATATTTAGTTGGTGGCATATATTTCAGCGGTGCATTTGGAAATATTTCTCTTGCCATTTGAGCTTGAGAAAGTTCTAGTAAAAATCCATCTTCTAAATTTGGATTCATTTCAAATGCATGACCTAGACCCATCTGTTCTTCAGGTATACCAGCCCTAAGAGCAAATTGTTCATTTACTATTTGTGATGCTAGTACAGTATGAGCTTCCTCTACCGCATCCGAAGTAGTAAGGTAATTATCTTCTCCAGTATTAATAATAATACCTGCAAATCCATTTATAACTCTTGAGAAAAATTGATCCACTAGAGTTCTTTGCATATTAATATCTCTAAATAATATTCCATATAAAGCATCATTTAACATAACATCAAGTCTCTCAAATGCTCCCATTGCAGCTATTTCTGGCATACAAAGTCCTGAACAGTAATTACAAAGTCTAATATATCTTCCTACTTCTTCTCCAACTTCATCAAGTGCTTTTCTCATTATTTTAAAGTTTTCTTGTGTAGCGTACGTTCCACCAAATCCCTCAGTAGTTGCTCCATAAGGAACATAATCTAAAAGACTTTGAGCAGTCGTTCTTATAACAGCAATAATATCAGCACCTTGTTTAGCCGCTGCCTTTGCCTGAAGAACATCCTCATATATGTTTCCTGTTGCTACAATTACATATAGGTAAGGCTTACTCCCCTCACCTAATCTATCTATTAAAGATTCTCTTTCTAATCTATTTTTTCTTATTTGTTCAACTGTTTTAATTGCAACTTCATCAATTTTTTTACTTATCAGTTCAATATTATTTTCTTTAATATCAAAAAGATTAAGTTGACCTTCTACAATCATTTCAGCTATTTCTTGAGGTGATTTATTTAGTTCAACCATAGCGTTTCCTATCCAATATGACGCTCCCTCTTTAAATCCTCCACCTTCAACAATGTGGTTCATTAGTACATTTGCATACGGCACTGAAAATTCATTAACTCCATCAATACCTAAGAGTCTAATTACTGTTCTTTCCACAGTTATTGTTGTGTGTAGATCAATAAATTCTTGAATATCGTCCGCTATATTTCCCGCAGATTTTTTTGCTTTTTCTACCAATTTAAAATCGAGGTTTAATTTACCTTTCATCTATCGTTCCTCCTTAAGATATCTTAATGCATCAATTAAAATATCATTATCTAGCCCAAGTAATTTGGCTATTTCTATTGCATCTTTTGGAATACTCACATCGTCATCTATTTCTATTAAGTGATAATCCATAATTTCTTGTAATTTTCTTAAAGTTTTATTAGTATAATTACTAGTAAATAAGTCTTTTAACTTTTCCTTATTTAAACCAGCTACTTGCAGTTGCTTTACTTCTTTAATATGTCCAACACCCTCAAAATGAGTCGTTATTACAGAAATTGAATTTTTAGTTTTTAAATAGTTTACTATTGCTTTAGAAATCGCTGTTCCTTCTAAAGGATTTGTACCTCTTGCAAGTTCATCTATTAATATAAGGCCTCTTTCATTTGATCTAGCTATAGATGATTTCATATTTACTATTTCTGAACCAAAAGTACTAAGTCCCGTTTCAACACTCTGAGAGTCTCCTGAACTAATTTCTACAAATTCTCTTAAAGAAAATTCAAATTTTTCAGCTGGAACAAACAACCCAAATTGAGCCAACAAAGTGCACTGAGCAATCAATTTTAAATTAACTGTCTTACCACCCATATTAGCTCCTGTAATACATGTAACACCATTATTAAGTTCTATATTAATAGCAGTAAAATTATCTTTTCCAACTATATTTTCTGTTTTTAAATGTCTGCCATTTACTATTTTTATCTTATTTTCAGATATTATATCCGGTTTTACACAATCAAATGAATTTGAAAATATAGCTTTAGCTATTCTAAAATCAAACTTTTCTAGTATTTCAATTTGCCTTTCTAGAAAATCAATGTAAATTAACAATTCTTTCGAAATTTTCTTAAGGACTCTATCTTCTTCTTCAATTTCTTTTGCTTTCAATATATTTAATTCTCTTATATATTTTTCTGTTTTTTCATCACTAACTTTATATCTTTTTTTTAAGTAATCTTCAGATTGATAAACAATACTATTATCTAATAAAAACTTTTCATTTAGTTCTATATTGTTTTTATCAATAATAATTTGATTAAAATGCTTTATACTAATATTATATTTTTTTTCTATTTTTTTTGCTAGTATAAGAAGTCTATTTTTTTCTTCTTGCATTTTTTTATCTATATCATTTCTAATATTTTTTAATTCATTAGAATACTCACTATATATAGTAAAGGATGATGAGAGTGTTTCATTTGGATCAAGGATTTTTTGAAGTTCTTTAGAAATTTCAAATTTATTTTTACTATAATTATTCCAACTATATTTATTAAGGATATTATCTAATTTTTTTAAACTTAAATTAAAATTTTTAATTTCGTAAAGTTCTATATCACAAAGATATTCACCATTTTTAAGTCTTAAAACAGACCCTTTAATATTTTTTATATCCGAAATGACCTCTCTTATAACTTTAGTAGAAATCGTACTTAAACTCGCATACTTTGAAATATTATTTAAATAAAAATATTCTTCTTTTAGTTGATCTTCTTCTTCGAGTGTAAATAAATTTAAATTTTTTAAATAATTTTTTCCGTAATAACCAGATGGTATTAGTCTATCAAATATGAAGTCAAGTCCACAATCTTTTTTAATATCCATAACCTTCCTCCTTAAGCACGTCTATTATAGGAATATCTACTATATATTTTTTAAGACCATCAATTATTAATTTTGACTCAAAAAAATATCCCTTTGGTGAATATGGATTTACAGTTATTGCAATAATATCAATAGAATCAAATACTTTTATATCAATTCCAATAGATTCATAGAAAAGCCATCTATCACTTTTTACAAATATCCTCGTTCCATCTCTTACTACAATCTTTATTTTCTTTCTTCCAATATACGAACTAAAGTTTTTTAAAAACATCTCAGTAAGTGCACCTGGAATAACTAAAATAGAATTTTCCTTAATATAGGTTGCTATTTTTTTAGCTGAACCAATCGCGGCTTTTACATTAATAATTTCTATTAATCCTTGTTCATTTATAACAGCAATTTTATTATCAAACAATATATTATAAACTTTTTTTCTTAAATTTCCATCCTCAATTTGTTCTAAAGACAAAAGTTTTGTTTTATAAACCGTTTCATTTATTAAGCTACTTAAATTTCTACTTACTGCCGCTCCCGTTGAAAGAACTGCTGCTTCAGCAATAGCTGGAGATGCAGATGAAGTTCTATCAATTGCTCCATCAATAATAACTAAATCTGCACCATAGCTATGCATAATTTCAGATGCTAAACTTATTTCTTTGTTATTAGCAGGTCCTGAAATATCAACATATCCATTTCTAAGAACTCTTATAATTAATATTCTCCCCAGAACTGTTGTGTTTTTCATAACATATAATATTTCATACTTAATTGATGATTTTTTAAGAAGTTTTTCTGCAGTTGTGATAATTGTTCCGCAGTGGACAAATATTCTAGGTTTTTCAGTATTACTTACTAGGTCCTTTTCTTCTCCGTCTCTACCAATAGAAGTAATTCCAAGCGCTACACTATGATATAATCCCTGATTAATTAACTCATTAAGGGTAACCGTCTTTCCTACATTCTTTGCCATTCCAACAATTGACACTGTCTTATGCTTATCTTTTAATATTTTAATCATCATATATATTCACCGTAATTAAACTTATTTGATTTATTCGTGATGTGATCTCTCTTCTCTATCTAAATGCTTTAACTCAATATTAATTTGATTTCCTTGAAGTAAACCACCCACTCCAGTGATTTTATGTTCTCTTTCATTTTTACAAATCTCACACTGACAATCGCTAACATACGTATCTGGTTCAGTATAAGTAGTAATTACCCCTTCAAAGTTTCTTAAAACTACTTTATTAGGTGATTGTGATATTAAATATTGTGGCATAACAGGAATTTTACCACCTCCACCAGGAGCATCTACAACAAATGTTGGAACTGCGTATCCTGAAGTATGACCTCTTAAACCTTCAATTATTTCAATACCTTTTGAAACTGGAGTTCTAAAATGCTCGATTCCTGTAGATAAATCACATTGATAGATATAGTAAGGTCTAACTCTCATCTTCACTAAATTATGAACTAAATCACGCATTATATGAACACAATCATTAATTCCTTTTAATAATACCGATTGATTACCAAGTGGAACTCCCGCATCAGCAAGTTTTCTACAAGCTTCAATTGATTCTGGAGTAACTTCCTTAGAATGGTTAAAATGTGTGTTTAACCAAATCGGATGGTATTTTTTAAGCATATTTACTAAATCATCAGTAATTCTTTGAGGCATTACAACTGGAACTCTAGAACCAATTCTAATAATCTCAACATGAGGAATAGCTCTTAATTTTGAGATAATATATTCAAGTCTTTCATCTGAAACAAGTAAAGCATCTCCTCCAGAAAGAAGAACATCACGAACTACAGGAGTATTTCTTATGTACTCTATAGCAGCATCAATTCTATCCATTGGCATACCTGTATCTTTGCTACCAGCAAATCTTCTTCTAGTACAATGTCTACAATACATAGAACACATATCTGTAATTAAAAGTAATACTCTATCTGGATAACGATGAGTTAATCCTGGAACTGGTGAATCAGAATCTTCATGAAGTGGATCATCCATATCAGCTGCCGATCTATATGTTTCATATATTGTAGGAACAGCTTGCATTCTAATAGGACAATGACTATCATTTTTATCCATATGAGCTGCATAGTATGGAGTAATTCCCATTCTTAATATTTCAAGCGATTTTTTAATTCCATTTTCTTCTTCCTCTGTAATATTTACAACCTTTTTAAGTGTATCCAAATCAGTAATTCTGTTTTTTGTTTGCCAAGTCCAATCATTCCATTGATCCTCAGTAACATTTTTCCAGAGCTCTATATTGTTGTAATAGTTTCCCACAGTAAATCCTCCAATCAAATATTAAATCAATTTGCATATTAAATAAGAGAATACTAGAATAATATAAGGTAAGGTTGGGTTTTATATTTTTGACCAATGGTCATAATTCATATCTAGTATTCTCTTTATTTATAAATTCATTTGTTGCTTATTTAAAATTAAGCGTATAAGTCAGTATAAAGCTCTCTTAATTCTTTACTTTCTCTCATAATATTTAAAGCTATATCTGCATGACCTTTTGCATATCCATTACCGATTATCATAGTTGTATCCATTCCAACACCTTCTGCTCCTAAAGCAGCAGTTGTAAAACTTGTAGCCATACTAAAGAAATAGATTAAACCAGTATCTTTTGTAGATAAAATACATCCCATTTCAGTTTTTTGAATGTTTACACAGTTAATAGTTACATCAGCCATTTGACCATTAGTTGCTTCCTTAACAGCTTCCATTACTTCAACCGGCTTAGTAGCATCACAAGCCACGTATACATCAGCTAAATTAGCTTTTTTAACTCTATTTAACGATTTTTCACTATGTCCAAGGCAAATTACTTTACCATTTTTACCAACTTTTTTCTTTGCTTCATAAAGGCAAAGCATTCCAGATTTTCCTGCTCCACCAACTACAACAACTGTGTCTCCTTCTTTAACTAATTTTCTTGTTTGAGCAGGAGCTCCAGCAACATCAAGTACAGATAAAGCTAAGTTTTCTGGCATATCAGCAGGAATTTTAGCGTAAATACCACTTTCAAATAAAATAGCTTGTCCATCAATATCTACTTGATCAATATCTATTCTTACTTCTTTAATTTCATTAATAACTAATGGAGTTAAAGACAATGACACTAAAGTTGCAATTCTATCTCCAACTTTAAGATCAGTTTTTCCTTCAAGTTTAGGACCAATTTCTTTAACTTTTCCAATAAGCATTCCACCCGAACCAGTTACTGGATTATGATGCTTACCTCTTGTAGCAACAATTTCTTTCATTATTTCTTTAATTTTTTCAATATCTTTTCCAGCTTGAGTCTTGATTTGAGTAAAACTTGCCGAGTCAATATTAAGAGTTTGAACATCAATTAATATTTCATTATCATAAATTTCCATAGTGTTATCAATTTTTTGAGCTGGTTGTGGAAGAGTTCCTTTTGGTTCAATAACTCTGTGTGTACCAAATTTGCATCCTGTTTTCATATTAATACCTCCATTATTTTTTTCAACGCTATTATTTAAAGCAAAATATATGCCAAAGTTGAATTATTTATAATTATCCTAATATTATTTTAACAAACTATATTTTTTTACACTTATTTTTCTGTTTTTATTATAATTTAAAATAAAAACGCTCCTAATTGATAATCGTAATCATTAAAAAGCATCCTTATTTTTACTTTATATTTTGAATTCCTATTTTATGCCGAAAATTCGGCGTTAAAGTTTTATTTTATACTTTTTAATTTTATACTGCAAAGTTTGACGTGGAATTCCAAGCACTTTTGAACTTGTAGTTACATTCCCCATACTTTCTTTAAAAATTTTTTCTATCATATTTTTTTCTGTTTTTTCTATAACCTTTTTTAGAGAATACTCATGTTTATATTTTTCATCCACTAGCAACTCTTTTGCGAATTTTTCTAAATTTTTAGGCAAAAATTCATTATTAACATATCTATTTTCCGTCATCGAAACTGCACTTTCTATTACATGCTCAAGTTCTCTAACATTCCCTGGCCAATTATATTCTATAAATAGCTTTTCTGTTTCTTTTACAACTCCAAGTATATTTTTATTGAATTTTTTATTGAATTTGTTTATAAAATGTTTAATTAGTATAGGAATATCTTCTTTTCTTTCTCGAAGCGGAGGAATGTTTAAACTCAATGTGCTTAGTCTAAAATACAAATCTTTCCTAAGTAAATTACTATTCATAGCAGTAAATGGATCAATGTTTAAAGCTGCAATTATCCTAACATCAACTTTCCTGGTTTTGATATCTCCTACCCTCCTTACTACACCATCTTGAATAACTCTAAGCAGTTTACCTTGTAATTCCAGCGGCATTGAATTTAGTTCGTCCAAAAATAAAGTTCCTCCATCTGCAATTTCAAAAAGTCCTTTCCTATTTGCAGCACCAGTAAATCCACCTTTGACACTTCCAAATAATATCCCTTCGAGTAAACCTAAGGGAAGTGCTGCACAGTTTTGCGCAATAAAAGAATTATTTTTTCTTTTACTTTCGCTATGAATTGAATGAACTAAAAGCTCTTTTCCAGTACCTGTTTCTCCTGAAATTAAAATAGGTATCTCTAAATTAGCAGCCTTTAGAGCATGTTTTTTCAATTTTTCAAAATCTATATTTTTTGTAACTATATCATCAAATATATACTTTGAAGTATCTATATCACTTATTTTGATTTTTTTATTGCTATATACCTTAGTTTTTAAATCTACATATTTCTCAGATAATTCTTTAATATCAGTGATATTTCTCGATATTTCAACCGCACCAAATATGTTTTCTTTATCATATATTGGTAAAGTTGTGTTTATTGTTGTGATAACACTTCCCCTATATGTAGTAAATGTTTGTTCCTTATCAATTATAGGTTTTCCAGTTTTAATTACTTCTAGCAACGTACTTGTTTCTTCTGATAACGACGGATATATTTCTAGAATACTTTTTCCTAAAGATAATTCAATATTAATATCATCAACTTGTGATGCTTTTTTATTACAATAGATTAATTTAGCATTTTGATCAAAAATTTGTATCCCATCAGAAACATAATCAAGTAAATTATAAAGATTATTTATATTATAAATATTTTTCATAAAATCTCCTCTAAATGCACATGCCGAATTCCTGTCACACTCCGCCGAATTTTAAGCTTTTTCTCTTTCTATTTTAATTTATTTTTTTTATAATTACAACAATTTTTTTACTAGTGAATTTCACTACCTAGTTTACGCATTTCAAGTTTTTTATAGTTATTTTATACCAAAATATCATTCATTATTATATTTTATGATAAAGTTATATTAAATGGGAGGTGCTAGCATGAATTTTAAATTTTCTAAAGCAAAAGAAGTAACCATACAATTTTTAAAAGGCGTAACCGATGTAAGTTCAAAATCGCATGAACTATTAAAGAATTCAAAAAATGAAGAAATCGATAATTTTCTTCTTCTTTCTTTTGGAGATGTTTTAGGACTTCCAATTCCACTTAGTTACTATTCTCTCGAATTACTTCCTTTTCTTGAAGATGAGCTTAAAGGATGGGATATAAGGATGAGTACTAAGAAATCCATTTGGATTGAAAAAGCCGGAGAATTAAACATGGATCCTTGATTAATAAATTTCCTAATTTATATACTCTATTATTAATAGGAGGCATTATGAATAAAATAATTTTTTTTAGTGGTAAAGGTGGCGTTGGAAAAACTAGCTGTGCTAGTTCTTTCGCAATTAGCAAGATAAATCAAAATAAAAAGGTTCTTCTTGTAAGTACTGATCCTGCGCACTCAACTTCTGATATTTTCGAAATGAAAATTAACAACACAATTACAACAATATTAGATAATTTAGATGCAATTGAAATAAATCCTGAAGAAGAAAGCAAAAAATATATTAATTCCATTAGAAATAACCTTCATAAAATTATTAGCCCTGCAATCCTTTCTGAAATTAATACTCAACTTGATGCTGCAAGCGTGTCACCAGGAACACACGAAGCCTCTCTTTTTGATAAAATGCTTTCTATAATTAATACAGAAATTGAAAATTATGACTATATAATTTTTGATACCGCTCCTACGGGACATACATTAAGACTCTTTACCCTTCCGGAATTATTAGGTTCATGGATTGATTCATTAGTTAAAAAAAGAAAAAAAGTTGTGAATTATAAAAAAATGAGCCTTACTGACAAAAATAAAAGAAAAAACCTTGAACATGATCCTATAATAGAAATACTTAATAGAAGGAAAGAAAATTTAGAAAAAGCAAGAAAAATAATGATCGATCAAAATAAATTATCCTTTATTTTTGTACTTAATGCAGAAAAACTTCCTATAGATGAAACAAAAAAAGCTATTGAAATATTAAATAAATATAGTATTCCAGTAGGAACATTAATAGTAAATAGAATTCTTCCTAAAAATATTAAAGATGAATTCTTTATTAGAAAAAAAGAACATGAAATCAAACATTTAAAGACTATATATGAGTATTTCAAAGATTTTAATATAATTGAACTTCCCCTACTTGAAAGAGATATGGACTTTAAAAATATAAATGAATTATCAAATTTTTTTAAAACAGACAAAAACTTAGTATAATTTACTAAGTTTTTGTCTGTTTTTACTTGCATTATTGTTATTTTGTGATATACTGCTTTAAACGAGTAATAATTATTCAGAATTTAGCATAAATATACAGAGGAGGTTTATCATGAAACCATATTTATTATTTGAAAATGGAACAAAAATCGCACTTAGCAAAAAAATCAATAAAAATATTTTAGGAAAACTTGTCTTAAAAGGATCTAAAATTTTACTAAATTCTTTTGACGACAAGGACTCACTAGAACTTAATATAAAAAACAAAGAATTAAGTTCTAATGTTAATTTTAAAAATACACCTATAGCAAAATATATTATTGATAATCTAGGCGAAGAATATCATCTTTATGATATTAAAACTTATGTATAATTCTACTAAAGAAAAACAGCTAATCATATCACGCTCGATTAACTGTTTTTCTTTTTATTATTTCAATGCCTAGCATATATTTTGATTTTCCAAGACTTTTTATATCTAACTCGTATTCAAGAGCTAAAGTCCCCTGTAAGTTTTCATTAATATTAAGATCAATTCTTTCGGTTAACGTTTCCATTAAAAAATTTCCATAAGGAGTTATATATGATTGTGAATGGTTAATACCCTTTTCGAATATAAGTTCACTTATATTACTTCCATTTCTCTTTAATACAACTTTATCTTTTTTAGCTTTTATTAAAGTCTTGGTTCCTTCCATTCCTGAAATTTCACTTTCACTATAAAGTATATATATGCTTCCATTTTTACTGTAGATTTTTGCTTCACTATCAAATTCTATTACTTGTTTTTCTCCTTTAGCAGGAATAATTGTAGAATTAACTCTAATAAAACATTCCATTAGTCCACCTTTTTTTCCTGTGCTTCTTTCCATTTAAGCACTATTTGCATTATTAATTTCACATGATTTTCTGCATTTATTCTTGCACCTTCTGAGTCTCTATTTTTAATAGCTTTATATATTTTTTCATGCCAAGTTTGAAGCTCAACATAATTATCAAATTCATTAAAATATATAAGTCTAAATCTTTGAAACTGATCATGTAAATCTCTAACCATATCTATTAACTTGTTGTTTCTAGTTGCTTCAAAAATTTTATCATGAAATTCATTATCTCTCTCAATCATTCCTACGGTATCTTTTGTATCAAGAGAATTATTGAAGCCTGATAAAATTTCACCAAGTTCATCTATTTCTTCATCAGTTATTCGTACGCTAGCTAATTCAGAGGCAAACCCTTCTAAAACAATTCGTATCTCGAGTACATCTATAATATCCTTCGCTGTTAAATTTGCTACATATGCGCCTTTTCTTGGTATCATTTCAACAAATTTTTCTTTTTGAAGCTTTCTAATAGCTTCGCGAACTGGAGTTCTACTTACGCCAAGTTGTTCAGCTAAAGTTATCTCCATAAGTCTTTCACCTGGCTTTAATTCTCCACTTAATATTGCTTCTCTTAAATAATCAAAAACTACTTCTCCAAGAGGTTTATAATTTTTTATATGAAACTTACCTTTCTTTTTTATCATTTTATTTTCCCCCTTTTATTCTTCCTTTTTTAAAGTCAAGACTCCCATTTCTACAAGTTAACTTTCAAATCAAATGAAGTAAAGCATCCATCTGATTAGCCGATGTTTAGGTCTAGCTAAACTTATTTATTATCACTAAATGTTCTTGTAAGATAGGTTTGTCTATATTTTCTAATTAAATGAGTATATGCTTTTTCAGCTTTTTCTTTGCTTTTAAATATTCCAAAAACAGTTGGTCCACTACCTGTCATCATTGAACCAATTGCGCCATATTCAATCATTTTAGATTTTATTTTTGAAATAACTGGGTATAATTCAATTGTTACATTTTCAAGAACGTTGCTCATAGAATTTGAAATTTTATAAATATTTCTTTCACTAAGCGCATTTAACATTTTATCAATATTGGGATGACTTTCAATCAAATTCAAATCTAACTTATTGTATATCTTTTGAGTAGATACACTTAAATTGGGTTTAGTTAAAACTAACCATATATTGTCAACTGATTCAAGTGACACTAATTCTTCACCAATGCCTTTTGCAACTGCACAACCACCAAGTATACAAAATGGCACATCTGCACCAATTTGAACTCCCAAATTCATCATTTCATTTATAGTTAATTTTAAATCACATATTTTATTAATCGCTTTAATTACAACAGCAGCATTAGTACTTCCGCCAGCTAAACCTGCAGCAACAGGAATATTTTTTTCTATTGCAATTTCAAAACCACAATTTAAACTATATTTATCTATCATAAGCTTTGCAGCTTTATATGCGATATTTTTTTCACCAGTTGGAATATAACTTACGTTGCTACTGATAATAATATCATTTTTATCAATTTTTTTAATTATTATATTATCATACAAATCTATTTGATGCATTATCATTTCTACACTATGGTATCCATTATCTAATTTTGATATAACATCAAGCAGTAAATTGATTTTTGCATATCCCATAACTTTTAATTCATTCATTGTACACCTCTATAAATACATTATACAAAATACATTGCATATATATTATAGAATATAATACAATAATATTCTATAAATTTATTATAATATTTTAATTATTGACTTATTTTTTTACTTACTATCCAAAAATTATAAGTTTAAAACCAAGTGGTTCATTAGTTTTAAACTTATATTTATTTATTATTCGAAATTATTATATTTTATTAACATATTCAAAAAATAAAAAAACTGTCCTAAGACAGTTATATCTATAATATATAATTCGGGTTACCACATACAGTGAGTTCAACAGTTTCTGTAAGTATATCTGAATAACTATACGACACTGTTCTTTCAAGATCCAATCCATTAATAATTTTGACTGTAAAAACACTAGGATAAGCAAATTGTATAACACCCTCATTCACTTTAACTTTTCTTTTACCTTTATTTGTTTTTAACAACACTTTTCTACCTAAACAATCTTCGATATCTTGTTTAATTTTAATTAAAGTTACTTGCTCCGACATTCGAACCACCACCCTTGACTCTTTTCATTGTAACACATAATCAATATAAAATCAAACAGTTTATCACATTTGTAATAGTTTTGTCAACGAACTTAAAAAAATAAATATTTTCTGAATATTCTTAAATACTTTTTAAAATTTTTTCTAATAGCTCACTCTCTCCATTTTTCAATATTTGCTTTGAAATATCCACTTTTAATTCACCCGCAGTTTCCATATCATAATATAAATATATAAACCATGACACTAGTGAAATATTAAAAAATTCTTCATCGAGTAAATCCATTGCTAAAAACTTTGAATCTAAATCAATTAAGCTATTAAATAATATTTCTCTCTCCTTAAGAGTTATATTACTTTCAGTTTTGAAATTTTCACAATATTCTAATTTATAGTCTACAACTTTTTGGGGAATATTAAGATTATATCTTCCTTTAAAAAATTCCTTTACTTCATTGTTTTTTTCATTAATTTCTTTGTAATTTTTTTCATGATCTGCTTTTGATAAATGTCCAAAGATTCTACAAGTAAGCGGTCTTTTATCATAAATTTTACATAGTTTATCTTTTGATAAAAAAGGACACTCTCGTCTAACAACAGGCTCTGTAAAATAATAGGTAAAAATATCTTTAATTACACTATTATAAATATCCTTATGTATTAATAGATATCTATAAATATTTATAAATTCAATATAAGAAGCTGGAACAGCTTCGACGCAACAAGAAGCACAACCACCGCATTTGCCATCTCTGGGCAAATCATAAATATCATTTAATATTTGTTCCAATTTATTATTTTTCATATATTCGATAGATTCTTCAACTTCTTCTTCGTACAACCTTATATCATTATTCATCATATTTTTCCTTTATATAAGTAATTATTGATTTCAGACTCTCATCAAGATATTTTACACCACCATATAATGGTTCTGACTCAATAATAATAGGTTTATCATATTTTAATATCACATCAAGCACTTCCTTTGTATTAAATGCCCAACCATCATTAACTCTTTGATTTATATTAGCTGATATATGATGATAACTTTTATAATACTTTGAATCTGAATAAACCTCATTTCCTTTTGTTGTCCAAAGATGAAAAGCTTCGCTATGTTTACTAAGCTTTTTTAAAGCTTCCATAAAATTAAAATTATGCATAATTGATGCAAAATGTAAATGTCCCGTGTCCGTAAGTATTCCAATATTACTACACTTCTTGGTTACTTCGATCCACTTATCTACGTCGTAAAACCATTTGTTTGAACCAAAATATTCAAGTAAGATTAACACATCATATTTACTAGCAATATTATTTACTCTTTCTATTCTTTCATTCAACAGACTATCAAAACCTCTCGGTTTTTCACCTTTTAATACAACTCCGGGAAAATGAACAACAAAATATGCAATCTTTTGTTTTGAATATTCTTTTATATTCTCTTCAAGAAGTCTAAACGACTTTTCGCTTATTTCATTATTTAAATCTAAGTAAAATGCAGATAAATAATCCTCTTTATACCAATCAAATAATAAAATTGGATGATGAACAGAAACAATTAAGCCTTTGTTAAATCCAAATTCAATTTCATTATTAATCTCTTTTATTCTATTTTTATAATTTTGCTGCCTTCCAAAACAAACTTCAAATCTACACAATCCATGGTTTAATACCTCATCAATATTATAATGAACTGTATTCACTCCTAGTAATCTTAATTTATTCATAACGCTCCTTAGACAAATAAAAATCTAAAATTAAACAGCAAAATCATAATTCCAAAAAAGAAATAGAAGATATACACAAAGTCTTTAGATTTTTTAATAATAATTCCATCCACGGCAAATACTACTGAATAAAGTGCTAATATAGTACTCATAACTTTATTTATACTAATTAAAAACCTACTATCTAAAAAAACAAGTATTAGATATATTAAGCCTGAAAGTGGAATTAAAAATTTTAATAAATTTATTATTTTTTTCATATTATCACCATTCTAATTTATCCGATGCCTTAGAGTTCTAATACCCCCACTTCTTGTGAGGGATAAAGAACTCTAAAAAGGCCCTGGATTATGTTTTCTAAGATTCAGTGGGAGTAAAAACTCCCTCTGAATCTTAGAAATTCATTTATTTGTGTTTATTATATCATATCAATATTTATCAATATAGTTTATTTATACACGACTAATAATAAACTCATAAAATAACATAAATTATATTTACATATATCTGCAAAGACAAAAATACATAACTATTAGAACTTTTTAATTGCAAATCATAAAATAATGTTTAATACTGTAATAATAGGGTATTATATATATAGGTATGTTTTAGTATTCAAGAGGTGATTAATATGCTAGCCGGTATATATTCAAACAACAAAATATTTAATATATCAAATTCAGATACGCATAAGACTGATAAGAAGCCAGCATTTAACGCTGCCTCTCTTATATTTGGCTCAACGTATAGAACCTCAATGGCTAAAGCTATGAATGATTCTTTAAATCAAGCAAGAGATAATTTTAATAATTTCTTTAATAGTTCACTAAAATCAATAGACAATTCAATAAATAAAATTTACTCCAATAAAAATGTAGCTGCTTCTATTACTAATACCACTAATAAAATACCATCAAATAATACTAATAATTCTAAGAAAATTAATACTTCTACTCCTAAAAACACTTCTAATAAAAATCTTAGCAATTCTCTAGACTCTTTTACTAAAAATTATAACAGCTTAATTGATAAAATTAAATCTCAAAGTAACAAATCATTTAAACCTATTCTAAATAAATTAAACGCTACAATAGAAGAAAATAAATCCTCTTTGAATAAATTAAATATAACTATTAATGAAGATGGAAAACTAAATTATTTTGGATTTAATAATAAAACTAAAATAAATTCTAGCACTCAGACGAGTATGAATGAACTTAGCAAACAAGATAATGCCATTAATGAAATCAAAAAAACTATTAATAATGAATTTATTTCTAAAAAAAATATTTATTCACCAAAATTATACAATGATAAAAAATCATATACTTTCAAAAAAGACAAAATCATTTTAAATAATTATGCCCCAATTGATACACCTGTTAACCTATATCTATAATCAGCTAAACATAAAAAAAAACAAACAAATACTTAAGTCTTTCTAAAATGGACTCTTTCGTGTTTGTTTGTTTATTTGTTTATTTGTTTGTTTGTTTGTTTGTTTGTTTGTTTGTTTGTTTTAATCTTTTTTTAGAACTTCACCAACTGAAGCAACTAAACCTGCAACATTTTGAATTTCAGATGGAATGATTAATTTTGTAGCTTTTCCATCAGCAACTTTTGCAAGAGCTTCAAAACTTTTCAAAGTAAGAATAGCGCTAGTAGGATTAGCTTCTTTTAGTAATTTTATTCCGTTTGCAGTAGCTTCATTAACTTTTAAAATACTAATCGCTTCTGCTTCCGCTTTTCTAATTTTAGCTTCTTTTTCTGCTTCTGCTTCAAGAATTCTTGCAATCTTAGCACCTTCTGCGTCAAGTACTGCCGATTCTTTATTACCTTCCGCCACTAATATTTTTGATCTTTTCTCACCTTCTGCTCTTATCATTACTTCTCTTCTTTCCCTTTCTGCTCTCATTTGTTTTTCCATTGCAACTTGAATATCTTCCGGCGGAACAATATTTTTTACTTCCACTCTATTAACTTTTATTCCCCACGGGTCTGTTGCATCGTCAAGAATTGCACGCATTTGGGTATTTATTAAATCTCTTGAAACTAATGTTTCATCAAGTTCAAGTTGTCCAATAATATTTCTAAGAGTTGTTGCAGTAAGATTTTCTATTGCAATTATGGGTCTTACAACACCATAGGTAAATAATTTAGGATCTGTAATTTGATAATATACTACTGTGTCAATTTTCATTGTTACATTATCTTTTGTTATTACTGGTTGAGGTGCAAAATCAATTACTTTTTCTTTTAAACTCACTTTATTTGAAATTCTATCAAATAGCGGTATTTTGAAATGTAAACCCACTCCCCAAGTTTCTTTATAGGCACCAAGTCTTTCTAGTACATATCCATTAGCCTGAGGTACAATTCTAATATTTGTTACAACAAGCAAAATAATTATCCCAATTAAAATAAATCCAATAATAACTCCCATAAGTTCCTCCAATTTTTTAATCTACAATTTTAACTATAACTTTAACGCCTTCTATTCTTAAAACTTCAACTTGACTATCTACATAAATAGTATCATTATCAATATTTTTTGCACTCCATATTTGTCCTTCAACTTTAACTTGTCCTACTTTATGCCTTTCTATTCTTTTCACAACCACTCCGACTTTTCCTATTAAACTATCTATATTAGTTTTTTCTGTTCCAATTTTTAAATATTTTTTTGCTATTGGTCTCGTAAAAAACAATAAAATAATAGAAACCACCAAAAAAGCAATTAATTGAATTACAAAACCAAATCCTAATAAAGATAAAATTAGTGCAGCCAGACTTCCAAGGGCAAACCATATGGATGCAAGTCCAAACGTTAATGCTTCAATAACTATAAATGCAATTATTAATATTACCCACATGACAGATAGCTGAAATAATACTGACATAATACCTCCTCACCCAATATATTTATTACCTTATATACATAATACCTACCCGAATTGTATTTGTAAAGCAAAATTATATATTTTAATACTTTTTTAACAATTTTTGCTTTTTGATTATAATAAATATTATATGATAATTAAATCATTATTAGGGTATAATAAGAAAAGAAGAAAAATTATAAATTTAAGAAGGTGCTAACATGAAAAAAACTGTACGCTTTAAAGACTTTTTTATTATATTCGTTATAATAATCCTTTCTAGCATTATTGTTCCATATATGATTTTCACTAAATACATTTTTATTATTCAAATTTCTCTTATTTTATTATCATGTTTTACTAGTTACTTCTTTATTAAGAATTTTCATATTTCTCCAATATTAGATTCTGAAAATAATAATTTGAGAGATATATCAAATGCAAAAATTAAAAATGCTCTATTTGATATTAGTGATCTTATTATGAATTCATTAAATTCTAGCATGAGCGAGGTTCACAAAAAAGTTCTTGAATATGCGATTGAATTAATAGAAGATGCTCAAGCTGGTTCAATCGCCTGTGTTAGCAGTGATGATTATGTAGAATTTATTACATCAAAAGGTTATAATAATGAAAAACTTAAAGGGGTAAAATTTAAAAAAGAAAAAACTTTTTTATGGGTATATTCCAAAAATAAACCACTTGAACCAATTATAGTTAATAACACTACTGAATTTAATAACACTTACCTAGGTGATGAAAATATAAAAACTTTAAAAGAAGCTAGTGCAAATACTTTCAAGTCTACTTTAACATCGCCTATTTTTATCGATGATAAAGTGATTGAAGTTTTAAATATTGATAGTTTTAATGAGAATGCATTTACAGAAGAAGATAAAAAAATAATTAATATATTTACTTCATTAATTGGCATAACTTTAAAAAACCGTGCTCTTCTTGAAGAAGCCAATTTTTTATCTAGTCATGACAAACTAACAGAAATTTACAATAGGCGTTTTTTTGAAAAAGAATTTCTAAACTTTCAAGAAAAAGCATTTAAAGAAAATCACCCTTTTTCAATAGTGCTTTGCGATCTTAATTATCTAAAAAAAATAAATGATAACTTTGGTCATATTGCAGGTGATGAAGCGATTATAAGCGTTGTAAACGCTATTAATTCAGAAGTTAGTAAAGATGATATTTTCGCAAGATATGGTGGAGATGAATTCATTATTCTTTTCTCCAATTCAAATAAAAGTGATTCTGAAGCAAAAATGAAATCTATTTTTGATAATTTTGATAATTTCAAATTGAAAGTAGCAGGAGGCAAAGTACCAATCCAATTTAGTTATGGAATTTCTTCAGCGCCTGATGAATCAATTATGTTAGATATACTTGTAAAAATTGCTGATCAGAGAATGTACACACATAAAAGAGAGTTAAAAGAAACTAATAAAACAGACCCTAACTTTGCTTCTTTAATAAAATAAAACCTATATAATATATATAGGTTTAGTAAGGTATAACATATTTAGAACCCGTTATTGGGTTCTTTATTACTGCAACATTAACATCATAAACCTCTTTAATACTTTTTTCATTAACTATATTTTCACTACTACCACTAGAATATACCTTACCATCTTTTAATAATACAATATTATCTGCATATTCAATCGCTAAATTAACATCATGCAATATTGTAATTACAGTTATTCCTTTTTCTAGCGAAAGTTTTTTAATTAATTTCATTATCTCAACTTGATGATGAATATCCAAATAGCTAACAGGTTCGTCCAAAACTAAGACTTGTGGCTCTTGCGCTATTGCTCTTGCAATAATAGCTCTTTGTTTTTCACCACCACTCAAATTATTTATAAATCTATCTTTAAGTACATAAGTATCTGTTTTAATCATAGATTCTTTTACAATTAAATAATCCTCTTCTGTTTCTGTTTTAAATCTTTTTTGATAGGGCATTCTTCCCATCATAACAATTTCCTCAACTGTAAAATCATACTCAATAATGGTGCTTTGAGGAACAAGTGCAATTTTTCTACTTAACTCTTTTCTTTTATATTCATTTATTTCCTTGTTAGAAATATATATTGTATCTTTACTCGGATATAGTAGTTTAACTATATTTTTAACTAAAGTAGTTTTCCCAGAGCCATTTGGTCCTAATATACAATTAAACGATCCATGAGAAATTGATAAACTTATATCTTTAATTATTTCTTTATTTACATAACTATAATTTAAATTCTTTATTTCGACATTATTCATTTAATTTATACCTCCCATATTTTTATTTTTTACTAATAAATACAAAAAATATGGTGCTCCAAACATAGCAGTTACTACACCAATTGGTATTTCAGTTGGTGCTACTATAGTTCTTGAAATAGTATCTGAAATTACCATGAAAATACTTCCACCCACAATTGCAAATGGAATAAGTCTTCTATGATCTGGTCCAGAAATAATTCTAACCGCATGTGGTACTATTAAACCTACAAATCCAATTATACCACTCACCGAAACTGCTGCTGCTGTTGAAAGAGAACTAAGTACTAATAACACAATTTTCGTTTTTTCAACGTCAACGCCTAAACTCTGAGCAGAATCTTCACCAAGTAATAATAAATTCAAATCCTTTGCAAAAAAGATAAAAAGTATATTTACAATAATAAATGGAATTAATATTATATATATTTTGCTCCAACTAGCCGCAGAAACACTACCCATAGTCCAAAAAATAATTCTTTCAACTTGATCTCTATTTAATGCCATTAATAGTGAAATTATTGAAGATAAAAAAAAGTTAATTGCAATTCCTGCAAGTAGCAATGTTACAGTTGGCGTTTTACCACCAATTCTTGACAAATTATATACAATAAGTATAGATAATACAGCCCCAATAAATGCACCAACTACAACAGTGCTTATTCCTAAATAAGAAACTGTATTAAAAAAAATAATTACAATAGATGCTCCAAGTGCTGCCCCTGATGAAACTCCAAGAACATAAGGATCCGCCATAGGATTTTTAAAAACTCCCTGAAAAACAGAACCACTTGCAGCAAGAGAGCCACCAATAAGCGCAGATAATACTATTCTTGGAAATCTAATATTAAGAATAATCTGTAGATGTGAGTGTTTTATATTACTCACATCTACAAATTTATTAATAAGTGGTATTTTGCTTACAAGTATTTTTATAGAATCACTAAATGGAATTTTAACCGCACCAATAGTACTAACAAATACCATAAAAACAATTAATAATAATATACTAATAATTAAGTTTATAACAAAACTTTTTCTCATTTTTTACTCCAATTTCTATTCGTCCGATAACTTAGAAATTTATTTATAAATTCCTGGGTGAAGAATTTTAAACATTTCAACTAAGCCATCTGCAAGTCTTGGCCCTTGTCTATCAATTTGATTATTATCAATTTCAAATAATTTACCATTTTTAACTGCTGTTAAATCTTTATACCCATTCGCAGCTTCAATACCCTTTTTGGCATCAAAATATTTAGAGCAAATTAAAATTGAAGGATCTTTTTCAACAATTTTTTCTAATGAATAACTCCAATGTTCTCCATCTTTTGCTATATTATTTCCTCCAGCCATTTCAATTAAATCATTTATAAAAGTATCTCCAGTTGCAGTATAATCTCCATACTCACCAAAACCAACTACATAGTAAACATCAACCGGATCTAATCCTTTTGCTAATTCTTCAACTTTTGTAACTTTTGTCTTCATTCCGTCAATTACTTCTTTTGCATTTTTTTCATTATTAAGCAATTTACCTGTAGTATTTATTACATCATAAACTCCATCAAAACTTTCCTGAGGAACAAGTACAACTACTTTAAAGCCTAATTCTTCTAATTTTTTTAGTACATCTTCTTTGAAATGAGTTGATGCGATAATTAAATCTGGATCTAATTTTGTAATTTCTTCAATACTAGGATCTGATAAACTTCCAACAGAACTTACTCCACTAACTTTTTCTGGATAATTATCATAATCTGTTCTACCAACTAATTTATCACCCGCGCCTATTGCATAAATAGTTTCTGTTATACTTGGAGCTAATGAAATAACTTTCATAGGCTCTTTTTCTACTTCAACTTGTCTATTAAATCCATCGGTAATTGTTAATGGATATAATGATTTTACTTCTTTCTGAGTATCTGTAGCATTTGAATTATCTTCTTTTGAATTGTCTACAGCTGAATTTGAACAACCAGAAAAAACCAATACTAGACTTATTAGCATAGCTAATATAAAAGTGTACTTCTTTTTAAACATAAAAAAATCCTCCTAAAATATAATACTCTACGAGAAAATAAACATTACTCATCCTCGTGAGATTTCCAAGTTAAAGGCATGTGTCTGACTTAAAGATATGAACTATCTTAATACAGTGGCGGGACCGTGATGGATTCTTACCATCTTCCATATAATAAATAAATTTATTACCTTCAACTATTAAGTTCAACAACATTATAACACAAATAAAAAATAAATATACTTTTTTATTATAGATAGTTATCCACTTGTTATCAACAAATTTTGTTAATAACTTTCCTTAAAATTTTATAGTAAATGCTTATTATTATTTAAAAATAATCGAACAAAAATTCGATTTGTTAACATTACCCACAGACTTATCCACAGTTTTATATATAAAATAATTTTTAGCATCTTTTTTTTACTTAAAAAATCACATAATAAACACAATATATCGTTATTCATAATAATTAAACCACAATATCCTTTAAATTATTTTTATGTTCCTATATAAAAACAACTAGCTTATTATTAATAATATAAATAATCCACATTTTGTTGACAATACACACATTTTGAGTTAATATTATAATATTCTAATATTACTTTGGAGGTAAAATGTCCACATTAAATGATATAACATCAACTTTGCTAAAATCGATTGCCCACCCAACAAGAATTTCTATTTTAGAATTGCTTAGAGAAGAAAATACACTTTGTGTATGTACTATCTATGAGAAATTAAATTTAGAACAATCCAATATCTCTCAGCACTTAAAAATACTTAAAAATACAGGTATATTGCGCTCTAAAAAAAATGGGCTTCAAGTACTATACACTGTTGAATATCCAGAAATTTTCAAAATAATTGATTTAGCTAAAGACATTATTAAAATTGAAGCGCAAAAAATCAATGATCAGTTTAATTAATTTAATTTTTACTAGTAATTATTAATTTTTAAAGGAGTATTTATGAAAATTATAATCTATGACTTAAATTGCTGAGGTTTTTCAAGTATGATGCCCGTAGTTGACGCGGCTCTTAAAAGACTTAATCTACCGAACAATATAGAAGTAATTTATGATGAAAATCTTATGAAAAAAATAGGATTAAAGTATACTCCCGCTCTTGAAATAAACGGAGAAATAGTATACGAAGGAAAATATCCTGGTGTAAAGACAATGATTGATATGTTTAAAACTTATATTTAACATAAGTATATTAATAAAAAAATGTTATCTAATTTAAGATAACATTTTTTTATTTTAATATTCAGCTTTTATTGCTTTCCAGTCAGGATTCTTATTCATTGAGAGTAAAAGTATCTCTGCCGTAGTTATATTTGTAGCTACTGGTAATTTGTGTACATCACATAAGCGAAGAAGTGCCTGAACATCTGGTTCATGTGGCTGAGAAGTTAATGGATCTCTTAAAAAAATTACTAAATCCAACTTTTCATACGCAATTAAAGAACCAATTTGCTGATCTCCACCGAGTGGACCAGATAAATATCTTGTTATTTCAAGTCCTGTAACATCATGTATTCTTGTTCCTGTTGTTCCTGTAGCAAAAAGATTATGGTTTTTTAAAATCGATTTGTATTTAACAGAAAACTTAACTATATTATCTTTTTTCTTATCATGTGCAACTAATGCTATATTCATACTACACCTCTTTTTTATTTTTGATTTCTACCTCTTCCCATGCCTCTATTTCTTCTTTTTCTAATTATAGTAGAATCTTCTAATTTCTCTATACTATTATCAGTATCTACTGAATAATGACCACCATCTATTTTAATAGCCATTCCATTATATAATGCTGTAGCTACTTTTTTTCTTGCACTCTCAATTACAATCTGAAATGTCTGCCTTGATATATCCATTTTTTTCGCGCATTCAATTTGACTTAATCCCTCAATATCTTTAAGCTTTAAAGCTTCAAGTTCTTCAAATTTTAAAATAATTTCTTCTAATTCAAATTTTGAAATTCCTGCTGGTTTAAATATAGCAACTTCAGGTTCAAATGAAATTCTTCTTCTTTTCATTGGTCTAGGCATATTATTCCTCGCATTCCTCACAATAACCTTCCATAATTATTGTGACGTCTTCCACATTTTTATTATATTTTGTTTTTATATACTCTATCTCTCTTGAAATTTCTTTAGAAATTTCTTCATCATTATATTCTTCAATTTTTCCACAGTTAGTACATTTAAAATGAATATGAACATTATTTTCATGAAACATTTTCATTTCGAAACATCTCTCACCATCAATATTAATTTCTTTAATAACATTTTTTCTTTTTAAAATATCTAAATTTCTGTAGATTGTAGGAAGACTCACTTTTTTTTCTCTTAATGCCATATAACAGTCATCAGCATTAAGATGCTTTTCACTTACTAAAAAAAGTTTTATTAGCTCTCTTCTCGATCTTGTAACCCTAACATCTTTTGAAATAAGATAATTTTCTATTTTATCTAAATTAGTTAACATAAACGCTCCCTTAATAATATGGCATATGCTAATTATATATTTGTTTTCTAATAGTGTCAAATCGCTAACAATTTAAATAATAATTTTAACTATTTGGGAATAACAACTTTCGAAGTCTCTTTTAAGGTTGATAATGCAAGATAAGTATAAGTACTTTTAGCATGCTTATTTATGCTATCAATTAATATTTCTAAAGATTTAGCATCTCTTGTTTTTGCTTTAACAAAATAGCAAGTATCCCCAGTAACTTTATGTACCTCTTGAATTTCAGGTTTATTAGTTAAAAGTTCTCCCATTTCTTCAATAGTTATATCTCCTACTGGAACAGTTATAAATACAGTTATGTCTACTCCAACTTTGTCTGCATTAATTATTGCAGAATAGCCACTAATAACATCATCATTTTCAAGCTTTTTAACTCTTTCTTTAGTAGCCGTTGTTGAAAGTCCAATTATTCTTCCAAGTTCTGCTATAGATTTTTTACCGTCATTTTGAAGTTCCTCTAATATTCTAAAATCATATTGATCCAATTTATCACCTCTTTTAATTAAATTAACCCATATTATATACTACTATTAGCATTATATCAAATTATATCAACAATTTTAGAAGTTAACATAAATTTAACTTTTCTGATATACTATTACTAAGTAAAAAAGATTTAGTTGGAGGAAAAAATATGAAAATAGTAAATATATACACTGACGGAGGATGCTCCAACAACCAATCAGATATTAATACTGGTGGTTGGGGAAGTGTACTTGAATATAATGGAAAAACCAAGGAAATTTACGGGGGCGAAAAAAATACTACAAATAACCGAATGGAAATATTCGCAGTTCTAATGGCTCTAAAAGAATTAAAAACAACTGATTTAATCATAAATATATATTCTGATAGTTCATATGTAATAAATTGCCTGAAAGAAAAATGGTACATTAAATGGCAAAAAAACGGATGGATTAATTCACAAAAAAAGAAAGTCGAAAATAAGGATTTATGGGAACCGTTAATTAGCGAAATTCAAAATTTTAACAATATTAATTTCTATAGAGCTAAAGGGCATTTAAATTTATCAAAAAATAGTGAATTAGAAAAATGGCACGCAAAACTAAAAAAAATTAATGGTAATGATTTTAATTATGATCTTTTTATTAAAGTTACTAAAATGAATAATTTAGCTGATGAACTCGCAAATAAAGGAATCGATGAAAACAGATAATTAATTTAACTATTTACACCAAACAGAGAATTGCCTATAAGGCAATTCTCTGTTTGGTGTAATAATTTTATGCTTTAAAATCCATTTATTTCATAAGTTCTAAAACTATTTTAGCAGAATTAAACAAATCTTCAATTTCAATAAACTCATCTAATGTATGTGATTTTTGAAGTCCTATTGCAAGGTTTATTGATTTTAAACCTTTTCTATTATATACATTAGTATCACTTCCACCACCTGAACTTTTAAGTTTAAAATTTAAACCCACCTTATTGATTGCTTTTTCAGCTATTTTAATAATTTCATCGTATCTATCTATATTGTAAGAATAATATACTCTTTTTGTCTTTATTTCTATTTTAGCTCCAAAATCTTTAGCAGCATCTCTAAAACAATTTGTCATATGTTCAGTTTGTTTATCAAGTTTTTCATCACTTAAACTTCTTGCTTCGCCTTTTAAGTAAATTGATGAGCACACTATATTAGTAGATTCTCCTCCTCTTATAATACCAATATTTGCAGTCGTTTCTTTATCTATTCTAAGTAAATCCATTTTTTCTATTGCTCTAGCTGCAACCATTATTGAACTTATGCCATTTTCTGGCTCAATTCCTGCATGAGATGGTTTTCCTTTAATGTTAACTTCTATTTTATCTTGAGCTGGTGCTATATGAATCACTTCACCTGGATGTCCTCCACTATCTAATATAAAGGCTTTAGTTGATTTTATTCTAGTTAAATCAATGTTTTTAGCACCAAATAATCCGCCTTCTTCATGTACACTAAATATAATTTCAATGTTTTTATGTTCAAGGTTATTTTCTTTTATCACATAAAGAGCTTCCATAATAGCAGCAATGCCAGCTTTATCATCTGCTCCAAGAATAGTAGTTCCATCGCTTCTTATTATATTCTTATCTATAATAGGATTAATATTTTTTCCAGGTTTTACGGTATCCATATGAGAACTAAATAAAAAAGTCTCCTTATCTTTTGAACTAAATAACTTTGCTACAATATTTCCTGTATTAGATATTCCTTTCTCAAATGCGTCATCTACAGTAACTGATAAACCAAGTTTTTTTAATTCCTTCACTAGTGTATCTGCCATATTTTTTTCAGCTGCCGACTCACTATTTATTTTTACATAATTAATAAAATTTTCTATAATTCTTTTTTTATTTATCAAACTATTTCTCCTCTTAATTATTTTATTTATTATTAGTATACTATAAAAAATAATTAATTATGAAAAACTATTTTGTCTCCTATACTAGCATCCTTAAAAATACCGTTAGCTATAGCTTCTAAAGCATATGTTGTTTTCTTTTTAGAAAAAATCATTTTTCCATGTGGAATATTTTTATTAATTGCAAGAATTTTATAATTTTCATCTAAAAACACAATATCAATATTAAACTTCATAAAATACGTATGAACACTTGATGTGCCTTTAAAAACAATTATTTCTTTATGAGGTTTTTTTCTAAACATATATCCAAGCAATTTATCTTTAAAACTACTTGCAATATAATAATTTTTAAGAACTATTGTTTTCATTTTAATCACCTAAAAATCCTTGAAATATTTATTAAAGCAGGGCCTAATATAATAATAAAAATTGAAGGGAACACAAAAATGATTAATGGAATAAGCATTTTTACAGGAGCCTTCATAGCTTTTTCTCTTGCAATTTGCTTCCTTCTTTCTCTTAATTGACTAGCTTCTATTCTAAGAACTTTACCAATACTTACTCCAAGTTCATCTGCTTGAATAATTGAAGTAACAAATGAATAAATTTCTTTTGAGTCACATCTTAAGGATAAATTTTTAAGAGATTTTTTTCTTGGGATTCCCATTTTAATTTCTTTTAATGTTTTTTCAAATTCAATTGAAAGTTCAGATTTTACAGAATCAACAACTCTATTAATTGCTCCATCAAATGATAATCCAGCTTCCACGCTTACTAAAATTAAATCTAAAACAAAGGGCAAATCGCGAATTATTTTTTTCTTTCTTATAGATATTTTCCTTGATAAATAAAAATTAAAAATTACGTTTACTAGAATAAATATAAAAATAGATAAAATAAGGGAATTTATGATATTTTTATTCAAAATATAAGCAAATACAAAAGCTATTATAAATCCAAGAATTGATGTCATATTTTTTTTATAAATCCAAAATTTAACCTCTTCTTTTTTAGATATTCCTAAACTTTCTATTCTTAACTTTATTTTATTATACCTATTTTTCGAAATTAATTTTGTAAACATTGTAGAAATATTCTTTATAAAAGGTGACATAATTCTTTCATTAAATGATTCGTTACTTATACTAGTGTTTTCGCTCAATTTTTTAACTCTTTTTTCTATCATAAATGAATTACTAAAGAAAATATATGCTATTCCATTTATAAAAAATACAATTGTTAGAAAAAAAATTAAAGTAAATAAATATAACATATTATCACCTACATTTCTATATTTACAATTTTTTTGATAATTAAAAATCCAAACACTTGACCAATTAAACCCAAAATTACCATAAATATACCAATTTTTGTTGAAAATAAAGTCCTTATATATTCATGATTAAATAGATATAATATTATACTCATAAAAACTGGTAGTAATGAAATAATCATTCCAGAGAGTTTGCCTTGAGCTGTTAAGGTTTTTAATTCATTTTTTATATACTCTCTTTCCATAATAGTTTTAGAAATATTTTCAAGTATCTCTGATAAATTTCCTCCAATATCATTTTGTATTAAAATTGCATTAATCATTAAGCTTAAATTTTCTGATTCTATACGCATTTTCATTGAATTAAAGGCATCTATATTTGATTTTCCCAAACTTAATTCTTTCAAAAGTATTGAAAATTCTTTTGAAAGCACATTATTTGTTTCTTTTACAACAACCGATAATGACTGTAAAAAAGAATAACCTGCCTTTAATGAATTTGAAATAATTATTAGTGCATCATAAATTTCATCATCAAATTCTTTGAATCTTTTTTTTGCTCTCATAAAAATATAATATTTAGGTATATTAAAAAATACTATACAAATTAATCCAACAATTATTTTGTCCTTTGTAATTAAAAAAGAAATAATTCCCGCTATAATAGATAGGATAAATTTTGCAACGACTACTTCTTGTGGATTAAATCTTAAATCTGCTTTTATAAGTTTTAAATATTCTTTATTATAGTAGCGATCTATAAAGCTACTATTTTTTTTATTATTAAATCTCTTAATATTTTTTTTCTTTCTATCTTTTACAGTAACTCCTTTTGTAGAAATATCATTAAAATCATCAAAATACTTTAATTTTTCAATTGGTTTACTATAAGTAAATATAGATCTAAAAATTGAAATATTAACTAATAAGGCTGATATAAATATAAAAACAATTAATAAATACTTCATACTATCACTCCATTTTATACACCAATAACTTAAAAACTACTAAAAAGTTCACTAGAACTATTTATTCCTCTTTGGTTAAGCAATTTAAAGAATTTAGGTTTTATGCCTGTGCTAATAAATTCTCCTAAAACCTTACCATTTGAATCCACCCCATTTTGTTTAAATAAAAATATATCTTGCAAGGTTATTATTTCACCTTCCATGCCTTGAACTTCCGTTATATGCGTAATTCTTCTAGTTCCATCCATCATTCTAGATTGCTGAACTATAAGATTTATAGCCGATGAAATTTGATTTCTAATTGCAATTATAGGCAAATTTAATCCTGCCATTAATACCATAGTTTCAAGTCTTGATAATATATCTCTTGGTGTATTGGCGTGACCTGTAGTTAAGGACCCATCATGTCCTGTATTCATTGCTTGGAGCATATCTAGAGCTTCAGCTGATCTTACTTCTCCAATAATTATTCTGTCAGGTCTCATTCTAAGACTATTTTTTACTAAATCTCTAATTGATATCTCTCCACTTCCTTCTATATTTTTACTTCTAGTTTCTAACCTAACAACATGCTTTTGAGTAAGTTGTAATTCTGCTGAATCTTCTATTGTAACTATTCTTTCATCTTCAGAAATAAATGAAGAAATTACATTCAAAGATGTTGTTTTACCACTTCCTGTTCCTCCAGATACTATTATATTTAGTTTTCCTTTAACACACATTTTTAAAAATTCTGCCATTTTAGAATTTAAAGTTCCAAAATTAATTAAATCTTCAATATTATATGGATCTTCAGAAAATTTTCTTATAGTAATACTAGGACCATCTATTGCAAGAGGTGGTATAATTGCATTTACCCTCGATCCATTTGGAAGTCTTGCATCAACCATTGGAGATTTCTCATCAATTCTTCTTCCTAATGGTGAAACAATCTTTTTTATTACATGAATAACATGATCATTATTTTTGAATTTTACATCCGTAAGTTGAAGTTTACCATGTTTTTCAATATAAATACTATTTGGACCATTTACCATAATTTCAGTAATTTCATTATCTTTTAATAAATCGCTTATTGGACCAAAACCTATTATTTCATTAATGAGTTCTTCTCTAATTCTTGATTTTTGATTACTTGTTAAATTCAAATCTTCTTTTTCAATATTATTATCAATTAAATACGAAATTTCATTTATCATTTTTTGATTCTTATCGCTTATTTCTTTAAAATCTATTTCTAATTCCTCAATAACATTTATTAAAATTTTATTTTTAAATTCATAATAGGGATCATTAATTTTTTTCGTAGATTCCTCAACTTTTTCATTTATCTGTTCAAGCCTTTGTTTTAATGACATATTATCACCACCTAGCTAATAAGTTTTTCACATAATTTATTTATTGATTTAATCATATTATTATCTTTGTACTTACTATTTTCATAAAAAGGAATTCCGGTATTTATTGAAAACTTAACAGTTTTATTGTTTTCTGGAATAAAACTTAAATCTTCATTTGAAAATGCATTTAAAATATCTTTATGTTTAATCCCAAATTTTGTATTTTCACTATTAACTATAACTTTTATTTTGCTCGAATAATTTAAAGTATTTAATATTTTTAAACCAATTTTCATGTTTTTTAAAGACGATAATTCCATATTTGATACAAAAGCAATAACATTTGATAAATCTAAGGAAACTAAAGTACATTCTCCAAAATTAACACCATTGTCAAAAATTATAACATCATAATAATTTTTAACTTTATCTATTATTTTTTTAACAATATCTTTCTTTATATATTCAGCAGATTCAGGGTTTCTTGGAGCTAGGAGAACATCAAGATTAGTGTTATAAGAAAACAAATATTCTTTAATATTTTCATAGGAAATAGTTTGATTTTCATCTATTAAATCAATTAGGGTTTTACTCTTATATTCATTTAACATCATTCCTATATCTCCAAAATACAAATCTAAATCTATAAGTAATACTTTTTTCCCATATTTTTTACTATATGCAATAGCTGTATTTAAAGCTACAATTGATTTTCCGACCCCACCTTTTGAACCATAAAATGAAATTATTTTACTTTCTCTTTTAATAGCATTAAGCTTTGAAATAATTTCTTCTTTTTTCTTATATCTATTGTATGTCGAAATAATTGTGGTATATAGCTCTTCATAATTTAATGGTTTAATAATATATTCTTTTGCACCTGCAAACATTGCTTTTTTTAAATATTCGTTTTCTCTTTGTACAGACATTATTATTACAATTATATTAGGATATTTTTCGTTTATTATTTCTGTAGTTTCAAGGCCATTCAAAACTGGCATATTAATATCCATTAAAATTATATCTGGATTAAATTTTCTAATTGACTCAATTACTTCTTTCCCATTGGAAGCTTCTGCCACAATCTCAATTTTATTTTCTTCAATTGAAAACATTTTTCTAATTAATTTTCTAGTTTCTAATATATCATCTGCAATTAAAACTTTTATTTTTTTCATACTCTCACCTTCTAATTACTAATAACAGGTATTTTAATTCCAGTTCCTGAATTTATTTTATCTTCATCGTCTATTCTATTAACTTGCTTTATTAAAATATATTTACTTTCATCACCATAAAAATCTTTTGCTATGCTCCTAAGGGTATCTCCATATTTAATTGTATAATAAATGTATTTATCGTATTTATTTTCACCTTCAATTTCATTACCTTTAATTGATTTAATTTTATATTGTGGAAATAAATCTTTCATTTTATACAAATCATCAAGTATCAATTCTTGCCATACTGCTCCATCTGTATCATAAATAAAATCACCTTTAAGTGGTCTTAGTGCAAGATTTATCACACCAATATTCTTTGCAAGAACCAATTTTTCTAAATCAAATGAAGGAATTGATAAAGTAACTAAAAAATTTTTAGGTATTTCTTCTCTTGAACTGTCACTATTTAAAAAATTTTTATCAATTGATAATATTTCTATATTTTGCATTAATAACTTTGACATATTAGGTCGTACTATTCTTTCAGATTCTCTAAGTTCTGGTAAAAATAAAACTAAGTCGACTCTGTCGCCCGGTTTTAATAAATCTGATACTCCACTATTACCATTCATAAATAATGATATTGCTCTATTTGATCCTTTAACTTTATAGCTTAATGTATTATTTATATCAGAAGTCAATTTTTCATTTATTAATTTTTCATTTTTGAATATTTCAACATTCGTGTATTTTCCAATAACATCCGCTTTTTTAGAAATATATTCTCCATAAAAATTTTCCTTTGTAACTTCAATATTTTTTACCATATCTTCAGTAATTTTAGTCATTGCATCAATTTTATTTGTTGCAACAACAATTGTAATTTTTTCCTTAACAACTGGTTTTACATTACTTAATGAATTAATATAATAAAAGCCTATACCACTTGTTATTAAGGCTAAAATTATAGAAACTAAAAATATTTTTTTTCCAACATTTATCATCTTCTCACCTACTTCACTAACTTGATACCATAAAGACCCTTATCATTTAAACTTGTATCAATATCTCCATTAATAACATATTTAATGAATCTTCCACCTATTTCACCTTTACCTGCATGGATATCAATATTTTCTACAAAAAACTCAGCAAATCCAACTACGACCACATAATCTCTTCCATATATATCAAATGAATCTATTAAAGGTACCGTCCAAAGCCTTATAGAATTCTCACTATAATCTTCAAAAGTACTAGAATCACCATTTATATTATTTTTTATTATATTTAATGCACTTACAATATTACCTGGCTCTGTTAATAATTCATCACCAATTGATATAGTAGAATCATATCCGTTTTCTAAATTATTTGAAAATATGCTAGCTCCATTCCCACCAAGTGCAAGTGCTCCGTAATTGCCATTTTCTCCATCACCAGCACCTTCTTTTAGTATTATTTCATCACCATAAGTGAAATTGAAATTTTTAACAGCTAAAGGTTTTACACCATTTTTAATACTTTTAATTGGTGCGATAATTGCCTTTGCCGACACATGAACTATACTATTAGAATTGCCAAAAACTTGAGAAAAATAATGATTTACTTTAGTGTTTGCATTTATTTCCACACTTTTTAAATCATCTGGAATAGTTATTTCATAGTTATATTCCTCTTTGTAATTTATATCTAAATATTTTTTTGCTATTTCATTTACTTTTGTTTTACTTTTTTTAAGTTCCCTTGAAGAAGCTAAGACTGCTGAATCAACCGCATTAGATAATTTGATCCTCTGGGCATATGAAAGTCCAATATCAATAACATATGAAAGTGAAGTTAATAATACCGCCATAAGTAAAACAAGCAAAATTGAAGCATTACCCTTATTGTTCATAAAATCACTATTCCTTAAAATAATAGTTAATAAACGAATTCTTTCTACCTTTTATTCAATTCTCATAGAGTTACTAGATTTTAAATCAACTTCACTCCCTATTATTAAATTGATAAATGGAATATTAACATTATATTTATACAATATATCTACCCTTACACTTTCTCCTCTTAATCTATCCGATTCATTAGGTGATATTGTAACAGTAACTTTATTAAAATCTATATTAGGAGCATCTATTATTAATTCCTGGTTTATTTCTAAATCTGATGCGCCAACTGATGCTAATCTAGCTCCATTTCTTGATATAGTATTAATTGTAATATAAGAATTTAATATCAATCCAAATTCAAGTAATCCTAATATCAATACAAGAATAATAGGAAGTACAATTGTAAATTCTACTAAAGACTGCCCTTTACTATTTAACTTTTTCATAAGACACCTTCTCAATAGTTAAGAATAGTTATTTTTAAAAAAATAGCTCTAATCACTTTGACTAGAGCTTGATTTCTTATAAGGCATCAATAATAGCTTGGAATTTTGCTGCAATTGCAGGTCCAAGTAGTGCTAAAACAGCTATTACTGCTATCGCAATTAAACCAATTAATAATGCATATTCTACCATTCCTTGACCATCTTCATTTTTAACCTTTTGAGATAATAAATTAAATAAAGTGATTAACATAATAATGACCTCCTGTTCTTCTTTTAGTGTTATTTATAACTTAATTATAGTTTAAATAACAAAAACAAAAAGATTTCAAAGGTCATAAAAAATAGGGACCTTAGTCCCGAATATATAAAATCAATACATTATGAATTAGGATAAAATTCTTCAATATTGTTTTTTATAGCTAATATAGTGGCTTTAACCCTATCGTTTACTTCTAACTTTCTAAAAACATTAGTAATATAGTTTTTTATTGTTTTTTCAGATAAATATAATTCATTACTAATTTCTTTATTTGATAAGCCTTTTGAAATAAAATATAGCACTTCAAATTCTCTCTTAGTTAAAACATCAAAAATATTGGAATTATTATTTGTTTTTACTTTAGAAAACAATAAATTTACAAGTGTATGATCAATATACTTTTCACCTTTATAAACTTCTTCAATAGCCCTTGAAATTATTTCACCAGCAGACTCTTTTAATACATATCCATCTATACCTAAATTAATAGCACTTAAAATTGTTTTCTTATCATCCTCAATTGTTAGAGCTATTATTTTTACATCTAAATTCTCACTTTTAATAATTTTTATTACATCTAAACCGCCAATTTCAGGCATTCTCATATCAAGCAAAAGAACATCTGGTTTATAATTTTTTAATATTTTTATAATATTTACCCCTGAATTTGATTCTCCTATTAATTTAATTTTTTCATTAAAGCTTAAAATTCTCTTAATTCCTTCACGTATTATTTCATGATCATCAATAATAAATACTCTAATTTCCGTTTTTTTCATCTAATATCACCTCTCTACTAATTGGTAATTTGATTTTAAAAACTACACCTTTATTATTTTCAGAGGTAATATTAATTTCACCCTGAAGCTGATTTACTCTTTCATAAATGCCTATAAGTCCAAATGAGTTCGATTTAGATTTAATCTCACTTAAAACATTTCTAACATCAAATCCAATGCCATCATCTTCTACTTTAATAGAAAGATATTTTTTCCCGTATTTAAGGTCAATACTAACATTTTTTGCCTTTGAATGTTTTTTAATATTATTTAGTAATTCCTGAATTATTCTATATGTTGCAACTTTTATTATAGACTCTACTTCATAATTTATTTTTTCGAAATTGAAATTAATTTTCATTTCTAAATCTCTTGAAACAATATTTATAAATTCTTTTATAGTTTGGTTTAATCCAATATCATCTAATGACATTGGCCTCAAATCAAAAATAATATCTCTAACTTCTTTTAAAGATTTTTTAACTGCAATTTTTAGCTCTCGTAACTCTTTAATACCTTCTTCAAAATCTTTCTTTAATATAGTTTCACATATATCTGTTCTCATAATTAAATTAGCCATAAGCTGCGCTGGGCCATCATGAATATCCCTTGCTATTCTTTTTCTTTCATTTTCCTGGGCTTCTAAAACTTTTACTCCGACCAGCATTTCACTTTCAAAGTCCATACCTTCCATTGCAGACATTATTTCACCATTTAAAAAACTACTAGCTATACCAATTTGATGTAGTATTTTTTCGCTTATTTTTATATTTCCATAAACTTTTCTTAAAGATAACTCAATATTATCTCTTCGATCTCTTAAATTTCGCTCTTTATTTTCTGCCTCAAGTAGTTTTGATTTTACTGCATAAGCCTCATCATAAATTTTTTTTAAATCAAAGGAAGGATTATTTTTATAATTTTTTGTTGCTTTAACAAGTTTAATTCTCATTGATTTATCTTCATTTACTAATATATCAACAGTTTTTATTACTATATCAATTTCTATTTTAATATTTTCTAGCTGATTAACTAGAGTTTCATACTCTTGTCTTGTATTATCTAAAATAATGTTAATTTGTATTTTACTAGAATCAATAGATTCCAAAATTTTAGAAAAAATCTCTTTTACTCTTTTATCTTTAATTTTATTTGATTTATTTTCATTTATCATAAATTTCACCCTTAATATTTTTTATAACTATGTAAAGATATATATACCCATAAATTTTAAATTAAAAGACTGTAATCAATAAATTTTGATTACAGTCTTTTTTTACACTGTTGTAGGCGGTGTAAACACTCTAGAACCTAGTTCTCTATCAAGCATTAAAACTCCATGTCCTTTTCCTTCAACAAATTCTAATTGCTTAAGAATAGTTTCAGCGTTTGACTCTTCTTCAACTTGCTCATCAATGAACCACTGAAGATAAGAAAGAGACGCTCTGTCTTTTACTTCATCAGCTACATCAGCAAGTTTATTGATTAATGCGCTTACATGTCTCTCATGTTTTAAAGTTGCGTCAAACACATCAATAATACCATTCCACTCAGTTTGAGGTTTTTCTATTAATTCAAGTTTAACTTCTCCGCCTCTTTCAAGTAAATAATCATACATTTTAAAAGCATGAAACTGTTCTTCTTCAAATTGAACTTTCATCCATGATGCAAATCCTTCAAAATTTTCTTTTGATAAATATGCTGCCATTGATAAATAAAGATACGCTGAATAAAATTCTGCATTTATTTGTTTGTTAAAAGCTTCTTCTAATTTTTTATTAATCACTTGATTCATCCTTTCACTATATATTATAATTCAAACATTAATCTTAAACTATATTTTTCTAAATCTCATTTTTCCACTGACCATGTAGATTACAATACTCTCTAGCTGTTACTTTCTTAGCACTAACTAAGAATATAGCTTCTGGTTTATCACCTGGTTTTAAAAATTCTTTATAGCTTTTTCCATCTGCAATTAATTCAATCCATTGAATAAAATGTTCTTCAGTCATTGGGTGAAGTGTTGAACCAACTGTTACTTTGAATCCACCATCTATTTTTTCAATTACCGGAACATGTTTTTCAGTAGTTGAATCAGCATTTTTTTCATCAAGAAGATTCATATCCTGACCACAGCATACTAATGTTCCGCCAGCACCATTATTTACTTCTACAATGTTCCCACATATTTCGCATTTATAAACTTCATTTCTTTTTGCCATAATTTTTCCCTCCCAAATAAAAAACGATAATAACCTTTATCAGATTATTATCGTTTTAATTAATTTAAACATTTATTACATATACCTTTAAAGTATATATGTCTTTGATTAATTTGAAATTCATCCATTTCATTAATAACAATATCTGATAAGTCTAATTTAAAATCTGTAACTTTACCACATCTTTCACATTTAAAATGTCCATGTAAAGATGTATCTGCATCATACCTAGTTTCATTATCTTCTATTGTGATTAAAGACACTATCTTACTATCAACAAATAAATTTAAAGTATTATAAACTGTTGTTTTTGAAAGAGTCGGAATTTCATCAATAAGAGCTCTATATATAATATCAACAGTTGGATGTTCTTTTGTATTATATAAGTACTCATAAATTTTAATTCTTTGATATGATGGTTTAATATTGTTGCTTTTTAAAAATTCGTTAACATTCGCTATTTTATTCATAATATACCTTTCTTATAAGTTAAATTACTCTTGAACGAACATATCTTTTGAAACACCACAAACTGGACACACCCAATCTTCTGGAATATCTTCAAATTTTGTACCTGGTGCAATTCCACCATCTGGATCTCCTAATGCTGGATCATAAACATAACCGCAAGGTTCACATACATACTTCATATAAAATTCCTCCTTAATATATAGTTGTCTTAACTTTTTCAACTTTGTAATCGTTACAAGTTAATAATAGCACAATTTTTTTTGAGTGTCAACGAATTTATAATACAATCTATTAAATACATTTATCCCAAAAAATAAGATTCAAACAACTATATCAGTTCTTTTTGTTTTTTTTACTAAGTTAATTAATATTAAATCTATAAAAAAACAAGCTACTGAAAAATAAAGATTCCCCCAGTAACTTTCAATTTTATTTTGAATATTTAATGAATGTTTTAATTACTTCTTCAACTTTTTCTTTACTTACCATTTCTCCTTCTTCAACTGAATGAAGACACTCAAGTGCGTTTTCTTCCATTATAAGAAGTCCAACTTTATTTATTGAAGACTTTATTGCAGCAATTTGTATAAGAACTTCATCACATGTTTTTCCTTCTTCTACCATTCTCTCAACACCAGCGATATGACCTTTAATCGTCTTAAGCCTATTTATTAATTTTTTATTATCTTTGCTCATTTTTTACCTCTCTCTACTCTCTTGATATCATCTCTATATAATAATACCATACTCCTTAAAAATCTAAAATATAAATATATTTTCTACAAAGTAATAATTATCTTGAAAGCATATATTGTGTATGATAAACTAGAAACAACAACATATTGTGTTCTAGGTGCTCTTATTAAGAGATAATAGGGAAAGAGGTGATATTCCTCTACAGCCCCCGCTACTGTAATTGATGATGAAAATCTTATATACCACTGTTTTTTTACGGGAAGGAAAGATTAGTAAAGTGATTCATAAGTCAGGAGACCTGCCTATAACTTTTTGTCATAAACTTCGGTGGGAAGTATCATGTTTTAAGTTTTTATTGCCTATCTTTTTGTTTTTGAAGATAGGTTTTTTTCATGAGTTTTCACCCATCTATTATTATTATTTTGGGAGTGATTATATGATTATGCGTGTAAGAAAAAGAAATGGAAAAATTAACGAATTTAAGGAAAAGAAAAACTCTTTAATTAGTGCTACTATTGATCTTATGAATGATTATTTAGAAGAAAAAGATTGGCAGATAAAAGAAAATGCAAATAGTTCAGAAAAATCTGTAATGGCTTTATATAACTATACTAGAGAAGAATTTATTAAACTCTATTGGTTGAATGAAATATATCCTATCGAAATTTCAAATGCACATAAGAGTGGTGAAATTCATATTCATGATATGGGTTTCTTAGGGCCTTATTGCTCTGGTTGGGATTTAGGTCAACTAATTATGGAAGGTCTTGTTGGACCTAAGCATTCTAGCGCACCAGCAAAACATTTATCAACTTTACTAGGACAACTCGCAAATAGTATTTTTGCAACACAACTTGAAAATGCAGGCGCACAAGCTTTTTCATCATTTGATACTTATCTTGCTCCTTTTGTATACTATGATAATTTGGAGTTTAATGAATTAAAAAGAATAATAAAATCTTTTATATTTGAAATTAATATGCCTATGAGAATTGGTGGCCAGAGTCCATTTTCAAATTTAACTTTTGACCTTTCTTGTCCAAATAATATGAAATATCTTCCAGTTGTTATTGGCGGAAAACCTACTGATAAAACTTTAGGAGAATTTCAAAATGAAATGGATATGATAAACAAAGCATTTATAGAAGCTATGATAGAAGGTGACAGCGAAGGTAGGATTTTTACATTTCCTATTCCAACATTAAACGTTGATGAATTATTTCCATGGGAAAGTGCTGTAGTTAAACTTTGGATGGATGTTACAGTAAAGTTTGGCATCCCTTATTTTGCAAATTTTGTTAATTCCGATCTTTCTCCTGAAGATGCTAGAAGTATGTGTTGTAGATTAAGGCTTGATAATAGAGAACTTAGAAAAAGGGGCGGTGGATTATTTGGATCTAATCCTCTTACAGGAAGTATTGGCGTTGTAACATTAAATCTTCCACGCATAGGCTATAAAGCTAGAACAGAAGAGCAGTTTTTTAAAATGCTAAATTCAGCTCTTGAAATTGCAATTAAATCACTTGAACTTAAAAGAAAATACATTGAAAGATGGACTAATCAAGGGCTTTATCCTTACTGCCGACAATATCTTAGAAATATAAAATTTGCAAATAATTCATACTGGTCTAATCATTTTTCAACAATTGGGTTAGTTGGCATGAACGAAGCTGTATTAAACTTTATAAATAAAGATTTATCATCTGAAAAAGGACAAAAATTTGCCATTGAAATTATGGATTATTTAAGAGATTATTTGAGTGATGTTCAAGAAAAAACTGGAAATATGTACAATTTAGAAGCAACTCCCGCCGAATCCACTGCTTATAGATTAGCTCTTAAAGATAAAAAAATGTATAAAGATATTATTACTAGGGGAAATGACAAGACACCTTACTATACAAATTCAAGTCAACTTTCGGTAGATTATTCTTCAGATATATTTGATACCCTTGATCTTCAAGATGAACTTCAATCTAGATATACAGGCGGAACTGTACTTCATCTTTATACTGCAGATAAAATTGAAGATGGAAGCGTTATATCTAATTTAATAAAAAAAATATTTTCTAACTATGAACTCCCCTACCTTTCATATACACCAACATTTTCTCATTGTAAACATCATGGTTACTTTAAAGGTGAAATCTTAGAATGTCCTAAGTGTGGAGAAAAACTTGATGTTTACAGTAGAGTTGTTGGTTATTATAGACCTATTCAAAGCTATAATAACGGCAAGGTACTCGAATTTGAAGAAAGAATCAAGTTCAATATAGAAAAAGTTCTATAGGAGGTGAAAAAATGAATATTGCATCTTTTTTAGGAACTTCATTTATAGATTACCCGGGAAATATTAGTTTAGTTATTTTTACAAAGGGCTGTAACATGAATTGTCCTTATTGTCACAATAAAAATCTTGAAACTAAATTTGAACTAATTAACGAAAAAATAATCTTCGATTTACTTATTAAAAGAAAAAATCTTATTGATGCTGTAACTATTAGCGGTGGTGAGCCAACTCTTCAAAGTGATTTATACGGTTTTTGTTTTGCAATTAAAGAAATGGGTTACAAAATCAAACTAGATACAAACGGAACAAATCCAAAAATATTAAAGGATTTAATAGATAACAAACTTGTAGACTATATAGCTATGGATATTAAAACATCACCAGACAAATATAATGAGCTTTGCGGAAAATCTTTTGATTCTATTAAAAATAGTATTAAGCTTATACAATCTTTTAAAAATCATGAATTTAGAACAACATTTTACCCAAGTGTTAGTAAAAATGATATAAAAGAAATACTTAAATATACTAATAATTCACCTTACTATCTTCAGCAATATCGAAAAATAAATGATGATACTCTTAAGGCATATAGCGATGAATTTGTTTTAGATATTGGAAATGAATTTAATATATTTACAAGGAATACTGATATTATTTAGTAGCAAACATTCTCTCTTTCAAGCTAGCTTGATCAATAATGTTTGTCTTTCATGGTTTTACGGTGCTATACTTGCGAACTCGCGCTATTCGCTTAACGCACTTCGTGCTATTCGCTAAGTATGGGACTTTCGCTTTCAATTTATAGCGGTGCTACCGGCGAACTCACAAACTTCGTTTGCTTCCATTCGCCTTGTATTGGTCATAAATTCCCAATGAAAAAAGTAAAACGAATTCGATTTTGTGAGCAAGTAATCTATAATATTTTCTATCTAGTTTTGCGGTGCCTATACTTGCGAATTCGCGCTGCGCGCTTAACGCACTTCGTGCTATTCGCTAAGTATGGGACTTTCAGTCCCTATAAAAAAAGTGACAAACATTCTCTCTTTCAAGCTAGCTTGATCGATAATGTTTGTCACTTTTTTTGCACCGCTTTATGTTATATAAATAAATTTACATTTGATTCTTCTGCTGCTCCTAGGTATGTTGCTACTCCACCTAAGTCTATTCCATCTATTAGTTCTTCTTCTGTTATTCCCATTATATCCATTGACATATTACAAGCAATCATTTTTACACCATTATCAAGTGCACTTTGTAATAATTCTTCTAAAGAATCTATATTTTTATTTTTCATAACTTTTCTAATCATTTTTCCGCCCATACCAAGCATACTCATCTTAGAAAGTTTTAATTTTTTTGTTCCTCTTGGCATCATTGCTCCAAACATTGACGATACAAGATCTTTTTTTACTGATACTTTATTATTTTTTCTAAGGATATTAAGCCCCCAGAATGTAAAGAACATTGTTACTTCCCTACCCATTGAAGCTGCACCATTTGCAATTATAAGTGAAGCTAATGCTTTATCTAAATCTCCACTAAAGACTACCATAGTTTTTCCATCATTTGGATTCACTATTTGTGTTTTTACTGGTTCTTTTTCTACCCTTCCTTCAATTCCTTTCATAATAGAAGCAATATAGTTCTTGTCCTCTTTGCCTGAACTTAGTAGAGTATTTCCTGTCCTTCTAGTCCATGTGGCAATATCATTTGCAAATCCAGGGTCACTTGCTTTTACGTCTAATACATCACCATCATTCATAGCTTCTATTGCTTTATATACTTTCATTATAGGTCCAGGGCATGATAGTCCACAAGCATTAAGTTTAACTACTTCACCTGTCCTTACAGTTTTTTTATTTTCAACATCTCCAGTTTCTGAAAAATCTGTATCTGGACAATATCCCTCTTCACATGAGACGTTTTCACAATACTCACTATCTTCATCATGACAATATACGCTTGCATAAGTAGAATATCCACCGCTTAAATTCCAAACGTTCTCAAAACCTAAATTTTCAAGAATCCTTGCTGCAATATATCCCCTAAGTCCAATTGCACAATATGTTATTATTCTTTTGCTCTTGTCTAATTCTTTATATCTATTTCTTAATTCATCTACCGAAATATTAATTGAACCTTTAATAAAACCAAGTTCTCTTTCAATATCTTCTCTAACGTCAAGAATAATATCTTTATCAAAATCTATATCTTCTAATTCATTATAATTAATAGACTTAAATTTCTTAGTTAACATATTATTTGCAGTAAAGCCAGCCATATTAACTGGATCTTTTGCAGAAGAATATGGAGGAGCATATGCTAATTCAAGCTCTTTCAAATCATCAACAGTAGCATTAAATCTTATTGCTGTAGCTATAACGTCAATTCTCTTATCTACTCCATCATATCCAACTATTTGTGCACCAAGAACTTTTCCATCCATTGCAAACACAAGTTTTAATGTAAGTGGTATAGCACCTGGATAGTAGCCTGCATGAGATTTTAAATGAAGTATTACAACGTCATAATCTTCTCTAATTTTTTTGCCCATTCTAATTAAGTTTTTTTCATTTACACCTGTATTTGCAACTGTTAAATCAAATACTTTTGCTATAGAAGTTCCCTGAGTTCCTTTATATTTTTCCATTTCTCCTGAAATATTGTTAGCAACAATTCTTCCTTGTTTATTTGCAGGTCCAGCAAGAGGAATCATAGCTTTTCCGCCATTTACAAAATCAATTACTTCTATTACGTCTCCAAGTGCAAAAATATTTTCATCAGATGTTTTTAAATATTCATCAACAACAATTCCGCCTCTTTGATTTAATTCAAGTCCAGCTTCTTTTGCAAGATTACTTTGTGGTCTTACTCCAATAGAAAGCATAACCATATCTGTATCAAGTTTAAGTCCACTTTGAAGTTCTACTGCAGTTAAGCCTTTTTCATTTGTAAATTGTTTTACCCCATCTCCAAGAATCAAATTAATTCCTTTTTGTCTTAAATGATTATGAACAATTTCAGCCATTTCAAAATCAATAGGAGCCATAACTTGGTTTACCATCTCAACTACTGAAACTTCAATGCCTCTATCATGTAAATTTTCAGCCATTTCAATTCCAATAAATCCACCGCCAATTACTACAGCTTTTTTAGGCTTTTTTCTGTCAACATATTCTTTTATTATATCTGTATCTGGAATATTCCAAAGTGTAAATATATTGCTTGCATTTATTCCAGGAATTGGTGGCTTAAGTGGTGTTGAACCAGGTGAAAGAACCAATACATCATAACTTTCTTTATATGTTACATCTGTTTTTAAATTTTTTACTTCTAATATCTTATTTTCTTTATCAATAGATAAAACTTCATTTTGGACTCTTACATCAATATTAAATCTAGCTTCCATTGCTTCTGGAGTTTGAACCAAGAGAGCATCTCTCTCTTCAATTGTTTCGCCAATATAATATGGCAGTCCACAGTTAGCAAAAGAAATATATTCTCCTCTTTCAAACATAATAATTTCAGCTGTTTCATCCATTCTTCTAAGTCTTGCTGCAGTTCCAGCTCCGCCTGCAACTCCACCGACTATAAGTACTTTTTTAGCCATAATAACCTCCTATATATTAAAAATCACTTCGTGAAAAAATAAACATCGTTCAACGTTCATCCCCCTTGGTAGGGGGTATGATAATAGCTTACTACTTTATCTGTTAATTGTCAAACTATTTTGTTAAATTTATATTTTTATTCTCAGTCATACATACCCTAAATTGATTGGTTAAAACGTTTTAAAAAAAGCCCACTACATTATAAATCTAATTCATAATGTAGTGGACTTTTTTATTTTATCTTTTTTAATAATTTCTAGAAAACTAAAAACCTTATAAATTTATTTATAATACTACTCACCTAAAAATAATTTTAAATCATCTTCTACTTCTCCAATACCTGCAATACCAAAGTTTTCAATAAGTACATTGGCAACATTAGGTGAAAGGAAAGCTGGAAGTGTTGGTCCTAAGTGAATATTTTTAACACCTAAGCTAAGTAGAGCAAGTAATACGATAACAGCTTTTTGCTCATACCATGCTATATTATAAGCAAGTGGTAATTCATTAATATCATTCAATTCAAAGATTTCTTTAAGTTTTAGAGCAATAACTGCTAATGAATATGAATCATTACATTGGCCAGCATCAAGAACTCTAGGAATTCCACCAATATCTCCTAAATTAAGTTTATTATATCTGAATTTTGCACAACCTGCAGTCAATATAATAGTATCTTTTGGTAATTTTTCTGCAAATTCTGTGTAATAATTTCTACTTTTATGTCTTCCATCACAACCGGCCATTACAAAGAATTTCTTAATAGCTCCGCTTTTAACAGCATCTACTACTTTATCAGCTAATTCAAACACTTGATTATGAGCAAATCCTCCAACTATTGTTCCTTTTTCTATTTCTACTGGTGATTTTAGCGTTTTTGCAAGCTCAATAATTTCAGAAAAATCTTTTTGCTTACCTTCTTCTCTATCAGCAATATGAACGCATCCTGGGAATCCTGAAGAACCAGTTGTAAATATTCTTGATTTATGAGATTCAACAGGAGGAACTATACAGTTTGTAGTAAAAAGAATTGGTCCATTAAATGATTCAAACTCTTCTTTTTGTTTCCACCATGCATTTCCGTAGTTACCTACAAAATGATCATATTTCTTAAATTTTGGATAATAATTTGCAGGAAGCATTTCGCCATGAGTATAAACATCTACTCCAGTTCCTTTTGTTTGCTCTAATAATTCTTCCATATCTTTTAAGTCATGGCCTGAAATAAGTATACCAGGATTAGACTTAACACCAATATTTACTTCCGTAATTTCTGGGTTACCATAAGTAGTTGTATTAGCTGTATCTAAAAGTGCCATTGCTTTAACACCATATTCACCAGTTTTTAAAGTTAATGCAACAAGTTCATCAACACTTAAATCTTTAGTTGTAGCAACTAAAGCTTCTTCCATAAATTTTTCTAAATCATCATCTGCATATCCAAGATTTAATGCATGTTCTGCATATGCTGCCATTCCTTTTACTCCAATAATTATTAATTCTCTAAGTGATCTTATATCTTCATTTTCTGTTGCAAGAACACCAACAGTTTTCGCTTTTTCTTCAAATTCATTAACATCATCTGAGAACCATGAAACTGAATCATGACTAGAAACTTCAAGTCCATTTTTTACTAAAGATTCTTTTATTTCATCTCTTAATTTTAAAGCTTCCTTTATTTTTTTCACAAAAACTTCTTTATCAAAGTTAGCATTTGTTATAGTACTAAATAATCCTTCAAAAATAACTTTATCTGCTAATTTAGAATTTAATTCTTTTTCTCTTGCTTTGTAATTAACAGCAGACAGTCCTCTAAGCACAAATATTAGTAAGTCCTGTAAATTAGCAACATCACTTGTTTTTCCACAAGCACCTACTTTTGTACATCCCTTGTTACCAATTGTTTCTTGGCACTGAAAACAATACATTGACATTATAAATCCTCCTTAAGCTTATTAAAAAAATATTATTATGTTATAATTAAACGTGAAATACACGTCTTTTGCTAATTACCCAACTTATAAGTAAAGTAAACAGAAAAATTAAATATCTATTTCACAATGTTATTATAATTCTTTATTTTAAATAAAGATGTAACATATGTTACTAAAAAAAATAAAAGGAGAAATTTATGAATAAAGTTTCTAATGCACTAAAAAATTGCGACCTTTTTAAAAAATTGTCCGATGACAATATTAATCATATATTGGGTTTTATTGATAATAAAACTATTACTTATAAAAAAGGTTCTATAATCGCTTTTGAGGGAGATGACTGTGATTCATTAGGAATAGTTTTAGAAGGTACTGTTGAACTTCAAACAATTTTTCCTAGTGGAAAAATTTCAACTGTTATGCAAATGGAGGAATCCGATATATTTGGAGAAGCCCTTATTTTTTCTAGTTATAATAAATATCCTATATCAATCGTTTCCATTACTAATTCCAAACTAATACTACTTAAAAAAGATAAAATTCTTCATCTATTAATGCATCACCCAGTTGTACTTGAAAATTTCTTATTTTTATTATCTACAAAATTATTTGTTCTTAACAGCAAAGTAAAAATGCTTTCACTTGATACTATTAGACAAAAAATTTGTACATATTTAATTTCTGAATCTAGAAATCAAAATTCACTAAGAGTTAAAGTAAAGCTTTCTAGAAAACATATGGCTGAACATATGGCTGTACAAAGACCTTCTCTTTCAAGAGAACTTATAAAAATGGAAAAAGAAGGACTTATTAAAGTTGATAAAAATTATATTACTATTGTCAATATGGATGATTTTGAAATGGAGCTTGGTTAATTTACTGTTTTATATATATTTTAAAGCATAGTAGGCCTACAAAAAAGGCGGATATACCTATTAAGTATATCCGCCTTTTTATTATTCATTTTTTTCTTATTAGTTAAGAAGCTCTTCCAATTTATTTTTATCAAAACCTTGTATTACTTCTTCATCAACAAAAATTACTGGTACTCCCATAAATCCTTGTGACATTAATTCTTTTCTAGCAACAGCATCTGTTGAAACATTTTTTTCAGTATATTCAATTTCATTTTCTTTAAAATAATCAATCGCCATATGACAATACCCACATGTACTACTTGTATAAATCACAACTTTTTTTTCCATTTTGCTTCCTCCCTATGTGCTATTTATTTTTTAGTGTTATATTAATAATATTATACTACTATTATTTAATTTTATATTATGAACAAGTTGATCCACCCATATATGGTTTAACGACAAATCCTTTTGTAAGCCAGCTATTTGCATAATCAACTTCAAAACCTTCATAAATATCAATTAATTCACTTTCAACTACTACTTTACCAGATGGAATCTCAATACTATAATCATTCTCTTTATGCTCATCCAGAGCAATACCAAATGTAGGTCCACCTCAACCATAGCCTTGAATATATATTCTAACGTCCATTGTTTCTAAATTTTTAGTTCCTTTAATGCTTTCAAGCTCTTTTATAGCCGTATCAGTCGTTACTATTTTCATTTATTCACCTCATCATATTTCTGCCCCCCTACCGTACGGGGTGTGTCTTTATAATATGATACATTAAATCAAGTGTCAATGAACTTTTTGTGAACAATTTTAAAACTTTTATTATATTAAGGTATATATATTAATTATCAATATTTATTTTTAATTTTACTACATCTCCATCTTCAAGTATTTCAACACTTATACCACTATCTTTTCCATTATTTAGTTTTGATGAAGGTTTACTTGTATTATTAAAAATATTATAAGTATCTGATCTAAAGAATGGATTAAATTTATCTTTATTTTTTTTAGAATTAACATCTAAAAGTCCATATCCATTCTTACTTTCATTTGCCTCTTCTAGATCAACACCTTTTCTATCTTCATCGTTATTAACTTCATTAGCATTACTTTTTTCATTTATAACGCTATTATCAATATGCCAAATCAAAACACCTGATTTGCTTGCAAATTTTGATAAAGCTAAATCATAATCAACGAACTTTCTATTTTCTAAAAGAAAATATTCATCTTTACTAATATCAATTCTTAAAACATTATATTTCCCAGTATTTTTAGAATACAAATCATATTCACCTGATGTGCTTATATTAATAGGTTTAATAAATCCTAATTTTTCTTTGCTCCAAGGATCAAAATCTATTGGAATTTCCCCGATTTTACCATTTTGGGTATATAAATTTGTACCAGTAGACATTAAAGAAAATGGGCCAACTCCTTCAGATGTATAGTCTGTATCATATAAATCTAATAAATCAAATATATGGCCAATTTCATGACAAGCAACTGCTAAAGTTGACATATATGTACTTGGACTAATTGAAGAATCATAATTTAATTCACCAATCATGGCAAATGAGCTAATTGTTGTTTCATCTAAAAACAACTTACTATTTGAAACACTCGACATATGAGCGTAAATAGAAGGTGCATCTGCATTATCTTCTACATATTCATATCCAGCAACTACATTTACTATTATAAGTTCATTTGAATCAATAAAACCATTATTATTTAAATCATATTTTTTAAAATCAATGTATTTATCAACTTCACTAATTGAATCAATAAATACTTCATCACTCTTAGAAACATCATCTTTATAATTATAATGGTTTTTATTAAGTGTAACTCTAATAATCCCATCATTTTTTATATTTTGAGTTTCTTCAACAGGTATAAAATTCACAGTTCCATTTGAAGTATACTTATAAAAAGCTTTAACTGAATTATCATTTCCAAAGAAAAAATTATACCATTGTTTTTCTGAAGTTTTAAATTTAACATCATTAAATTCTGTCATAATTATTAAAACTTTCTGGTTATTTGCTATTTTAGATTTCTTTTTTGTGTATTTTATATTTACTTCTTCATCTACACCATTAATAAACTCTGTAATTTTACTTGCAGTACCATCATCAAAATATGTTACTCCAAGTTCTTTTTTACCCTCACCCTTAAATTCTCCTATATATTTAAAAGAATTTTTTACAACTTCTAAGCCCACACCCTTAAAATTAAGATATTTAGGATCAAATTCTCCTATATAATAATTACCATTCTTCCATATATATTTGCCAATAGTTGTACCAGTAATATCCTTTTTATAATAAATTTTATCTCCATTATCTAGTATTTCAGGAGTTAAATTATTTATTTCTATCTCAATCCTATTTACATAACTTTCTATATTTTTTATATAAGCTCGATTATTTGTATTATATACATTTTTTGACGTGATAATATCAGTTTTAGTATCATCTGCTGCATTATTTACCAAACTAACAATAGGATTTTCATTATTTAATTTAAAAATATTATTTAATGAATTTATTCTTAATCCATCATTTACAGCATATGAAATTTCAAATTTAAAAATATTATTAATATAAGTATAAGTTAATGGAAAATACAATATATCATTGTACATTAATACTGGAAATTTTTGATTTTCATTTTCTATTTTGATTCCATTGACTATAATATTTCGTTTTGGTAAATTTGCAATAAAATTTCCAATTGTTTTTTTTTCTACACTTTCATTAACAAACTTATAACTATAATTTGTATTATTTATATAGATATTCTTATCATCAAACCTTACTTCAAGACCAAGTGATTTAGAATTGTTCCAAGTCATAGGTAAATAAGTTATATCATTATAAATAAGTAGTGGATAATTTGTATTGTCATTTTCAACTTGTACATCATTTATTGTAATCATAAACGACGGTTTTATAAAACTATACTTAGATTCTGCATATGTTGGAATAGAATATAAACTTAATATCACTAAAACAACTATATAAAATTTTTTTTTCATATACACCTCTTCTTAACATTTTTATCAACAATTTTATCAACATTTATTAACATATTAACATTTTAAAACTTAAAATAGTTTGAAAATACATACTTCAATTATACCTTAGATTTGAATATTATATTATATTTTTTATATTAAATATGTTAAAACTAAAATAATACAAAATTAAATTCAAAAACTCTTCTTATTGTTCACTTATGTAATAAATAATAGCAATTCTTTATCTAAATTTTAATTTTTTAATATAAATTGTTCGTGTTATCCACATTATCAACATGTTGTTAACAATTTTATATCATTTAAAATATGATTTAATAAGTAAAAATGTTATAATTATTATAAAAAATATATAAAGAGGTACTTATGACAATTTGGAATTCACGTGGTTTAAGAGGTAGTGTACTCGAAGATTTATTGACTTTAACAAATGAATTTTACAAACAACAAAAATTAGCTAGAATTGATAAAATATCTGTGCCAATTAAAGTTACAGAGATAGATAAAAATAGAAATATTACAAAAGCTTTTTTTGAAAAAAAATCTACAGTTGATTTTTTAGGAATTATACAAGGAATTGCTGTTGCATATGATGCTAAAGAAACTAATCTAAAAAGTATTCCACTAAAAAATATTCATAAACATCAAATCGAATTTATGAAAGATTATAGTGATCAATCTGGTTTGTCATTTTTAATTGTTCACTTTAAAATATTTGATGAATATTTTGTTATTCCTTTTGAACTGCTATATACCTACTATATAAAAAGTGAAAATGGAGAAAGAAAATCTATACCCTATAAAAGCATACCAAAAGAATACCTTATTAACCGCCCAACAAACGGTATACTAAATTACCTACCCGTACTAAATACTTATTTAAAAAACAAAAAAAATAACTTAAACAATCTTTAATAAAAAAACTTAAACAGTAATAAATGATTTTATAGTCAAATATTACTGTTTATTATTTTACTTATTAGTATTTTAGTTTTCTACATCATTAACAAATTTATATATATTATTGCTTAACAATGCAAACTCATCAATTGATAATGTTTCTCCTCTTCTAATCGAATCAATATTACTGTTACTTAATAATTCTTTAGTTTGTTCTTTATTTATTCCAAGATTTCCACCTGATATTGTATTTAAAAGAGTTTTCCTTCGCATGGCAAATGCAGCTCTCACAACTCTAAAAAAGAAAGGTTTACTAAGTAATTTTACAGGAGGATTTTCTCTAATTTTTAAATGTATTACTGTTGATTCTACACTTGGTTGTGGCATAAAAACACTTCTTGGAACTTTCATAACAGTTGACGCCTTAGCGTAGTACTGAACTGCTACACTTAAGACACCATATGATTTTTTACTAGGTTTAGATACTATTCTCTCAGCAACTTCCTTTTGAACCATAACAATTATATCAGTAACATTTGCATTTTCTTCAAGTAGTTTCATTATAATAGGAGTAGTTATATAGTATGGTAAATTGGCAATTACTTTTGGAAACTTACCTCCAAATTCTTCTTCAATTATTTTATTAATATCTAGCTTTAAAACATCGCCATTAATTATTTTGATATTTTCAAATTCTTCTAATGTTTCTCCTAGAACTGGAAGAAGTGAGTTATCTATTTCAATTGCAACAATTTTATTTGCGATCTTTGCCATATCATACGTCATAACCCCAATACCAGGTCCAATTTCAATAACATTGTCGTTATTCGTAATTCCAGATCCATTTATAATATTTTCTACTGTAGTATTATCAATAAGAAAATTTTGACCTAACCTTTTTGAAAATCTAAAATTATATTTTTCCATAATATATTTAATCGTACTAGGTGATGTTAATCTCATTTTAAACTCCTTTAATCCAAATATTGTTAAATATTTGTGTTATTAGCTATAGCATTATATTCATTAATCGCATTCTCAAATTCTCTTCTTGTAACACCATATTTATTTAACCTTTTAAGAAATTGCTTTGAATTACCATAGCCAATACCTAAAATTTTACCAATTTCATTTCTATTTATAGCTGCATTGTTATTCCCTGTTAACCCATTTTCAAACATATCTTCATTTGTAAAAGTCTTATCATAATCTCTTTTCTCTGGTCTAACCTTTTTTAAAGCGTTAATAACACTTTCCTTTGAAGCATTTTCTATTCCAATATTATCATTTTTAGTGGCTTCTTCTTTAGATAAAAATGCATGTTTTGGATTATCTAACATTTTACTTAATCTTTCTCTAATTTTTTCACCCGCAAAATCCGGATCAGTAAAAATAATTATACCACACCTCTTATTAGCTTCTATAATTCTTTTAATAATTCTATCATTTAATCCCCAACCACTTGTTGTAATAACTTCTGCATCAACACTATTTTTTATTACTCTTTCATCATCTTTTCCTTCAACAATAATAACTTCCTTAATAATCATTTTTTCATTTTTCACCTTATTTACCATACCCTTTTATTAACTCGTCAGTAACATTATCGTCTATAACATATACTCTAACATTTCTTCTCCCATATCTCATAGCCGCTTTATTATCTCCAATAAATAAATCAATTCGATTTCCTTTTATAGCACTTCCTGTATCTTCGGCGGAAGCAAATCCATAATCTTTAGTTCTATCTAATGATTCAACATATAATTTTGACTTTAGAGGTATTACTTTAGGATCAACAGCAACAACACCAGGATGTGCTTTTGTTCCAGAAAAAGTTATTCCATATTCAGGGTTATCGGGATATTTACCACAGCTAGCAAAAGATAAATCATATGCTGAAGCCCTCATAATAATAACAGATTTATATCTAAATGGCATACCTCTACTCGTAACAAAAAGTTTATCAATACCTTTTTCTATAATTTCAGCTTTACTTTCAGTAACAATTTCGTTTTTTATAATTTTTCTCGAAACTTCTTTTCCATCTTCAGTCGTAATATTATAAGTAACATTTGTTAATCCATCTAATCCATCTGATATTTTTTTTATTTGTCCAGATTTAAGTTTTGTAGTCATTTTTATTATTGTATCGTATTTTACAATTTTTTTCTCAGTAACTAATTTTTTTTCAACTCTGATAATTTTTATAATATCTCCATCACTAACAACTATATTTTTTGATGGCAAAACTTTATCAAATTCACCTATATTTATAGAGTATTCCTTTAAAACATCAATCGCTAAGTTATTTGTTGAAAAAACCTCTTTTTCTATTCCATCATAATCTATTTCAATTTTCTTTGCTCTTATTATCGTTATTTCAAAATTCTTATCAATTTTTGTATCAACCGATGGGATAACCTTGTCTTTTTCATTTAATGCTATATTTGCTATATCCAAAATTTTATCAATTCTTTTAAGTGGTGTTTTTAAAACAATTTTTTTATCATTATCAATGATAACAATATCTTTCACTTGGAATTTTGAATAAGTATACACACTAAGACTGCTAAATAAAATAATTATACAAAGTATAATTATATCTTTTTTTCTCATTAGTCCTCCTTACAAATAGATAAAAATATCTTAGTTTTATTTATTCATAAAACTAAGATATCAAATATACTTACATTATACAATATTAAATACTTCTTTTGCATTATTAAATGTAATATTTGCAACATCATCAAAAGACATTTTTTTAAGCTCCGCCATTTTTTCACATGTATATCTTACATACATTGGTTCATTTCGTTTTCCGCGAAAAGGAGTAGGTGTTAAATAAGGAGAATCCGTCTCAATAAGTAATCTATCAATAGAAACATTTTGAACTACTTCAACAGTTTTCCTAGCATTTTTATATGTCAAGGGACCTGCTATTGATAAATAAGCGCCTAACTTAACATACTGACGAGCTAATTCTAAACTTCCAGAAAAGCAGTGCATTAACACCCCTGTTTCAAAAGAATTAACTTCTTTTAAAATTCTTAAAACATCTTCATTTGCATCTCTGTCATGTATAATAACTGGTAATTTTAATCTCTTAGCAAGTAATAACTGCTCTTTAAACCAGTACTTTTGTACTTGTCTTGGAGAATGATCATAATAATAATCAAGTCCAATTTCTCCAATAGCTTTAACTTTATCATTCCCAGTCATTTCTTCTAATATTTTTAATGTTTCTTCACTCATATTCTCCGCTTCATGTGGATGAACTCCTACTGCAGAGTATATAAAATCATATTTATTGCTAAGCTCAATTGAACGTTTAGAAGATTCTAAATCTGCTCCAGGGTTCATAATTAATGAAACTCCACTACTTAATGCTCTATTAATTACAAATTCTCTATCACTATCAAATTTAATAGAATCTACATGCGCATGAGAATCAAATAACATAACGCCTCCTAACTAGTATAACTATGAAACAGTAATTCCCGATTCTAAATCTGTAGTTACTAAATCAAGATTTTTTCCATCTGCTGCTGCTAATATCATACCCTCAGATTTAATTCCTCTAAGTTTAACTGGTTTTAAATTTGCAACCAAAATAACCTTTCTTCCGACTAAATCACTTGATTCATAATATTTTGCAATACCAGAAACAACTTGCCTTTCTTCTTCTCCAACTTTAAGTTTAAGTACAAGTAGTTTATCTGCATCAGGATGTTTAGACGCTGATAAAATTTCTGCAACTTTTAAATCTAATTTATCAAACTCATCAATAGTAATTTCAGCTTTAATCAATTTTTTCTTATTCTTTTTTTTACTTTTTTCTTTTTTAGGAAGACTTTTAGCAAGTTCTTCTAATTCTTTTTTTATATCAATTCGTGGAAATAGCGATTTTCCTTTTTTAACTTTAGTTCCAAATGGAAGTATTCCAAATTTACTTACAGATTCCCAATTTGTATATTTGCCTTCTTCAATACCAATTTGCTTCCATATTTCTCTTGCTGTATGCACCATAAAAGGCTGAATTAATACTGAAATTATTCTAATAGATTCAGTAAGATTATAAAGTACCTTGTCAAGATTTGCTTTCTCTTTTTCATCTTTTGCAAGTATCCATGGTGATGTTTCATCTATATATTTGTTAGTTTTTCTAACTAGCTTCCAAATTTCTTCAAGCGCATTTGAAAAATCTAATTTATCCATTTTCTCTTCAACTTTTAAATATACATTAACTGAAAGTTCCTTTAAAGAGTCATCAAATTCTGTTTTACCACTAGATTCAATAATAATTCCATCGTTGTATTTTTCAACCATAGCAACTGTTCTGCTTACTAAATTTCCTAAGTCATTTGCAAGATCAGAATTAATTCTATTAAGTAAAACTTCATTTGTAAATATTCCATCTTGTCCAAAACTATATTCTCTAAGCAAAAAGTACTTTAATGCATCAACACCATATCTATCAATTAGTACAACAGGGTCTACAATATTTCCCACCGACTTAGACATTTTTCCGCCTTCAAGAAGTATCCAGCCATGTCCAAAAACTTTTTTAGGAAGTGGTAAGTCAAGCGCCATTAACATAGCTGGCCAAATAATAGTATGAAATCTTACTATTTCCTTTCCAACTAAATGAACATCAGCCGGCCAGAACTCTTTAAATTTACCATCTTTGTCTTCAGGATAACCTAATGCTGTAATATAATTACTAAGTGCGTCTAGCCACACATAAATTACATGTTTTGTATCAATCGGAACAGGTATTCCCCAATCGAAAGATGATCTACTAATACATAAATCCTCAAGTCCTGGTTTAATAAAGTTATTTACCATCTCATTTACTCTTGATTTTGGTTCAAGAAACCCATCACTTTCAAGCAATTCCTGTAACCTATCTTGATACTTAGATAATTTGAAAAAATATGCTTCTTCTTTAGTCTTCTCAACAGGTCTTCCACAATCAGGACAATTTCCATCAACTAACTGTGTCTCAGTCCAAAATGACTCGCAAGGTACACAGTACATTCCTTCATATTCACCTTTATAAATATCACCTTTTTCGTAAAGTTTAATAAATATATCTTGTATAGCTTTTTCATGAAAATCATCAGTTGTTCTAATAAAAGTATCATACGAGATTTCCATTGTTTCCCAAAGCTTCTTTATATCTGATACAATTTCGTCTAAAAATTCCTTTGGCTTTTTGCCTAAATTTTCAGCTACTGTCTGAATTTTTTGACCATGCTCATCTGTACCTGTAACAAACATAACATCATAGCCAGCAACCCTTTTAAATCTTGCAATTGCATCAGCTGCTACAGTTGTATATGTATGACCAATATGCAGCTTTGCACTTGGATAATAAATTGGTGTCGTTACATAAAACTTTCCTTTACTCATAATTTACCTCCTAAAACTATATAAAATTCTACATTTTTTTATTAATATCTATTCATCTTTAGCTAAAAATTTATCTACTGCCTTTTTAGCCATAGTAGCAGTATGTAATACAGACGACATACTATCAACTACTGTATTATTATCTTTTATAACACCAGTTACAGATTCACTAGTTTCAGCGATATTATCAATTGTTCCTTTGAAAACTGATAAATCATATGCAACTTCTTTAGAAATATCATTAATATTTTTTGAAATACCAGGGGATTCATCTAAAACTTTATTAATACTTTCTTCATTATTTTTTATTATACCTTTTACCACTTTTAGCGATGAATATAAATTCTTAAGAAGTAAAATAATATATACTAATATACCACATAATAAAAGCCACAAAACAAACATACCAATATCTTTTAATGTAAATATAATTTCTCCATTCAAAAGCAATCACCTCTTTCAATAATATAGCTAAAATACATGTTTATTGTATCATAAATTATTTATACAAATAAGCCTTTTTAAAAATAAACATTGACTTTTATTTACAACTTTAGTATTATTTAATTGGGAAGAATAATATTATTGCACAATAGGAGGAATTTATGAAGTCAACAGGCATCGTAAGAAAAGTAGATGAGCTAGGTAGAGTTGTAATACCAATTGAGTTAAGAAGAACTCTAAGCATCGCTGAAAAAGATTCACTTGAGATTTTTACAGAAGGAGATACTGTTATTTTTAAAAAATATGAACCAGCATGTATTTTCTGTGGTCAAGCAAAAAACGTTATTAATCTTAAAGGTAAAAACGTTTGTCCAGAATGTATCAAAGAAATTGGTAATCTTAAGTAATTTTGTTTTTATGATAACTTATAAAAAAGTTGAAATTTATATAATTTCAACTTTTTTTATTTTATTTGTGCCATAGTATTCTAAATTTTCTCTAAATCCAAGAAATTACTAATTAATCATTATCAAAAGATTCTTTATACACATTTTTTTTCGGGATTTTTCTTAATTTGGCAATGTAGGTTATTGCGTCTTTTTTCTCCATGCCTTCTCTTATTAATTCATTTAACTGATCTTTTATAGAAACTGTAAATTCAATTTCATTTTTTTCTTCATTTAATGCGCCTTCAACAACTAGAACAAATTCACCACGCGGATTATTTTCCTTATAGTATTCAATCATATCACTTAAATTCATTCTATTATATTCTTCAAACTTTTTTGTTAATTCCCTTGCTGCAGAGCATTTTCTATCACCAAATACCGCGTAAATATCTTTTAAAGTGTTTTTTAATCTATGTGGAGCTTCGTAAAAAATTAAAGTTCGATCATCATATTTAATTTTTTCTAATCTACTAACCCTTTCTTTTTTAGACTTACCCAAAAAACCTTCAAAAGAAAATCTTCTTGTTGAAAGTCCAGATAAAACAACTGCGTTTATTAGTGCACTTGGGCCTGGAAGACAATAGGTTTCTATGTTTTCTTCTATACATCTCTTAATTAATTCTTCACCTGGATCTGAAATTCCAGGCATTCCTGCATCAGAAACTAATGCAATATTTTTCCCATTTTTAAGTTTTGAAATTAATGTTTGTTCAACTTTAAATTTATTATGTTCATGATAACTTAATAAAGGTTTTTCAATTTTTAAATGATTTAATATTTTAATTGTATGCCTTGTGTCTTCAGCCGCTATTAAATCTACCTCCTGAAAAATTCTAATAACTCTAAGTGTTATGTCTTCCAAATTTCCAATCGGAGTAGGGCATATATACAATGTTCCCATAATATCCATATTATTTTCCTCTTTTATCAAAAACATCTATTTTTACACCATCATAAATATCAAATATTTCATCTGTGTATGTTCCGTCATCGTTATAAACTATAAGTGGATCTAAAAATTTTAATTCTGAATTTCCAAATTTTGATGCCTTAATAAGCATAATATTTGGTTTCTTGCCTCTCTTTGGAGCTACAAATCTAATTTCCTTTGGCTCTAATTTATATTTTCTTAGTGTACATATAACATCAACCAATCTATGTGGTCTATGAATTAAAAAAAATTGACCACCGGGTTTTAACATATAATTAGTATTTCTTGCTATATCATCAAAAGTACACATTACTTCATGTCTTGATATAGCTTTATAGTCGCTAGGATTAAGTAATGCTCCTCCGCTAGTAAAATATGGCGGGTTAGAAATAACAACATCAATAGAATTTTTCTTAATATGTTTTTCTACGTTATTTAAGTCATCGTTTATTATAGTAATTTTGTTTTCTAAATTATTTAACTTCACGCTTCTTAAGGCCATATCATAAACTTCATTTTGTATTTCAAATGCTATAATATTCTTAACATTTGTTTTTTCTGATATTAGTAAAGGAATTATTCCTGTTCCTGTTCCAAGATCAACTGCAATTTGATTATTTTTTATTTTTACAAAATTAGATAATAGTACTGCATCTATCCCAAAGCAAAACCCTTTTTTATTTTGAATTATTTTAAGCCCATTAAGTTGTAAATCATCAATTCTTTCATTTTCTTTTAACAAATTTTTGCTCACTTTTAACCTCTTGTTTTTTATAATCATTCTTTTTATTATCTTGTCTATTATAGTTCTTTTTCTTATTATTAGTTGGTCTTTTTTTACTAGATTTTTTTGTTTCATCTAACTCTTCAAGTTCTTTCATAGTTTCAACATCTAATTTTTCATGATCGTCTTTATTTTTAATTTTTTCAATTCTCTTAATTTCGTCTTTTCCAAATATCAAGATTTCATCTTCTAACTCATGTTTTTTATCCTCAGAGATTAATCTCACTTTAACATTTTCATGTAAAATACTACTATTAACAACTATTGCTTTTCCACTAGGAGTTATTATTTTTTCCCCACGTACAGGCATTACTTTTCTAAGATCTTTATAAGTATTATATTCATATTTTAAGCAGCACATTAATCTACCACATACTCCAGATATTTTTGATGGATTTAAAGATAAACTTTGATCCTTTGCCATTTTTATAGAAACTGGAGCAAAATCACCTAGCCAATTTGCACAGCAAAGTCTTAAGCCACAAGGTCCGATTCCATTAACCATCTTTGCTTCATCTCTAACTCCAATTTGTCTTAATTCTATTCTTGTTTTAAACACAGAAGCTAAATCTTTTACCAAGTCTCTAAAATCAACTCTACCTTCAGCAGTAAAATAAAAAATTACTTTATTATTATCAAATGTATATTCAACATCAATAAGTTTCATGTCCATTTCATGTTTTTCTATTTTTTCAACGCATATTTCAAAAGCTTCTTTCTTCTTTTTCTTATTCTGTGCATGCGTAATATCATCTTCTTCAGTAGAAACCCTTAAAACCTTTTTTAGTGGTTGAACTATTTCGTCATCTGGAACATTTCTTTTTCCAATAACAACTTTTCCATATTCTATGCCTCTAGCCGTTTCTACTATTACATTTTCATCTCTTTCTATTTCAATATTATCGGGATCAAAATAATAAATTTTTCCCGCTTTTTTAAATCTTATTCCAACAACCTCTATCATTTTAAACCTCCTGAATTTTTAAGAACAAATCTTCTAAAACAAGTGCATAATTTACGTATTTCTCAAGTTTATTCCTAGAACTAGAAATAAACTCCAAACACTGTACTAATTTATTAATTTCGATTGTTTTCGATTGTTTTTTTAGTATATCTACTTTATCAATATTAAAAAGAACTTTTTCGTCATCAAATAAGCTTAATAAAAGTAAATCTCTAAACCATATCTCAAGCAAATTTAAAATTTCATATTGATTATTTTTAAGGTCTTCAAAGTTCTTTAGCATATCAAATAATTCACACTTTTTTTTATAAATCAGTATATTGGATAATTCCATAACTTTATCTCTTAAATTCATAAAATTATCATTATCTATTAGTTTTCTTGCTAAAACAATTGAACCATTTGAAAATTTTGAAAATATCCTAGATTTTTCAAAATCAACTCCATTATTAATCAAGAATTCGTTAATTTCTTCATCTAATAAATTATTAAAATTAATACTTTGACACCTTGATACAATTGTCTGAACAAGTGAAGATTTTCTTGCAGTAATAAGTATAATTAATGCATACTTAGGTGGTTCTTCTAATATTTTTAATATTCTATTTTGCGCACTTATTGTCATAAGTTCAGAATTATCAATTACAACAATTTTCTTGTCATTTTCATTTGGTTTTATGTGAATAAATTCTTGAAATTCTTCGATTTTTTCATTCTTTATTGAATTACCCTCAGCTTCAATAAGCATAAAATCTGAATGATTTAAAGTATTAAATTCCACACAACTCTTACAAATGTTACAACTATCATCTGTCGCATTTTTACATAATATATACTTTGATATTTCTAAAGCAACTTTCTTCTTACCAATTCCAGATGAACCTTCGAATATATAACTATGAGATATTTCATCTTTTCTAATTGTTTTAAGCAAAAATTTAATATTCTTTTTGTGTCCTATTACGCTACTTATACTCATAAATACCTACTTTTTTGAATAATTAATTCACTTTACCAATTTTATTAAATGGAAGTATTCTAAATAATACTTTACCAATTATCTTATCTCCTTTAATTGTACCAACTGAAGGGTATCTACTATCTAAACTATGACTTCTATTATCCCCCATCATAAAGTATTCATTATCTCCAAGCTTTTCAATATAAATTGTTCCATTTGTTGGAGACCCTAAGTAAGGTTCATCCATAAGTTTACCGTTAATATATACTTTTTCATCTTCTATTTTTATTGAATCTCCAGGTACTCCTATAACCCGCTTAATCAAATTCTTACTAGAATTCGTATTCACATAAAGCCTTTGAATTATATTAAGTTTTTTCACATCACTTGATGTAATTTTTAAATCACTTTTAAACGAAACAATATCACCGTATTTAACATTTTCTGTTCTTTTTAATATTAACAAATCTTTTTCTACTAATGTTGGGTTCATTGATATACTATAAACCATTGTAGGTACAAAAAACATATTTATTAAACCTACAAAAATAACTGCAAATATTATTGATTTTATCCACTCTATTATCTCTTTTTTCATTATTTAATCTCCTTTAAAACATACTACTATCCAATCAATAGAATTATTCTAATCAGTTAATTATATCAGAAATTTACTTAACAAACATTATATTTCTACAACTCTTAATGAATAATTCGGCTTATTTGTTATTCCTTCCACTTTAAAATCACTAAAAAGCATTTTTTCAAGCTTATTTACTAATGACAAATTAATAATTTCACCTGGCACTAAAATTGGAATTCCTGGAGGATAAGGAATTATAAAATCATATGATACTCTCCCAACGCTTTCTGATAATAATATTTCTTCAAAATTAAATGTTTTGGTAATATAGCTATTATATTTTTGTTTTGGAATTTTATTTAATAAAATTAATTCAAATTCATTCTTTTTTTTATCCATAGTTTTCTGATTTAGATATATATCTATTTCTTTTAACGAAGTGAATAATCTATCAAGATCATTTTTTGTTGTCGCAATTGAAGCTATAAGTAAAATCATAGTTTCGGTTGAATATTCAATTTGAATAGCATATTTTTTTCTTAGTATTTTTTCCAATTCATAGCCTAGAATCGCTCCACAATTTATACCAATATTAATTTTAAAAGGATCTACTTTAATATTACTATAACTTTGCATAATATATGAATTTTGAAGATAAAAATTATTAAGAGTACATAATTTGCTCTTGAATATTTCAAACTCTTTTAAATATAAATCAACATAATTTTCGCCATTCTCAATTGCCATATCTATACTTATATCTAAAGATGTCATTAATAAATATGAAGGAGAGCTGCTTTGAAAAACACTTAAAAAATATTTAAATTTATCTAAATCAACTCTTTTGCTATTGTAATGTATAATAGCACTTTGTGTAAGTGAAATAAGCATTTTATGAGTACTTTGAACAATAATATCTCCACCTAAATCCACAGCAGAACTAGGTAATTTATTATTAAGTTTAAGATGTGCTCCATGAGCTTCATCAACTAGCACTATTATATTTTTACAATGTGCATATTCTATAATTTTATTTATATTATAACAGACTCCGCTATAAGACGGATACGTTAATACTACTGCTTTTATAGATGGATTCTTATCAATAATATTAAACATTGTTTCTTCATCTGGTCCAATATTTAATTTCGTTTTGTCATCAAAATTAACTGGTGCATATAATACATTCAATTTATTAATATAAATTGAATTGTGCACTGATTTATGACAATCACGAGTAATTAAAATAGTATCATTCATCTCAAGCGATGCTGAAATCATACTAAGAATACCCGCAGTAGTTCCATTAACAATAAAAAAAGACTCTAAAGAATTATAATATCTAGAGGCTTTTTTTTGACTTTCTAATATTATTTCATTTGGTGAATGTAAATTATCACTTCCCTCAATTTCTGTTAAATCCATTTTTAATATATCAATATCTTTGAAATACTCTTTTAACAAACGACCATTTTTATGACCAGGAACATGAAATGATATTAATTCTTCATCTAAAATTTTTTTTATACCACTATATAAATCCATAATAGCTTTTCCTTTCTTTTTATAGGTATACACACTATATATAACACAATTTTTACACATTGTTTATCTATATAATCTTAATCTATCTTTATCATTTGAAACGCTTTCATTAAGTATTTTTCCACCTTTAATACTTTTAAATCTTTTTGTTCTTCTAATATTTTCTCTCTTTCTTGCTATTAAATAATCTTTAAAAATATCTCTAATAAAATAAATAAACATAGAAATACATATAAAAAAAATAAAAATTAAAACTACAATTTTAAAAAATCCCATAATAACCCCACATTAATAATAGTAATTACATTTCATTATAGCAAATATCGACATAAATAAGTATATCCTTAAATATTTTTATTAAATTAAGATTATTTTGTTTTTTTCTAATTTATTAATGTGTTTTTTAGCTCTTAAATGTTATAATCGGATAAAAGAAAGATAATGTGTTTTATTAAATAAATCAATAAAAGTGAGGTTTCAATATGTTTTCAAAAAAAATAAGTAACATAAGTCCATCATTTACAATTGGTATTAGCACAAAAGTCAAAGAACTTAAAAATAGTGGTATTGATATACTTAATTTAAGCATAGGTGAACCAGATTTTTTAACTCCTGAAAATGCTAAAAATGCCGCAATCGAAGCTATTCACAATAATATTACTAAATATGATGCTGCAGCGGGAAATAAAGAATTTAGAAAAGCTATTATAGACAAATTAAAAAAAGAAAATAATTTAGAATATGATATTGATCAAATAGTTATATCAAACGGAGCTAAGCATGCAATAACAAATACATTAATTGCTCTATTAAATCCTGAAGATGAAGTTATTATTCCAAAACCATACTGGGTAAGCTATCCTGAAATGGTTAAATTAACTGGTGGAGTTCCAATATTTGTTGATACGAAAAAAGAAAATAATTTTAAATTAACAAAAGAAGAATTAATAAAATCAATTACAAATAAAACAAAGGCAATTTTTATTACTAATCCTTCAAATCCAACCGGAGCTGTATACACAAAAGAAGAATTAATAGAAATAGCCAATATATGCGTTGAAAATAAAATTTTTATATTAGCTGATGAAATCTATGAAAGAATATTATATGTAGATAATTTCACTTCAATAGCAAGTTTATCAAAAGATATTTATAATTACACTATTACTATAAATGGCTTATCAAAATCTGCTGCTATGACTGGTTGGAGACTTGGATATACTGCTTGTAGAAAGGATCTTGCAAAAATTATTTCTAGTATTCAAGGTCACTTGGTTTCTCATCCCTGTACTGTTTCTCAAGCAGCTGGAAAAGAAGCTTTAATATCTTGCACTAATGACACTAAAAAAATGTTAGAAGGGTATACTAAAAGAAGAAACCTTGCAATTAAAATGTTTAACAAAATAGATGAAATTGATATAATTCAACCTGATGGAGCATTTTATATTTTCATGGATATTAGTAAAATTAAAAAAAATGTAAACTTTAAGGATAGTTTTTCAATTGAAGTATGTAATGTACTACTTGATAAATTTAAATTAGCTTTGGTTCCAGGTATTGCATTCGGTAATGATGATTTTCTAAGAATGTCTTATGCTGCTGATATAAATGATGTTGAAGAAGGCATAAACAGAATCGCAAAATATATTGAAACAGTTAAAAAGTAACTTAAAATATATAATAATTATTCTAAAAATGTAAAAATACTAAGTTTAATATGGTTAATCTCCATATAAACTTAGTATTTTTTTTATGATAATTCAGTATTAGATTCAATTAACAACTTGTAATAATTTATAGTTTTTCATTACATATTTTTTATTTAATATAATCTTTTCCATTAAAATAAGGTTTTAATATTTTTGGTATTTTAACACTTCCATCTGCTTGTTGATAATTTTCTAATATAGCTGCAACCGTTCTACCGACAGCTAAGCCTGATCCATTTATAGTATGAACATACTTAACTTTCTTTGTTGAATTATCTCTATACTTGATATTAGCTCTTCTAGCTTGATAATCTTCAAAATTTGAACAAGATGATATCTCAACATACCTATTATAGCTTGGCATCCAAACTTCGATATCATAAGTCATTGCAGAACTAAAGCCCAAATCTCCGCCACATAATTTTACAACCCTATATGGTAATTCTAATCTCTTAAGAACATCTTCAGCAGAAAGCAGTAATTTTTCAAGTTCATCATATGAATTTTCTGGCCTTGCAAATTTAACTAATTCAACCTTATTAAATTGATGCTGCCTTATTAACCCTCTAGTATCTCTTCCAGCAGATCCTGCTTCTTTTCTAAAACAAGGTGTATAAGCTGTATGACAAATTGGGAGTTCATCTTCACTTAAAATTTCATTCATATAAAGATTTGTAACAGGTACCTCTGCAGTTGGAACTAAGAAGAAATCTTTTGATGGAATATGAAACATGTCATCTTCAAATTTTGGAAGCTGACCCGTTCCTATCATTGCATCTCTATTTACCATAAAAGGTGTCATAACTTCAATAAAGCCATGCTCTTCTATATGAAGATCAAGCATAAAATTAATAAGAGTCCTTTCAAGTTTTGCGCCAGTTCCCTTGTATACAGTAAATCTTGAACCAGCAATTTTTGTTGCTCTTTCAAAATCTAAAATATCTAAATTTTGACCAATATCCCAATGAGCTTTAGGTTCAAAATCAAATACATTAGGTTCCATAAATTTTTTAACTTCTATATTATCTTCATCTGAATTTCCAACAGGTGTTCCGTCTACAGGCATATTAGGAATAGCAAGTAACATATTTTTAAGTTCAATATCAACTATTTTAACTTTATCATCAAGTTCTTTAATATTTTCTGAAAGTTTTTTTAAGCTTTCCATTAATTTACTTGTATCTTTTCCCTCTTTTTTTAACGTTGGAATCTCTTTAGAAGCCAATTTCTGTTTATTTTTCATTTGCTCAACCTTTTGCAAAATATCTCGTCTTTCTTTATCTTTTACAATAATAGATTCTAATCCAAAATCACCTTTTCCTCTAAGTGCAATCCTTCCTTTAACATCTTCGAAGTTTTCTCTTATTCTTTTTATATCTAACATATTAACCTCCTTAAAACATAGTATTCAAAAAAAAAACAAAACTCCTCATCCCTTGAAAGGGACGAAAAGTAATTTCCGCGTTGCCACCCTAGTTGATTAAATAATCCACTCGAACCAATAACGGCTGGTACCGTCTAGAATTACCTAGATTTAATGGGTAGATTCAAAAAATTTGAATATCGATTTACACCTAACACCGACTCTCTAAAAAACAAAATTATTTTACTTTTCCCAAATACTTATATATATATTTTGAAATATGATAACATAATAATTTCATGAAGTCAAATTTCTTAAGAATAAAATTATATTTATGCTTATAACTTTGACTTAATTAAATTAAATACTTTTCTATCCGATATGTTTATTTCCTTCTTTAACTCTTTAGGGGATATTTTTAATATTTTAATCATTTCTTTAAAAGAAGCTGGTTTTTCATTATCAATACCATATCTAAGTCTAATTATTTTTTCTTGATTATATGTTAACGAGTTTTCATTTACTAATTTTTCAATTTTCAAGCTTAAATTTTTAAAATTTTTTCTATCTATATTTTCCAAATCATCACTCTCTTCTAGTATCACTTAGCATTTTCACTATAAATTTTCAATAATTTCTTTGACCTTAAAACATCTTCTTCACTACCTGAATTATTAAATTCTATATGTTGATTAGAATTTTCCGTATTCAATATTCTATTACTTTTTAAAATACTTTTTAAATTATTTACAGTTCCAACATTTCCATCTATTATATTAATAGCATTTCCTACAATTGATTTTATAGTGCTTTTTAAAAACACAAAATGAGTACACCCTAAAACTATTGTTGAAATCTTTGATATATCAATAACTTCAAAACATTTTTCTATTTCCCTAATTGCTATTTTTCCATCTACGATTCCATTTTCAACAATCTCAACTAAATTAGGACAAGGAATTTTTACTATCTTTCTATTTGTTCCATATACTTTTAACAAATTATTAAATTTTTTTTCTCGTAGCGTAACTTCTGTAGCAAGAACTGCAATCAGTCCATCGTAATTCTCTATCGCAGGTTTAATTGCAGGCTCCATACCTATAATTGGCACATTATATCTTTGTCTTAATATATTTATTGAGGCACTAGTCGCCGTATTACATGCAACAACTATTGCTTTTACATTTTTTTTAATCAAATAATTACATACATTTTCTGATAATTCCATTACTTCTTCTGTTGTTTTTATGCCATAAGGTGCATTTTTTGAATCTCCATAATATATAAAATTTTCTTTCGGTAAAATTCTAATGCAATCAGCAAGAACAGATATACCTCCCATTCCAGAATCAAATATACCTATCGAATTTTTATTATCCAAAATACAATCACATCCAAATTCTATTAATATATAAATTATATAATAAATATTATATAATAAATATATCAATTTACTAATACTATAAAGGTGAGGCCTTATGAATAAAATCAACTGCAACAAATGTATATATTATTATATAACATGGGACAAAATTAATCCAAAAGGATGTAAATTTTTCAAATTCAAATCAAAGCAAATGCCATCTATCATTGTATTAAAATCTTCTGGTAATCCATGTAAAGCATTTATAGAGAAAAAATGACAAATAATATAAAAATCCGCCTTTGTGAGTAAACTCACAGGCAATGTTTTAATATTTAAATAAATGCAGTGCTCATACTCGCCAATCTCTCTTCGTTCGATTCGCTGAGTATAGGGCTAACGCCCTATGACAAGTAATATAAAAATCCGCCTTTGTGAGTAAACTCATAGGCAATGTTTTAATATTTAAATAAATGCAGTGCTCATACTCGCCAATCTCTCTTCGTTCGTTTTGCTGAGTATCGGGCTAACGCCCTATGACAAATAATATAAAAATCCGCCTTTGTGAGCATACTCACAGGCAGTGTTTTAATATTTAAATAAATGTAGTGCTTATACTCGCCAATCTCTCTTCGTTCGATTCGCTGAGTATCGGGCTAACGCCCTATGACAAATAATATAAAAATCCGCCTTTGTGAGCATACTCACAGGCAGTGTTTTAATATTTAAATAAATGTAGTGCTTATACTCGCCAATCTCTCTTCGTTCGATTCGCTGAGTATCGGGCTAACGCCCTATGACAAATAATATAAAAATCCGCCTTTGTGAGTAAACTCACAGGCAGTGTTTTAATATTTAAATAAATGTAGTGCTTATACTCGCCAATCTCTCTTCGTTCGATTCGCTGAGTATCGGGCTAACGCCCTATGACAAATAATATAAAAATCCGCCTTTGTGAGTAAACTCACAGGCTTATTTTTATATTATTTGTCGCACTGCTTTTTGTTATAGTATATTCATGCTTATATCTAATGCTTTTGCTGAGTGTGTTAGCGCTCCTACTGATATTATGTCCACTCCCGTTAAGGCAATATCATAAACTGTATTTATATTTACTCCACCAGATGCTTCTAATATTGCTTTTTTATTGTTTATTTCTACAGCTTTTAACATTGTTTTGTTGTCCATATTATCTAACATAATAATATCTGCATTTTCATTTAGTGCTTCTCTTAATTCATCTAAATTTGTAACTTCAACTTCTATTTTTATAGTATGACCAATTTTATCTCTTATTATTTTAACGGCATTTTTAATTGACCCTGCCGCTTTAATATGATTATCTTTAATCATTACACTATCTGAAAGATTATATCTATGATTGAAACAATTTCCTACAGTAACTGCATATTTTTCAATAATTCTTAAATTAGGAGTTGTCTTTCTAGTGTCTACAATTTTTACATCTAAAGCTTTTACTTTATCACTAAATAGTTTGGATAAAGTTGCAATTCCAGACATCCTCTGAAGTATATTTAATCCTAATCTTTCACCTTTCAACAAATTTCTTGTCGAACCAGATAATTTGATGACATCTTTCCCTTTTAATATATATTCGCCTTCATTTACTAATAATTCTACATCTATATTTATATCTAACAATTCATATAAACGCTCTATTAAATTGGTACCACAAATTACTCCATCTTCTTTAAATGTAATAAAAGCTACCGATTTACTATTCTTATCAATTAAATTATCTGTTGTAATATCATTATAAGTAATATCTTCTTTTAAACCATTAATTAAAATTTCATCAACTAAAAATTGATTAATCATATATTTTCATCCTTTATACGTTTTCAATATTATGACTTCCTAACGACTCTTTTCTACTATATGCAGATTCTATTATTTCACTTGAAACAGTGACCATATTAATAACTTCACATTTTTTTCTAGTATCACAATTATATTTAGCAATATCATTAATTAATTTATTAATCGCTTCGCTACTTTCAAGTAATTCATTTTCTTTTCTTATTATAAATGCATTTTCTGACATAATATTTTTAATTTTTTTTTCTAATAACTCATAGTCACTTTCATCACATACTAATTCATTTTTATATTCATAATTATTAATCTTATCTTTACTAATTTCTTTTTCATTAATATGTTTTGCTGCTCTTAATCCAAAAACTGCTCCTTCAAGCAAGGAGTTACTTGCTAGTCTATTAGCACCATGTAATCCTGTTCTTGCACATTCTCCAACTGCATACAAATTTTCAACAGTAGTTTTAGCACTTAAATCAGTTTTAATTCCACCCATAAAATAATGCTGAACAGGTGCTACTGGAATTAATTCTTTTGTAATATCAATATTATTTTCATAGCAATGGTTATAAATTTTTGGAAACCTATCTTTAATGTATTCATTGTCTAAATGACGCACATCCAAATAAACTTCATTACCTTTCTTGTATTCCATATATATTGCCTTTGAAACAACATCTCTTGGAGCAAGGTCCTTTAAAGGATGTATCTTCTCCATAAATCTTTCATTTTGAGAATTATATAAGATTCCACCTTCTCCTCTTACTGCTTCAGAAATTAAAAATTTATTAGTACCTGCAATATTAAGTGCGGTAGGGTGAAACTGAACAAATTCCATATCATAAAGTTCGGCACCGGCTCTTTTTGCCATTGCAATACCATCACCATTACTAATATCTGAATTAGTAGAATTAATAAATAAATTTCCAATTCCTCCTGTAGCAAGTACTATATTATTTGAAAGTATAACTTCTTTTTTACTATCATTATCTATAACTAAGCCCGAAGCTACATTTTTATTAGTAAGTATATCAATAGCAAAACAATTGTCGTAAACTGCAATATTGTCTCTTTTAGCAAGTTCAGCTATTAGATATTCTATAATAATTTCTCCTGTTTTATCTCTTGCATGAATTATACGCCTAGACGAATGTCCTCCTTCTTTAGTAAATAATAAATTGCCAGATTCTTCTTTGTCAAATGGAACATTGTATTCTAATAATAAATCTACAATTTCATTTGAATCTTCAATAGTGGCTTTAACAACTTCAAGTTCATTATGAAAACTTCCAGCTTTTAAAGTATCGTCAACATGATCTTGAATATTTTTTCCTTTTATTGTTACAGCAACTCCGCCTTGTGCTAAATTACTATTATTATTTGATAAATTACTTTTAGAAATTAAAAGAATTTTCTTTTTCTTATCAATATTTAATGCTGCAAACATTCCACTTATTCCGCTACCAATAACAATAGCGTCATATTTTTTACTATTTTTTGTAACTATAAAATTTGTAATATATCTATTAAGCATTTATACTCAACATCCTTTTTAATGCATTATATGCTTTTACTCTAATATCTTCATCTATATTAATTTCATTTACATCATTTTTCAAAGCATTATATACATCTTCTAATGAAGTTTTCTTCATATTGTAACACACTAAACTTTTTGAAAGTAAATGCAATTCTTTATTTGGTGCAACTTTTCTCATCGAATGTAAAATACCCATTTCTGTTCCAATATAGAATTCACTATCAGAAGATGTTTTTACATAATCAATAATCTGTGAAGTACTTCCAACAAAATCAGCTTTTTCAACAATTTTAGGATTGCATTCAGGATGAACCAATATTTTAACACCTGGTCTTCTCTCTCTAGCTGAATCTATTTCGCTTGTTTCAACTCTCTCATGAGTAATACAAAATCCATGCCAAAGTCTAATTTTTTTATCCGTGATTTTACCTGCAATATAACTTCCTAAATTTTTATCTGGAGCGAATAGTATTTCTTTAGCATCTAAAGATTTAACAACATTTAAAGCGTTAGACGAAGTACAACAAATATCACTGTATGCCTTAACTTCAGCAGAAGAGTTCACGTACGTCACAATAGGTACATTTGGGTTTTCTTCCTTATATTTTTTTAAATCTTCTCCTGTTATCATATCAGACATTGGACAACCTGCATCTATTACTGGTAGTAAAACTTTCTTTTCAGGCGAAAGTATTTTTGCGCTTTCAGCCATAAATTTTACACCACAAAAAACAATTAAATCTTTATCAGTTTCTGAAGCAATCTGGCTTAATTTCAAAGAATCTCCCACAAAATCAGCAATATCTTGAACCTCAGGTATTTGATAATTATGTGCTAAAATTATTGCATTTTTCTTCTCCTTAAGTCTAATTATTTCTTCAACCATTTCATTTCTGTTCATTAGAAACTCCTTTAAATAAATTAATGTCATATAGGTAAATGTTTGTATAATAATACGTAATTCTCGTTAATAAAATAACAAGTGTATTTTTCCTATTTATTATCTTATTCATGTAAAATTAAACTTTTTATTTGAAAAACGTTTGATTTTATCAATAAATAATAACTAAACAGTCTAATTGTATATTACAACATTATAAGAAATAAATCAAAAAATGATAATTATTTAACACAAATTGATAAAAAAAACACTACTTTTCAGTAGCGCTTTTAATTTTCTTTATATTTAATCTTGAACTATCAATATGTTTCTTAATTCTTTCAACAGCCTTATCGCCGTTTCTCTCTAAAAATGCTTCTAGTATTAATTTATGCTCATTTAATGCGGTATCAAGCCTGCCCTCTGACCTTAATGATTCACTTCTAGTAGATTTCATAAATATCTGAAAATCCCTTAAAACGTGTTCTAAATACCTACTTTTTGTTGCAGTATATATAATTTCATGAAATTTAGTATTAAGCTCGAAACATTTTTCAACATCATTTTTAAATGTATAAAATTCCATTAGTTCGTAAACTTCTTTTAATTGTTCAAGTTCTTCACCATTCATTCTCTCAGAACACCACTTAGCAGCAATTCCTTCAATTTCCATTCTTATTAAATATATATCTTCAATATCTTGTGTTGTAATTCCTTTAACTACAACTCCTCTATTTGGAATATTTTCAACTAAACCGTCAAGCTCTAATTGCTTAAGTGCTTCTCTAACAGGAGTTCTACTAACACCAAGTTCTTCTGCTAACTTTGCCTCAACTATTTTTTCACCTAATTTATATTTTTTATTTAATATATCTTCTCTAATTTTTTCAAAAATTATTGAAGTAAGCGAACGATTCTCTTTTTTTTGATCAAACAGATCCATGATTTCCTCCATGTATATAATTAAAGATTATTTGCTATATTCTACTACATTCTATATTAGTTTAAATTATGTGTCAATGTTGCAATGGAAAGTAAAGTGACTATTTTTCATTATTACTTCAATTTCTATCGTTACTATTATTCATCGGTTACCAGCCAAGCTTTGCCTTGTCGTTCCTTTTAGTCACTATAACAAAAAGAAAGAAGAATATAATTTACAAACAAGCTTGTATTATCAATTATTGTATCGCTACTCCTATATTGCGGCGCACCGGCCAAGCTTCGCTTTGCCTTGTCGTTCCTTTCAGTCACTATAACAAAAAGAAAGAAGAATATAATTTACAAACAAGCTTGTATTATCAATTATTATATCGCTACTCCTATATTGCGGTGCACCGGCCAAGCTTTGCTTTGCCTTGTCGCTCCTTTAGTCGCTATAACAAAAAACAGAAAACACATAATTTACAAGCAAGCTTGTATTATGTGTTTTCTGTTTTTTGTTGCACCGCTTTTTTCTTTCGAAAACTAGCAACGACCTACTCTCCCAGGGGACTGCTCCCCAAGTACCATCGGCGCTAAGAAGCTTAACTTCTGTGTTCGGTATGGGTACAGGTGTAGCCTTCTTGCCATCATCACTAGATTCATTTGCTACAATTTACTTCGTCTTTCTTCGTTATTTTCCTCGTGTCTTTCATTCACGTATTTAATACGCTCATTCTTTCCACTCGTTAATATCTCGAATTACTCGTAAATTCTATCAAATATATTTGGAATTGTTCTTCCAAAACTGCATATGGATTAAACGTTTTTTTCTTGTGGTCAAGACCTCGACCTATTAGTATCTATCAGCTTCATACATTGCTGCACTTTCACCCTAGACCTATCAACCAGATTTTCTACCTGGGGTCTTACTCACTTGAAGTGATGGGAAATCTTATCTTAAGAGGGGCTTCGCGCTTAGATGCCTTCAGCGCTTATCCTTTCCATACTTAGCTACTCAGCTATGCTCTTGGCAGAACAACTGATACACCATTGGTATGTCCATCCCGGTCCTCTCGTACTAAGGACAGATTCTCTCAAATTTCCTGCGCCCACAGCGGATAGGGACCGAACTGTCTCACGACGTTCTGAACCCAGCTCGCGTGCCTCTTTAATGGGCGAACAGCCCAACCCTTGGGACCTAATTCAGCCCCAGGATGAGACGAGCCGACATCGAGGTGCCAAACCTCCCCGTCGATGTGGACTCTTGGGGGAGATAAGCCTGTTATCCCCGGGGTAGCTTTTATCCGTTGAGCGACGGCCCTTCCATTCGGTACCGCCGGATCACTAAGTCCTACTTTCGTACTTGCTCGACCTGTATGTCTCGCAATCAAGCTCCCTTCTGCCTTTGCACTCTTTGAATGATTTCCAACCATTCTGAGGGAACCTTTGAGCGCCTCCGTTACTCTTTGGGAGGCGACCGCCCCAGTCAAACTGCCCGCCTGACATTGTCCCTGTACCGGATCACGGTACCAGGTTAGAACGCTGATATACAAAGGGTGGTATCCCAAAGGCGACTCCTCACAAACTGGCGTTCATGTATCACAGTCTCCCACCTATTCTGTACATTATATATCAAAGTCCAGCGCCAAGCTGCAGTAAAGCTCCACGGGGTCTTTCCGTCCTGCTGCGGGTAACCGGCATCTTTACCGGTACTACAATTTCACCGAGTCTATTGTTGAGACAGCGCCCAAATCGTTACGCCTTTCGTGCGGGTCGGAACTTACCCGACAAGGAATTTCGCTACCTTAGGACCGTTATAGTTACGGCCGCCGTTTACTGGGGCTTCGATTCAATGCCTCGCTTACGCTAACATCTCCTCATAACCTTCCAGCACCGGGCAGGCGTCAGCCCCTATACTTCATCTTTCGATTTAGCAGAGACCTGTGTTTTTGGTAAACAGTCGCTTGGGCCTATTCTCTGCGGCCGACCTTAGCTCTGAACCTAGATCGGCACCCCTTCTCCCGAAGTTACGGGGTCATTTTGCCGAGTTCCTTAACAATAGTTATCTCGCTCACCTTAGTATTCTCTACCTACCTACCTGTGTCGGTTTACGGTACAGGCACCTTTTATCTAAATAGCGGCTTTTCTTGACAGTGTGAAATCAGTTACTTCGTTACTTGTTTTTCACTCCCCATCACACATCATATGAACAATACGCCGGATTTACCTAACATATCTAACTCTGTGCTTGGACGTACTCTTCCATTCGTACGCTTAACCTATCCTTCTGTGTCACCACTTCTTTCATACAATAAACGGTGGTACAGGAATCTTTACCTGTTGTCCATCGACTACGACTTTCGTCCTCGCCTTAGGTCCTGACTTACCCTGAGCGGACGAACCTTCCTCAGGAACCCTTAGGTTTTCGGTGGGCAGGATTCTCACCTGCCTCTCGCTACTCATGCCAACATTCTCTCTTCTGCAAAGTCCACAGCTCCTTACGGTACTGCTTCGCTCCATGCAGAATGCTCCCCTACCCATATACGATAGTATATGCCAAAGCTTCGGTAGTAGATTTTAGCCCCGGTAATTTTCGGCGCACAATCACTCGACTAGTGAGCTATTACGCACTCTTTAAATGAGTGGCTGCTTCTAAGCCAACATCCTAGTTGTCTAAGCAACTGCACATCCTTTCCCACTTAATCTACATTTTGGGACCTTAGCTGTTGGTCTGGGCTGTTTCCCTTTCGACCACGAATCTTATCATACGTAGTCTGACTCCTAAATTAAAGATTCCGGCATTCGGAGTTTGATAGGCTTCGGTAGTCGGTGAAAACCCCTAGGCCATTCAGTGCTCTACCTCCGGATCTCATCATTTAAGGCTAGCCCTAAAGCTATTTCGGGGAGAACCAGCTATCTCCGAGTTCGATTGGAATTTCTCCGCTATCCACAAGTCATCCCAACCTTTTTCAACAGATATGGGTTCGGGCCTCCACAAAATTTTACTTTTGCTTCACCCTGCTCATGGATAGGTCACCCGGTTTCGGGTCTACGACATGCAACTAATTCGCCCTCTTAAGACTCGCTTTCGCTTCGGCTCCTTGTCTTAAACAATTAACCTCGCTACATATCGTAACTCGTTGGCCCGTTCTACAAAAAGTACCCGGTTGTTCTCGTATGGAACTTCCGGTGCTTGTAAACATAGGGTTTCAGGTTCTTTTCACTCCCCTCCCGGGGTTCTTTTCACCTTTCCCTCACGGTACTATTCTCTATCGGTCACTAGGTAGTATTTAGCCTTGGGAGATGGTCCTCCCTGTTTCCCACAAAGTTTCACGTGCTCCGTGGTACTCTGGATTAGAGTCGCGGGTCTTCATCTTTCGCCTACTGGACTTTCACCATCTTCGGTTCGCATTCCCATACGATTCGGCTAGACTACCTCCATCACTTTATTCTCTATCCACAACCCCGACTTCCGTAGATGTCGGTTTGGGCTCTTCCCCGTTCGCTCGCCGCTACTTAGGGAATCGATTTTTCTTTCTCTTCCTTCAGGTACTTAGATGTTTCAGTTCCCTGAGTTTCCTTCTCATAACCTATTTATTCAGTTATGGATGACTAGTTATTAAACTAGCCGGGTTTCCCCATTCGGACATTTCCGGATCTACACTCGCTTGCAGCTCCCCGAAACTTTTCGCAGCTTACCACGTCCTTCATCGGCTCCTAGTGCCAAGGCATCCGCCCTATGCTCTTATTCTCTTGACCTTTTTTTTCATTATAATTTACTTCACATTTCTTCGTCATCTCTTCGCTAAATCACTTGCGTATTAGATACGCGCGCTTTTTAGCTCATCGTTTCCTTGAACTGTTCGTAAATTTTAATGAAAACCTTTTGTTTAACTAATTTATTTGCATAAACTTCGTTAAACGATGAGTGTTACTACTTTAATAGTAATAACTTTATTTAAACAGCTTTCGCTTTTTAAACTTGTTTCATTTGTTTCTTTTGTCTTCTCGTTTTTTATCCATATGCAGTTTTCAAAGAACAATATGCGCGAACTTTTAGCAGATGCCAAATTTTAACTTATTAAGCATTTACAAATTTATTTGTATAATGCGTATAATTTAAAATTTGATTTCGTGCGTTAGCGCGAAGAGCTAAACATTAGTTTAGCGAACGCATCATACAACAGTTTTTTTAGTTGTATTAGCGAATGCATCATACAACTACTTATTAAAGTTGTATTTAGCAAATGCATCATTATATTTTCCACCATGATATTATAACATTGTTGTAATATCATGATTTTTCGTTATAACTTTGCATCTATGGTGGAGACGAGGAGACTTGAACTCCTGACCCCCTGCGTGCAAGGCAGGTGCTCTCCCAACTGAGCTACGCCCCCATAATTTGTGATAATTTGCTTGACACTTCTGTGTCACTTACTTCACAAATCATCTTTTTAGTTTGAAAGTATTAAACTTTCAAAACTGAACAGTAATAAACCTTTAGTCTCCTTAGAAAGGAGGTGATCCAGCCGCACCTTCCGATACGGCTACCTTGTTACGACTTCACCCTAGTCATTGATTTCACCTTCGACAGCTTCCTCCACTTACGTGGTTAGATCACCGGCTTCGGGTGCCCCCAACTTCCATGGTGTGACGGGCGGTGTGTACAAGACCCGGGAACGCATTCACCGCGACATTCTGATTCACGATTACTAGCAACTCCAACTTCATGTAGGCGAGTTGCAGCCTACAATCCGAACTGAGATCGGCTTTTTAGGATTCGCTCCAGATCACTCCTTAGCTGCCCGTTGTACCGACCATTGTAGCACGTGTGTAGCCCAAATCATAAGGGGCATGATGATTTGACGTCATCCCCACCTTCCTCCGGTTTGTCACCGGCAGTCTCTCTAGAGTGCCCAGCTTGACCTGATGGCAACTAAAAATAGGGGTTGCGCTCGTTGCGGGACTTAACCCAACATCTCACGACACGAGCTGACGACAACCATGCACCACCTGTCTTATATGTCTCCGAAGAGAAATACTCGATTAAGAATAGGTCATATAGATGTCAAGATTTGGTAAGGTTCTTCGCGTTGCTTCGAATTAAACCACATGCTCCGCTGCTTGTGCGGGTCCCCGTCAATTCCTTTGAGTTTCATACTTGCGTACGTACTCCCCAGGCGGAATACTTAATGCGTTAGCTCCGGCACCGAGATTCGACTCCCGACACCTAGTATTCATCGTTTACGGCGTGGACTACCAGGGTATCTAATCCTGTTTGCTCCCCACGCTTTCGTGCCTCAGTGTCAGTTACAGTCCAGAAAGTCGCCTTCGCCACTGGTGTTCCTCCTAATATCTACGCATTTCACCGCTACACTAGGAATTCCACTTTCCTCTCCTGCACTCAAGTCTAACAGTTTCAAAAGCTTACATCGGTTGAGCCGTTGCCTTTCACTTCTGACTTGTTAAACCACCTACGCACCCTTTACGCCCAATGATTCCGGATAACGCTTGCACCCTACGTATTACCGCGGCTGCTGGCACGTAGTTAGCCGGTGCTTATTCCTAAGGTACCGTCTTTTATCTTCCCTTAGAAAAGAGTTTTACAACCCGAAAGCCTTCATCACTCACGCGGCGTTGCTGCATCAGGCTTGCGCCCATTGTGCAATATTCCCCACTGCTGCCTCCCGTAGGAGTCTGGACCGTGTCTCAGTTCCAGTGTGGCCGATCACCCTCTCAGGTCGGCTACTGATCGTCGCCTTGGTAAACCGTTACTCTACCAACTAGCTAATCAGACGCGGGTCCATCCTATACCGCCGGAGCTTTTACCACTGAATCACTCAATTCTGTGGTCTTATAAGGTATTAATCACCGTTTCCAGTGGCTATCCCTTTGTATAGGGTAGGTTACCCACGCGTTACTCACCCGTCCGCCGCTTTCCATCAATTCATTCGCCCGAAGGTTCATTCATTAACTTCACGCTCGACTTGCATGTGTTAGGCACGCCGCCAGCGTTCATCCTGAGCCAGGATCAAACTCTTAAAAAAATTTGCTGGCGTTTTTATACTTGTTTCTTCAAGTTCGTTTTTTATACTTGCTCGCAAGTTTGTTTCCTTCATCATTTTGACTAGGTTCCGCTTGTTTAATACAATTTACTTCGTATTTTTAATTTCTCTTCCTCACTCAACTCAGTCATGTATTAAATACATTCCTTCATTTCGCTCGTCGATAAATTAAAACTACTCGTTAATTCTATCAAACCTTACGTTTTTACTGTTCAGTTTTCAAAGTTCAATTTTTCTTTGTCTTCCTCACCGGACGACTCAATAATCATAACACATTTTCATTTGCTTTGTCAACATGTTTTTTTTATTTCTTAAAACTTTCTTTGTTGCCTTGACTCGCTCTCGCTCTCATCAGCAACTGTTATAGAATATCATTATTATTATTCAATGTCAACACTTTTTTTATGATATTATAAATCTAATACTTTTATTAATAGTAATTATATAATTTTTCTTTTTCTTACATTAATATAGTTTTTTTAAATACTTAAAATTCTAATCTGCCTCATTTTTGAAATTGGATATTCTAAACTCAAAAGAGTATTGTTTAGAATTTATAAGTCAATTTTTTTATTCACTTACTTCTATATATTTTCATATTTTAAATATCTTGTTTTTAAATCTGAAAATATATATAATACCATTAAGACTAAATAAAAAATTCTATTGAATTTAATAACTATTAAGGAGGTACTTTATGAAAAGAGTTTTATCTGGCGTTCAACCTTCTGGAGAAATCACTTTAGGTAATTATATTACTATGAAAAATTTTGTAAATCTTCAAAAATATAAAGACTGTTACTACTGTGTTGTTGATTTACACTCAATAACTGTCCCACAAGATCCAAAAAAATTATATGAAAATTCACTACAACTTGCTGCATTATATATGGCTATTGGTATAAATCCAAACGAGTCAACTTTGTTTTTACAATCTCAAGTTTCCGCACATGCTGAATTAGCTTGGCTTTTACAATGTAACACATACTTAGGCGAACTAAGTAGAATGACGCAATTTAAAGAAAAAAGCAAAGGAAAAAAAGCTTTTTCTACAGGTTTATACACTTATCCTATTTTAATGGCTGCTGACATACTTCTTTATGATACCAACTATGTTCCTGTCGGTGATGATCAAAAACAACATTTGGAGCTAACTCGAGATATAGCCATTAGATTTAATAATAAATTTGGAGACACATTTGTTATACCTGAGCCTTTAATATCTAAAAAAGGTGCTAGAATCATGTCTTTAGATGATCCTACAACAAAAATGAGTAAAAGTAATCCTAATACTCATAGTAAAATTTCTTTATTAGACTCTCCAAATAAAGTTAAAAAATCAATTATGAAATCTACAACTGATAGTGAAATGTTAATTAAATATGATTTAGCTAATAAACCTGGTGTAAGTAATTTATTAACTATATATTCAAGCCTTACTGATATTTCTATTGAAGAATTAGAAACTAAGTATATTAATCAAGGTTATGGAAATTTAAAGAAAGATCTTGTTAATACAATTAATGATTCTTTATTTACTATTCAAAATGATTATACTAGAATTTTAAAAAGTGGTGAAGCTTTTGATGTGCTTAAAGAAGGTTCAAAAAGAGCAAATGAAGTTGCAACTAAAGTTCTTGATAAAGCAAAAAAAAATATGGGCTTTATAACATTTTAAAAAATCATCATACTAAAAAAAGAAAGGAAAATGAAATTCTTTTTCATTTTTCTTTCTTTTTATTTATATTTCACTAATTTTCAAATACTCTTTTCTAAATTTTTTTATTACTTTTTTCTCCATTCTAGAAATCGTCATTTGTGACACATTTAATTCATTTGCTATTTGTATTTGAGTTTTATTTTCAAAAAATCTACCATAGATAATTTTTTTCTCTACTTCATTTAATTTCATAAAACATTTATCAATAAAATCTTTATTTTCAAATACATCAAAATATTTATCTTCTTTACCAACAATGTCAAGTAATTGAATATCTTTATCATCACCTTTACTGTCATAACTTATATCTAATGACTTTGGCGTATAGACTTGTGAAGCTTCCATAGCTTCTAGAACTTGCTCTTCGGTACAATTTAAATATTCTGCAATATCTTTAATTTTAGGAATTTTTTGAAGTTCTTGTTGTAATTTACTTTTAGCGAAAATTATTTTTTTAGATAGTTCTTGAATTCTTCTTGGTACTCTTACTGACCAACCTTTATCTCTAAAATACTTTTTTATTTCACCAATTATTGTAGGTGTTGCAAAACTTGAAAATTCAAAACCTCTATCTACATCAAATCTTTCTATTGCATAAATCAAACCTAAAGACGCGACTTGAAAAAGATCTTCATAGTCTATACCTTTATTTATATATTTTTTAGAAAGAATTTCTGCTATATAAATATATCTCTTTATTAATTCATTTCGAATATCAATGCTTTTAGAATCTTTATAAATTCTAAAAAGTAATTTTGCATCTATACTTTTTAAATTACTCATATCTATTGATTTAATATCGATATTAATATTTGAGGTTGTTACACTATCCATTTAATCAGCCCCTAATTAATTAATTAATTAAATATAATTATTGTACTCCTATTAATGTTTTTGTTAATTTTATTGAAGTTCCAATATTTTTTATAGAATTAACTTCCACATTATCCATTAAACTTTTCATAATAAAAATTCCTAAACCATGATCTTTTGGATTCTCTAAATCTGGAGTTTTATAATTATTATATTCAAAACCTCTTCCATTATCAATTATTTCAGCTTCAAATGTATTTTCACTTACTTCAAACTTAATATTAAACTCTCCTTCTTTATTAGCATGTAGAACTGCATTATTACATGCTTCACCTATTGCAACTTTTATATCTTCAATTTCTTCTATATCAAAACCTACTTTATTTGCAATTATTGAAGCCGTTAATCTTGCAACACTAATATATTCTGATTTCAATGGTAATGAAATTAAAATACTATCTTTCATTTTTTATTTCACCTCTTAATAATTATTTTAATTCAAATACTTTATCTAATCCTGTAATTTTAAAAAGTTTAAAAACATTTTTCTTCGAATTTTTTACAACTATTTTATTTTCATTTTTTTTAACTCTTTTTAATATACTAATTAACACCCCAAGGCCTGTACTATCTATATAAGATAATTCCTTAAAATTTAATTCTACATTTGCTTCTCTCTCATCTAATAAACTATTAATTTCTTCTTTAAGTTTATTAGATGTATTAATATCAACATCGCCTTCTAAATCAATAGACCAAATATCCTCAGATTCAATTAAATTTTTATTAATTACAAGTGACAAAATTATTCCTCCTATCTTTTCCTTTTTATTATATAATATCATAAAAATATTGATGTCGAATAAAAAGTTAGTATTATTTTATATTTATAAGTAAAATTTTTATTCAAACAAAAAAAAGAATCCTTACGGATTCAAATATCTAAAACATATTAAAGGGGGTTATAATTAATATATAACCCCTTTTTTCATTTTTAAACATTATTCTTCTATTTTTATTTCAATTTCTTCTTCTTCTTCTTCTATTACTTTAGCAATAGATACTACATAATTTTCTTTATCCGTTCTCATAAGTGTAACACCACTTGTAGCTCTACCTGAAACGGAAATTTCTGAAACTATTATTCTAATAAGTATTCCATTATTATTAATAATAATAAGTTCATCATCTTCATTAACAATTAACGCACCTATTAAATTTCCAGTTTTAGCACTTACATTGTAAGTTTTTATACCTTTACCACCACGAGATTGAACTTTATACTCTTTCAATTTAGTTCGTTTTCCATAACCATTTTTACTTACAACAAGTAGTTTAGATTCTTCTTTAATTTTTTCAAGCATAACTACTTTGTCACTATTATCAAGTCTAATTCCAATAACTCCAGTAGCAGTTCTTCCCATTTCTCTAACATCAGATTCTTTAAATCTAATTGATTTACCTTTTTCAGTTACTATCATAATTTCATCATTACCATCTGTAACTTTTACAGATATAAGTTCATCATTTTCTTTTAAATTTACTGCAATTAAACCTGACTTTCTTGATGTATCATACTTATTTAGTAAAGTTTTTTTAACAATACCATTTTTAGTACAAAGCATTAAATAACCTTTTTCAAAATCTTTTATAGGTATAATTGATGTTACTATTTCATCACTATCTAATTCCAGTAAATTAACAACTGCTGTCCCTTTTGAAATTCTTGAACCATCAGGAATATTATAACCTTTTAGTCTATAAACTTTACCTAGATTAGTAAAAAATAAAATATAATCATGTGTAGATGTAGTATAGATGTGTTCTAGAAAATCTTCATCTTTTGTTATCATTCCAGCTTTTCCTCTTCCACCTCTTTTTTGTGAGCTATATTCTTTTAAAGAAACTCTCTTAATATAGCCTTTATGTGTTAGAGTAACTACAACTTCATCTTCTTCTATTAAGTCTTCTAAATCAATTTCATCCATCATAAATTCGACTTTTGTTCTTCGTTCATCATTAAATTTATTTTTTATTCTTATTAAATCTTCTTTTATAATAGCTAATAGTAATTTTTCATCTTGAATAATTTCAATTAAATGACTTATTAATTTTTGTAATTCTTTATGTTCTGATTCAATCTTACCTCTTTCAAGTCCAGTTAATTTTTGAAGCCTCATATCTAAAATAGCCTGAGCTTGAATTTCTGATAATTCAAATCTTTCAATTAGGCTTTTTTTTGCTTCTGCCGTACTATTACTACCTCTTATTAATTTTATAATTTCATCTATATTACTTAATGCTATTATTAAACCTTCTAATATATGTGATCTCGCTTCTGCTTTATTTAAATCAAAATTAACTCTTCTAGTTTCAACGTCTTTTTGATGTTCTAAATAGTAATAAAGTATTTGATATAAATTTAATAATTTTGGAACTCCATCTACTAATGCAATTAGATTCATTGAATATGTACTCTGCAATTGAGTATGTTTATATAATTTGTTTAATATTACATTTGCATTTGCATCTTTTCTTAGTTCAATTACAACTCTAATTCCATTTCTATCACTTTCATCTCTTAAATCAGTAATACCATCAATTTTTTTATTCTTAACTAAATCAGCAATATTTTCAAGCAATTTTGATTTATTTACTTGATATGGAATTTCTGTTACAATAATTGCCATTTTGTTTTTTCTTATTTCTTCTATATCTATTTTACTTCTTACTACAGCACTACCTTTTCCAGTTCTATAAGCTTTTTTAAAACTTTCCATTCCCATAATAGTAGCACCAGTTGGAAAATCAGGTCCTTTTACAATCTCAATTAAATCTTCTACATTACTATCGGGAAAATCAATTAATCTTATTGTACCATCAATTATTTCACCTAAATTATGTGGAGGAATACTCGTTGCCATACCAACAGCAATACCATTTGAACCATTTACTAATAGATTAGGAAATCTAGATGGAAGTACAACAGGTTCTTTTAAAGTTTCATCAAAATTCATTGTATAATCAACTGTATTTTTTTCTATATCTCTAAGCATTTCTGTTGCAAGTTTTGTCATCCTTGCTTCAGTATACCTCATTGCAGCTGCACTATCTCCATCAATAGATCCAAAGTTACCATGTCCATCAATTAATGGATGTCTAATAGAAAATTCTTGAGCCATTCTAACCATGGCATTGTAAACAGAAGAATCACCATGTGGATGATACTTACCAAGTACATCACCGACAATACGCGCTGATTTTCTATGTGGTTTTTCTGGAGTAAAATTATTTTCATTCATAGAATATAATATTCTTCTATGAACTGGTTTTAATCCATCTCTAACATCTGGAAGTGCACGGCTAACAATTACACTCATAGCATAATCAATATAAGATTTTTTCATTTCTTTACTAATATCAATATTAATAATTTTATCTCTATTTTCCAAAATTATTACCCCTCTAAAAATCTAAATTTGTAACATACTTAGCATTTTCTTCAATAAATTCTCTTCTAGGCTCAACTTTTTCACCCATTAATGTGGAAAAAGTTAAATCAGCATCAATAGCATCATCTATATTTATTTTAATCATAGTTCTTGTTTCTGGATCCATAGTAGTATCCCAAAGTTGTTCAGGATTCATTTCTCCAAGACCTTTGTATCTTTGAATACTTATTCCTGTTTTTCCTATGTCTGCTAATAATAATTCTAACTCTTTATCAGAATATGTGTAATGCTCTGTTTTCCCTTTTTTAACTTTATAAAGTGGTGGTTGTGCTATATAAATATAACCGTTATCAATTAATGGTCTCATATATCTAAATAAAAATGTCAAAAGAAGTGTTGAAATATGAGCTCCATCTACATCGGCATCCGTCATTATAACAATTTTATGATATCTTAGTTTTTCTATATTAAATTCATCACCTATTCCACATCCAAATGCTGTAATCATTGCTCTAATTTCAGTAGAATTAAATATTCTAGCAAAATTAGATTTTTCAACATTCAAAATTTTTCCTCTTAGAGGAAGTATTGCTTGAGTTGCTCTATTTCTACCTTGTTTAGCAGAACCACCGGCAGAATCCCCTTCGACAATATATATTTCACAAAGACTAGGATCTTTCTCAGAACAATCTGCTAGTTTACCAGGAAGTGTAAAACCATCAAGTAAACCTTTTCTTCTTGTTAATTCTCTTGCTTTTCTTGCAGCTTCTCTTGCTTTTGCAGCTCTTTGGCATTTTTCTATTATTACTTTTGCTTCAATAGGATTTTCTTCTAAATAATCTGATACCATACTAAAAGTAAAAGATTCTACAATTCCTCTAATTTCGCTATTTCCAAGCTTTGTTTTAGTTTGTCCTTCAAACTGAGGATCTTCAAGTTTAACTGATATTATTGCTGTAATACCTTCTCTTATATCTTCACCATTAAGATTATCATCTTTTTCTTTTAAAATACCTTTTTTTCTTGCATAATCATTAACTGATCTAGTTAATGCACTTTTAAATCCACTTAAGTGAACTCCACCTTCGTGCGTATTTATGTTATTAGCAAAAGTAAAAACATTATCATTATATCCATCTGTGTATTGAAGAGAAATTTCAACACTATTTTTTAAATTAACTTGCTCTCCATATATTATTTTTTCATGGATAGTAGTTCTATTTTTATTTAAATAGCTAACAAATTCTTTTATTCCACCCTCATAATGAAAAGAAATTTTCTTAATTTCCTCATTTCTTTCATCTGAAAGATTTATTTTTATACCTTTATTTAAAAAAGCTAATTCTCTTAATCTATGTTCTAAAATAGAATAATCATAAATTAAATTTTCAAAAATTAAATGATCTGGTTTAAATATTGTTTTTGAACCAGTTATATCAGTTTCTCCAATAACTTTTAAATCACTTGTTTTTTTTCCTCTTTCAAATTTTATCTCATAAATTTTATTATTTCTTTTTACTTCTACAATAAACCATTCAGAAAGTGCATTTACTACTGATGCACCTACACCATGAAGACCACCAGATACCTTGTAACCGCCGCCGCCAAATTTTCCACCTGCATGAAGTACTGTATGTATTACTTCAACTGCAGATTTTTTTAATTTATGATGCATATCTACTGGCATACCTCTACCATTATCTGTAACACTAATGGTATTGTCTTTTCCTATTATGACATCAATTTCACTACAAAAACCTGCCATTGCTTCATCAATACTATTATCTACAATTTCGTAAACCAAATGATGTAATCCTCTTGAACTTGTTGAACCAATATACATTCCCGGTCTTTTTCTAACTGGATCAAGTCCTTCTAAAACTTGTATTTGATCAGCATTATACTCCTGATTTACTTTATTAGTCATTTTTACCCCCAGACTATATTTTTACTATTTTTCCAGAATCAACTTTGAATAAAGTTGATTTATTAATATTATTTATATGAATATTATTAACATCTGTTGTGGTTATTATAGTTTGAACTTTATTTAAAGTTTTAACTAAATCATTCTGTCTATTTATATCTAATTCACTCATAACATCATCAAGTAACAAAATAGGATATTCTTTCGTTTCATTGTAAATTAATTCTATTTCAGATAATTTTAATGAAAGTACTGAAGTTCTCTGTTGACCTTGTGATCCATATTTTTTTACATCTATATCATTAATAAAAAAACTTATATCATCTCTATGTGGACCAATTGAAGTATAACCTCTTTTTATATCTACTTCAATATTTTTAGTTAATAATTCACTAAATTCAATTTCTATATTTTTATTATTGTTTGATAAACTACTTTTTATATTTGGTTCATATATAATACTTAGATTTTCTAAATTATTAGTAATATTTTTATGAATTTTATTTGATATAGAAGATAAATTTTTTATAAATTCTCTTCTTTTTATAATTATAACAATCCCAATTTCAACTAATTTTTTATTCCATATATCTAAAGTATCTTTTAATTTATTATTAAAAAATATTTGTTTAAGCAGTTTATTTCTATGATTTAGAATTTTATGATATTCTATTAAATTTTTACAATACGCATTATTCATTTGACTTAATTCTCTATCAATAAATTTTCTTCTTTCTAAAGGAGAATTTTTAATCAATTTTAAATCATCTGGAGAAAAAATAACAATATTTATTATTCCAAGTAAATCTGAAATTTTTTTTATACTATTATTATTTATTTTAATTTCCTTTTTTTTATTATTTATTATTTTGTATTCAATAGTATTTTCTCTATTTTTTTTTACAAATGTAATTCTAACAAATAAAAAATCTTTATTTATATTAATAATATCATTTTCTTTTGAAGTTCTAAAGGATTTACCAAACCCTGATAAATAAATAGATTCAATTAAATTAGTCTTCCCTTGAGCATTATTTCCCATAATAATATTAACGTTATTAGAAAAATCAATTTTTAATTCTTCATAATTTCTAAAATTTATAAGTTTGATCTCTTTAATATACACTTCTCACTCCTATTATTATGCAAAATAAATGCAATTCTAAACTACTCCATTATACACTTTTAAAAAGCAATAAACAAATCTCGCGAAAAATAAAAGCAGTGCGTAAAATTATAAAATAAGTAGTGTAGTGAGTTAACTCACGAAAACGAATTATTTTATAATTTTGCATAGGGCTAAAAGCCCGTGGCAAAGCGCTGAAAGTGTTTAAGCTCATAACAAATTAAAAAGTAGGAAAAATTCCTACTTTCAACTTATTATATTTGTTTAACTTTTAATTTTATAATTTTATCAATATTTCCATTATCATCATAAAAACTTATTTCTACTAAGTCATTATTTCTTATTTTCTTTCCTCTTTGAAGGCACACTTCATCATTAACTCTTACAAGACCATCTTTTATTATTAATTTTGCTATTCCACCAGAGCCAATAACATTTGAAAATTTTAAAAATTGATCCAATTTTATAAATTCTGTTTTTATTTCAATAACTTTCATTTTTCCTCCATTAATTTTATGCTTAAAATTACTTTATGATAATCGAACTGGTAAAATTAAATAAGTATAACTTTCGTCATCAACTGGTTTAATTATACAAGGACTAACACTTGTAGTAAGTTTCATTATTACTTCTTCACTGTCTATAATTTTTAGTGCATCCATTAAGTATTTAGGATTAAAACCTATTTCAATTTCTTTACCTTTTAATTCGATATCTACATTTTCATCAACACTACCTATTTCAACATTAGTAGATATATTTAAATTAGAGTTTTTAAATATCATTTTTATTGTATTACTTTTACTTTCTATTGCTAAAAGAGAAGCCCTTTCTATGCTACGCAGTAATTCAGAAGTATTAATTTTTACAATACTATTAAATTCATTTGGAATAATTTGATCATATTTAATAAATTCTCCATCTAATAATCTTGATATTATTTTAATTTTTTCTATGTTAAACATTATATGCTTATCAGTTATAGAAATTTTTATTTTTTCATTATTTTCATTTAATTGAGATAATATTTTATTTACTTCACTTAATGTTTTTCCTGGTATTACAGCTTTATTTACAAAATCTGAATCAATTGAAATATTTTTTAATGATAATCTATATCCATCAATTGATACCATTGATAAATTATCATTTTTTATTTCAATTAACGAACCTGTAAGTATAGGTCTTGAATCATCTAAGCTTATTGCAAATATAGTTTGACGAATCATATTTTTAAATATAAGCGAATTAATTTCATATTCTTCAGTATTATCTATTTCTTCAATTTCAGGAAATTCAAGAGCTGATTGACCTTGTATAGAAAATTTAGTATTTAAACAAGTAATATCAATTACGTTATTTTCATTAACACTAAAGTTAATAGTTTCATTAGGTAATTTTCTAATAATTTCTCCAAATAGTTTTGAAGATATCACTATTGATCCCTCTTTTTTTACATTAGCTTCTATGGTATTTTCAATACCAATACTTAAATTATTACCTACTAGCTTTAATTGGTTATTATAGGCTTTTAAAAGAATTCCTTTTAATATCGGTTTTGTAGTTTTTAAAGAAACAGCTTTTTGAACTATATTAATAGAATCAGATAATATAGTTTGGTTACATGAGAAATTCATGTGGATAACCTCCTTAAAGAATGTTATAAATGAGATAAATATATATAATAATAATAAATAGTAATAGTAATAGGCACTGTTAATATGTTAATAACGAACAGAATATAGTTTTGATAACAATTTAAAAGAATATTAACATGTTAATAACTATAGTTATATTTATAAAAAACAGTATATAAAAAATGATAAAACTTATAAACAATTTATAAATAATAACTAACATAATTATGTTAATTATTCATTTTGTATATCTTTAATCATTTTATTAATTTTATTATTTGTATCTAAATTGTTTTTCATTTCATTTGAAATTTTATCATATGCATGAATTACGGTAGAATGATCTCTTCCGCCAAATTCTTCTCCAATTTTAGGAAGTGATAAATCAGTGAGTTCTCTGCAAATATACATAGCAATTTGTCTTGGATATGAAATTGTTCTAGTTCTCTTTTTTGAAATTAAATCAACTTCTTTAATATTAAAGTATTCAGAAATAAATTTAATAATATACTCAGAATCAATTTTTTTAGGTTTAGAAGAAGAAATTATATCTTTCAAAGCTTCGAGCGCAAGATCTTCATTTATTTCTTTATTAGTAAGAGAAGAATATGCAATAATTCTAGTCAAAGCTCCTTCTAGTTCACGAATATTTGATTTAATATTTTTAGCTATAAATTCATATACGTCATTAGGAATTTGAATATTATCAGTTTCTGCCTTTTTTCTTAGAATTGCGATTCTAGTTTCGAAATCAGGTGCCTGTATATCAGTAATTAATCCCCATTCAAATCTAGAACGTAATCTTTCTTCTAAAGTAGGAATATTTTTTGGTGGTCGATCACTTGAAACTATTATTTGTTTATTAGCTTCATATAAAGCGTTAAAAGTATGGAAAAACTCTTCTTGTGTTCTTTCCTTACCAGCGATAAATTGAATATCATCAACTAATAAAACATCGATAGTTCTATATCGATTTCTAAATTCAACATTTTTATCGTCTTTTATAGAATTAATTAATTCATTAGTAAATTTTTCACTTGAGACATAAACAACCTTTGCAGCAGGATTTTTTTCTAAAATATAATGTCCTATAGCATGCATAAGATGAGTTTTTCCTAGTCCAACCCCTCCATATATAAATAAAGGATTATATGCTTTAGCTGGTGACTCAGCAACTGCAAGAGAAGCAGCATGAGCAAATCGATTACTGTTACCAATTACAAATTCGTTAAAAATGTATTTTGGATTAAGTATTGGTTTATCAAAAAGATTAGAATTAATAATTTTTGTGCGCTCAATATCTTTATCAATTGTTAAATTTGTACTAGAACTTTCACTAGGAACTATAAATTCAAGTAAATAGTTTTTATTAGTAATTTGCTTTACGGCATTTGCAATTAAAGAGGAATATCTTCCTTCTACAATTTCCTTATTGAAAGTATTTGGTATTGATAAGATAAATACATTTTCATTGATTGTAATTGGTTCAATAGTTTTAAGCCATGTATTAAAACTAACTTCTGTCACTTCGGTTTTCATTACTAATAGTGTGTTTTTCCATATTTCCTTGATGTTCATAAATCCTCCTAAAGAATAAAGCATAAAAAAAATTATAATTTTTATAAAATTTACTATTAAAATAATTATAATCCACATGTTATCAACAAAAAATGTGGAT